>DBQC01000014.1 GCA_002305075.1 Ruminococcaceae bacterium UBA1404 | reverse complement strand
TACGACGGCGGCTACTGCCCGCAGGGCCTGACCTTTGAGCAGCGCACCGAGATGCTCCAGAACGACAAAGAGGGCTTTAGGGCGCTGGTCAACAAGACCCTTATCCATCACTATCATCTGATTAAAACACTCGTGGAGCGGGGCACCTACTTCTTCGACTACGGCAACGCCTTTATGAAGTCGGTGTTCGATGCCGGCGCCAAGGACATCGCCAAAAACGGCGTGGACACCAGCGAAGGCTTTATCTTCCCCTCCTATGTTGAGGACATCATGGGCCCCATGCTCTTTGACTACGGCTACGGTCCCTTCCGCTGGTGCTGCCTGTCGGGCGACCCCGAGGACCTGAGAAAGACCGACCAGGCCGCCATGAGCCTGATTGACCCCAACCGCCGTGGACAGGACCGCGACAACTATATCTGGATTCGCGATGCCGAGAAGAACAAGCTGGTGGTGGGCACCCAGTGCCGCATTCTCTACCAGGATGCCCTTGGCCGCAGAGATATTGCCCTGAAGTTTAACGACATGGTGCGCAAAGGCGAAATTGGCCCCGTCATGCTGGGCCGTGACCACCACGACACCGGCGGCACCGACTCGCCCTTCAGAGAGACCTCCAACATCTACGACGGCAGCAACATCACGGCCGACATGGCTGTGCAGTGCTACGCCGGCAACGCCGCCCGGGGCATGAGCCTTGTGGCGCTGCACAACGGCGGTGGCGTGGGTATCAGCCGGTCTATCAACGGCGGCTTTGGCATGGTGCTCGACGGCAGCGACCGTGTGGACGAAATTCTGCGCGCCGCCATGCCCTGGGATGTCATGATCGGTGTGGCTCGCCGCAGCTGGGCTCGGTGCGAGCACTCCATCGAGACCGTGGTCGAGTACAACCAGATCCGCGAGGGACAGGACGCCATCACGCTGCCCTTTATCGCCTCGGACGAGATGATTGAAAAGGCCTACACCGAGTTCAAAAAGTAAGCCACAGGGGGTATAGACCCATGAAAAAGACGCTGATTTATAACGCCCCGGAGCTGGTCACCAGCGCCGGGGCTGCCCCCAAAAGCGGGGCAAACATGGCCGACATCGGGCTGATTAAAAACGGCGCTGTCTTTATTGTCGGCGACACCATCGAGGCGGTGGGCCCCTCGGCCGAGCTGCAAGAGCGCTATAAGGGCGCCGACTGCTTGCGCATAGACGCCACCGGCAAGGCCGTTTTACCCGGCTTTGTAGACAGCCACACCCACCTGGTCTTTGGCGGCTACCGGGCCGACGAGTTTTCCTGGCGGCTGCGGGGCGACAGCTATCTCTCCATTATGGAGCGGGGCGGCGGCATCAATGCCTCGGTCTCCATGACCCGTAACGCCACCGACGAGGAGCTTATCGCCGCTGGTATGGACCGCCTGTCCGGTATGCTGGAGTATGGCGTGACCACAGTGGAATCCAAGAGCGGCTACGGCCTCGATAAAGACACCGAGCTTAGGCAGCTGCGGGCCATGCGGGAGCTAAATGACCGCCAGCCCGTGGAACTTGTGCCCACCTTTATGGGCGCCCACAGTGTGCTGCCCGAGCATAAGGGCAAGGAGCGTGCCTTCCTCGACTGGCTGCTCGATGATGTGATGCCCACCGTCAAGGCCGAAGGTCTGGCCGAATTTGTGGACATCTTTACCGAAAACAATGTGTTCTCCATCGAGGATTCGCGCTACTATCTAAACCGCGCACGGGAGATGGGCTTTAAACTTAAAATGCACGCCGATGAGATGGTGCAGCTGGGCGGTGCCGAGCTGGCCGCCGAGGTGGGCGCCGTCAGTGCCGACCACCTGCTCAAAGCGTCCGACCAGGGCATTGCGGACATGGCCCGGGCCGGGGTTATCGGCACGGTGCTGCCCGCCACCGCCTTCTGCCTGAAAGAGGACTTTGCCCGTGCCCGCTATATGATCGACCAGGGCATGGCCATTGCCATCGCCACCGACCTCAATCCCGGCAGCTGCTTTACCCATTCGGTGCCGCTGCTGATTGCCCTGAGCTGCCTGTATATGGGCCTCTCGGTGGAGGAGGTCATCACCGCCCTCACCCTCAACGCCGCAGCCGCCGTAGGTCGGGCCGACCGGGTGGGCAGCATCGAGGTGGGCAAACAGGCCGACATCATTATGCTAAAGTATCCGTCCATTCACTTTTTGCCCTATCACACCGGGGTCAATCTGGTGGAACGGGTTATCAAAAAGGGCCAGCTTGTGCTGGATAAATCAAAATAATCCCAAAAAGAAAAACCGGCGGCCAATAGGCCGCCGGTTTTTGCTCTGCCCATAGGCGTTTTTTAGACGCTTTTGTGGCTGTGCTTAGGATTTTTGGGCGACCAGCCCTTTTCTACCCGCTCGGTCTGCTCCTTTAGCTCCCGAATGCTCCACAGGCAGGCCGCACCGGTTATGCTAAACAAAATAGACGCTGTGACCGGCACAAAGAGCGAGCCGCCCAGCAGCAGCACACCGCTGACCAAAAACACCGGCCAAATATTCTCGGTAAAGTGGTAGTGGGCCTTAATCACAAGGGGGTGGAAAATGCCGATGATAACATACGAAAAAACCGCCACCCATATGCCCGTCCAGTTAAACTCCATAAGCTCGACCTCCATTGCGCTGCAGCGCATACAATTTGCTGTGGCTATTTTACCAAAAGGTGCTTGGTGGGCCATGCATAGAATGGGCAATCCCCCGCCCGCCTAAACACAAAAGCCCGGCCCTTTATGTCGGTGGGCTTTGTGTGCCTTTTTCCAAAGGCATTGACAAAAGCCGCCATTTGCCGTACATTTAGTGGCATTAAAGGCTGTGTCTGCCGGGCTGCGGCGCCGCTGCGGGTTGCCGGACGGCTTTTGGGGGATATTAGCCATAGGGGCCTCTTTACGGCCCTCGTCGGATAAAGGAGTTTTACCAATGAAACGCGATAGCGCGCTCTTTCTTACACAGTTTGGCATATTGCTGGCGCTCGAAGCGCTGTTTTGCTTTACACCACTGGGTTCTCTGCCGGCTTTTGGGCCCATTGTAGCCACGCTGGCCATGGTGCCCGTGGTCATCACGGCCATCTTGCTGGGCCCCGGGGCGGGCAGCCTCATGGGGGCCTTTGCGGGGCTGTTTAGCCTGATGGTCTGGACCTTTATGCCCCCCAACCCGCTGGTGGCCTTTATTTTCACCCCCTTTTATCAGATGGGCGAGTTTTCGGGCAATATAGGCAGCCTAATTATCTGCTTTGTGCCAAGAATTTTAACCGGCACTCTGGCCGGGCTGAGCCATAAAGCGCTGACCCGTGCCCTGCCCCGGCGGGAGATGCTCGGCTATGCAGCCAGTGCGGCGCTGGGCAGCCTGACCAACACCCTCGGCGTGATGGGGGGCATCTGGCTGTTTTTTGGCGGGACCTACAGCTCGCTGGCCGGCAGCACCATGCTGATTCTGATTGGCAGCACCATCTTAACCAGCGGCATCCCCGAGGCCATCGTCTGCGCCATGGCGGCCTCGGCGGTCTGCAGAGCGGTGCGGGTTATGATAGGCAAAAGGGCCTAAGGGGAGGATTTGTGATGATCTTAGGCGTGGATGTGGGTGGCTCGACCACCAAGATTGTGGGTTTTAACCCCGCAGGTGAGCTGATTGGCACCCTTCGGGTTAAGGCCGACGACCCGGTGACCTCCATGTACGGTGCGGTGGGCCATTTTATGCGGGCCCAACGCCTGTTGGCCAGCGACATATCGAGGGTTATGCTCACCGGCGTGGGCTCGGCGCAGTTTGAGGAAAATGTGTTCGACATCCCCACCTTTAAGGTGGACGAGTTTCAGGCCATCGGCTACGGCGGGCTTTATCTCTCGGGCCTTAAGGCGGCCTATGTGGTGAGCATGGGCACCGGCACGGCCTTTGTGCGGGCCGACAAGGACGGCGTTTCGCACATCGGCGGCTCGGGCGTGGGGGGCGGCACGCTGGTAGGGCTGGGCTCCATTTTGCTGGGCAAGGAGGACATCTCGGCCATATTGGAGCTGGCCGACCGGGGTCAGACCCAAAATGTCGACCTCTCCATCGGGCAGATTATGCGCAACGAAAGCCACGCGCTGCCCGCCGACCTAACCGCCGCCAACTTTGGCCGGATTAAAAGCACCGCCACCGAGGCCGACTATGCCGCCGGCATCCTCAACATGATTTTACAAACCGTGGGTATGCTGGCCGCCTTTGCCGCCCGGGGCGACAGTCTGCGGGACTTTGTGCTCACTGGCACGCTGGCCACGCTGCCCCAGGCCGAGCAGATTCTCGGGACCATCACCGACCTGCACGGCGTGCGCTTTATCATTCCCCCAAAGGCCGTCTACGCCACGGCGGTGGGCGCCGCCCTGCGGCCCCACGGGGAGCAGTCACACGCCTAAACAGCGCCGCCCCGCCGGATACTCCGGCGGGGCGGTTTCCATGTAAAGAAAGTGCCAATCAGTCCAGCTTGAGGTCGTCCCCGCCAATCCAGCCCATGCGGCGGAAAACAATCCCCAGCCCATAGCAGAGTACCGCCGGCAGCACAACCGAAATCAGCACAAGACCCAGCCAGTCAAAGCCTGTGATGGCGGCCTTGGCGCCCGAGGCAATATCGGCCGTCCAGCCCGAGTAGACCCCTATGGGCCCCACCAGGCCGCAGGTTCCCATGCCCGAGGCCAGCGCTGCGCCGTTTTGCTCCAGCTTAAACACGCAGGTGGCAATGGGGCCGGTGATGGCACTGGCGATGATGGCTGGCAGCCAGATGACCGGCTTTTTGACGATGTTGCCCATCTGCAGCATGGAGGTGCCAATCCCCTGGCTAATCAGGCCGCCCCAGCGGTTTTCGGGAAAGCTCAGCACGGCAAAGCCCACCATGTTGGCGCAGCATCCGGCCAGAGCCGCCCCGCCGGCCAGACCGGTGAGGCCCAGCGCTGCGCAAATGGCCGCCGAGGAGATGGGCAGCGTGAGGGCAATGCCCACCACCACCGACACCACAATGCCCATGATAAAGGGCTGGGCTTCGGTGGCCCACATGATGACATAGCCCACCGCCGAGGCCGCCTTGCCAATGGGCGGCGCCCACCAGGCCGACAGCGCAATGCCCGTGCCAATGGTGATCAGCGGCGTGACGAGGATATCGATTTTGGTCTCCTTGCTTACGGCCTTGCCCAGCTCGGCGGCCACCACGGCCACAAAGAGCACGGCCAGCGGCCCTCCGGCCCCGCCTAAGGCATTGGAGGCCAGTCCCACCGTAACGAGCGAAAACAGCACCAAAGGCGGACAGCGCAGCGCATAGCCGATGGCCACCGCCATAGCAGGGCCGCTCATAGCCGAAGCCAGCCCCCCCACTGTGTAGCGCTCGCCGGCAATCTCGGCCACCGGGCGGGTTAAAAAGCCGATGCCAAGCTGGGTGCCCACCGTGTTGATGATGGTGCCGATAAGCAGCGAGCAAAACAGCCCCTGCGCCATGGCGCCCATGGCGTCGATGCCGTAGCGACGCCAGGAGATTTCGATGTCCTTTCTTTTAAGAAATGCCTTCATTGTCTGCTCTCCTGTTCCCGGGCAGCCGCCCCCGCCGCCCGGCGCATTTTAGCCTTTTAGTCCAAGAAATGGGGCGCACCATCAAAACGATACGCCCTCCCCCCGGCTTTGTCAAGAGCATGGGGGCAGTTTAGGCACTTGCACCAAAAGGGGCAACACGCAAAAAGAAGCCGTACCGATGGCGCACTCCCCCTGCCCGCCGGACGCCCCGCCGAGGGGTGGCAAGGCTGTGGGGCACAAGTGCCTTTTATCCCATCACGGTGATGCGCACCGGCGCAGGCTTAGACCGGTCCGGGACAAGTTTGCGGCCACCCCGAGAACAGATAAGGCCGGCGGACACATCTCGCCGGCCTTTTTGGGCATCAGCCCGACACATCGAGCGACCATCCGTGGTCACCATGGTAAATCATCAGGCGTGTCATGCCGCCGTCGATACAGATGTTCTCGCCGGTGATAAATCCGGCCTTATCCGAGCAGAGAAACAGCACCATCTCGGCGATGTCCCGAGGCACACCCACCCGGCCGACCGGGTGCTGCAGAGCGTCGGGGCCGTTGTAGGTGTGGCCGGCGGTGTCTATCCAGCCCGGGGAAATGGCGTTGACCCGCACCCTTCCGCTTAAGCTGACGGCCAGCGCATGGGTCAGCGCGGAAATGGCGCCCTTGGCGGCGGTATAACTCTCCGACTGGGGCTGGCTCATACGGTCGCGGCTCGATGAGATGTTCACCACAGCCGCTCCCTTTGCAAAATGGGGCAAAAACAGCTTAGTGAGATAAAAGGGTGCCGTTACCCCCACCCGCAGCGCATGGTTAAACTCCTCGTATCCGCAGCTGTCTATGCCTTTGTAGAGGGGCGGGGCGTTGTTGATGAGGTAGTCGATGTGGCCCTCCTGCTCGATAACCTGCCGGGCAAAGCGGTTCAGCGTGGCCTCGTCGCCGATGTCCCCCACAAAATAGGGGTTGTCCACCCGGTCGATGATGCAGACCTTGGCCCCCGCCTGCGCAAAGGCCTCGCAGATGCACCGGCCAATGCCCGATGCGCCGCCGGTGACCACCGCAACCTTGTCTTTAAATAGCATAGCCTCGCTCCTTTTATAAAATCTGTCCCCCCACGCAAAGCGCATGGGGGGGAGGAATGGGCCCTATTGGGTTTAGCCCTCGACTTTTTCTACCGTGGCGTCGGGCGCATTTTTGCGCACGCTCTCGATGCCGTTTCGGGCGCTTGCTTTGCTCTTATAGCCCTCGGATACGGCGATAATTTCGCCGTTGCGGGCCTTTAGCCGAAAACGGGTCTCCCCGGCCTTGTCGGTATAGAGCTCGAATTTGGGGTGCTTTTGCTGCTCAAAACCCTCGATGGTCTGGTCCTCCACAGCGGCGATGGGCGCATTGGTGCGCACACTCTCGATGCCGTTTTTGCAGGACGCCTCGGACTTATAGACCTCGGAAGTAGCAATGGTTTCACCGTTGGAAGCCTTAAGGTCGAACTTGACGCCGGTTTTGGTCTCTCTGATGACGAATTTTGCCATTGCACAGCACCTTCCTTTTATTTGGTTGTTGGTGTGTTGAACGGTATTTGTTGGAACTGCCTATATATTAGCAGATATTGCCACTGTTTTCAAGCTTTTGGAACAACAATGCAAAGGGCGGCTATGCACCATATCCGGCCGCGCTTTTGAGCAAGAGTTGCAGCAGATTGGGCCAAAAAATGCCGTGGGGCTGCGGCTAAAAGCGCCTTGCTTCCCGTTACGGTGGTGCGTCCGGTGGCCGGGTTCGGGCCGACTTTTGTTGGGAAGGCCGCACAAAGCTCTGTTTATGTGCGGATATAAAAGAAAAGGTTGCGCACCACCTTGATGCGCAACCTATGTCCGGCCTTAGGGCCGATGGTCGGAGTGACAGGATTCGAACCTGCGGCATCCTGCTCCCAAAGCAGGCGCGCTACCAGCTGCGCTACACCCCGGCGCTGTGCTCCCCCGGCGGGGGGCACCTTGCTCATTATAATGTCCGGCCGCCGCCTTGGCAAGGGAGAATTGTAATTGCGGACACCCGGCGTATTTGCTATACTAAGTTATATGCAAACTACAGGAGGGATAACCATGGCATTACCCGTCGCAACCTGGGGCGGCGTTGTGCTGGCAACGGTGTTGGTGGTGGCCGCCATCTGCATAGCCGTTTGGAAGGCGTGGTACTAACACCCGCCCCTCTGCCGCCGGCAGCCCCACGGCACCCCTGCCCAACATTGGGCGGGGGTCTTTATTTTTTCCGGCTAATGCTCGGGCTGCTCGGCCCGTCCCGATGTCAACACAAAATCCAGCGCCATCAGGCTGACAAACAGCATCAGCCCGCAGGACAGCTTGGGCAGCTCGGACATGGCCAGCACATCGCCCAGCAAAAAGCGGGCCACCATCTCGGCGCATAAATAGCTCAGTCCCAAAATGGCCGTGGGCGCAGCGGCCAGATAGGTTAGACGGTTTTGGGCCAAAGTGGCCTCGCCCGACAGAGTGCGGGCCCAAAACAGCATAAAGGGCGCTGCACAGAGCAAATAGAGCAGCTCGATGGTCTGGGCCGGGGCGGTGGTCACCTCCAGCAATTCGGGAAAGCGGTAGAGCAGCTGATAGGTTTGCATGGCGGCGCCCAGCAAAGCAAATCCGGCCTTTTTCTGTCGGTGATGCAGGCTGGTGTAGTCGTAGCCCGCATAGGCCAGCGCCGCTCCCCCCGCCAGCGTAATGGGCGCTCCTATGGTCTTGGAAATACGGGTAGCAATGGGAATTTGAACATCCCTCAGCAGCAGCACCGCCTCGGCGGCCATCTTGCAGCCTAATACCATGGCCGTCACACCCACGGCCATCACCAAAAGCTGACTGCGCACGCCCCCGTGGGACACCGGGTCCGCAGGCGGCTTAAAACGCAGGATGCTCACCGCCGCAAGCAGCACCGACAGGCCCATCAACAGGTAATAGAGATACCGCAGTGGAGGCAGACATTCTAAAAAGCCGGTGGCCGTGTCGATAAACATTAACCGGTAGACGGTTTGACAGAGCAGACCCGTGAACAGTCCGGCGGCGGTGGCACGCTGTGCTGTCATGGTGGGCCCCCTTTCTTGTTCTAAGTCCATAGCGGCCCGCATAATTTATAGGGACAAGTCCCCGGGCCGCATCATCCTCTTATTTTATTGCAACTGCGCACCGTTGTCAATCAATCAGGCGCCGGACGGTCATGGGCGGCTTTACAAACCAACAGGATGACGCCCAAATAATGGTAATTTTACCCAATACGCTCCTCTCCTGCGCTTGCTAACGCTCAAGACCTTAGGGGCCCTGCCCCTAACACCCCGCCAAAGGGACTGAGCCCCTTTGGAATCCCCCTGTGTTTGCCAGTCTACCCTGCCTTGCGATACGGGGGAGATGTGTAAGGCGGTGAGCCTCCATCTTCCCGTCGAGTGAACGCAGCGAACAGATAACCCCGCCGCAGCGGACGCATTTTGCACAGCAAAATGCGCAGGGAGGGCCTTTGGGGCCGACCTCGCCCCAAGGTAGTGTTTCCCCAAGCCAACCAACCAAGCCTTAGGAGGTGCCTAATATGGCGCTGCGTACGCCGGTGCTGATGCTCATGCTGTTTTCGGCAGCCGTATTTTTGCTTCCCCTTACCGTGCTCATCGGCGAGGGGCCGCCCCCACTTGGTGTGCTGCCTACTTCCCAGCCCACCCAATCCCTAAGCAGCGCCGAGCCTTGGCCCTATCCGTCCAGTAGTGCGCCCCCCGCAGCGCCCTCCCAAAAGCCCGCCGGAGTCCCCGACCCGCCCGTTACTTCTCTCACGCTGCCGGCCGACACACATTTTCGCTATTACGACCTTACCGACCAGCGGGTTAAGTCCATTTCGGTGCGGGACTATGTGCGGGGTGCGCTGGCGGCCGAGATGCCCGCCTCCTTCCACATGGAGGCCCTCAAGGCACAGGCTGTGAGCGCCCACACCTACGCTCTCTACTGCGCCGAGGCCGCCCACCACAACCCCGATGCCCAGATTGGCGGCGCCGATTTTTCGGCCGACCCTAAAAATCGCCGGGGCTTTATCACCGAATCAGAGGCCAAAAACCTGTTTGGCACCCGTTATGATTACTATTGGGGGCGCATCTGCGAAGCGGCCGATACGGCACTCGATTATGTGCTGCTCTACGAGGGCCAGCCCATCTTAGCGGCCTACCACGCCTCCTCAGTGGGCATGACCGAGGCGGCCGAGAATGTCTGGCCCAATCCCCTGCCCTACTTGGTTCCGGTGGAAAGCGTGGGTGACCCCCTATCGCCGGGCTATAAAACCGAGGTGCGCATGACCGAGGAGGCCGTGCGCCGGGCGTTGGAGCAGGCTTTTCCGGGCATTCGGCTGGATGGCCCTCCCGAAGGCTGGATGGTGCCCACCACCTTTTCCTCCTCGGGCTACATCCTCGAGGCCCAGGTGGGCGACCAACTGGTCAGCGGCAGCGCTTTGCGCTTTGCGCTGGATTTGCGCTCCTCGGCCATCCTCATCGATTTTGCAGACGGCAACTTCACCTTTACCACTACCGGCTACGGCCACGGTGTGGGGCTCTCCCAATACGGGGCCGACTATCTGGCCCGGCAGGGCGAGAGCTTTGAGGATATTTTGCTCCACTACTATCCCGGTGCGCTATTAGGCCGCATGGAGTATGCATCCTAAATGACCATAGCTGCTGGCGAAAAATCTCAAAATGCCCTTGAATACCCATGCCGCCTTGAGTATGATAAAGATACGGACTTATGACCCTACTGCAAAGGAGAGATATTGATGGCACTGTTTGACAAACTTGGCAGCCTAATGGACAATGTGGCCGACAAAACCCAGGTGCTGGCCGAGACTTCTAAGCTCAACAGCCGGATTAACGAAGAAAACAACCGCATCAGCGCTCTAAAGCTCAGCATCAGCAATCATATTTTAGGGCTCTTTGACAAAGGCGAGATTGAAGACGAACAGCTGACCTCCCTCTGCGAGCAGGTCAAGAGCAGTCTGGGCATCATCGCCGAGCTCCAGGCCGAGATTGCCCGGCTAAAAGGCTAAGCACTCCCCTGCCCAAATTGTTTCACATGAAACAATAAAAATCCCGCCCAAATGGGCGGGATTTTTTTATTGGGTCCGGTCAAAGCCCATCTCGGCTTCAAAGCAGGTGTGGGCGCCGATATGGCCGCTTAGGCGGTAGCCGTCGGGCAGTGCATCCCGGCGGATACGCAGCACATCGCCGGGGTAGGCCTCTCGGCGCATCTTGAGCAGCAGCCGCTGGGGGGTGCGGGTCATCACCTCGGAAAGCGGCAGCGCATCGAGCACCAAATCGGCATAGACCGTGTTGTTCATGTGCCCGTTGAGGTCCAGATGGGAGTAGCGAACCGTCTGCTCCATCACGGGGGTGGAGGCCTCGCCAATCCGCATCCGGGCGGGGTTGATAAAGGGATGCCAACCCTCCAGCAAGGGCAAATCCAGCGCCAGCACCGAGGGCTTTAGGGGGCGGCGGCTCCGGGGATCAATCATGGCCCAGGCGGCCTGCACCTCGATAAGAGGTTGGCCCTCGGCGCTTTGAAGCAGCGTCTCGCGGGTAAGCCGGGCGCCCACCTGTGCGGCCGGGCTGGTTTTGACCCAAATGGTCTCTAGCATGACGGGCAGCCGATGGATTTTAAGCGCCTGCCCCACCAGCACAAAGACAATGCCTCGCTCGTAAAGCCGGCTGTGGCCCATCCCCAGGGCCTCAAGATGCCCGGTGGATACGGCCTCGGCATAGCGCAGTGCGGCCGACAGCCGAAGGCGCCGGGCGGCGTCGCAATCGTAGGGGGGAATTTCCATCTGCCGCCCAAAGCCGTAGCGCTCCCCCGGGGGCAGCAAACTCATGGGGTAATGCGGGTGTGTCCGCCCATGTAGGGAACAAGGGCCTCGGGTATGGTGACGCTGCCGTCGTCGTTTTGATAGTTTTCTAAGATGGCGGCCACGGTGCGGCCCACGGCCACGCCCGAACCGTTGAGGGTGTGCAGGAGCTGTGCCCGGTCGCCGGCGGAGTCCTTATAGCGGATGGCCATGCGGCGGGACTGATAATCCTCGAAGTTAGAGCAGCTCGAAATCTCTACATAGCGGTTGTAGCTGGGCATCCAGACCTCGATGTCGTAGGTTTTGGCGCTGGCTGCACCCAAATCTCCGGTGCAGAGGGCCACCACCCGGTAGGGCAGTCCCAGCCCCTGAAGCACCCGCTCGGCGTCGGCGGTCAGCTCCTCGAGTGCCTGATAGCTCTGGTCGGGCCGGACGAACTTGACCAGCTCCACCTTGTTAAACTGATGCTGGCGCACCAGCCCCCGGGTGTCCCGCCCGGCCGAGCCGGCCTCGGCCCTAAAGCAGGCCGAATAGGCGCAGTAGCTGCGGGGCAGGCTGTTTCCGTCAAGGATTTCGTCCCGGTGGATGTTGGTCACGGGCACCTCGGCGGTGGGGATGAGATAGTAATCCAGCCCCTCTAACTTAAACATATCCTCGGCAAACTTGGGCAGCTGCCCGGTGCCGGTCATGGAGGCCTTGTTGGCTATAAAGGGCGGAAAAACCTCGGTGTAGCCGTGGGCGGTATGGGTGTCTAAAAAGTAGTTATACACAGCCCGCTCCAGCCGGGCGCCCAGACCCCAGTAAAAGTGAAAACGGGCACCGGTCACCTTGCCGGCCGTTTCGGGGTCAAGAATTTTAAGGTCGGCGCCGATTTCCCAATGGGGTCGGGGCTCGTAGGGGAACTCGGTGGGCTGACCGTGGCGGCGCACCTCCACATTGTCGGTGTCGCTCAAGCCGATGGGTACCGACTCGTGGGGCACATTGGGCAGGCCGTACATCAGCTCGCTCAAGCGGGCGTCTATCTCGGCCATGCGGCCCTCCAGCTCCTTGACCTCGTCGGCCACAAGGCGCATTCGCTCCATGAGGGGGGCTGTGTCCTCGCCGGCCTTTTTCATGGCGGGAATGGCCTTGCTCCCACGGTTTTGCTCGGCCTTGAGGGTGTCGGCCTGGGTGCTCAGGGCCCGGCGCTGAGCGTCTAACTCAATGATTTCGTCGATGGCGCTGTCAAGATCTTTGCCACGGTTTTTCATGGCGGTTTTAACCAAATCAGGTTCGGTACGCAGGCGTCTGATATCTAACATAACGGTTATTCTCCTTTTTTAAGGCTCTGGGGTGGCAAGGCGATGGGATCGCCGTCCATCCGGCAAAGCTGGCGCATCAGGTTGCGCAAATCCTCTTCCGAGGTAAAGGTCAGGCTGAGGGTACCGCCCGCTCCTTTGGGGGACACCCGCACCTTTCGGCCCATGCTCTCGGTGAGCGAGAGCTCAACCTCTTTAAGGAAGCTCCTGCCGAAGGACGGCCCCCGTGATCGTTTGCCGGGCTGGCCCGTAAGCCGCTTGACCAGCGCCTCGGTTTGGCGCACGCTAAGGCCCTGTTTAATAATTTGTAAGGCGGACTCGGCGGCCTGCTCGTCGGGCAGCGTCACCAGCGCCCGGGCGTGTCCGGCGCTCAGGCGGCCCTGCTCAAGATGCGCGAGCACCGGCTCGGGCAGGCTGAGCAGCCTGAGGGCGTTGGCCACCGCCGGCCGAGAGCGGCCCACAAACCGGGCAATTTCCTCTTGGGTCAGATTGTGCTCCTCCAAAAGATTTTGGTAGCCCCGGGCCTCCTCCACAGGATTCAGGTCGTCCCGCTGCAGGTTTTCTACCAGCGCCAGCTGCATACACTGGCTGTCGGTGAGCTGGCGCACCACCACCGGCAGCTCGGTAAGACCGGCCATGCGGGCAGCCCGCCAGCGGCGCTCGCCGGCCACAATCTGGTACCGTCCGCCCATAAGCGGCCGCACCAGCAGCGGGGTAATCACGCCATGCTCGGCGATGGAGGCCGAAAGCTCCTCGAGCTTGTCGGGGTCAAAGTTGCGGCGGGGCTGGTCCCGGTTGGGCTCAATCTCCTCTATCTGCAGGGTGATGGGGGTATCGGCATCGGTCTGATTGTCCATAAACAGAGCCTCGAGGCCCTTGCCAAGGCCGCCCTTGCGGGGCTTTGCCATGCTACTGCACCTCCAAAAGCTCGGCCCTTGCGGCGGCAGAGCGGGTATTTTTAATCAGCTCTCGGGCCAGTTCCGAATAGGCCTTGGCTCCACGGCTGGAAGGGTCAAAGTAAAGGGCGGGCTGGCCGTAGCTGGGCGCCTCGGACAGCCGCACATTGCGGGGAATAACGGTTTTAAACACCTTTCTCGGGAAAAAGCGCTTAATTTCGTCCACCACCTGCAAAGTGAGGTTGAGCCGCCCGTCGTACATGGTGAGCAGCACCCCCTCGATTTGAATGTGGGGATTATACAGCCGCTTGACCTGCCGCACGGTGGTCATGAGCTGGCTGAGGCCCTCTAAGGCGAAAAACTCGCACTGGATGGGAATCAGCACGCTGCCGGCCGCCGAAAGGGCGTTTAGCGTGATAAGCCCAAGCGAGGGCGGGCAGTCGATAAGGATGTAGTCGTAGTCCTCCCGCAGTGTAGACAGCGCCGAGCGCAGGCGACTCACCCGGTCGGTCAGCGCCACCAGCTCGATTTCGGCGCCGGCCAGCGCAATGCCGCCGGGCAGCAGAAAGAGGTTTTTAAAGCCGGTGTCGATGACGGCTTCGGCGGCGGTGGTATCGCCCAACAGCACTTCGTAGGTAGACAGCTTGACCCGCTGTTTGGCCACCCCAAGGCCGCTGGTGGCGTTGCCCTGAGGGTCGGCGTCCACAAGCAGAACCCGTTTTCCCTCTGCCCCGAGCGCAGCCGCCAAATTGACCGCCGTGGTGGTTTTGCCCACGCCGCCCTTTTGGTTGGTAACTGCAATGACCATGCCCAAATCCCGTCCTTTTGCTTAATACTTGTTAGTATAACACAGCCCGCCCGCCTTTCAAAGGGCAGCCGGGCATTTTTGGGGAAATTGCCCGAGAAAGGGCGAGGCGGGCAAAATTGGCGGCCGCATGGGACTTGTGGCCACTAAAAAGGTATCTATAGGACTTATCCCAAAGCAAAATGCGTAAGTTTTAGCCAATATCGTCTCTTTTAGAGCACAGCCATCTCGAGGGTGTAGATGGCCGCATCCAGCTCAGCCAGTGCCTGCTCAATGCTGCCTCCGAAGGTTGTGGGCTGTTCGCTGTCCTCTAAGTCGAGCAGCTCCTCAAGGTCGTCCAGCTCGGCCTGCTCGGCTTCGAGCAGCGCTTCGAGGTCGTCCTTTAGACCCACAAGCTTGCCAAGAATGCGCTCAAGCTCCCATTTGAGTGTCTCGTCCATATTCGTTCCTCCTTTTAATAGGATAGATTGCTGCATTTTTTCTGTATTATACAAGGGCCTTTGCCCGTGAGCAACAGAATGTTTCACATGAAACATCCCCTTGCCCGCCGGCCGCCGTGAGGGTATACTAACAGCAAGGCATGCGCTTTTGCGTGCACCACACCGCTGCTTTATCGAAAGGAGTGCCATCCATGAAAATACTTATCACAGGATTTCAGCCCTTTGGGGGCGAGAAGGTCAACCCCTCTTATGAGGCCGTAAAGCTGTTGCCCGACAGCATTGCCGGAGCCGAGGTGATTAAGGCCGACCTGTCGGTGGTGTTCGGTTTGGCCATCGAGGAGCTGGACGCCCTGATTGCCAGGCACGACCCCGATGTGGTGCTCTGCACCGGTCAAGCCGGCGGACGCACCCACATGAGCGTGGAGCGCATCGCCATCAACTGCGACGACGGCCGCATCCCCGACAACGCCGGCTATCAGCCCAAGGGTGTGCCCACGGTAGAGGGCGGTCCGGCCGCCTATTTTGCCACCGTGCCCATTAAGGCCATGGTGGCGGCCATGAAGACGGCAGGCGTGCCGGCTGAGGTGTCCAACACCGCCGGAACCTATGTGTGCAATCATATTATGTACGGCTGCCTGCATTTGCTGGCCACCAAATACAGCCAAAAGCGGGGCGGATTTATTCATGTGCCCTATATCCCCGAGCAGGTGTTAGAGAAAAAGAACACGGCCTCCATGCCCCTAGAGCTGATTGCCAAAGGTTTTGAGATGGCCATAAAGGCTGCGGTGGAGAACGAGACCGACATCCAAGTAGCCGCCGGCGCCGAGATGTAGAGGTTGGAGACCTAAGACCTTGGGGCGAGGTCGGGCCCATGGCCCTCCCTGCGCATTTTGCACCACAAAATGCGTCCGCTGCGGCGGGGTTATTCAAATGGAAGTGGGGGCTCGCCGCCCCCTTCCAAACCTTTCCCCCGTATAGAGGGGTTAGGTTGGGGGACAAGCATCTGAGGACTGTGTTGGTTTTGGCGTGGGGAACCCTCGCCGGGGGCGGGCGGGCAGCCGACTTAAAGCGGATATACCGCCGCCACTTGGGCTTTGGCGCACCGGGCAAAATAAGTCGAGCAAGGTCGAGCACCGCATTGTTTGAGCCATAAATTTAGGGCCTGCCTCCCTTTAGGGAGGCGATATTTTTGCCCAACTGACGGAATTCTTTCAAGCACTTATATTAATGAAGGGCATATTGCATCATCGCTCGCTGGGTTTTTTGTGCAGATTTTACGAAGCGTGGAGAGTTTTTCCCACAGTATTGCAAAAGAATATAGGCAATGTTATCATTAAACGAAAGAGTGACAGTCATATTTTGGCTTCAATTAAAGCTATCTGCCAAATGGCTGAATAAACACGAAAAATAAGTGATGGAGGTACACCAACATGAGAAAAATCGGCATTACCGAAACCGTGCTGCGGGACGCCAACCAATCCCTCATTGCAACCCGTATGCCCTTTTCGGACTTTGAAAACATCCTGTCCACCATGGACAAAGCCGGCTACAACTCGCTGGAGTGCTGGGGCGGCGCCACCTTCGACTCCTGCCTGCGTTACCTAAACGAAGATCCCTGGGAGCGTCTGGCAAATATCCGCAAAGCCGTGCCCAACACTAAGCTTCAGATGCTGCTTAGGGGCCAGAACATTCTGGGTTACCGGCCCTATGCCGACGATATTGTGCGCAAGTTCTGCGAATACAGCGTAAAGACCGGCATCGACATCATCCGCATCTTCGACGCCCTCAACGACATCACCAATATGCGTGTGGCCCTTGAGGAGAGCAAAAAGCACGGCGCCTATGTTCAGGCCGCATTTTGCTTTACCCTCTCGCCGGTGCACACCCTTGAAAAATTTGCCAGCATGGCCAAAGAGCTCGAGGGCATGGGTGCCGACGCCATCTGCATTAAGGACATGAGCGGCATCATGGGCCCGCAGGAGTGCTACGACCTTGTTAAGGCCATCAAGGAGAGCGTCGACCTCCCGGTGGTCATTCACACCCACTCCACCACCGGCCTTGGCCCCATGACCCTTCTTAAGGGCGTGGAAGCCGGCGCCGATGTCATCGACACGGCCATCAGCGTCATGTCGGGCGGCACCAGCCAGCCCGCCACCGAGAGCATGGCTTATGCCCTGCGCCAGCTCGGCTACCAGATCGACCTGGACGATGCTGTGGTGCGCCAGATTAACGAGCACTTCCGCCCTGTTAAGCAGGCCGCCATCGAGTCGGGCCTCCTTGATCCCTATGTGATGGGCACCGAGACCGATGCGCTGGTCTACCAGATCCCCGGCGGTATGCTTTCTAACCTGATTGCCCAGATGAAGGCCCAAAACGCCATCGACCGCCTGCCCGAGGTACTGGCCGAGACCCCCAAAGTGCGGGCCGACCTGGGTTATCCCCCGCTGGTCACCCCCATGAGCCAGATGACCGGTGCGCAGGCCGTGAACAATGTGCTTGCGGGTCAGCGCTATGTGGCCGTCTCTAAGGAGATTAGAGCCTATCTCAACGGCGAGTATGGCCGCACCCCCGGCCCCATCAGCGAGGAGCTTAAAGAGAAGGTTCTCCGGGGCAAGGAGCCTATGCAGGGCCGCTATGCCGACACCATTCCCCCGCAGTTTGACACCCTCAAGGCCGAGCTGGGCGCACTGGCCCAGCGTGACACCGATGTGCTCTCCTATGCGGCCTTCCCGGCTCAGGCCAAGGCCTTCCTTGAGGGCCGTGCTGCCGCTCAGGCTGCTGCCGCTCAGGCTCCGGCCGCTCAGGCCGCTGCTCCGGCTGCCGCTCAGGCTGCCGCCCCCGCTGCACCCGCCGCTCCCGTGGCCGCCGCCGAGGGCTATCCGTCCCCGCTGCCCGGCACCGTGGTTCGGGTGGACATCGCTCCCGGTCAGGCTGTTAAGGCCGGCCAGACTTTGCTGGTGCTCGAGGCTATGAAGATGGAGAACGACATTGTGTCCCCCCGGGATGCCGTCGTCGAGAGTGTCAGCGTCACTGCCGGCAAGACCGTAGCCGCCGGCGAAATCCTGTTCACCTTGCGCTAAGCGCCCCATATAATCCCCAAAGCCCGCCTCCTAAGGAGGCGGGCTTTTTGTGATGTGGGGAAGATGTGTAAGGGCGGTGAGCCCCCATCTTCGCATTGAGTGAGCGCAGCGAACGGATAACCCCGCCGCAGCAGACGCATTTTGCATCGCAAAATGCGCAGGGGCTGGCCCATGGGCCAGCCTCAAGGTCTTAGCTATTACCTTGCGGCCCAATCAGCGTATTGGTAAGCTCGCCAATGCCCTCGATGGCCACGGTTACCGTCTCGCCGGGGGTCAGCCAGCGGCGCTCATCCTTGGGGTAGCCTAAAATCACGCCGCTGGGCGTGCCGGTAAAGAGCAGATCCCCCGGGCGCAAAGGTATGTAGCGGGAAACATGGCTAATCAGCTCGGGCAGCTTAAAAATCATGTCGGCCGTGGAGGCCCGCTGCACCACTTTATCCCCCCGGCGGCAGGTGATTTCGAGGTCGAAGGGGTCGAGCGCATCGGCCGTGACAATATAAGGCCCTACCGGCGCAAAACCGGGGTAGCTTTTGCCAATGAGCCACTGGCTGGTGCGCTTTTGGGCGTCCCGAATGGTCAGGTCGTTGCCGCAGGTGTAGCCAAACACATGGTCCATGGCGTCCTCCTCGGCAATTTCGGAGCCGGCCTTGCCTATGACCACCACCAGCTCGGCCTCGTAGTCGAAGCTCTCCTCAAGATGGGTGGGCAGAAAAATCTCCTGTTTGTGGCCGGTCAGCGCATCCGAAAACTTGGAGAATACCACCGGATAAGGCGCCCGTTCTGTGCTCTCCAAGCGGCCCCGGGTCTCCTCGATGTGGTCTCGGTAGTTAAGCCCGATGCAGATGAGCTTGGACCGGTCGTCGGCCGGGGGCGCAAAGTTGAGCTGCTCGGGGCGCAGCACAGGCAAGGTTTCGTCCCGCCAGAGCCGTACCAGTTGGGGCCGGTAGAGTGCCCAGTCCCGGATGATGGCCATCAGGCTGCCGCCCACACCGGCTGCCGTGGCGTCAAGAATGCCGCCGCAAGGCAGCACCACGCCCACATGGATCTTGCCCTTTTGATAAAAGCAGGTCAGTTTCATAAACCATGCCTCCCTTGCAGTCTTTGCCTATATTATAGCACAGTTAGCGGCAATCGGTCTGACAAGGTGCGGTAAAATCCCGGGATTATCTAAAGTTTTTGGTCAAGTTTTTTACAAAAAACTTTCGGGGTTTGGGGCGGAACCTCGAGGTCTTAAGCGCCTTGGCAAGCCTTGATATTTGGCAGCCAACTTGAAGCTGCGATACGGAGGAGATGGGTAGGGGCGGTGAGCCCCCACTTCCATTGAGATAACCCCGCCGCAGCGGACGCATTTTGCGGTGCAAAATGCGCAGGGAGGGCCTATGGGCCCTCCCCTAACTCTCCTGTTTATCCACCAGCCCCCGATAGATGACCCCACGGGCCACGCCGGTGTCCCGGGCAGTGCGCTTTGCAGCCTCGGCCGGACTCATGCCCTCGCAGAGCAGTTGCCGGGCATAGTCCACCGCCGCCGCCTCGCTCATAGGCTCGGCCATTTGTTCGGGAGCGCCCTCCACAACCAGCACATACTCCCCCCGGGGGGCGGTGTCGGCGTAGTAGTCTACCGCCTCGGAAAGAGTCATGCGCAGCACCTCCTCGTGGCGCTTGGTGAGCTCCCGGCAGAGTGCAATCCGCCGGTCGCCCAGCGTCTCTAACAAATCGTCCAGGGTACGGCGCAGCTTGTGGGGCGCTTCGTAAAACACCATGGTGCGCCGCTCCTGCTTAAGACTGTCCAGATGGGCACGGCGGGGGCTCTTGGCCGTGGACAAAAATCCCTCAAAGCAAAACCGCGCAGCGTCCAGCCCCGTCACCGACAGCGCCGCAACTACCGCCGAAGGCCCGGGTATGCTAACCACCTCGATGCCGGCTTCGGCGGCGGCCTGCACCACCAGCCCACCGGGGTCGGAGATGCAGGGCATACCGGCGTCGGTCACCAGTGCGCAGCTCTCCCCCGCCAGCAGGCGGGCCACAATCTGCTGCCCACGCCGCTGTTCGTTGTGGGCGTGGGCGCTCAGCATGGGGGTGTGTATGTCAAAGTGATTCAGCAGCTTTAGGGTAACCCGGGTGTCCTCGGCGGCGATAAAGTCCACCGTCCGCAGCGTGTCCACCGCCCGGGGAGACATATCCCCCAAATTGCCGATGGGGGTACCCACAATGTAGAGTTTTCCTTGCATAATGGCTCCTTTTATAGGCTGATGCCGGTTTATTGCCCGTTTGCAAAATGAACTGCCCCGCCTCCCACATAAGCCCCGGGCGGCCGCCCTTGGTGCCCTCTATGAGCAGCAAAAAAGGTTTATGCCGGGGGGTGTGGGCCACCAGCGCCGCACGCTTTGGAGTGATGCCCGCCTGATGCATGGCATCGGTGAGGGGGAGAAGGCGCTCGGGGCGATGGCAGAGGGCAAGCCGTCCGCCCGGGCGCAGCAGCCGGGATGCCGCCAAACACAGCTCGGGCAGAGGGCAGCCATCGTCGGTACGGGCCAGTCGCCGCCGGGGATTGGGGGGTACTTTTCCGCCGCCCATGGCAAAGTAGGGCGGATTGACCACCACCAAATCGGCCCAGCCGGGCGGTATAAGTTCCCCAAGGGCCAGAACATCGGCCTCGATGACCCGCATACGCCCTTCGATGCCCGGACTTTGGGCGGTCTGCCGAGCCAGCGCACAGGCTTCGGGGGCAATGTCCACCGCCACAAGAGCATCGGGCGCACAGGGCCGAGAAAAGAGGGCGGCGCCCACCAGCCCATTTCCCGCGCAAAGGTCTACCACCTGCATACCGGGGCGCAAGGTGGCAAACCGGGCCAGCAACAGACCGTCGGCGCTCACCCGATGGTGGGGGTCGGTGCACACGGCAATGCCCGGCGCCAAAAGCTCGCAGTTTTCCACAACACACCCTCCCTTTTGGGGAAAAGTCTCCACGCCCTTGGGCACCACACTAAGACCTTGGGGCAAAGTCGGGCCAATGGCCCTTCCTGCGCATTTTGCAAGGCAAAATGCGTCCGCTGCGGCGGGGCTATTCAAATGGAAGTGGGGGCTCGCCGCCCCCCTTCCAAACCTTTCCCCCGCATCGCAAGGCAGGGTAGACTGGCAAACACTGGGGGATTCCAAAGGGGCTCAGTCCCTTTGGCAGGGTCTTAGGGGCAGAGCCCCTAAGGTCTTAAAGCTGCCAACACGCTGGCGCTTGGGCTTGGGGCTGCCGCATCTTCGCCCCCACTCCGCCTACAAGCGCTCCCTTAGATACAGCCGATAGAACACCCAAAACAGCCCCATCTGAAGCAGCGCCACCGGCGACAGAGCCAGGGCATACAGCCAGCCTTGGCCGTTCTTACCCAAAAAATAAAGACCGCAGGCCAGCGCCGCCACCCCCAGGGCATTAAACAGAAAAATAAAGGCCGTGGCTTTGTGGGTGCGGGCCGAATGCGCAGGCTTTTTTTCGCCGGCGGCATCCTGCGAAGCGGCGGCCGTATCGGGAGATAAGGCGGCGTCCTGCGGCAGGCAGGGGCCGTCCTGTGGGTTATGGGATGGGTGCTGCATCAGGCTCACTCCTCAAAAACGCTAAGTCCGCCAGCCATATAATCGAGCATGGCCACCATGCGGCCCTCTTTTATGTAACATATGGGCACCCGCCGACCAATGCGGCTGACAACCTCCACATACCCGCCGCCGCTGCGCACCGCAAGCTCGGTGGCGGTGATGCGGTCGGTGCCGTCCGGGCCCATCAAGGTCACCCGGTCACCCAACTGCGCATCGGGAATATCGGTAACATCCACCATGGTCTGGTCCATGCACACCCGCCCCACAATGGGTGCCCTGCGGCCCCGAATAAGCACCTCGCCGCCGTTAGAGAGGGCCCGGGGCAGACCGTCGGCGTAGCCCACAGGCAGCGTGGCGATGCGGCTGGGCCGGGCGGTGTAAAATATCCGGCCATAGCTGACGGCCCGTCCGGCAGGAAGGGTTTTTATCAGCGCAATCTCGGCGACAAAGGCCCCCACAGGCACAAAGGGATGGGGCACCGGACAGTGGGCGGGCATGGGATCCAGCCCCAAAATGAGCGAGGCCGGCCGCACAAGCTGGTAGTGGGCTTCGGGAAAACGCAGCGTGCCGCTGGAGTTGCAGGCGTGCAGCAGCCCGAGGTCAAGGCCGGCCTGACGGGCGGCCCGGGTAACTTTATTAAACAATGCAATCTGATCCCGGGTAAAATCGTCGCTATCGGCGTTCCCCTCGTCGGCCGAGGAGAGATGGGTAAAGCAGCCCTCTACCCTCAGGCCGGGCAGACTGCAAATTTCGGACAGCATCTTTAGCACATCGGGGCAGTGGGCGTCTATTCCTAGGCGACCCATGCCGGTATCTATCTTGATATGGACGGGCAGACATCCCCCCGCCGCCACGGCCGCCTCAGAGAGGGCCCGGGCATGGTCAAGGTCGACGGTGGTTTGGACGATGTTGTGCTCAAGCAGCACGGCAATATCTTTAGGGCTTGTATACCCGATGATGATCATCTCGCCGCCGACGCCCTGCCGGCGCAGCGACACAGCCTCGGACAGCCGGGCCAACCCAAAGCGCCAAACGCCGCAGGATAAAAGCGTGCGTGCCACCATAACCGCACCGTGGCCATAGGCGTCGCCCTTGATGACAGCCAGAATTTCGGACGGGGCCACCATGGTTTTAAGCGCTGCGGTATTCTCATAAAGCAGGTCGAGATTCACCTCAAGTCGCGTTCCGCCGGGCATTTGCATGGGTATACCTCCCCTTTTTAGGCTGGGCCGGGGCATAAGATTGGGGCCGCCCTAAGACCTCGGGGCCTTGCCCCGAACCCCACAAGTTTTTTGAAAAAAACTTGACTAAAAACTTTAGTTAAATAAAAAGAAACCTCAGGTAGTTGGCAAACATTGGGGATTGTGTTGGCTGTGGCGTGGGGAACCCTCGCCGGGGGCGGGCGGTCAGCCCGACTTAAAGCTACCAATGCACTGCCACTTTGGCTTTGGGACAGTCGTGCAAGGCAAACACCGCAGATGGCCCCTGCCTTATTAAGCCTTACTAAAAATTCAGCCGCTCGAGCACATAGGCGCCCACCTCAGCCATGGGCAGGCGCACCTGCTCCATGCTGTCCCGGTGGCGCACGGTGACGCAGTTATCCTCGAGCGAATCAAAGTCCAGCGTCACGCAGAAGGGCGTGCCAATCTCGTCCTGGCGGCGATAGCGGCGACCAATGGCCCCCGACTCGTCGTAGTCGGCCATAAACAGACCGCTGAGCTTTTGGTGGAGCGCTTTGGCCGGCTCAGCCAGCTTTTTAGAAAGGGGCAGCACCGCCACCTTGTAGGGCGCCAGCGCCGGATGCAGCCGCAGCACGGTGCGGGTGTCGCCACCCTCGAGGGTCTCCTCGTCGTAGGCGCCACACAAAAAGGCCAGCGCCATGCGGTCGCAGCCCAGCGAAGGCTCGATAACATAGGGCAGATAGTGCTCGTTTTCGTCGGCATCGAAGTAGGTCAGGCTCTTGCCCGAGTGGGTCTGGTGCTGGGAGAGGTCGAAGTCGGTGCGGTTGGCAATGCCCCACAGCTCGCCCCAGCCAAAGGGGAACTTAAACTCGATGTCGGTGGTGGCGGTGGAATAGTGCGAAAGCTCCTCGGCGCTGTGGTCGCGCAGGCGGATGCTTTCCTCATTCAGGCCGAGGTCCAACAGCCACTTGACCATAAACTCCCGCCAGTAGTTAAACCACTCCATGTCGGTGCCCGGCTTGCAGAAGAACTCCATCTCCATCTGCTCAAACTCCCGGGTGCGGAAGATGAAGTTGCCGGGCGTAATTTCGTTGCGAAAGCTCTTGCCGATTTGGCAGACCCCAAAGGGCAGCTTGCGGCGGGTGGTGCGCTGGATGTTGGCAAAGTTGACAAAGATGCCCTGGGCCGTTTCGGGTCGGAGATAGACGGCGTTTTTTGCGTCCTCGGTGACGCCCTGGTGGGTTTTGAACATGAGGTTAAACTTGCGGATATCGGTAAAGTCGCTGGCGCCGCAGGAGGGACAGGTAATGCCCTGCTCGCGGATATAGTCCTGCATTTGGGCGTCAGTCCAGCCGGCGGGGTTTTCCTCGCTCTGCTCCTCGATGAGCTTGTCGGCCCGATGGCGGGTTTTGCAGCTGCGGCAGTCCATCAGCGGATCGGAAAATCCGCCCACATGGCCCGAGGCTACCCAGATTTCGGGGTTCATCAAAATGGCGCTGTCCAGCCCTACATTGGTGGTGCTGCGCTGGACAAAGGCCACCCACCAAGCCTTTTTAACATTATTTTTAAGCTCCACGCCAAGGGGGCCGTAGTCCCAACTGTTGGCCAGTCCGCCATAAATTTCGCTGCCGGCATAGACAAATCCCCGGTTTTTACATAGGTTTACGAGTTTTTCCATGGTGAGCGCATTGTGCATGGTGACATCCTCCAAATCCGCATGGGGGTGCGGTATTTTTGTTATCCTTATAGTGTACGACCAGCCCGGGTTTAAGTCAAGTGCAGCGGAGAAACCTGTGGTCTCCCCGCCATCCGTGTCGGGCGCATTAAGACCTTGGGGCGCCGCCCCAAACCCCGCAAGTTTTTTATAAAAAACTTGACTAAAAATTTTAGTTAAACAAAAAGAAACCTCGGACGGTTGGCAAGCACTGGGGGATTCCAAAGGGGCTCAGTCCCTTTGGCGGGGTTTTAGGGGCTGCGCCCATAAGGTCTTAAGCGTTAAAAAGCGCAGGAGGGGAGCCCTCGCCGGGGGCGGGCGGGCAGCCCGACATAGAGCTACCAACACGCTGTAACTTTGGCTTTTAGGCAGCCGTGTACAGCAAGCAGCGGCGGGTTTATCTCGATGGCAGAGGGGGCATAGGTCCTTCATCACCTTCTGCCCTGCAAAACTGATTATAATATAGGTATACGGTTGATAAACAGGCCATTTTATGCTATACTTTTAGCTATACTTTTAAGCATTTATCAAGCACAGGAGGGTGAAGCGTTGGAGACATTCACAGAACTTTTCGACGCGGTAAAGGCTTACTGCGCCGCCGAGATATCCGATGTGCCCTACTCGCTCTGGATTAAAGACATCGAACCGGTGCGGCTAGAGCGGGGAGTGGCCTATTTATATGTAAAGAGCATCTTTAAAAGAGATATTGTAGAGGAAAAATACCTCGACCTTTTAAGCCGGGCCTTCGAGGCTGTGCTGGGCTTTAAGGTAGAGATTCATATTACCGGCGAGGGCGAGACCGACCAACCCGAGCAGACCGCCAACGAATCGGTAAAAGACGGCGAATACGAATATACATTTGCCACCTTTATTGTGGGGTCGTCCAACAAGTTTGCCCATGCGGCCAGCTTGGCGGTAGCCTCCAACCCCTCCAGCGCCTACAACCCGCTGTTTATTCATGGCGGCTCGGGGCTGGGTAAAACCCATCTGCTTTACGCCATCCGGCAGGAGATTTTAGACAACAATCCCCAGGCCACGGTGGTCTATGTCAAGGGCGAGGAGTTTACCAACGAGGTTATCGAGGCCATCGCCGGCGAGAGTACCCGTCAGCTCAGGGACAAATACCGCACCGCGGATGTGCTGCTTATGGACGATATTCACTTTATCGGCGGAAAGGAATCCACTCAGGAGGAGTTCTTTAACACCTTTAACGCCCTCTACGAAGCCGGACGGCAGATTGTGCTCACCTCCGACCGGCCGCCCAAGGAGATCCGAACCCTTGAGGAGCGGCTGCGCACCCGGTTTGAGTGGGGTCTTTTGGCCGATGTCACCCCGCCCGACTTTGAAACCCGCATCGCCATCATCCGCCGCAAAGCCGAACTGCTCGATATGCAGCTGCCCGACGAGGTGGCCGAATACATCGCTAACCGCCTTAAAAACAACATCCGGCAATTAGAGGGGGCGGTTAAAAAAATTAAGGCCTACAAGATGCTCACGGGCACGCCGCCCTCGCTGGCTATTGCCCAAAACGCCATCAGGGATATCCTCAACGACAGTCAGCCCGTTTCGGTGACGGTCGAGCGGATTATTCACGAGGTCAGCCGTACCTTTGAGGTCTCCCCAACCGATATCCGCTCGAGCAAGCGAGCCGCACCCATCTCCACAGCCCGACAGGTGGCCATGTATGTCGTCCGCGAGGTCACCGACATGAGTATGTCCAACATCGGCAAGGAGTTTGGCAACCGCGACCACTCCACCGTGGTCTATGCCATCAATCAGGTGGTTAAAAACTGCGAGAACGACGCCTATTTCAAAAATATGGTGGAGGATATTCTTAAAAACTCGAAGAATATTTAGCCCTTCCGCCGCCCTTTGTTTTCCACAAGTTTTGCCTTTTCAACAGGGGTGTTTTCAACTTTTGCCCGGGCGGTTTTTTACACGGCTATTTATCCACTATTTCTTCACCGGACTCTCTAGCCCATTTTGACCCTAAAAATGACGGGTCCATGCCCCTTTACAGAGTTTTACCCCAATTCCACCGCCCCTACTACTACTGCTGTTAATATATTCTATTCTATTCTCTATAACAGCAAAACTTTGCGTATTTTGGCCTACTACATAAAAACGAGGTGTTAGCATGATTTCCTTCACCGTTTCCCGCACCGCCCTGTCCGAAGCTCTGTCGGTGGTCACCCGGGCCGTTAGCGGCCGCACGGCACTGGCCGCCCTCGAGGGTGTGCATATCGCCGCACTGCCCACCGGTCACATCACCCTCACCGGCTACGACCTCGAGCTGGGCATATCCACCCAGATTGAGGCCCAGGTCGAACAGGCCGGCCAAATGGTCATCGGCGCACGGGTGTTTCACGATATTGTGCGCCGTATGCCCGAGGAGCGTATTGCGGTCAAAGTGGACGAGGGCTATCTCACCGAGCTGCGCTCGGGGGGTGCGGCCTTTAATATCCTGGCCATATCGGCCGACGATTTTCCCGAATTTCCTGCGACGGCTGAGGCTGAGACCTTTACGCTGCCCGAGCCGCTTCTTAAAGAGATGATTGACCAAACTCTGTTCGCCGTGTCTGCCAGCGACACCAAGCCTGTCCACACCGGCAGCCTGTTCGACATCAAGGACGGTGTGCTCAACTTAGTTTCGGTGGACGGCTACCGCTTGGCCCTGCGCCGCGAGCCCATCTCCTGCGAGCGGGATATGCGCTTTATTGTGCCGGGCAAGGCTCTTGGTGAGCTGGCCCGCATTTTGGGTGACGACCCCGAGGAGATGGTGACGCTGGAGCTCTCCAGGCGGCATATTGTCTTTCGCACCGGGGGCTACCGCATGGTCAGCCGCCTGATTGAGGGCGAGTTTCTCAATTATAAGGCCGCCATTCCCGACGGCTTTAGCACCGAGGTTATTGTCAATGTGCGGGCCTTTTCCGACTGCATTGAGCGGGCCAGCCTGCTTATAAGCGACCGCATTCGCAGCCCGCTGCGTATAAGCTTTGAGCAGGGGGACATCCGCATCAACTGCCAGACGGCGCTGGGCCGGGCTTATGACGAGATGCAGGCCGAGCAGACCGGCGACGACCTTGAAATCGGCTTTAACAACCGCTATTTGCTCGATGCGCTGCGGGCCAGCGGGTGCGACACGCTGCGCCTTGAGATTTCGGGCCCCCTGTCCCCCATGAAGCTGCGCCCCTTAGAGGGGGACGCCTTTACCTATTTGGTGCTGCCTGTGCGGCTTCAGCGCACGGCCGATTAGGGCGTCTATGCCGGCAATTAAGCCAACCAGGGTGATTGCCACGCCCGCTTTTATGCCAATATAAGGCTGTATAGAATTACGGCCCAACCATGAAGGAGTACCCCCATGCAAACCGAACAAATATGCATCACCACCCCCTATATCAAGTTAGGGGCGCTGCTCAAGCTGGCCGGTCTGGTGGAGACCGGCGGCGTGGGGGGCGCTGTCATCGCCGATGGCCTTATTAAGGTAAACGGCGAAATATGCACCCAGCGGGGCAAAAAGATCTACCCCGGACACACGGTCACCGTGGAGGACCGGATCATTCTTGAGGTTGTCTATGCGGATAACCCAAATTGAGATTGGTGGCTTTCGCAACCTAAAGTCGGTCGAACTTGCCCCCCACCCCGAGGTCAACCTCATTGTGGGCGACAATGCCCAGGGCAAGACCAATCTTTTAGAGGCCATCTATCTGTTTACCGGACAGGGCAGCTTTAGGGGAGCCACCGACAGTCAGATGCTCATGCAGGGCGCCCCAAAGGCCGAGCTGCACCTCTCCTTTATTGGGGGCGGCCGGGACAACCTTGCCGAGATTACTTTAGGCGAGCGGCGCAGCATCCATCTAAACGGCCTTAAAAAGGACAGCCTGCAAAGCCTGACGGGCAGCTTTCTGGCGGTGGTGTTTTCGCCCAGCCATCTCTCTCTTGTGCGCGAGGGACCGGTATTTCGCCGGGCCTTTTTAGACGGGGCCATCGCCCAGCTAAAGCCCCGCTATGGCGCCGTGATGAGCCAGTATAACCGGGCCCTCTCCCAGCGGGGGGCGCTGCTTAGGGACGCCGCCTGCCACGCCGCCCTGATAGACACGCTGCCCATATGGGACAGCCATGTGGCAAAATTGGGTGCGCTCATTGTGCGCACCCGCGAGAGCTATATCCACAGGCTCTCGCCTCAGGCGGCCGACGCATACAGCCGCATGACCGGCGGCAAAGAGCAGCTCAGGCTGCGCTACGGCCGATCCTTCCCCGAGGGGGAGGACATCGAGCACATTTTGCTCGAGAGCCTTAAAGCCTGCCGCAGCACCGATTTATCCCAGGGCCGCACCACCATAGGCCCCCACCGGGACGACCTGATTGTAGAGATAGAGGGCCTCTCTGCCCGAAACTACGGCAGCCAGGGCCAACAGCGCTCGGCGGTGCTCTGCCTTAAAATTGCCGAGGCCGGTCTGATGGCCGAGCTGTCGGGCGAACAGCCGGTGGTGCTGCTCGACGATGTGCTCAGCGAACTGGACGCCGGACGCCGGGCCTATTTGATAAGCGGTCTGACCGGACGGCAGGTGTTTATCACCAGCTGTGACGATGCGGCCCTGATGGACTTTGCGTCCGGGGCCATGTTCAAAGTGACCGCCGGCGCCATTAAGCCCCACTAAAACATAACGGGAGGCCAATTCATGTATTTGCATCTTGGGGGGGATGTCATTGTGCGCACCGAGGACATTGTGGGCATCTTCGACCTCGAAAACACCACCGCCGGTGCCAACACCCGCAAGTTTTTGGCCCTGGCCGAAAAGGCCGGTCGGGTTGTCAATGTGACCGACGAGCTGCCCCGCAGCTTTATTGTGACCCAATCGGATGGGCAAAGCCGGGTTTATATCGCCCAAATATCCCCCGCCACCCTAAAAAAACGGGTGGGCTTTATCCAAAACATTGCCAATGTATAGATATTTAGCTTAACAACACGAAAAAAGCGGCTTGGCCGCCGCTTTTGTGGTCTTATAAAGGAGGAAACCCCGCTCATGCGTGAGGAAACAAAGCACAACCAGTCCGCCACCGGTGGCGAGCACTACGACGCCAGTCAAATTCAGGTGCTCGAGGGGCTCGAGGCCGTGCGCAAGCGCCCGGGTATGTATATCGGCTCCACCGGACCCCGGGGGCTGCATCATCTGGTCTACGAGATAGTGGATAACGCCATCGACGAGGCGCTGGCCGGCTATTGCGACAACATCATTGTAGAGATTATGCCGGGCGATGTCATCCGTGTCATCGACGACGGCCGGGGCATCCCGGTGGACATCCAGTCCACCACCGGTCAGTCGGCCCTTACGGTGGTGTTCACCGTGCTCCATGCCGGCGGCAAGTTTGGCGGGGGCGGCTACAAGGTGTCGGGCGGCCTGCACGGCGTGGGCGCCAGCGTGGTTAACGCCCTGTCCGAGTGGCTGGAGGTGGAGGTCTGCAAGGATGGTCGCCGCTATGTTCAGCGCTTTGAGCGGGGCGAGATTGCCTGCCCCCTTGAGGACACCGGCCCCTGCGAGGACAGCGGAACCACCGTCACCTTTAAGCCCGACCCCACCATCTTTGAATCCCTGGAGTTCGACTACGACACCCTCGAGAGCCGCCTAAGAGAGCAGGCCTTTCTAAACGGCGGGCTCAGCATCACCCTCATCGACTCGAGAGAGCAGCGCCAGCGCCGGGAGTCTATGCGCTACGACGGGGGCATCAGCAGCTTTGTGGAGCATATTCACGCCCGGCGGGGTCTGGCTCCGCTGCATGGCGATGTCATCTATCTCTCGGGCGCCGAGGGCGATAACCTGGCCGAAATTGCGCTGCAGTATAACGAGGGCTTTAACGAGATTACCCTCTCTTTTGCCAACAACATCGGTACCACCGACGGCGGCACCCACGAGGCCGGATTTAAGGCCGCCCTTACCCGCATACTCAACGACTACGCCCGCAAAAACGGCCTTCTTAAAGAAAACGAGAAGAACCTCGCCGGCGAGGATGTGCGCGAGGGGCTTACGGCCATCATCTCGGTCAAGCTGCTTGACGCCCAGTTTGAGGGCCAAACCAAGGCCCGGCTAGGCAACACGGCCATCCGCTCGCTGGTGGAGCGCATGATGGGCGAAAAGCTGAGCACCTATCTTGAAGAAAATCCCGCCGTGGCCCGGACCATTATGGACAAGGCCATGATGGCCGCCAAAGCCCGGGAGGCCGCCAAGCGTGCCCGGGAGCAAACCCGCCGCAAGTCGGCGCTGGAAAATGCCTCGCTGCCCGGCAAGCTGGCCGACTGCACCGACCGGGACCGCACCAACACCGAGATTTACATTGTGGAGGGCGACAGTGCCGGCGGCAGCGCCAAAATGGGCCGCGACCGACGCTTTCAGGCCATTTTGCCGCTGTGGGGCAAAATGCTCAATGTGGAAAAGGCCCGCATAGACCGGGTTTACGGCAACGACAAGCTCATGCCGGTTATCACGGCGCTGGGCTGCGGCATCGGCGACGAGTTCGACATCACCAAGCTGCGCTATGGCAAGGTGATTATCATGGCCGACGCCGATGTGGACGGCAGCCACATCCGCACGCTGATACTCACATTTTTCTTCCGCTTTATGCGCCCGCTGATTGACCACGGCCATGTTTATATTGCCCAGCCCCCCCTCTACAAGCTCACCCGGGGCCGCCAGATGCGCTATGCCTACTCGGACGCCGAGCGGGATAAAATCTACCAGGAGATGGGCGGCAACGACGGCGCCAAGGTGGACATAAGCCGCTATAAGGGCCTGGGCGAGATGAACCCCGAGCAGCTCTGGGAGACCACCATGGACCCCGAGCGCCGCACCATCCTAAAAGTGGAGATGCAGGACGCCATCAAGGCCGACGAGACCTTTACCATCCTCATGGGCGACAAGGTGCAGCCCCGCCGGGAATTTATCGAACAAAACGCACGCTATGTGCAGAATCTGGATATTTAAGGCGGCCAAACCGCCCGCCCTGCTTCAAAAGCCGCAGGGCTGTCAGCAGAAAAAAGAGAGTAGGTGTATGGGTTGGATATAAACAAACAGCATCCGGATGAAACCGAGCTGGACCAGCTTACAGAAAGTGAGCTGGACGGAGAGGTCATCTCCAGCTCGGCGGCGGGAGGCCGCACCATCCTTGTGGATATAGATAGGGAGATGCGAAAGAGCTTTCTTGAGTATTCCATGTCGGTCATTGTGTCGCGGGCGCTGCCCGATGTGCGCGACGGCCTTAAGCCCGTGCATCGGCGCATCCTCTACGCCATGCACGAGGACGGATTGACCCCCGACAAGGCTTACCGCAAGTCGGCCACCACCGTGGGTAATGTGCTGGGCCGCTATCACCCCCATGGTGACAGCAGCGTGTACGACGCCATTGTGCGCTTGGCGCAGGACTTTTCGCTGCGCTACCCGCTGGTGGACGGCCACGGCAACTTCGGCTCCATAGACGGCGACCCCGCAGCCGCCTACCGCTATACCGAGGCCCGTATGAGCCGCATGGCCACCCATATGCTCACCGACATCGACAAGGACACCGTCGACTTTACCGGCAACTTTGACGAGACCCTCAAGGAGCCCTCCGTGCTGCCCAGCCGGGTGCCCAATCTGCTCATCAACGGCTCCATGGGCATTGCGGTGGGCATGGCCACCAATATTCCGCCCCACAACTTAGGCGAGATTATCGACGGCCTAAACCTGCTTATCGACAACCCCGACGCCGAGTTTGAGCAGCTGATGACCGTGATAAAGGGCCCCGACTTTCCCACCGGCGGCATCATTATGGGCCACAGCGGCATCCGCTCGGCCTACGCCACCGGCCGGGGACGGATTATTGTGCGGGCACGGGCCGAAATCGAAGAGATGCAGGGCGACCGCCAGCGCATTGTGGTCACCGAGATTCCCTACGCCGTCAACAAGACCCGCCTGCTCGAGCAGATTGCCGATCTGGTTAAAAATAAGCGCATCGAGACCATCAGCCACCTGCGGGACGAGTCCGACCGGGAGGGTATGCGCATTGTCATCGAACTGCGCCGGGACGCCAATGCCCAGTTGGTGCTCAATCAGCTCTACCAGTATTCGAGCCTGCAGGACACCTTTGGCGTGATTATGCTGGCGCTGGTGGACGGCGAGCCCAAGGTGCTCAGCCTTAAAGAGATGCTCAGCCACTATCTCGATTTTCAGCGCGAGGTTATTGTGCGGCGCACCCGCTATCTGCTGGCTAAGGCCGCCGAACGCCGCCATATTCTGGACGGCCTGAAGATAGCGCTCGATTTTATGGACGAGGTCTACGCCATTTTGCGGGCCACCAAGGGCGGCTTTGCCGAGGGCCGGGCGGCGCTGATTGCCCGGTTTGGCATGAGCGAAATTCAGGCCAACGCCATTGTACAGATGCGTCTCGGGCAGCTCACCGGCCTTGAACGGGAGAAGATTGAGGCCGAGCGCAACGAGCTGATTGCCCGCATGGAGGATTTAACCGACCTGCTGGGCAGCCCCCTGCGCATAGACGGCATCATCCGCGACGACCTTGCGGCCATCCGCCAGCGCCATGGCGATGCCCGCCGCACCGATATTCAGCCCGTGTCGGGTGAGGTGGACATGGAGGACCTCATTCCGGTGCAGGACGGCGTGATTACGCTGACCCACTACGGCTATGTCAAGCGCCAGCCGCTGAGCACCTACCGCACTCAGCGCCGGGGCGGCCGGGGCATTCAGGGCCTAAACCGCCGGGAGGAGGACTTTGTCACCGAGCTGTTCATCGCCTCCAGCCACGACTATATCTTCTTCTTTACCAACCGTGGCCGGGTCTATCGGCTTAAGGGCTACGAAATCCCCGAAGCCAGCCGCGCCGCCCGGGGCACCAACATCATCAACCTGCTGCCCCTTGAGGTGGACGAGCGGGTTCAGGCCGTCATCCACAGCGACAGCCTCGACGAGGAGGGCTATCTGATCATGCTCACCCGCCGGGGGCTTATCAAGCGCACCGAGCTCAGACACTACCGCAACATCCGCAAAAGCGGGCTGATTGCCATTAAGCTCGACGAGGCCGACGAGCTGAGCTATGTGATTAAAACCGGCGGTAAGGACGAGCTGATTGTGGCCACCGAACGGGGTATGGCCATCCGCTTTAACGAGCAGGACGCCCGAGCCACCGGACGCAACAGCATGGGTGTGCGGGCCATCCGGCTTGAGGATGGCGATGTGATTGTGGGAGCCGCCAAAGTTACCGACGAGGATGCGCTGCTGCTCACCGTATCGGCCGATGGTAAGGGCCGGATGACCCCCATGAGCGAATATCGGCTTCAGGGTCGGGGCGGCAAGGGTATTATCAACTACCACATCGACCGAAACGGCCTGGTGGCCGGCGTTCGGGCCGTGCAGCCCGAAGATGAGGTGTTTATCATCTCGGACGACGGGGTGATTATCCGCATCCCGGCCGACCAGATTGCCCAGCAGTCTCGCTATGGCGGCGGCGTATGGGTGATGCGTCTGGCCGAGGGCAGCCGGGTTGTCACGCTGGCCTGCGCCCCCGCCGAGGAGGACGATGATGATGACGACCAAAACGACGATGAGCAAAACGGCGACGACCAAAACGATGATAACCAAACAACCCCCGCCGACGAGGACGAGGAACTATAAAGCGCAAATTCAGTCCCAAGGGTAAGCAAAAACCCCCCGCCAAAANNCGGGGGGTTGTTATGCAGCTTTTTATTTTCCGGCGGCCTCTTTAAGGCGGGCTTCAAGGGCATCCAGCTCCTCCAAAAGGGCGGCGGGCAGGCGGTCGCCAAACTGGGCGTAGAACTGCCGGATGTTGGGCAGCTCCTCCTCCAGCCAGTGCTCCGGGTCGATGGACAGCAGATCCTGCAGCTTCTCCTCCGAGAGGTTGAGCGCCTCGGTGTCCAGCGCGGCGGGCACATAGCCAACAGGCAGCTCCACGGCTTCGCCCTTGCCTTCCACCCGGTCTATAATCCAGTCGAGCACCCGCAGGTTCTCACCAAAACCGGGCCAGATAAACTTGCCATTCTCGTCGGTGCGGAACCAGTTG
>DBQC01000026.1 GCA_002305075.1 Ruminococcaceae bacterium UBA1404 | reverse complement strand
AGGCTGCCGCGGCCCTTTTAGAATAGGATTAATCGGCGTCCAGCTCAATAAGGCCGTAGTCGCCCCGCTGGCGCTTATAGACAATGCTTACCATGCCACTCTCGGCGCTGAGAAAGGCAAAAAAGCTGTGGCCCAGCATATTCATCTGCAAAATGGCCTCGGGCACATCCATGGGTTTTAAGATAAAGCGCTTGGTGCGAACAATTTCGTAAAAATCCTCATGGGCGTCCTCTCCAGACAGCTCGACGGGCGCAATATTGGCAAAGGCAGCCTTGTCGATATTCTTTTCGAGCCGGCGCTTGTTTTTGACAATCTGCTTAAACAGCACATCCACCACATAGTCTAGCGCCTCGTTGCGGTCGTTGGCGGTACGTTGAGCGCGATAGATCATCCCACGGTGGAAGATGGTAATCTCTACGGTCTCCTGGCCATGCTCCGCGGTCACTTTTACATGTGCCTCGGTGTCCCCGTTAAAAAAGCGGTCGAACTTGGCGATCTTTTTTTCGGCGCGCTCTTTAAAAGAGGGCCTTACGCTGGTTTTGATGCCGGTTATGTTCACTTGCATGGTCACGCCTCCTTCGCTTTGAGCCCCGGCGGGTACCGGGTTGTATACAGTATAGCATTTTGCTCCATATTTTTCAATAAGCAGATGCGCCACCGATCCTTACAATTAAAGCATGCCCAAAAAAGAGACGCCCACATGAGCCACACGCCCATAGGGAAACATTTCGGCAGACAGCGAGGTTTGGCTGTCCGCTGATTGCCGTTTTTGCGACTTGTTTTGGGGTTGTTCATGCGCCGCTGCTGTCCACACCCATGGCGATGAAGCGACCACCATTGCTCGGCAATACAATTTCAGCCAGCTTGCAAACCCCTTATTTTTAATTCCAAATTAAAAATATCACCGTTTTTAAAACAAGTGTTTTACAATCTTCCGTAAACGGAAGTATAATGAAATCATCACCTATTTCCATGAAAATATGCGAAGCAGATGGTTACTATCACAGTCAGACAAGCTGCAAGAAGTGGGGCGTCGCAATCCGCTCTATAACCTATTATCTTATGGCTGGGCGCATCCCCGGCGCTGTAAAAAAGCATTCCGGTTCATGGCCGCAGCCGCCAAAATGCCTGCGGATTCGCACAGAGTGAAACAGCAGCGCTGAATTTAGCTACGATAGGTGAGAATATGAAACATCGACTATCGCAATTTGTCGGCACATATTTAGGCACTGGCCTTGATTTTCGGGTGCGGCTATTCAATGTGCTTGCCATGGGCGGCACAATGGTCAGCCTGGCTATGGCACTGGTTGGTATGGTGGCAGATGCGGGGTTGGGAAACATCGTGGCCAACTTCATTTCAGCCGCCCTCTCCTTTTGGCTGCTCTGTTATTCCCAGCGCACCGGCCGATACCAGTTGTGCTACATAGTCACCATTGTCGCCATTTTTCTGGTGCTGTTCCCGGTCATGTTCTTCACGGCGGGAGGATATCACAGCCGAATGCCCAGCTTTTTTGTATTTGCAGTGGCCTTCACCATTTTGATGCTGGAGGGCAAAAAGGCAATTGCGATGTCGGTTGTGGAAGTTCCTTTGTACCTTGCCATGTGCCTGATTGCCTTTCGCTATCCTGATCTGGTGAAGGCATGGGATACCGAGCAGGAAATACTGGTCGATGTGATGGTAGGATTTGTATCGGTTAGCGCTGTGCTTGGCACAATGCTCTATCTTCACTTTAAGCTCTATAACGAGCAGCAAAAAAAAGCTGGACGAGCAAAATCATATTCTTGAGAGAGCCAGCCGCGCAAAAACAGAATTTCTGTCCAACGCCTCTCACGAAATGCGCACACCGCTCACCGTCATCTCGGTCTATGTACAGACGGTGGCCGAAATATTAGACGATATGGGCGATGCTGTGAGGGATGGAGCAGCAATGGAGTTGCTCCATAACGCTCAGCAGGAGATCATGCGGCTGGCTCGCATGGTGGGCGGGATGTTGACTCTGACCGCAATAAGCGAAAACACCGATAGGCAGATGCTGGATTTTTCCACCCTGCTACACAGCAGTATGGAGATGTTTTCCCTGCATCTGCAAAAGCGGGGCACCACCCTGACCGAAGAGATCGCAGCAGGACTGACTGTATTTGGCAATGCGGATCTGCTGGCGCAAGTGATGGCCAATCTGATTCAAAATGCCGCTGCCTATACCCACCTGGGAGAAGTCACGCTGAGGGCCGAGAAAAAAGGACAAGAGGTGCTGGTCACAGTAAAGGATACAGGCGACGGCATTTCGCCCGAGCTGCTGCCCCATGTGTTTGAGCGGGGGGTCTCCACCGGCGGCACAGGCTTTGGCCTATACCTTTGCAAGATGGTGGTGGAATCCCACGGAGGCCGGATTTGGATTGAGAGTGAGCCCGGAAACGGAACAGCGGTAACATTTGCCCTTCCCGTCTATGAAGGGCAGTATGGAGGAGAAGGAGCATGAATGCAAATCGTGGGCTCCTTAGTGCAACTTCCGCAACCGGCTTTAGCCCGAATACCGCGATAACAAGATGAATATCTGTTACCGCCTTTGGCAGACAGGCAAATGCAGATGTAAGCGGCTATAAAAAGAGCAGCTTTACCGATTTGAAAAATGACGCTTATTATATGGCCTACATTGAGTGGGCAAACAAAAACGACATCGTAAAGGACATGGATGGCGGAAAGTTTGCCCCCGAGAAAGCCTAACCCGTGAGCAGATGGCGGTTGCACTGCGAAACTACGCCAAAGCAATCGGATTTGATTTAATCCATCCGGGTGATGTGCTGCGGGTTCCGAAGAAATAGCCCAGCCTGTCCGGTGCCATATCCACAAATTTGGCTGTAAGACAAAAAATTGGAGGGAACCGGACCGGTTCCCTCCAATTTTATTTCATACTCTAATTTGCCCTTGGGGTGTCTCTTCTATTTTCCTATCGCGGACCCCGGCGTCCCGAACCGCCGCGTTTGCTATCGGTAACCCGTTTGAGGTCAGAGATTTTATCATCGCTGGTCTGCTTAAATCTGTTTATCATATCCTCAAAGGACTGAGGACCGCTAGGCTCGCGCTTTGGGTTGCCCATCCAGACAATGCCGCCCGAGGAGCCACCCCGACGCTGGGGAGGGCGGCCAGAGGGCTGATTGGGCCTGGACTGGGGTTGGGGCTGATCCATGGCACGCTTAATAGAAAGGTTAATCTTACCCTCGGGGGTAATGGCCATAACCTTTACCTTTACCATCTGATTATCGGTGAGATGGTCTCTAATTTCCTTGACATAGGTGGGCGCCACCTCGGAAATATGAACCATGCCGGTTTTGCCTCCCGGCAATTCAACAAAAGCGCCAAAGTTTGTAATGCCGGTAACCTTGCCTTCTAGGATGCTCCCAACTTCAAGCTGCATAAACGTGCCCAGTCCTCCTATGATATTTGGTAAACACTATTTGCCCGATATAGGGTAAAAAATGCGCTCGTCGGGATAGGCGTAACCCGACTTAGCACGGGCCACCCGCTCGATGTAATCATCGTCGTCCCCCATTTGCAGCATGCGCTCCACTTCTTTGTTGGCAATGCGCTGCTCCTCGCATAAAATCTCGATTTCCTCGAGCTGCTTGCGGCTGCGGACAATATCAGCTTGGAGTTGGACCAGCAAGGTGGCTATGGTACAGATAAAACAGAGCACGACTAGGCGCAAAAGCAGGTTCATTTTAATGCGCCGCCTTTTGGCCGCCAAACCGCTCACCCCACATCATCTGCCATTTATGTATAGCAAGTTAATTATACACTATTGCCTTGTTTGTTTGCAAGCTTATTTTTCTTAGGCAGTGGTTTTGGACGGTTTTTTGGGATGTTTGGAGCCGGATCAGGTTTTTTAAGGCTCAGGGTGCTGCGCATCTGGCGGCCAAAATGCTGCCCACGGTTTCGTGCCCGATGCCAGTGCTGCCGAGTACGCTGCTTGACGGGTGCCAAAAGGCGGCTAAGTTGTGCCCGGATAAAAGCCACCAGCGCCAGCGCCGGCTGGATAAATATGCGGTGGAAAAACTGCCCCAGCCCGTACACAATGCCCCATATAAAGCCGATAATAGACCGCACCACTGCAATGATAAATTCGGCCGCAGCCATCACGGCCGAGCTGAGGGCGCCATAGTAGAGCGCCCAGCCCACGGCCTCGCCGATAAGCAAGAACAGGCGCAGCTTGCCCTCGGTCACTGTGAGCATTACACCAAAGCTCACTATCGCCGCTATCAGACCAAACAGAATGTCCTGCGCCGCCACCACAGGTCCGGGGCTAGGCAGTGCCAGCCGCAAAATGCGAAAGGCATCGTAAAGCAGACCAAGGCCCGCGCCTACGGCCACGGACCAAAGAAAGCTTATGACCTGGGTGGGTATAAGCCCCCCGGGACTCATCGGAACAGCCGACCGAGAAAGCCGCCGCGGGCGGGTATGTTGTCGGTGTACTCGAGCCCCCAGACATCCCCCTCCAGCGCAAGCTCCCCCACTTCAAGGTTAATCTTGTTGATATGCAGTCCCTCGCCCCGTATAGTGAGCTCACCGGCATCGGTATAGACCAGCACGGTGTTCTCATCGAAGGAGTCGATATCGGTTACACCGGTGATGGTCAGCAACCTCCGATCCTCCAGCACCACATGGTGGGCACTCATCGGGATTCTTTTGTCCTCGGCCATCATTTGTACCCCCCTTACTCTGTCTCAAACAGCATATGCCGTGGGGGGACGAACTATGCCCGGCCTAGAGGGCCCGATACATCAGCCCGGCGTTTTCTTTGGTGGCGTGCTCGGTGAGGGCCAACACCTCCACCTTGAGCAACCGCTGGCCCATGGCAATGGCAATGATATCGCCAACTTTGACCGGATGGGAGGCCCGGGCCACCTTGCCGTTTACCTCCACCCGCCCGGCGTCGCAGGCCTCGTTGGCCACGGTGCGCCGCTTAATTAAGCGGGACACCTTTAAGAATTTGTCCAGCCGCATAAGGGTCCCTCCTTCTGTGTTATAGACGACCATAATCATAAAGCCGCCTATCTAGGCGGCTTTATACAATGTGGTAGGTGCTACTTAGAAACCGCGTCTTTAAGGGCTTTGCCGGCCTTAAAGGAAGGCAGCTTGGAGGCTGCGATGGTGATTTCCTCCTTGGTGCGGGGATTGATGCCCTTGCGCGCGCTGCGGGATTTTACTTCAAAGGTGCCGAAACCTACGAGAGAGATCTTCTCGCCGGCGGCCAGCGCCTCGGTAATGGCGTCTAATACGGCGGCCACAGCCTTCTCGCTGTCCTTTTTGGTCATACCGGTTTTTTCCGCAACCGCTGCGATGAGCTCTGTCTTAGTCATTGTTTATTCCTCCTGTTTTTTGTTATGAAAGCCGGCCAAAACATTCTGCCAGATCTGACAGAGCTCTGCTTTGGGCAGCGCATTCATGTCTGTACCGCGCTTAGCGGATAGAGCCTCGGTCTGAGCAAAATGGTTGATAAACCGTTCGCTGGCAAAGCTTAGCTGCTCCTCGGCATCCAGATGTCCTAAGCGAGCCACCGCCGTCAGATTTAGCAGCAGGTCGCCAAGGCAGTGCCCAGGGTCCCCGTTGCCGTCTATAATGGCAGCGCGCAGCTTGTCCACAAGCATCTCGGTATCAGATAGGGCCGCTGTAGCATCCCCATAGCTAAGGCCGGCCTTTTCGGCCCGCTTTATAAGCTTCCCCGCCCGCATGAGGGCGGGCAGGACGGTCGAAACATCTTTTAGGGTTTCGGTAAAGGTCTCCTGCTGTTTTTCAACCCGCTTGATGGCCTCCCACTGGTCGAGCACGCCCTCGGCGTCCTCCATCACAACATCGCCAAAAATGTGGGGATGGCGCAAAATCAGTTTTTTGCAGATTCCGTCGGCCACATCGTCAAGGTCGAAGTCGCCGGTCTCCTCGCTCATTTGGGCATGAAAAACCACTTGCAACATTATATCGCCAAGTTCTTCCCTTAGCAAGAGAGAATTGTTCGTATCAATGGCCTCTACGGCCTCATAGGTCTCCTCGATCAGATTCATTCGGATGGATTGATGGGTCTGCTCTCGATCCCAAGGGCAGCCGTCGGCGCTTCGCAGCAGCGCCATAATCTTTCTGAGATCCTCTATCTTATAGGAGGCCTTGCGCTCAAAGTTTGCAGCCATGGCCTTAATAATCTCCTCTGGGGTCTTATGACCTATTGTGGCTTCATTGGAATGATTTTACCCTAAAAAGTCGTGTTTGGCAAGTAGTAATGCCATTTTCTCTGCGTTTTTCATGTCGGCCAGATCCTCGCGACAGATGGCCCTGCTAAACAGAATGAATAGCAGATAGACCCCTGCTCCGGCGGCTACTGCCGGCAACACCGAAAGGGTACTGGTGGTGAGGGCGAACAGACCATCGTAGACCAGGCGAGCGGTTAGGGCGCAGGCAAGTCCTGCAGCCAGCGGCTTTAAAAAGACTCGCTCTACCCGGATAGATGCGCCGGTGAGGGTAGAAAGAGAAAAAAGTCCGGCAATAAAGGTAAAACCATAACAGACAAGGGTTCCCACCGGGGCCCCTTTGATGTTAAGGGCGGGAATGCCCACCAGCAACGCATTGGAAAACAGCTTTAGCGTGGCGCCTATGAGCATAAATCGCACCGGATAATAGACCCCGCCCACCGCCTGAAGCATGCTGTTAATCGGCGGTGTGAGTGCCACAAAGATGACAGCAATGCCCATCACCGATAGCAGCGGAGCACTAACGGCCACCTCGGCGGGAGAGTTGCCAAACAAAAAGTCCAGGATGGGGCGACTCAGAGCGCTAATGCCTAAACCGGCAGGAATGGCCAGCATGGCGCTGACCCGAATGACCGATTCCACCGTGCGGCGCAGCTTGTCGACCCGGCGACCGGCCTGATAACCCGACAATAGTGGCAGGGCGCTGGTTCCAAAGGCCGAAGTAAAAGCCGGCACAATGTTAAAGACGGTCATGGCCATGCCGGTGTAGGAGCCGTAGAGAAATCCGGCAATATCCTCTTTGGTTAAGTGGGCAGGAATAGCCCCGCCGTGGGAAGCCATCAGCGCCCCATAGCCTGTGTGTACGGCGCTGTCGAGGCGGTTCATCACCGAGATAAGGTCGATAACTCCGGTGACATTGACCGCTATGGAGCTCAGCGCTATGGGCAGCGCCATGCCCAACAGACTGACAGCCAAGGTGCGGTAAGGCGTTTGGGCCCGCCTGCCCTGCCGGTCGAGACCGCCGCCAAAGAGGCGGCGCAGCAGCAAAAATCCAGCTCCGGCCACCGTGCTGAGCACCACGCCGCCTACGGCTGCCGCCGCTGCATATGGCAGCGCTTCGGATAGGGCCTGCTGACCGTCGGCCACCACAACCCCAAAGACGCTGCCATGGGTGGTATATTCAGTATTGGCAGAATTGAGCACGCCATAAGCAAGACCGATGCCCGCTGCAAATTTTACTAGGGCCTCTAGGGCAAGGGTGAAGGCCGTGGGCGTCATGCGGCCCTGTCCCTCGTAGTAGCCTCGCATAGAGGCCGATACGCAGCAAAACAGCAACGCCGGGGCCATGGTGCGCACGGCAATGGCAGCCCGGGGATTGCCGACCAGTCCGGCAAAGAGGTCGGCCCCCATAAAGATGCCTATCGAGAGCAGCAATCCGATAGCAGAAAAGAGCAAAAGAGCCACCCGGGCCGTTCGAGAGGCGTCCCCAGGGCGGTCGGCCGCCACAAATCCGGACACCATCTTGGACACGGCCACAGCAAATCCGGCAGCCGACAGCGAATACATGGGACCCCAGAGGCCGTAGGCTGTCATGAAGTAGCCCATGCCCACCCCGCCCAGCATGGCGGTGAGAGGAATTTTAAACAGTGCCCCAATAATTTTAACCACCAGCACCGAAAGCATGAGCACCACGGCGCCCCCTAAAAAGCCCTGTCCGAGTTTTTTTGCCACATCCCCACCCCCTTGGATTCAGTTTATGGCCGCATTCCGGCCGATATGCGACAGGGGCAGAGCCACTTGGCCCTGCCCCTTGTTTAAGTATGGCTTAAAGTTCGCCGTCCTCAAGGCCGGCGGCCAAATCGGCGGTTTCTTCGGGAAAGCTCTCCACAACCAGTCCGGTAACGGTTATTCCCATTTCGGCCGGGTCGAGCTCGGCTGTCTGATCGGTCAGCTCTTGGGTTGGCGCCTCGATGTCCTCCGGCTCCTCGGCGGTGAAAGAGCCCATGGGGGACGCAAAGTAGTCGCTGCCGGTTGCTCCCCTGCGATCCATACTGCCGCCGCAAACCGCACAGTAGGCCGATCCCGAGGGGTTAGGTGCGCCACAGGAGGGACAGACCGAACCGCTCTTGATGGCTGCAATGCGGGCGTTGATGTCGCTGAGCTTGGAGAGCTGCGCATCAATCTCCGAGATGCAGACCATCACAATGTCGTAGTTGTCCACGCCGGTTTTCTCCTGATCGTAAATCAGCGTGCCAATGCGCTCATAGGTGCTGCGCATCATGCTGTTGATTTGAGAGGCCTGCACTTTGAGCTTAGAGATCTCTACGGCCTCGCCGGTCTTTTTAGAAGCAATTCCCGCCAGCTGCTTGGCTTTTGTGGTCATCGTATCGAGCCAGGTCATATTTCTATCCCCTTTACTTCTTGATATGGGGCAAATTGCCCCGGCAGTGCAGATATTTAGGTTATTATAGCGTTATAGACGGGTAATTTCAATGGTCTGTACCGATAAATTCCCGCAGCAGCGAGTTTTTAGGTACCAGCTCTACCGGAATTTCCACAAAATAATCCAGGCAACTGAGCAGACGGCTAAGCTCCTCGTGCTGGGGATTGTTGGCATCGAGCTCTCGCATAACCTCGCTTAAAAAGCGGTGAAAAATGCCCCCCTCATATTCGAGGCTGGAATCGATTTTAAAGTCTACCGTGTCGCGGTAGGGATAGATATACAGCTCCTCACCATCGAGGACATTTTGCCATTTCAGCAGCGTGTTGAGAGCCGGATAACCCCGAAAGTTCTGGTCGCGGATCATACGACGAATAAGTCGGGCATCCTTGGGGGCATAGACCGTCTTCTCCCCCGAGAGCACCCGGGTGCGGGTGCTGATGTAGGCAAGATAGCGGGCTGAGGGATCCAGATTATCGGTAAGGATGGGGTTTAGGGCATGAATTCCCTCGATGATTAAAAGATCGTCTGGCCCCAGTTCAATGAGATTGTCAAGCCCCGCTCGGGAGCTTGTGGCAAAATCGAACCGGGGGAAAATGGCGCTGCCTCGCTCGGCTAAGTCACTTAGGCAGCGCCGAAGCAAGGGAATGTCCAGCGCATAAACCGATTCCATATCGGGGCTGCCATCGGGCAGACGGGGGTACTGGTCGATGCCTAGGAAAAACTCATCGAGTGAGACGACCGGCGCACGGCGGCCCATGCGCTCAAAGCGCTCGCTGAGCTTATGAGCCGTGGTGGTCTTGCCCGAGGAGGACGGGCCGGACAACATGAGGAACTTCTCCCCCCGCCTTGCTGTAAAGCTTCTGACCAGTACATCCAGCTGGGTCTCAAATCCGGCCTCGCAGCGCCGCACTAGCTCGGCGGGATCTTGCTGGGCGGCCCGGTTAATCTGGTCGAGTTGGATATAGCTGTTGCGATCAGGGTAAACAATCTTCATAAAAGCTCACAATCCTCGTCAAATTTTCTGCGCGCCGCTGGGGCCTCGTCATATATTCATATGGGTACTTAAGCGCGAATATCCGCTGAGTGTGACCTTTATCGCCAATCAAGCGGGTAACACCCCCCGCCCCGGCCGACAGCACCGACCCGGTTTCCTCCATCATCACCACATTGTAATACCCCTCATAGCCGGGCAGCGCATAGCCTATATTCTCAAACCCACCCAAGGTGTTCTGCTGGCGGTAGAGATAGTAGGGCCGCTGACCGGCCGCCGCCAGCGCCTCTCGGGCATAGGTGAGCATCTCTCCCACCAAAGGCGCCGCCGTGGCGAGCACCGACAGCGGGCCGCCCCCCATATGTGCCGCCCGCTTAATGGAGAGGGTGTGAACGGTGACATTTTCGGGCGAGAGGGCCAGCACCCGGTCGAGGGTATTTTTAAAGCCGGCCGCCGTATCGCCGGGCAGACCGGCAATAAGGTCGGTATTGATGCAGCTAAATCCAGCTTGCCTTGCCATATCAAAGGCCTCGAAAAACTCATCGGAGGTGTGGTGGCGCCCAATACCCTGCAGCACCTGGTCGTCGAGGGTTTGGGGATTGATGCTGATGCGCCCGGCACCACCCCGACGAATGGTCTGCAGTTTATCCGGGGTAATGGTGTCGGGCCGACCGGCTTCTACCGTATACTCCCGAAGATGGGTAAGATCAAAATGTGCCTGCACCGTGCCCATAATGCGTTCTAGCTGCTGGGCAGTGAGGGTGGTGGGGGTGCCGCCCCCCATGTAGACGCTGGTAAGGCGCAGCCCGACGGTTCTCATCACCTCCGACAGGGCAATGAGCTCGTCGCAGAGACTGTCCACATAGCCGGGGATGAGCCGGGCCGCCTTTTCTACCGAGTGGGAGACAAAGGAACAGTAGCTGCACCGACTGGGGCAGAAGGGGATGGAGATATACAGCCCGCATTCTTCGGGGACCAAGCGGCAGAGCGCCTGCTCCTGCTGCACAGAGTGCACCTCAAGACAGAGGGCGGCCGCCTCGGGGCTGACCAAGTAATGCTCCCGTAGCCGAGCCTCGGCCTCGGAGTGGCTAAGCCCCCCCTCTATCAGGCTTCGAGCCAGCTTAATCGGGCGTACACCGGTGAGCAGCCCCCAGCGCAGTGTGCTGCCGGTGGCCTCGCTAAGCAGGCCATAAAGCAAGCGGCAAAGGGCCAGCTCCAGCGATTCTCCTTGGCCGGGGGTGGCTTCTCTGTGGTGGGTCGTGCCGGTTAAATTGAGCGTAACGGCAAGGAGCGGGGTCTCCCCGCTCCTGTGGATGGCTGTCGCGATGTAGGGAGGCACTTCGGTGAGCGAGGGCACCTCGGTCACCGGTGTGTTAAGAAACATCCGGACAAGCCGCTCGATCTCGTAGTGAAAGCTGTGTCCGCTGTGGTATAGCCGTATCATAGGGCTAGTGCCTGCCGCATATAGCGGTTGTGGGCTCGCTCGTGGTCTAGGTTGGAGAAGTCGGCATGACCGGGATAGACCGTGTAATTGCCCGGCAAAGCCGCCAATCGGCGCAGCGAGGCCAGCATGGCTTCAAAGCTGCCGCCCTCCAGGTCGCAGCGGCCCACTTCTTCCCTAAACAAGGTGTCTCCGGTAAAGAGATTGTCCTCCACCTCATAGCAGACGCCACCCCGGGTGTGCCCGGGGGTGTGGATAACTTTAATAGACCGCTCCCCTATCATGATGGTATCGCCGTCCTTTAAGAGCACATCGGCGGACAGGTCGTGATAAGCCTTGGAGTTGGGGCAATAGCGGCGCACAAACTCGCTTTCGGCCGCATTTTCAAGCATGGGCCCATCCAGCTCGCCAATGGCCACCTTGACGCTGGGAAACAGCTCCTTTAGGCCCTTGATGCCCCCGATATGGTCAAAGTGACCGTGGGTGAGTAAAATGTATTTGAGGGTCAGGTCCTCCTTGGCCACCACCTCAGCCAGCATTTCGGCATTTTGGCTCGGATCTATCACCGCAGCCTGACCTGTGTCATCACAGACAATATAGCAGTTGGTCTGCATAGAACCGACTTTAAATGCAAGTACACGCATACTCGTTCCTCCCTTTTATAGCAGCGTATCGGTGTCCAGCACAAGGGTCACCGGGCCATCGTTGGCTATGTTGATAAGCATATCGGCCCCGAACTCGCCGGTTTGCACCTCGGCGACGCCGGCAGCCCGCATACGGCTCACGAAATGCTCGTAAAGGGGCTCGGCAGTTTCGGGACGGGCCGCCTCCACAAAGGAGGGCCGTCGGCCCTTTTTAGCATCGGCTATCAGGGTAAAGTTGCTCACCACCAGCGCCGCCCCGCCTACTTCCAGGGTCGAGCGGTTCATCTTACCCGCATCGTCCTCAAAAATGCGCAGGTTGGCAATCTTGTCGGCCAGGTACTCGGCCATGCGGGGGCTATCCCCCTGTGCGATGCCCAGCAAGATCACAAGACCTTTGCCAATATGGGCGGTGCGCACATCGCCAATGGTGATCTCAGCCGAGCTGACGCGCTGAATAACAGCCTTCATTTTTCTCCTCCAAGGTTTTAAAGTGTCTTAGACAGCCGACCGCACGATGGAGAGAACGCCGGGGATTTTCTCCAGCTGCGAGGTGATAAAGTGGAGCTGATTGAGGTCGGTGATGCCCATGATGATGTTAAGCTGGCTTCGGTGATTTTTAACCTCCCGGGCGCTAAAGGCGTGCACTGGCACATGCATGGTGTTGAGCGATGTGGTGATTTCGGCCAAAATGCCCTCCCTGCTGGTGGCGATAATCTCGATAGCCGACTTAAAGGTCTCCTTCACATTGCTGGCCCATTCGGCACGCAGCCAGCGGCTGGCATTTTCGGGGTCGTCGAGGTCGGGCTGGGCGTTGGGACAGTCGGCCTTGTGGATGGACACGCCGTAGCCTCGGGTAACAAAGCCCACAATGGTGTCGCCGGGCAGCGGGTTGCAGCACTTGGCAAACTTGACAAGACAGTTGTCCAGCCCCTCTACGATGACGCCACTGGAGGCTCTGCGTTCTTTTTTGGGCTTTTGCAGCAGCTGCTCGGGAGACGGGGGTTCGGCCCGGCGGTAAAGCTTAATATACTCATCTCGCAGCCGCGGCATAATCTTGCTTAGGGACATACCGCCGTAGCCCACTGCCGCGTAAAAGTCTTCGATGGTGGTAAAGGTCTGCTTCTTGGTTTGGTCCAGGATGAACTTTTCCATCTCTTCCTCGTCGGAAAAGTTCAGGCTATGGCGCTTAAATTCCTTTTGCACCATCTCGCGGCCCTGTGCCACATTTTCCTCTCGGCGCTCCTTTTTAAACCATGCCCTGATTTTACTGCGGGCTCCGGAGGTTTGCACGATATCCAACCAGCCTCGGCTGGGGCCGTGCCCCTGAGCACCGGTGGTGATAATCTCCACAATGTTTCCGGTTTTAACCACGGTATCCAGCGGTACAATTCGGCCGTCCACCTTGGCGGCCTGCATACGGTTGCCCACCGCCGAGTGAATGGCATAGGCAAAGTCTATCACCGTGGCGCCGTTGGGCAGGCTGATAACATCCCCCTTGGGCGTGAACACAAAGACCTCCTCGGGGGCGATGTCGGTCTTAATAGAACGGATGATGTCCTCGGCGTCGTCGCCGTCCTGCTGGCTCTCGATAAGCTGGCGCACCCAAGCCAAACGCTCCTCGAGACTGTCTTTGCCTTGCACACCGGCTTTATATTTCCAGTGAGCCGCAATACCCAGCTCGGCGGTGTGGTGCATCTCCCATGTGCGGATTTGGGTTTCGAAGGGGATGCCTTCTTTATCAAACACCGTGGTGTGCAGCGACTGATACATATTCTGCTTAGGGGTGGAGATGTAGTCCTTAAACCGGTTGGGGATAGGCCTGAACATATCATGGATGATGCCGAGGATGTTGTAGCAGTCGATTACAGTGTCTACAATGATGCGCACGGCATAGATGTCGAACACCTCTTCAAAGCTGCGCCCCTGAAGGAACACCTTGCGGTAGATGCCATAAATGCTCTTGATGCGCCCCTCCACATAGGCCCCCGGATGCTCGTCGTGCACCCGCTCTTCGATGCGGCGCTTAATGTCGTCGAGCACCTGCTGACGCTCGCTGCCTAATAAGGCCAATTGGTACTCAATCTCCCGGTAGGCAATGGGGTCTAGAAAGCGCAGGGAGATGTCCTCAAGCTCTTCTTTGATGGTTTTAATACCCAGTCGATGGGCAATGGGGGCGTAGATTTCCATGGTCTCCAGCGCCTTATAGCGGGCCTTGTCGTCCCGCAGGTACTGGAAGGTGCGTGCGTTGTGCAGCCGGTCGGCCAACTTAATGATCATCACGCGAATATCCTTGGCCATAGCCAGCAGCATTTTTCGCACATTTTCGGCCTGCTCCTCCTCTCGGGAGGAAAAGGGCACCCGACCAAGCTTGGTAACCCCCTCCACAAGGGAGGCCACCGTCTTGCCAAACTGCTTTTCAATGGATTCACAGCTTACGCAGGTGTCCTCCACCACATCGTGCAGCAGCGAGGCGATTATCGATTCGTTGTCCATGCCCATTTCAACAAGGATGACGGCCACCGCCAAAGGATGCGAGATATACGGGGCGCCCGAGGCCCTATTCTGGTCGCCGTGGGCCTCTTTAGCCATCTCGTAGGCACGCCGAATAAGAGCCACATCGTAGCTTTTGCCGCTGGCCTCGATGGCCCTATTAAGTGTATCGTAGGTAGCATGTACCTTATCGGCCATGTCTCATTCTCCTCGGCAGTTGGTGAAGCTAAAGGGTGACCTCCGAGCGGCGGTGACGAGCCAGTATGCTGGAGTCCTCGAGGTTTACTTTGGACCGTCCGGGGGTGATGCGCAGCATGAGGCCTTGCTCGGTGTCCTCGGTATGTAAAAGCGAAAGCTCAGTAAGTATATCGGCGGAAAGGGCGGTGCGGGTGTAGCTGAGTCCAGAACTCCAGAGCCGGCAGGCCAGCGCATCCCGGTCGGCGGGCAGTCCTCCTGCCGCTCGGATGGCCCGGTAGAGCACGGCCATATCCTCTCGGGTGGGCAGAGCCGATTCGGGCAGCAACTCGCCCCGCAGGTGGGTGTAATACTGCTCACGGTCGTCGGCGAGGGCATCAATATTCACACCCGACAGATGCATATCCTTAATTTTTATGTTGACCGACCGCTTGTCATTCCATAGGTTGATGTCGGTGGAAAAGGCGATGTCCACCATATCCCCTGGAAAGAGACCAAGGCGGGCAGCCGACATCCCGAAGTAGACGGCAGTGACCTCCTGATCGGCCTGTGTGAACACGATACGCACATGGCGACCGTCGGTCGTGGGCAAAATGCGCTCTATTTTAAGCTGTCGCATATAAAACAGCGGAGTTTCGTTGTCGGCGCCAAAGGGCTCGAGCCTCTCGAGCTCGGCCACGCTTTGTATGCTTAGGTTGGCAAGGGTTACCTCGCAATCGGCCTGCAGGCTTCCGGTGGGCATCACCGGGTAATGTTGTGCGGCATAGGTCTCTACCGCCTCGATAAAGGCGGGCACATGCGCTGTGGGTAGTGTAAAGCCCGCGGCCTGTACATGTCCGCCGTAGCGGGTGAGCAGGTGTGCGCCAGCCGTAACCGCATCGATCAGCGAAAATCCGGGCAGGCTGCGGCCAGAGCCTCGGGCCTCCTCCTCCTCTATGCTGATGAGCAGGCAGGGCTTTTCGTAGTGCTCCACCAGCCGCGAGCAGAGAATGCCCACGATGCCGCTGTTCCAACCCTCCTTATAGAGGCTTAGTGTGCGGCGGGTGAGCAGCGCCGGGTCGGCGGCCAAAATGGCCCTGATCTCCTCGGTGATATGGCGCTCGCTTAGCTTTCTGGCCTCGTTAAAGCTCTCAAGCTGGGCACAGTAATGGGCGGCCTCACTGTCATCATCGGTCAAAAAGAGCATGACCGCCGTGTCCGGCTCGCCTACCCGTCCCGCCGCATTGAGCCGGGGGGCGATAGCAAAGGCGATGCTTTCGGCCGTGAGCCGCTTGCCTGTGAGATTGCAATGCTCAAGCAGAGCAGCCACTCCCGGCCGCAACGGCTCGGACAGGTGCACAAGCCCCTGACGCACAAACAGCCGGTTCTCGTCGGTGAGGCTGACTGCGTCGGCCACGGTGCCAATAGCAAGAAGGTCGGAAAAGTGCTCCAGAGTTTCGTAGCCGATGTCCTCCTCCATAGCGCAAACCAGCTTAAAGGCCACTCCGACCCCGCATAGATACTTAAAAGGATATAAGCAGTCGGATCGGTGAGGGTTTATCACCGCCACCGCCTCGGGCAGACACTCCCGGGGGCGGTGGTGGTCGGTAATCACCACATCCATGCCAAGCGAGGCGGCATAAGCCACCTCCTCCACAGCGTTAACGCCGTTATCCACCGTGATAATCAGCCCAACCCCCAGCTTGTGCAGCGTGTCTATGGCGGCGGTGTTAAGCCCGTAGCCCTCGGCCTCCCGGCGGGGGATATAATAATAAATCTGTGCGCCCAGCATCTCCAGGTAGCTGTACAGCATGGCTGTGGCCGTGATACCGTCGCAGTCGTAGTCGCCAAAAATGGCGATAATCTCCTCGCTGTCCAGAGCTTGTCGGATGCGGCTGACGGCCTTGTCCATGTCCTTTAGCAGATAAGGGTCGTGGAGCACTTCGCCCCCCGACACAAAGCCCGAGGCCGTGGCGGCTGTGTATCCCCTTGCGGCCAATGTGCCCGCCGCAAGCGGCCCCAGACCCAGCGCAGTGCCGATCTCGGCCTGCACCGACCTGTCAACCTGTTTGATATGCCAGCGTTTAAGTCCCAATTTCAGCTCTCGCCACCTTGCTATGGCGCCGATGCAACGCCTTACTGGGCAGCGCCGGCGCACTAATAATCCGCCGGAATAACCCTGCGAATGCGGTTTTTACGCAATGCAGTTATTTTACCATTTTTTTTGAAAAATATCAAGAAAGCAGTTATAAGGCATCCACTCCAGCCATGCAATATCGCAAGGGTCTCGGCCACCCGCAGGGTCAACGCCACCGACACCACGAATCGGATCTTGCCCCCTATGAACATGGGTCAGCCGGGCTGGTGTGTTCGGGAACAGGTGAAGGGCAGCCAGCACTCGCACCGATAGCAGCAACGAGCAGCGAGCAGTGCATCTCTACTTACGACCAAAAAGGAAAACACAAAGCTTACTGAAAGAGCCACCGTCTCTCACACAGCTTTGTGTCCCCTAAAGGTATGTTATTTTAGCCCTCGCGCACTGTGATAAATGCCTCGTATTTACCAAAGGCCCACACATCGTCCCGATTGAGGGGCCGGATTTTTACCGCGGCCGAACGCTGGCCGGTAATGAGGTCTACATCATTCATGTCGATTTCGGCCACAAAATCGGCTGCGGTCAGACTTCGCAGTACCGAAGCGGGCCCCACAATGGCCACGCCTCGAATTTGGCGGGTGTCCGCCGTGATGGTGTAGCCCGAGGGTTTGTTGGTAATTTCAATGTTGGTGATGTTAAGCAGCTTTTTATCGTAGCCTGGCAGCGGAAAGCTCACGGTGATGGTCTCGATGTCGTGGAGGTTGCGGTAGCCGGTGGGGGTGGGCACATCGATCTGCTTCTCAAAGCCCGGCTCGATCTCCCGCATATCGATAAGGCCAAGAGAAAACTCCTCCCGGCTGTCAATCTCCCGCTCGGGCCCCGCCAAGGTCATCTCCTGCTCGGACAGCGTGTAGGACAAGCTGTCCAAATTAAAGCCGGGCGGCTGATTGGTAAGCCGAATGGTGACCGGCAGGGTTTTGCGCTTGAGTACGGGAATAGTCACTTCTACGCTGGCGGGCAGACTAAGTTCGCCGCCCCCCTGTTCGCTGGCCCGGACAAAGTCCGGGTCGAGCTCTATGGGATTATCCGAGTAGTCGTAAAACTCCAGCGGCAGTGTAGTGTTAAAAGTGCTGGTAAGAGGTTCGTCAAAGTCGTAGCTTATGGTGGCCGACTTGAGGGTGGAAAGAATGGAATCCGGCCCCAAAAGCTCGATGGTCTCAGGACGGAGCATCACATTGTCCATCACATAGTCCTCGGGGATGGTCAGCCCCTCGATGGGGAAGCTGACATCGAGGATGCGGGGCACCCAAGCATCAAAAATCACATCGTAGGTGGCCGGGTTTATGGAAACCACCTCAAAGCCTTTTTTGTGAATATCGGCACCTGAAAACTCCAAAGTATAGACATCGGGAGTGAGGATGCCACCGATGGGTGCGGTGACATAGATGTCCTCGGCCGTGACATTGCCGATAACCGAGCGCTTGCCCGATATGGTCACCGACACATAGATGGGACTATCCTCGGCAATCAGGGGCTTGAGGTCAAGTCGTCCCGCAGTGGAGCCCGCCGCATTGAGCTGCACCGGCACCTCGGTGATGGTGTGCTGCCCCTCGGTGTCCACGCTGAACACCACGGCAAACCACATAATCACCGCAATAAGCACCGACAAAATGGCCGTTGCCTTTCGGTTTTCAACCAGTCTGTTAATGTCAATCCTCATTTTTTTCTGCGGGCAAAGGGCATTTTACGCTCTTCGCCATCCTCCGTTTTCTCGGGTAATAAATGCTGTATCAGCGCAGCGCTCAGTCGCTCGGGAGTGTAGCCCCTGTCCAGCCGCCCGTTGACTGCCAGCGTGATGGCGCCGGTCTCCTCGCTGACCACCACCACTACCGCGTCCGAGTTCTCGCTCATGCCAAGGGCGGCCCGGTGACGGGTGCCAAACTCCCGGTTGATTTCGTAGTTGTCCGATAGGGGCAGGTAGCAGCCCGCCGCATGAATGCGCCCATTGCGCATAATCACCGAGCCGTCATGGAGGGGGGAGTTGTGGAAAAATATGTTCTCGATTAAGGCCGAGCTGGGTGCAGCGTCGATAACCGTTCCGGTTTTGATGATGTCGCCCAGCTTGGTTTGACGCTCGAGCACAATGAGGGCGCCGGTGCGGCTGCGGGACATATTGGCACAGCTCTGCACAAGATAGCCGATGGCGATGCGCCACTGTTGGGCATTGGCCTCGCTATCCACCGATGTAAACAGAGAAACCGGTTTAATTTGGGTGCGGCCCACCTGCTCGAGCATACGGCGCAGCTCGGGCTGGAATACAATGAGCAGCGCCATGGCACCGATTTGGATAATATTGGTCATGATAAAACTGAGCACCCTGAGCTGCTGCATAGCCTGCGAGATAAAGAAGAGCAAAAACAGCACAAGCAGGCCCTTAACCAGCTGAAGGGCTCGGGTGTCCCGCACCAGCTTAAAGGCCTGATAAATCATCACGCTGACGATGGAGATGTCCAAAACATCAAAGATGGTAAGGGTGCGCAAAACGCCCGTTACCTGCTCGGTTACCATTCCCATTGAGTCTCTCCGATTGGCTTGTAGTCTGTAAAAGGGCTTCTATTATCTTAGCATAAAGGTGGGCTGCATCTCAAGCTATTTGCCCGACGGCGCAAAAGGCAGCTCACCAGCGCCGCAGCCCCCTCGCCCCGACCTAGGGCGTCCATGCCCTCGTTGGTCTTAGGCTTGACCGACACCCGACAAGGCTCAATGCCGCAAGCCGTGGCAATGTTTTGCTCCATTGCAGGGACATAGGGGGATAATTTGGGCTGCTCTAAAATAATCACAGCGTCTATATTTTCAATCTCCCAGCCTTCCCCTGCTGTCAGCGCCGCCACATGGCGCAGCAACATAAGGCTGTCGGCGTCCTTGTTGGCGGGGTCGGTGTCGGGGAAAAGCATACCGATGTTGCCAAGATGAGCTGCACCCAAAAGCGCATCCATCACGGCGTGGCAGAGCACATCGGCGTCCGAGTGGCCGAGCAGCCCCACTTGGGCGGGAACAGTGATCCCGGCCAGAATAAGGGGCCGACCGGCGGCCGTGCGGTGACTGTCGTAGCCAAGGCCGGTGCGTAGCTCATCCCTCATAATGGTCATAAATCCCCTCGGCTAGAATAAGGTCCTCCGGTGTGGTCAGCTTGATGTTAAAAACGCTGCCCTGAGTGAGCATAACCCGGTGCCCCATGGCCTCGATCAGTTGGCAATCGTCGGTGTAATCGTCTATGGCAAGGGCCTGCGCCTCACGGTAGAGATTAAGCTCGAACACTTGAGGCGTCTGGACGAGATAGAGCTGTTCCCGGGGCAGCGTGCTGCGCACAAAGCCCTCGGAATCAGCCTGTTTGAGTGTATCCCTTAGCGGGGTTGCCGCCGTGGCTGCGCCGCAGCTTACCGCACCGTCGATACAGTCCTCCACGATATCGGCGGTAACAAAGGGCCGGGCTCCATCGTGGATGCAGACATATTCGCAGCGCTCGCTCACCGCCGCCACTCCCATAGCCACCGACTGCTGGCGGCTGTCTCCCCCTTTGGTGATAACGGCCACCTTTTTAAGCTGAAATTCCCCCACAAGGCGCAGGTAGTCGGGGATTTGGTCGTCGGGCACCACCAGCACAATCTCGGCGATGCTCCTGCAGCGCTCTAAGGCCATAAGGGTGTGGATAATGATGGGAATGCCGTCTATTTCGGCCAGCATCTTATTGATGCCCTCCATGCGGCTGGATAACCCTGCCGCCGGAACCACCGCCGACACAAAGTGGGCGGGCTTTTTCTGAAAAAAGCTCAGCATATCCGTTCTCCTTAAAGTAAGGCGGCCATTAGCGCCGCCAGAAAAATCCGCCTTTGGGGGGCTCGGGCTGGGGCGGCCTGCCAGAAGGACGGGAGGGCTCCGGCGTGGGCCGGTGGGTAACCGGCTTGGTGGTTAAGTGGTCATCCTCGTCGGTTTTAGAATCGGTCTGGCTGCCTTCGGCTAGCTCGGGGGCTTCCTCTGCCTTGTCGGCGGTTTCCATCAGCTTGGATATCCGCTCTTCCAGATCGGCCGCCGCCGCCTCGATGGCGTTTATGCGGCCATCCAGAGCGTCGGCCATTTGGCGTACAGTGCCCCGTATATCGGCCACATCCTCCCGAAAGCTGGCCATTTCGCCAGCCATGCGCCGGGCAGTGTCCAGCATCTCCAGACGGGAGCTACCGGCAGCCTCCTCGGCCGAACGGATAATCTCCCCCGCCGAGCGCCGGGCCTCAAGAATGATCTCTCCCACCTGGCCGGACAGCTCGGCATAGCGCCGGGCCTTATCCTCGTTTTCCTCGGCAGAGGCGGCCAACCGGCGGTTGGTCTCGGCAAAGCCACGGATGACCTCGTCCTTTTCAGCCAGCGCCTGTTGCTGCTGAACAATCTGGTCGTCCATGGTGTCAATGGTGCCAGTGAGGGCCCGAATCTTCTCCTGCTTTTCCTCAAGCTGGGCCTCCAGCGCCTGTATTTGGGCCTTAAAGCTGGCAATGCTGTCCATCAGCGCATCTTTAGACGCCGAAATGGCCGCAATGCGCTCGTTGAGCTCCTCCTCGGCCTGACGGTTTTCTTCCCGCAGCTTGTCTATGTAACTGAGCACCTGGGTCTTTTCAAATCCGCCAAAGGCGCGGGTTTTAAGCAGGATCTCGCCGCTGCCACGCTCCTCCACGCAATCACCTCATCTCCTATTAGGGCCTTGTCCGTACAAAGCCCTAGAGCCTGTTTTGGCTTTATACAGCTATTATAGCATTCTAAAGGGGGTTTGCCTATCACTTTTTTGAACTAAGCGCACAAAAGCAAATAAAAGGAGGCCGTCCTATCCGGACAGCCTCCTCTTGAGTTGTGATTTAGGCGGTGGCCTGTGCGTCCTCGTCTAGCTTGAGGTGGACAATGGCCTTTGTGGGGCACTTTTCTTCGCAGGCACCGCAGTTGATGCAGATGTCGGGGTTGATGTGGGCCAGGTGGTCGGTCATGGTAATGGCATCCACCGGGCAGACCTTTACGCAGAGGCCGCAGCCAATGCAGGCCACCGTGCACTTTTTGCGCGCTACGGCGCCCTTGTCGTTAGACGAGCAGCAGACATAATACTCGGCCGACCGCGGGCGCATTTCAATGAGTTCGAGGGGGCAGGAAGGCACGCAGAGGGTGCAGCCGGTGCAGTAGTCGGGATCGACAAAGGCAATGCCCTCGTGGACATAAATGGCGTCGTAGGGGCAGACCTTTACACAGTCGCCAAAGCCCATACAGCCATAGCTGCACCGGGTTTCGCCGCCCGAGACCATTTTTGCGGACTTGCAGGTTTCAAGTCCCCGGTAATCGGCCGTATGACCCGCACGCTTGAGGTTGCCCTGACACTTAACAAAAGCAATCCGTGGCTCGGGCGCCTCCTCCTCCAATCCCAAAATGCTCGCCACCGCATCGGCGGTGGGTTTGCCGCCGGGAGTGCAGAGGTTGGCCCGCTTCTCATCGCCGGAGGAGAGAGCCTGAGCATAGGCGTCGCAGCCCGCATAGCCGCAAGCTCCGCAATTGACGCTGGGCAGCGCCTCGCGCACGGCGGTAAAGAGTTCGTCTACAGGCAAAGCGAAGAACTTATCGGCCACCGAGAGCAGCAGACCGGACAGGCCAGCCACAATGGTGATGGTGCCCAGCGGCACTACAACCGTTTCAAACATTTTATCCCATCCTTTCTTGCAGAGATTAGGGCTATTTTAAGCACCGAAGATGCCGGCGGCCACGCCAGTAAAACCCGAGAAGGCTATGGACATAATGGCAGCCGACACAAGGGTGATGGGAATACCCCGGAAGGCCTTGGGGGGATCGCAGCCCTCTATGCGTTCACGCACGCCGGCAAACAGCACCATGGCCATCATAAAGCCCAAACCAGCACCAAGGGAGTTGACGATCGAATAGATAAAATTTAGCCCATCCGAAATGTTGAGCACCGTGACACCCAAAATGGCGCAGTTGGTGGTGATAAGGGGCAGATAGACACCCAGCGCCTCATAGAGGGGAGGCACAAAGCGCTTACAGATAATTTCCACCAGTTGAACCAAAGCGGCAATGACAAGAATAAACACCGCAATCTGCAAATAGCCAATGCCGTTTGCATCCAGCACATAGATTTGAATGGGCCAGGTAATGGCGCTGGCCATCACCATAACAAAGATAACAGCGGCACTCATGCCCACGGCCGAATCGAGCTTTTTGGACACGCCGAGGAAGGGACATATACCTAGAAACCGGTGGAGGATATAGTTGTTGACAAAGATCATGGTGAACAAAATCGATAGGGTGGTTTTGAAAAATTCACCCATACCGGGGGCCGCAGCCGTGGTTTCAATAGCGGTCATGCCTCAACACCTGCCCCTTTCGCATCATTATTTTCAGAACAGCCTCCCGAACAGCTGCCCAGCATGGGGCAACCGCCGCAGTCGAAGTCTCGGCGCACCGGTGCTTTGCCCCGGGTGATAAAACTGACAAAGGCAATGGCACAGCCAAAGGCGAAGAAGCCACCGGGCGCCATGGTAAAGATGGGAATGGCCGGTATCGAGGCGGGAATCAGCCGCAGCCCGAAGAGGCTGCCGGAGCCCAGCAGCTCGCGGAAGGAGCCAATGAGGGTCAGTGCCAGTGTAAAGCCTAAGCCATTGCCGGTGCCATCTAAGAAGGAATCGACGATGCCGTTTTTGCTGGCAAACATCTCGGCACGGCCCAGCACGATGCAGTTGACCACAATAAGGGCGATAAATACGCCCAGCGCGCTGTAGATAGCCGGGAAAAAGGCCTCTAAAATCATGCCCACAATGGTAGAAAAGCAGGCAATAACCACGATATAACAAGGAATGCGCACCTTTTCGGGCACAATTTTGCGGATGAGCGAAATGGCCATGTTAGAGCAGGCCAGCACAAAGGTGGTGGCCAGTCCCATGCTCATGCCGTTAATAACCGAGGTGGTGGTGGCCAAGGTGGGACAGGTGCCCAGTAGCAGCACCAGCGAGGGGTTTTCGGCGATGAGGGGCCGGGTGAGAATGCTGAGTTTGCTTTGTTTTTGCTCCATGCCTTAGGCCTCCTTTAGAATTTCTAACTGGGCGACGGCAGCGTTTACGGCGCTCTGGTAAGCCAGCGACGAGCGGGTGGCTCCCGCAAGGATGTCCACATCCTCGGCGTTGGTCTTACCTACATAGAGAGCGGTATAATCGTCGGACTCCACTCGGTCACCAATGCCCGGGCTCTCGTTGCTCTCGGTGACCACAGTCCAGAGAATAACGCCCTCGGCATCAAAGAGCACCGCCACCTTCACGGGACCGGCAAAGCCTTTGCCCTCGCCAATAACGATATAGCCGGCATCGCCGCAGATAAAGGCCTCGCCCTCTTCAACCTCAACGGGCTCGGGGGTAATGCCGGGGTAGTACTGCTCGATAAGCGCATCGGTAAGGCCCTTCTCGGGCTCGGCAATCACCTCGCCACCGGTGGACACGGCATAGCCGTTAAAGGCGCTCTTTAGCACATTTTTCACCGCAGCCGAGGTTAGGGTGGCGCCCGATACGCTATCCACCTCAGTATAAGTGTCGGCGGTTTTGCCCACAAAGCTGTCAAGATAAGCGTCGGTCAGCGCTCGGGTACCGATGTCAGGGGTCTCGTCGGCCATAATCACCCGAACTCGTTCGATGCTTCCGTCGTTTTTAATGCCCACCATGAGGGAGACCGGTGTACTGCTATAGCCCTTGGCTTCGGCAGCCACCGCCACGCCCGCACCATTGCTGGCCTGATAGATGGTGGTTACACCTTCGGGAAGCTCGCCCAGCTCCACCGTCGAGAACACATCGGCGCCGCTAAGCACCTCGCGCATGGCCGCAGATTCGGCCTCAAGGGCCCGGGCATCGATAATCGGTTGAGTGATGCCATACACCCAGACCAGTGCCCCTACCGCCACCAGACAGATGAGGGTTAAAATGCCGGTGGGTGCAATAAAATCCTTAAAAATGTTCATTTTTGGATACCTCCAAGGGGCTTTACCAGCGTAAGGTTATTGATGTGGGGGGTCAGAATATTCATGATGATGATGGAGTAGGAGGCTCCTTCGGGCAGAGAACCGAACACCCGGATAACCATGGTAATCAGCGCACAGCCCAGACCAAATACCCACTTGCCCCGCTCGGTGATGGGCGAGGTGACATAGTCGGTGGCCATGAAGAAGGCTCCCAGCAGCACACCGCCCGACAACAGATGATAAACCGGATCCTGCCCAAATAGCAGAGCGAGCGCAGCCACGCCGCCCAGATAGGCCAGCGGGATATGGTAGGTGATAACACCGCGGTAAATCAGGTAGAGCCCGCCTATAATAAGGGTGATAGCGCAGGTCTCGCCGATGGAACCGCCCCTAAAGCCCAGAAGCATATCCATCAGACTGGGCAGAGCGGCCTTCCTTCCTTCGGCAAGGAGCGCAAGCGGGGTTGCCCCAGCCACAAGGTCTACGCCAAAGCCGCTGTCCAGGCTGGCTGCGGTGCCCGCCGGCAGCAGATAAGTGCTCATGGGCAGGCCAAAGCTCACCAGCGCAATGATGCGCCCGGTGATGGCGGGGTTTACAAAGTTGTGACCGATACCGCCGTAGAGCTGCTTGACCATCACAATGGCCGCAAGACTGGCGAATACGGCGATATAGAGCGGAACCGCCGGGGGCATATTAAGGCCTAGTAGCAGACCGGTGAGAAGGGCGGACAAATCGCCCACGGTAACCGGCTTTTTCATCATGGTCTGATAGCCCCACTCGAAGAACACGCAGGAGACCATGCAGACCAAAACCGGCCAGAGGGCAGCAGTACCAAAGATATACATCGCAGCAAGCCAGGTGGGCAGCAGGGCGATGAGCACATCGCGCATCAGCGTGGATGTGGTGGTCTTGTCCCAAATATGGGGGGACGAAGACAGAATGATTTTACGCTCTGTTTGCATATTGCTCACCTCTTACTTCTTAGATTCGCGTAAAAGCTGCTTGGACAGCCGGTGGGTGGCTACCAGGGGGCGGCGGGTGGGACAGATATAGGAGCAGCAGCCACATTCGATGCAGAGGTTTACCTTGAGCTTTTCCAGCTCGTCCACAAGGCCGAGGTTGTAGGCTCGCTCTAAGTTAAGCGGCATCAGGTAGACCGGGCAGACGCGTACACATCGGCCGCACCGAATGCAGGAGGTTGTGGGCGGCGGGGTGGCCTCCTCCACATCCAAGAACAAAAGGGCATTGTTCGACTTGAGCAGGGGCATGTCCTCACTCTTAAGAGCAATACCCATCATAGGGCCACCCGAGATAATTTTGCCCAGCTCGGCCTTATATCCCCCTGCGGCAGCAGCAATATCGCCGGCTTTGGTGCCCACCGGCACGATGAGGGTTTTGGGCTCCCGAATGGCGCTGCCGTCCACCGTAACCACCTTTTCCACCAACGGCATACCGGTGGCAAGATAGCTGCCAATAAAGGCCAGCGTGCCCACATTCATAACAATGCAGCCCACATCGAAGGGGAGCTTACCCTCCTCAACCACACGACCCAGCGTCTCATAGATGAGAACCTTTTCTGCGCCCTTGGGGTAGAGGCATTTTAGCGTGTGCACGGTAAAGGCGGGGTCGTCGGCAGTCAGGTTTTTATAGTGGGCAATGATATCGGAATTGTGCTCCTCAACGCCCATCTCCACACGACTAAGCTCCAGATATTTGCGCACCGCCGCAATGCCGGCCAAAACATACTCGCTATGATGCATCATAATCTGGTAGTCGGAGGTGATATAAGGTTCGCACTCGGCACCGTTGACCACAAGGGTGTCCACCGCCGAAAGGTCGGGCGGGCAGAGCTTGATGCTGGTGGGGAATCCCGCACCCCCGAGGCCCACGGCCCCCGAGGCACGCACAGCCTCGATAAAGCTGTCGTAGTCGGTCACGGTCGGCGGGGTTATGCCCTCGTAGGGGGTTTGTTCCCCATCCGCAGCGATGGTCACGGTGACGCTGATATTGCCGCTTGGCAGGGTAATTTTATCAACGGCGGTCACCTTTCCCGATACCGACGCATGAATGGGTGCGGCGACCCTACCGGTAGCCTCGCCGATGAGCTGGCCGACCTTGACGCTGTCCCCTATATTAACCACCGGCTGGCAGGGCGCGCCGATGTGCTGGGACATGGGGATAACCACCTGGGCCGGCGTCGCCATGCGAACCGGGGCCAGGTGGGTGGTGTTTTTGGCGTTTGATGGATGCACGCCGGGCAGTACCTTTTTGGCCACAGTCAATCCTCCAATGCAGTTAAATGTGGTTTATCCCTCTGCTTTTTGGCGTATTTTTTCGAGAGCCGGCATGACTGTTCGCACAAGAATGCCTGTGAGAATGCCCATCCCAACTCCCGATACGATCATCACAGGGATATAGTAAAGTGAAAAATGGGTGCGCAACACCACCGTGGTGCCCAACAGCTGGCCCAGATTGTGAAAGATGGCCCCCGCAACGCTGATGATCATGTAACTTGGTGTGCTGCGGCGCAGCTTGAGCAACAGATGCATCACCACAATGGAGGCCATGCCCCCACAAAGGCTCAGAAAAAAAGCCACCGGGCCACGCACAAAGAACACAAAGGCGCTTTTGAGAACCGCCACGGTAAAAGCCGAGCCAAATCCCATAGTAAACAGGCAGTACATGGTAACAATGTTGGACAGCCCGAGCTTTACGCCCGGAGGCAACAGGGCCGTGGTGGGCAGGCTATGCTCGATAAAGCTAAGCGTCATGGCCAGCGCGAAAATCATGCCTAAAAAAGCCACCCGAGCGGTTTTTTCCCGGCTGTTCGCACGGTTCATGGCAACTGCCCCCTTTGCGCAAAATTCTTGGTTTACCCAACTATTGTATAGCAAATAGTCGATTTGTCAACCAAGCCCCTGAGCTACCAAGCACTGCGCATCCGGTTTTTGCCAGCGTTTATAACCTGTTTTACTTAGAGCAGGGCACCCTCCCACAAAGGGAGAGTGCCCAAAAAATCACAATCTTTATTCGTCGTCCTCTTCCTCGTCCTCGTCGTCCAGCTCGAACTCCAGGAGTTCGCCGCAGCTGGGACAGTCGATGGAACCAGCCTTTATGATGCTCTCATCTAGATAGAGGGTTTCGCCGCACCTGGCGCATATAACCTCGTAGATGTCGCCGTCGATCTCTTCGTCGTGGTCAAATCCGCATCCGCAGACATCGTCGTCCTCTAAGCATTCATCAAGGGTGGTCTCTAAGGTGTAAAGATCCTCGTCGATGCTGTCGACCTGTTCGGCCACCTCGTCAAACTGCTCCTCAAGCTCGGCAATGGAAAAGGCCATATCGTCCACTAAGTCGATGAGGGCTGTCAGGATTTTGGCCTCTTTTGTTTCGGTGCCCAGATCTAAGCCTTCCGCCAGACCCTTGATATAGGCGACCTTTTCAGAGAGATTCATAAATTTTCCTCCTATAATCCAGTTTTTTAAGCGCGCTCCAGATACTCGCCGGTACGGGTATCTACGCGGATCATCTCGCCCTCGTTTATGAACAGAGGTACACGAATCTCGGCACCGGTTTCGAGGGTGGCGGGCTTGGTAACATTGGTAGCCGTGTCGCCGCGCACGCCGGGCTCGGTTGCGGTTACCTTTAAATCAATAAACACCGGGGGCTCTACGCCGAACACCGAGCCTTTGTAGCTTAGCACCTTGACATCGGTGTTCTCTTTGACGAACTTAAAGTTGTCGGGCAACACATCGGCACTGATGGGCAAATTCTCGTAGGTTGTGTTATCCATGAAGTAGTATAGGTTGCCATCGGCATAAAGATACTGCATATCTCTGCGTTCGATATGCGCAGTGGGAAATTTGTCCGAAGGGCTAAAGGTGCGCTCGGTCACCGTGCCGGAGATAACATTGCGAATTTTTGTGCGTACAAAGGCCGCACCCTTGCCGGGCTTGACATGCTGGAACTCTATAATTTGATACACGCTTCCATCCATATCAAAGGTGGCGCCATTTCTGAAATCACCGGCCATAATCATACTGTATATCCTCCATCGCTTTACTGGCATTTTCTTATGCCTATACTACCAAAAAAAAGTGGCATTTGCAACCTTAGTTTTTACCCGCAGATAATAAGCTCCTTAGGGCTGTGGGTGAGGTTGATGCGTCCAGTTGGAGTGATGCAGATAACATCTTCAATGCGGCAGCCGAACTCACCGGCTATGTAAATGCCCGGCTCTACGCTAAACACCATTCCGGGCTGGGTCCGAACCGTTTCGGCGGGGCTAAAACGGGGGTTTTCGTGTACCTCCAGCCCCAGGCTGTGGCCGAGTCCGTGGCCAAAGCAGCCTTCAAATCCGGCGTTGTAAATGATGTCTCTGGCCACCTTGTCAATGTCGCTGCACAGTTTGTCGGGGCCTGCGGCCTCAAGAGCGGCCAGCTGGGCTTTGAGCGTGGTCTCGTAAATCAACCGCTCCTTCTCCCCTATCTCGCCCACGGCCACCGTGCGGGTCATGTCCGAGCAGTAGCCATCCAGCACATAGCCAAAGTCCAAAGTGAGCAGCTCACCCCGCTTAAGGGGCTTATCCGAGGGCACACCATGGGGCAGGCTGGAGTTGATGCCCGACACGGCAATGGTATCGAAGCTAAGCCGCTGAGCGCCGTAGAGATGTCCGAGGCGGTAGATTTCAAAGGCCACCTCCCGCTCGGTGCGCCCGGGCCGGATAAAGCCGATAATCTCTGAAAACACGCGGTCGGAAATGTCCTGCACCCGCTGCATCTTTTCAATTTCACCGGCGTCTTTAATTTGGCGCATGTTTAAAAGTGCGTCGGCACAGCGGCTGTCGGCGGTGAGCTCTATTTTATCAAAGGCCTCCTTCATGGCCGTAAAGCCACCCACGCTGAGGTGATGGCTCTCTACCGCTACCTTTTTGGCGTCGACCTTTTTAAGCAGTGTGGCTATTTGTGCCAGCAGGTTTTCCTGAAGCACTACTTCGGCGTTTTTTACCGTCTGCCGGGCGATAGAAATATAGCGAAAATCAATAATAAACCAGCTCTGCCGGCGGGTGACCACCAAAGTGCCGGCGCTGGTACGCAGGCCGGTGAGGTAGAAGCGGTTGGCCGGAGACTGGACAATAAAGGCGTCCACATCCCCGGGCAGGCGGTTGGTTAGTGCGGCAATGCGGTCTGTCATGGTATCACCTCGTCAGATAATGGTGCGGCGCAGGCCGCCTGGTACATACGCATCATGGTTAGAGCGTCCTCGGCTTGGGTGCCGGCCGATTCGCAGATAAACACCGGGCGGCAGCTCTTTTTATAGGTGAGCTCGGCGACCGGACCAAAGTCGGGGCCGTATTGGCTGTCTTCAAAGGTGAGATGGGCTTGCTCGCCGGCCTTGGTGTAGGCAATTTTGGAGAAGTGGACATGCATCCTCCGTAGCCGGTCGATGCCGAGGGCGTTCTCGGTGGCCTCGAACACCACCTCGTAATCCTCATAGCATTTAAGGCCACCCAGCGTCCGGGCGTTTAGGTGCCCAAAATCGATGCAAGGCAGTAGCCGCTCGTCGATCTGGCAGAGGGTGAGCACCTCCTCGAGGGTGCCTAACTGACCGATTTTGCCCATTGTCTCAAGGCAGATGTGCACATGGCCAAGGCCGTGGTCGTCAAGATGCTTAAGTGCCCGGGTCACCGTGTCGGCCGCCAGCTCCATGGCGGCCTGCCGGGTTATTTTGCTCGCCGATCCGCTGTGCACCACGATGCGGTTGCCGCCCATGTGGCTTACGGCCTTGGCGCTTTGCAAAATATAGTCGATGCTCTTTAACCGCTTGGCCTCCTCGGTTCCCGACAGGCTGATATAATAGGGCGCATGCAGTGAGATGGCAATGCCCTTTTCTCTAAAGCGCTCGCCGATTAGCCGGGCCTTTTGGTCCGAGATATTCACACCCCGACCGCATTGGTACTCATAGGCCGTGAGCCCCATAGCCGACAGGTAGTCGGGCATCTGGTCAGACCTTTTATATCCCTGATCGTAAAAGCTTTGGGCACTTCCTGCAGGACCGAAAACCGGCATGCTTACATCTCCTTTCCGGGGGTGCAGCCGCCTAGCACCAGCCGCTCACACCGGCGTTTTAGCCGGAAAAACCATCCTGCCTCGGGCTCTATGGGATCTACCAGCAAGGTTAGAAGCCCGGCCAAATTGCCACCTAAAATATCGGTGAAAATCTGGTCGCCAATAAGGGCAGCTCTCTTAGGCGATACATCCATGTGGCGGCAGGCTCGCAGCACGCCACCGGGCATAGGCTTTTTGCCGTCGGCCTCAAAGTCCAGGCCCAGGATATGGGCAAAGGGTGCCACCCGCTCGGGGCTGTTGTTGGAGAGGATAATCATGGAAATTCCACACTCCCGAGTCGCCGCCAGCCAGTTTAGAACGCCCTCGGCCGGACGGGGATTGTCGTGGGTGGTCAGGGTGTTGTCCACATCCAGCACAAGGCCCTCTATCTGTCTTTCAGTAAAGAAACTGATGGGAATGTCGGTAAGTCGGTTAAATCGATAGCAGGGCTTTAGCAGCGGCATGATTCCTCCCGATGTTAGGATAATTGATCGGCCTCCTCGGTTAGGATAACCGATAGCTCAAAGGTGATACCCTCTTGGCCCTCGATTTCGGCAGGGCGATAGATGGTGAGTGTCACCCGTTCGCCGGGGCGCTTGGTTATAAGCAGCGCATTGACCCGATCGAAGGAGGGCACGGGCTGACCGTCGATGTGGGTAATCACATCCCCCTCCCTGGCGTCCTTAGTGGCGATGTCGGTGCCGTCCTTGATGCTCCAAATGTAAATACCTTGGGGCAGGTCGTTGCGACGGGAGGTGGCCGGGCTTATTTCTTGCCCGGTAATGCCTAAAACGGCTCGGGTTACTTTGCCGTTTTTGATGATTTGATCCACCACCGGCTTAACATCGTTAATGGGAATGGCAAAGCCGATACCCTCGTAACCTTCGGCCATGATTTTAGCCGAGTTGATGCCGATGACCTGTCCGTAGCTGTTGACCAGCGGCCCGCCCGAATTGCCGGGGTTGATGGCCGCATCGGTCTGAATGTAATAGAGGGTGACGCCGTCGGCACGCAGGGGCCGGTTGACCGCCGAGATGCATCCCTGTGTGACCGTACCGGCCAGCACAAGACCGCCGGGATTGCCGATGGCCACAGCCCGCTCGCCCACCATGAGCTGTTGGGAGTTGCCAAACTCGGCGTAGGTGAGGTTTTCGGTGTTGATTTTGACCACCGCAAGGTCGGTGCGTCGGTCTACACCTACCAAAGAGCCCACAAAGGTGTCGCCATTGTGTAACACCACCGTAATGGCCTCGGCCCCCTCAACCACATGGGCGTTGGTAATAATGTGCCCCTCGGAGTTCATGATAATGCCCGAACCCTCCCCCGTGGGGGTGAGACTGCGGGCGCTGGAATAGACTGCAATGCCCACCACACTCGGGCGCACCCTGAGCACAATTTCCTCGGTGGTCAACTCACCGCTGGCAAAATCCCGGGGACGGGCGTCCTCGGGCCGGTCTCGGAGATTGAGCTGGGGATAATCGCCGCTCTGCACCGCTGGCGGCGGCTCTGCGTCCGGGCCAAACAGTGCATACATACCAAAGATGGCCAGTCCCACCACCGCCAGCATAACCAGCGCCCCGATGGCAACCCCAAAGACTGCCACACCCCGGACGCGCCGGGGCTTTTGGGCGGCCTGGGCGCATTGATAGTCGCCAAAGTTCCACGAATAGGTATCCTGCATGGGCCGGTAGCCGCCGTAGGGCGCACCACCATAGTAGCCCTCTCCCTCCCGGCCGGTGTTGTAGCCGCCGTAGCGGCCCTGCTTGCCGTAGGGCCACCCCGAGCCGGTGGGTTTGGACCGGTTGTAGTCGTCGGCGCTCCAGCCGCTGGTGCCGTAGTCGGGAAAGGGGGGCGAGGCCTCGTCGTAGCCCGGGCGATAGGGGTTCTGGCCCTCGCCGCGGCCATAGTCGTAGCCGGCGGCTCTGGGCGGCTCGGGCTCCTGTGCAGGACCGGCCCAGCTTTCGGGCTGAGGAGCTTTGGGCTGCTCTTGCTGCTGGGTGTTGCGGTCGGACGCAGCGTCCGCATCAAGATCAAGCTCGGGATGTTCTATATGTTCATCGGGGTTAGACCCTCTTTTATCGGCCATCACTCTACCTCCCTTGGGATATAATTGCCCGGCAGCTTATCGCCCTTGCGGAAGATAGAACTGGCAGGCTTGTCACGGTGGGCGGGCAGCGAAAAGATAAAGTCGCTGTATTCCCCCTCCACGGTTTTAACCAGTATATCGCCCCCCATAATGTGCAGCGTACTTTTTACAATGTGCAGCCCAAGGCCCACACCGCTCTTGTCCATGCTGCGGGAGGTATCACTCTTATAAAAGCGGTCGAACAGCCGTGGAATTTCCTCCTTGGAGATGCCGGCGCCGCTGTTTTTGATGCTGACCGCCACCATGCCGCCCTCTAGGGTATGTGAGATTTCGATGTAGCCCTGCTTGGGCGCAAACTTGACGGCGTTTTCAATGAGGTTATATACCACTTGATGGGCCATGTCGGGATCGGCTTCGACCATGAGTCTTTCTGAATCGAGCCCACGAATATCCAGCTGCTTTTCTTCTATACGCATCTCAAAGTTAAACAGCGTGAGCCGAATAAGCTCGTTGATGTCCACCGGTTGGCGCACAAAGGTCATTTCGCCATTTTCGATCCGGGCAAGATTGAGCATGGACACAATGAGCCGGGAGAGACGCTTGACCTCTCGCGAGACCACCTCGAGATAGTGGTGGTATCGCTCTGCGGGCACGGTACCGTCCAGCATTCCGTCGATAAAGCCCCCGATGGTGGTGATGGGGGTTTTAAACTCGTGGGATATGTTGGAAATCATCGAGCGCCGAGAGGCCTCCATGTCCGACAGAGAGGCGCTCATATTGTTAAAGGCCAGCGCTATGGTCTTGGTCTCCTCATAATCGGCCACCGGCATACGCACGGCCATGTCGCCCCGTGCAAAAGCCTCGGCAGCCTGAGCCATGGCCCACACCGGGCGATTGATACGGCTGGCGGCCATATAAACGGGCGGCACCAACATGGCTGCAATCAAAATAACCGCCGTGATAAAGCTGCGCATAACCTCATCCGAAAAGCGCATGGGTCCGGCATCGGGTGCGGCGGCAAACATAACGCCCAAAGTGAGACCATCGGCCACCACCGGCACGCCGGCCACCATATACAGCGAGTCGTACATACCGCCGAAGCCACCTCGTTCGGTGTAAACTCCGGTGAGTGCTTTAGCCATGATGGCGGGGTCCACCAAGTAGCTGGCGTGGCGGCAGACAGCTCCCTCGCTGCAGAGTGCCACTCGACCGCTTCGCTCAACCAAAAAAATGTCGGCCCCGATGGCCTGGGCCAGCGGGCGTATCTGATTGCTAAGCAAGCCCGCATCGATATAGACGCCCAGGTTATCTATGTAGTTTTGCGCTGCGGCATCGGCAGCTCGCCTGGCATTGGCGGTGAGCAGCTGCAGGTTATTTTCACGGTACTGTGAGTTGTAGGAGGCCGACAGCACAAGGCCCAGCACCGCCGAGCAGGCCGCGGTGATGAGCAGACAGCTGAGCATAATGCGTGAGAGTAGGCTCTTGGTCATGGGCCGATGGCACCCCCGGTTATCTTGAGATTACTTAACAGGGCTATTCCTTTACCTCGAACTTATAGCCCACGCCCCAAACCGTTTTGAGGCTCCACTGGTCCGAAACGCCCTCTAGCTTCTCCCGAAGACGCTTGATATGCACATCCACGGTACGGCTGTCGCCATAATACTCAAAGCCCCACACCTCGTCTAAGAGCTGATCCCGGGTGAAAACCCGGTTGGGATTGGAGGCCAGATGATAAAGAAGCTCCAGCTCCTTGGGCGGGGTATCCACCACTTGGCCGTCCACCTTGAGCTCATATTTGGTGAGGTTGACCACCAGCTTATCGCAAACGGCCTCTTTTATCTCATGGTCGCTTTGGGCGGGAAGAACGGTGCGGCGCATGACCGCCTTGATGCGGGCCACCAGCTCCTTAGCATCGAAGGGCTTGACCACATAGTCGTCAGCACCCAACTCAAGACCGAGCACTTTATCAAAGGTCTCGCCCTTGGCTGTGAGCATAATGATAGGGCAGTTGGACTTTTTGCGTATCTCCCGGCAGACCTGCCAGCCGTCGAGCCGGGGCATCATCACATCGAGCACCACAATATCGGGATTCTCGGCGCCAAAGCGCTCTAAGGCCTCCACGCCATCGTAGGCGATAACCACCGTGTATTGCTCCTTTTCAAGATACATCCGGAGCAGTTCGCAGATGTTCTTATCATCATCGACCACTAGAATCTTTACCATGGACATACGGCTAACCTCCTGGAGTTTGTTATTTTATGTTTTGAACCATCACATTTACATAGGTTATGGAGCTATTATACAGCATTTTTGCGAATAATGGCAGGGCTTTTTTAATAATTGTTGCTCCGCCACCCCACTTGGCGTCCATTAAGAGCCAACACTTGCCTTGATTGCACGAAGATGCTATGATAGCAAGGTTGACCCTAGTACAGGAGGCGCATCTGTTTGAAAATTGGCATTGTGGGCCTGCCCAATGTGGGCAAAAGCACCCTTTTTAACGCAATAACCAACGCCGGGGCTGCCTCGGCAAACTATCCCTTTTGCACCATAGATCCCAACATCGGTGTGGTGGCTGTGCCCGATCCCCGCCTGGACGCGCTGGCCGAGCTTTATAATCCGGACAAGCTGACCCCTGCGGTCATAGAGTTTGTGGACATTGCCGGCCTTGTGCGGGGAGCCAGCAAGGGAGAGGGGCTGGGCAACAAATTCCTCGCCCATATCCGGGAAGTGGACGCCATTGTCCATGTGGTGCGCTGCTTTAGCGATGGGGACATCGTTCATGTGGACGGCGAGCTCGACCCCGCCAGGGATATAGAAACCATCGAGCTAGAGCTTATTTTTTCGGATATAGAGCTGGTGGAGCGCCGCATAGAACGGGCCTCCAAAGCCGCCAAGGGGGACAAGAAATTTGCCGCCGAAGCCGCCTTTTTCTCTCGCCTTAAGGCGCATCTGGAGGAAGGGTATCCGGCCCGCAGCCTAAAGGTGGAGGACGCCGGGGAGTTGGAGTACTACCGTTCGGTGCCGCTGCTCAGCGGCAAACCGGTGATTTTTGCGGCCAATCTTGGCGAGTCGGACTTTCTTTCGCCCTTTGAGGACAACCCTTACTACCGCAAGGTACAGCGAATTGCCGACAGCCAGCAGGCGCTGGTGGTGCCCATCTGTGCCCAGCTTGAGGCCGACATTGCCGACATGACCGAGGAGGAAAAGCTGCTTTTCCTCAGCGAGCTGGGGCTTACTAAGTCGGGGCTGGACCGGCTAATCACAGCCAGCTACGACCTGCTGGGCCTTATGTCCTTTCTTACGGCGGGCAAAACCGAGGTGCGAGCTTGGACCATACAAAAGGGCACCAAGGCTCCCCAAGCGGCCGGCAAAATCCACACCGACTTTGAGCGGGGCTTTATCCGGGCCGAGGTGATTGCCTTTGACGATCTGATGGCCTGTGGCAACATGGTAGCCGCCAAGGAAAAGGGTCTGGTGCGCTTGGAGGGCAAGGAGTATGTGATGAAGGACGGCGATGTGGTGCTATTTCGCTTTAATGTATAAATGCCCTTTCCCTTTAATGAGCCTTTTGGCCTTTCGTGACAGCCGGTTCTGTTCCGGCCCACGAAGGGCCTTTTATTTGGATAGCGAGATATGTTCTGTTGCATTTGTTTGAGTTTAATCAGTTTACAACAATTCTATTTAGTTCGTAAACACTTGCATCGCCCACATGCACGAAGTCCACAATAATCCCCCCGGGTATACCCGGGGGGATTTGCATTAAACAGCGATGTGGACGATTAAACCGTGGAGGCAACCTACATATCCTCAGACAGCGTTGCCTCGATAAGCTCCTTGTGATCAAGTTTAGAGAGCTCTTTGACCTTTTCAAGGTCGAGACCCATGGCGGCGGTGATGCGCTCGCCATACTCTGTATCGGCCAGATAGCAGTGCACAGCGTGGCGATATTTGATATTAGGGGTAACCGGCGCAATGTCGGCAGCTGTGTTGGAGATTAGCAGCTGCTTTTTATCCTCAGTTAGGATGCGCCAGAGGTTGCCGCCGGCACGGAAGTTATCGTCGGTGGGGTCATCCTTAGGATCGTAGCGCCACATGGCTCCCTCGATATTCAGCGGCGGCTCGGATACATCGGGTTGGGCCGTCCAGTAGCCATAGCTGTTGGGATGGTAGGCCGGCGTGCGACCGTAGTTGCCGTCGGTGCGCATGGCGCCGTCCCGATGGTACTCGTTGACCGGCACTTTGGCACGGTTGACCGGAATATGGTTGTGATTAACGCCAAGGCGATAACGCTGGGCATCGCCATAAGCGAACAACCGACCCTGAAGGAAACGATCGGGAGAGAAGCCGATGCCAGGCACCACATGGGCAGGCGTAAAGGCAGCCTGCTCCACCTCGGCAAAGTAGTTCTCGGGGTTACGGTTAAGCTCCAGCACCCCCACCTCGATGAGTGGGAACTCGGCATGGGGCCAGATTTTGGTGATATCAAAGGGGTTCTCGTAGTGGTTGACAGCCTGCTCTTCAGTCATAATCTGCACATACATAGTCCAGCGGGGATAGTCGCCCTTTTCGATGGCCTCGAACAGATCCTTTCCGTGATACTCCCGGTCCATACCGTTGATGGCGGCGGCCTCTTCATTAGTCAGGTTCTTAATGCCTTGCTGGGTATGCAGGTGGAACTTGCACCATACCCGCTCGTTATCGGCGTTGTAGAAGCTAAATGTATGTTCACCATAGACATGCATATTCCTGAAGGAGGCCGGAATGCCCCTGTCGGACATGACGATGGTGCGTTGATGGAAGGTTTCGGGTAACAGTGTCCAGAAGTCCCAGTTGTTTTGGGCACTGCGGCGACCGGTGCGAGGATCGCGCTTGACAGCCCGGTTAAGGTCAGCAAAATTATGTACATCGCGGATAAAGAAGGTGGGAGTGTTGTTGCCTACCAAATCCCAGTTGCCCTCTTCGGTGTAGAACTTACAGGCAAATCCCCGGATGTCCCGCTCGCAATCGGCAGCGCCGCGTTCGCCGGCCACGGTAGAAAAGCGCACAAACACTTCAGTTTTGGCACCGGGCTGTAACACCTTAGCTCGGGTAAAGCGGGAGATGTCGCCGGTAACCGTAAAGTCACCATAGGCTCCCCATCCCTTGGCGTGCATGCGACGCTCAGGAATAACTTCGCGGTTAAAGTGGGCCATTTTCTCCAGCAGCCAGACATCCTGCATAACCACCGGACCTCTGGGGCCAGCAGTTATAGAATTCTCGTTATCAGCAACGGGCGCGCCGACTTCATTCGTGAGCTTCTTGTAATCGTCCATCGCAATACTCCTTATATTTTATATTTTTATCAGACGCACGCGCGCATGCGCACGTGTGCGCTAATAATAGAAATTAAGGCAGATGACCGGCATTCAAAGATAGGCGCAGATTTTGGGCGACATCAGCACATCAGCATACCAGCGGCGGGCTGTCGGTGGCTAATAGGCGCTTGCGTTCGTCTATGGTCGGGGCTTTGCCATGGTAAGAATGTGCGCCGTGACGCATATGCCTACCACCATCAGGAGCAAGATTAGCCAGAGCCGTCCGCTGTGAAACATGGTCAGCAGCAACATACCCCAAAGAAAAACAAGGCTCTGCACAACGGTTTTGCGTGGCAGGCCGCTTCGTTTTTCATAGCTTTCGATATAGTCTCGGAAAAAGGGTATCTGCACAATTCTAGCCCGCAGCTTTGGTGTGCCGCTCAAGCAACCGGCTCCTGCTAACACAAAGGGTGTGGTGGGAAGCACAGGCAAAAAGGCCCCCACAACGCCGAGCGCCAGCAAAAATAGACCCGCTGCCGTGAGCAGCACCGTGCGGACGCGCATACCATCACCTCATAATATCTCATTTAATACTTTTTTCTATTATAGAGCGCACTCGACAAATTGTCAATTTTTTCTTCACAATATGTTTAGTTTTTGCATATTGTTTATAAAATTGCTCCCTATTAGCCAACGCTCTAAAGGTTACGGTGCCTTTTCTCATAGGCCCTCATGGCTTTTGGCCCCATATCTCAGCAGTTTTTACCGGTTGCACTCGATGGTTTTCTGCGGTAGCCTTGGTATAAAGCGCACCGACTTGACGCTTTTAGCCTTTAGCAAAGGAGGAATAGCATGAAGTACATGCTTATAATATTTAGCCTTGTTTTGGTGCTTGCAGGTTGCAGCCCTATGACGAGCGAGCCGACTTCTCCGCCCGCTTTGCTGCTGGACGATATGGCTCTGCCCGGCGGCAGCGAGCTCACCCTGAGCCCCGGCGAGCGCCGAGAGATTACCTTAAGCTTTCCCGAGCATTACACCGTCGAGGTCAGCGTCTCATCGGCCGTGGTGGAAGCATCTCGATCAGAGAATCTCCTCACCCTCACCGCTATAGAGCCCGGTACGGCACTGGTGGAGGTTATATTTACCGCCCCTAATGGCGAGACCGAAACCCTCTCCCTCACCCTGCTGGTGGCCTTGCGAGAGCAGTCTCTCAACATAGCGCTCACCCAGCCCGATGCCGCCCTTTCAGAGGCGCTCAGCAAGGGTTACACCGAGGACACAGATGCTGCACTTGTGACAGACGGGGCCTTCCATTACGATTTGACCCTGACCCAAGGCCGTTATGCCACTTTACAGCTCATGGGGACCGACGGAGCAGACTATGTGGTGGAGACCAGTCAAAGTGAGCGACTCGACTATGTGCAAGAGGGAGAGCTGCTGCTGGTGGCCGGACGAGCCGTGGGCAGCGGTCAGCTTACCATAACCGCCCAGCGAGAAGGCTACGAACCCGCCCGTTTGGAGCTTTCGGTGACCATCTCCCCTGCCCCTGCTCCTGCGCCGGCTGTATCTCGGCCTCCGGCTGCTTCACAGCCCCCTGCCGCCTCGCAACCCTCAGCACACCAGCCTCCGGTCAGCTCCAAGCCTCCGGTCAGCTCTAAGCCTCCGGCTTCCTCGTCCGGCAGCAGCGCATCCATCCCTGCGGGCAGTGACCGGCTCTCGGACTATGCTGACGAGGTGTTTCGGCTCACCAATGCCGAGCGAACCGCCCGGGGTCTGCCCGCCCTGACCCGTCTGAGCGATCTGGATGCCGGCGCCCAAATCAGAGCCGAGGAAATCACCCGCAGCTTTAGTCACGAGCGGCCCGGTGGCGGTGGCTTTTACACCGTATTTGGCGTGCGCGACAACTACTACTTTGGCGAGAATGTCGCCATGGGGCAGCGTTCTCCCGCCGATGTTCTTGCGGACTGGATGGCCTCGCAGGGCCACCGGCGCAACATCCTGGACAGCGACTATGTCAGCATGGGTGTGGGCGTGTACGAGCAAGACGGCAACCTGTACTGGGTACAAATTTTCCGCAACAGCACCGAAATGCAAGGTTAGCGGATGAAATGAAAAAAGCGTCCTCCCTACGGGAGGGCGCTTTTGCTTTAAGTTGAGTGCCGGAGCCTTGTGGATTTTAACCCGTGCCTTGCTCTAACGAGAAAAGACTTCGGTTTTGGCTGACATAGCGTATGCCCGACGCCAGTGTAAGCGCCACTGTTACCAATCCAAGCCCCGCCGAGACCGGTCCCAGCCAGTCTATCGAGTAGCTTAGGCTGCGGTCGGCCCAGCGGTAGAGCATGGTGATAATCAGCCAAGTCATCTGACTTACGGTTTTGATTTTGCCCAAATTGTCGGCCGCCAGCACATGGCCTCTGGCCGCCGCAACCTGGCGCATCAGGCTCACAAGGAACTCCCGGGCCAAAATGACCACCACCGCCCAAGCCGGGGCGTAGCCGGCATAAACCAGCATAACCATGGCTGCCATCACCAACACCTTGTCGGCAAGAGGGTCCATCAGCTTGCCAAAGTCGGTGACCAGACCGTCCCGGCGAGCGATATGACCATCCAGCGCATCGGTAAGCGCCGCCACCACAAACACCGCATCGGCTATGAGTAATGCATTGGGATGGGGCAAATACATCAGCCCCACATAGACCGGTACCAGCGCCATACGCAGCAAAGTGAGCTTGTTGGGGGTGTTCATACTTCCACCTCCGGTTGGCCCCAAAGGTCGTAGCCCTCGGCAGCTGTAACGCACACTTGGATAAAACGCCCCGGTTCCACCGGACTGCCCGACTTAAAATAGACCCGGGTATCCACATCGGGGGCGTCCATGTAGCTGCGTCCCACATAAGCCGAGACCTCGGGGTCGTAGCCTTCGCAGAGCACGGTCAGGGTGCGGCCTATCATTGCCCGGCCAATCTCCTCGGCAATGGGCTGCTGAAGCTGCATTATGTGATCGGCCCGGCGGCTGCGCTGCTGGGCGTCGGGATAATCCATGGTAAAAGCCGGGGTATCTTCCTCGGGGGAAAAGGCAAAGCATCCCAGCCGCTCAAAGCGCTGCTCCCTGATAAAGTCGCAAAGCTCGGCGAATTCCTGCTCTCCCTCGCCGGGTAGTCCGGCAATAAAGGTGGTGCGCACCACCACACCCGGAATGCGCGTGCGGATTTTTTTAAGAAGTGCCCGGATTTCTTCGCTGCCCATGGGGCGATTCATGCCGCTGAGCACAGCGGTGCTAATATGCTGCAGGGGCAGGTCGATGTATTTGACCACCTTGGGCTGACGCGCCATGGTGTCAATCAGTTGGTCGGTTACCCGATCGGGGTAGCAATAAAGCAGCCGCAACCAAACAAGACCCTCTATCTCACAGAGGGCGTCGATCAGCTCGGGCAGCATCAGGCGACCATAGATGTCCTCGCCGTAGCGGGTGGTGTCCTGCGCGATAAGGTTGAGCTCCCGAGCGCCGCCCTCCACAAGCTGCACAGCCTCGGCCAGAACATCCTCCATGCGGCGGCTGCGAAAGCGCCCTCTAATAAGCGGAATGGCGCAGTAGGTGCAGCAGTTGTCGCAGCCGTCGGCCAGCTTGAGATAGGCGGTGTAAGGCGGGGTGAGCAAGGTGCGCGGTCCCTCTAGAGAGAGATTGGTGCGCTCGCCCTTTAGATAAGTGCCCTTGCCGGCGAGCGCCTTTTTTATGGCCTCGCCCAACATATGATTAGAGCCGATGCCCAGCACCACATCAGCCTCGGGGATTTCCTCGGCAAACAGGCTGCCATACCGCTCGGCCAGACAGCCGGTCACCGCCACCACTCGGGGACCGCCCCGCTCTTTAAGGGCACACATCTCCAAGATGGCTTCGATGGATTCGGCCTTGGCGTCCTCTATGAAACCGCAGGTGTTAACAATCACCGCATCACATTCGGCCGGGTCGGCCGAAAAGGCAAATCCCTGCCCCTCTAAATCGGCGAGAAAACGCTCGGCGTCCACCTGATTTTTAGAGCAACCCAAAGACACCAGTCCCACGGTTATGGGCATCATTCATCATCCTCCCGACAGCCGATTATGGCCAGCGCCTGTTTTGCCTCACCGCTTGTGTAGCCCAGCCGCTGCAAGGCCGCCCAGGCGCGCTTTTTTACGGTCTCGTCCTCAAGGTTGGGATATTTGCGCTCTATATACTCGGCAGCCCGGCGGGGATTGTCCTCCCGGTCAAAGGTGTCCGAGACCTGAGAGGCGATTTCTGGGGGGATGCCCCGATGGCGCAGGGCCTGCAGAATGCGCTTTGGGGCGTAATATTTGCCCAAATAGAGCTGCTCGGCATAGCGCTGAGCATAGGCCTCGTCGTCCACAAGTCCAAGCTCCTCCATGCGCCGCACGGCAGCCCGAGCGGCCTCCCCGCCCTGGTCAGACAGCTTGTCCTCAAGGCGGCGGGCGGTGTAGTTCCTTGAAGAGAGCAGCCGAAGTGCCTTTTGATGCGCCATGATCTCCCGGCTGCGGGCCAAGGCCTCCTCAAGCTGCGTGTGGTCGGTCTCGGCTCCCACTGTGAGGGAGAACTCGGCCACCGCGTCGGGGTGGAGCGTGGTGTAGTACGCCCCATCTATATAGATCGATCGGCGGCCTTTTTGGGTGGTGCGTATATCGGTGATGATCATTTGTCTAAATCATCAGCGCTGATGTCAATATTGGCCGCAGCGCTGCCCCGTCCGGCAGATTTTTTGGCAGCCCGGGCCGGCGTCGCAGCGTCACCGGCGGCCGTGGCAGCTTTACCAGCCGTTTTTTTTGCCCCTCGCTCCGAAGCGGCCTTTTGCAGCTCGGCCCGCACCAGTTCGGAGATCTCATCGAATAATTCGGGGTTTTTCTTAATGTATTCCTTTACATTGTCCCGGCCTTGACCCAGCCGCTGATCCTTGTAGGAGAACCAGGAGCCACTTTTAAGAATGATGTCATATTTGGTGGCGATGTCTAGCAGTTCGCCCTCCTTAGAGATACCCTCGCCGTACATGATGTCCATTTCGGCCTCTTTAAAGGGAGGTGCTACCTTGTTTTTAACCACCTTAACCCGCACCCGGTTGCCTACATTCTCGCCCCCCGCCTTGAGGGTTTCGGTGCGGCGAATATCCAGACGCACTGAGGCGTAGAACTTGAGAGCCCGGCCGCCCGGCGTGGTTTCGGGGTTGCCGTACACAACGCCGATTTTTTCCCGCAGCTGGTTGATGAAAATCACCACACAGTTGGACTTGCCGATGGCTCCGGTGAGCTTGCGCAGACCCTGACTCATAAGCCGAGCCTGAACGCCCACATGGCTGCTGCCCATATCGCCCTCGATTTCGGCCCGGGTGACCATGGCGGCCACCGAGTCGACCACCACCACATCCACCGCACCCGAGCGCACCAGCGCCTCGCAAATCTCCAGCGCCTGCTCGCCGGTATCGGGCTGAGAAACCAGCAGCGTTTCGATATTAACACCCAATGCCTCGGCATAAACGGGGTCTAGGGCGTGCTCCACATCAATGAAGACCGCCTCGCCCCCCAGTTTTTGGGCTTCGGCCACCACATGGAGCGCCAAAGTGGTTTTGCCCGAGCTTTCGGGGCCGTATATTTCAACAATACGCCCACGGGGCAGACCGCCGATACCCAGAGCATCGTCGAGCGCAATGCTGCCGGTGGGAATGCTCGCTACATTCATAGCGGTATTCTGGCCCAGCTTCATCACGGCGCCCTTACCAAACTGCTTTTCTATATGAGCCAGCGCCAAGTCTAGGGCTTTTTGTTTATCCGACATTGCTTTACCTCCCATTTTTTTGGGGCTTAAGCGCCCGCTCCCAAGTATGCAGGGGTGGGCGAATAACTGCACGCCTATTTTATTTATTATACCGGATAATGCCTTTAAAAGCAATTCTTCTGTCGTCCTAAAGCATATAAGAACGCGGCCTCGATAAAAACGAGAGCCGCGCATTTTAGACGGGTTTTCACCCCATAAGAAAGATGCCACCACCCATAACCAGCACCCCGGTTAGCACCCCAGCAAGAGCAGCCTGGGGACGTTTGTAGGACAAAGCTGTGGGAATAAGCTCATCGAAGGCGATGGTGCACATAAGCCCCACAATCACCCCGAACAAGGTCGCCAGCATGATCTCGTTCATATAGGGGCGCAGCAACAGGTAGGTGAGGATGGCCCCCAGCGGCTCGGACAGGCCGGAGGCCAGCGCATAGCCCACCGCCCGGCTCCGGCTGCCGGTGGCATAGTAGACAGGCAAGGCTACGGCCATCCCCTCAGGGATGTTGTGCAGAGCCACCGCCAAGGTCATGGACAGCCCAAGCCGCAGGTCGGCATAGCTGCTCATAAATGTGGCAATCCCCTCGGGAAAGTTGTGGATGCACACAGCTAAAGCTGTAACTAGCCCAATCCGATGCAGACCGCCGCCGCTGCGGGCCGGGTCCTCGTGATTTGGCACCATCCTATCCACTATCAGGGTCAGCCCGATACCGATGAGGATAGAGCCAATCAGCCCCAAAGCGCCCAAGGGCGCACCAAAGGCCGCCACAAAGCTCTCGCCGCTGTGGGGCAGCATATCGGACAGCGCCACCGTGATCATGATGCCCGCCGCAAAGCCCAAGGCGGCAGCCATCATGCGGTCGTTCATGCGGCGGATGCCCACCGCCATAAGCCCTCCCAGTCCCGTGGACAACCCTGCCAGTGTGCTTAGGGTGAGGGCCACTGTAAATTGTGTTGATAAAAGCCCGCTACCCATAGCCACCTCCTAAAGCAGGCCCTTACAGCTCGATGGTTTCGCCCGGCCGCACAAGCAGGCGGTTGCTGGGCGTAAACCGGGCAATCTTCTCATCAAGATAGCCGCTGGGGTCGGTGTGGATGGGAATGGCGTACCGGGCACCGATGAGCTCGGCGCAGGCTGTGGCCTCCTCGGGGCCCATGTTGTAAATGCCGTCGATGGGCAGCAAAGCATAGTCGATATCCTTCATGCGGGTCATATCATTGGTGCTCGAGGTGTCTCCTGCACAGTAGATTTTAAGGCCGTCCAGATGAATGACATAGCCCACACAGCACCGGGGGTCGTGGTTGCGGTTATGAGCCAGCACCGCATCTACCTGTACCCATCCAAGATCAAAGCTGCCGTGGCGGCCGTCCTTCAGCGCATCGGCTTCGGTGATTATGCGTGCGTCGGGCTTTAGAGTTACCTTCTCCACGGCGTTGTGGTCGTGATGCTGATGGGTCACCAATACCAAATCGGCGGCCGGCCCATAATCGTCCCCGCCATAGGGGTCTAGGTAGATTACCTGTCCGCCCGACGCCTCAAATCGCAGACTTCCATGTCCGAGATAGGTCATTTTGGTCATTCTATCGCCTCCCTTAAGTTGTACATGGGTAACCTTTGCCGGACACCCATGGGTTCATTGTCTACTCATATTAATAGCACAAAAAGCATCCAAATGGAATAGTTAGCGCACAAAAACTAAAAGAAAATCTTGACTCTTACCTAGCGTTATGGTTTATCCTAAGCTTAAGAGGGAGGAATGGCCATGACCATCAGCGAAGTGGCGGCACTGACGGGGGTCAGTGTGCGCACACTGCACCACTACGACCGCATTGGCCTGCTGTGCCCGGGCCGCAATCCGGATAACGGCTGCCGGACATACAGCGAGCAGGATTTGGACCGCCTGCAGCAGATTTTATTCTTTAAGGCCTGCGGATTTGCCCTGGATAAAATTGGCAAGCTGCTCGCCAGCGAAAGCTTTGATCAAGAGGAGGCTTTTTTGCTGCAAAAGAAGTATCTGCTCTATGAGAAAAAGCGTATCGACGCCATGCTGACCACCCTTGAAAAAACCCTTATGTCCATGAAAGGAGAGACCACCATGACCACAAAAGAAAAGTTTGGCGGCTTTGATATGTCCCACAACCCCTATGAGGAGGAGGCCCGTCGGCTTTGGGGGGACGAGACGGTTAACCGCAGCAAAAACCATGTGGAATCCCTGTCTGCCAAGGAGCAAGACGCCCTTGCCAAAGGTATGAACGAACTATTTTCCCGGTTGGCGTCCCTGCGCCATCACGCCCCGGACTCTGAAATTGCCCAGCAGGCCATGGCGGAAATGTACCGCTATTTTAACGAGAACTTTGGCATTCGGTACAGCCCCGAGGCCTTTGCAGGTGTGGGACAGCTCTATATCACCGACCCGCGCTTTACAAAAAATATCGATCAATACGGCGAGGGGCTTTCGGCTTTTTTAGCCGAGGCCATGGGCATCTACGCCGAGCGGTGTCGATAGCTTCTCCCACGGCTCAAAGAGCAACCCTCCACCGGAGGGTTGCTTTTTGCGTGCTTGGGAGCAACTATTCGACCTAATTAGCACTTTACTTGGTTGACAGGCGCATGGTTTAACAGTAAAATATATGAATAGAGACGCATGTCATGCATGGTCATAGCATTGGATATCCGGCTCTAGGGATAAATACCACTCCGACAGGAGGTGTGTACCCGCCGCCTTTATAGGCAAAGATCTGTTTTAACTGTTCTGAGAAAAACACCATGGAAGGAGCTTTTGCTATGAAGGGAGATCCCAGACTAATCGAAGTGCTAAACGCCCTGCTTGCCGACGAGCTTGCCGCCATCAATCAGTACATAGTTCATGCTGAAATGTGCGAGGATTGGGGTTATGGAAAGCTGCACGAGGGCTTTGAGAGACGGTCCATCGATGAGATGAAACACGCCGAAAAGCTGATTGGACGCATTTTGTACCTCGGGGGCACACCCATTGTTACCAATCTTAACGCCATCCACATCGGCGCCGAGGTGCCCGCTCAACTCGAGTACGACCGTGCGGCTGAGGAAGGCGCCATCAAAGCCTATAACGACGCCATCGCCCTTGCAGGCGAGGTGCGGGACTATGTCACCCGGGATATCCTCACCGAAATCCTCAAGGACGAGGATGCCCACATGGACGAGCTCGAGGAAATGATCGACCAGATTGAGCAGATGACTCTGCCCATCTTCCTCACCACCCAGATCGACTAGGTATCCGCAGGACTATTATTCATAAAACAAGGCTGTGCAGCCGTGAGATCTCTCACGGCTGCACAGCCTTTATGTATGGGGAAAGTTGCTATTTAACCCTTGGCCTGCTCGCCAATAGCAAAGACCAGCTTAGTGTAGAGCTCCACCGCAACGGGTATCACAGCCTCGTCAAAGTCGAACTTACGGTTGTGGTGAGGAGCCTTGAGGTCGGAGCCGATGAGCATCAGCGTAGCCTGACCGCCCTGCGCCTGAACTTCCCGCATGAGGAAGGTGACATCCTCGCCGGCGCCGAAGTCCATCATTTCGCACACCTCGTCAAAGGCGTCCATCTCACTCGCCACTTGAGCGGCCAGCTTGACCAGCGCCTCGTCGCAGGGGGCATCGGTGGTTTTGCCTTCCACCGTGTGGGTAAACTCACATTTGTACATCTGAGCGGCACCTGCGCACACATGCATGGCGCTATCAAACATATAGTCGTTAATTTCGCCGGTGACGCCACGGGTCTCGGCATTGATTACCGCGTAGTCGGGAATAACATTGCGTCCGGGGCCGGCCTGCATACCGCCGATGTTGATGCGGCTGGTTCCCTTGCTGGTGCGGGCAATGGCCAGCAGATTGGTCACGGCCGCTGCGGCGGCTGCCAATGCGTTGTGTCCCAACTCGGGGCTGTTGCCGGCATGGGCCGATACGCCTTTAAAGTGACCGTCGAACTTGGTGCTTACCAGATGGCCAAAGGTGCCCGCCGCAAAAAGCCCGGTGCGGTTGGCACGGATGCCCATGTGGGAGGACAGGAAGTAGTCGGTATCGGCAAGAATTCCCGATTTGGCCACGGACTCAGCACCGCGGCCGCCCTCCTCTGCTGCCTGGAAGATTACGATGACCTTGCCTTTGAGCTGGTCCTTATAAATGTTTAGCATCTCTACAATGCCCAGGCCTATGGCGGCATGGCCATCGTGTCCGCAGCCGTGCATGGCGCCGTGGTGCACCGAGGCAAAGCCCTCACGATAGGGCATATGGTCGTCCTCGACGCTCTCGATGAGGTCATTGGAGTCGATGTCTACACGAATGGCTATGGTGGGGCCGGGCAGAGCGCCTTCCACCGTGGCCACAACGCCGGTAAAGCCGTCGGCCATGCGCTCCACAAGCTCGGGGCGGGCACCCTCGGCCACGGCCCGCTCCTTGGCCGCCTTATGTACCTCGGCGCTGGGCAAACCCATGCGAAGCTCGGCGTTGTGAATATCCGGGCCAAATCGATAGGGCACGCCCATCTCCTCTAGACGCTCGATAATCTTTGAGGTGGTGCGATACTCCAACCAGCCGGGCTCGGGATACCGATGGAAATCCCTCCGGTAATCAATGAGCTTGGTGAAAAGGGCCTCTCGATCGACACGATCAAAATTTCAAGATGACATACTAATCCTCCTTTTTATATCGTGCGCCATGGCGCTTGTTGCTTAAAAAGCGGATACCGGCTGTGTCACTTTCCTTTTTGGTAACTGTTTGCAGCCATTATAGTACATTTAATGGGTAATAACAAATAGAAAATGTAAATATTGATGCACTTTGCTATATAAACACTCTTTACGATGGCGTGCGGCCTGTGGATGAGGTGTCGCCCCGCATAGGCTGGACGCACGGGGCGCTATGTTTTCCACCGGTATTGGAGCCTAGTTTTACCGCTTCATCGGCGGATTGCAGTTAATGAGTCGGGCATAAGGTGAAAGAGCCCCGCCGCTAAAATGATTGCGGCGGGGCCAAATTACAGGTCTTGCAGATCGGCGGCAGACAGGTCATTTTCCACATTGTCTCGCCCGAGGTCGGTGTCAATAACGGGATAGATGTCCGGCGGTATGGGCCGGTCAATGCTGTCGCTCATCTCGGGTTTGGATTTGGGTTTGTTTTTATAGGGGGGCATGAACATCACCTCGGCATTAGAATGCCCAAAAGTGCTGTGTTCTTCCGCCGCAACAAACACAAACCGGATAAACCCATCGGTTTATCCGGTTCTTATATGCATCATACCGCTTTTCTGCACAACCAAGCAGGCGCCGGGCAAATGCGCCGGCTGCGCTTTAGATGCTCCCTAACAGCTGGTACAGACCCTCGGTATCCTGTTCAAGATTGCGGATGCAGCCGATTAGGCGGTCGATCAGCACCGGGTCCTTTTGGGCAAAGTGTGCAAGCGAGCGGAATTTTTCTTCCATTTCAGTGTCTGATAGCGGCGTTTCGGGCTCGCCTTTGGCATAATCGATCCGCTCTGTCAGACTTTGACCATCCGAAAATGTGATCTTTACGATGGCCGGGCGCCTCTGCGGAGTGAGCGCCGTTAGACTCGGGTCCTCCTTGACCGTGACGCACTCGGTCAGCGCTAAAATTTTCGGATTGGAAATGCGGTCATCAAAAAATGCCTCCATACCCGCCTCGCCGGTCAGGTAGGCCACCGCCACCGAATATGGAATGCTCATTTTGGCCGAGGTCGCTCCGCGAATTTGGGTATGATCGTGGCCTTGGATGGCATATTTGTGCGTAAAAACCTCGATGAGCTCAACCACGCCGCATTCCGGCGCACGCTGCTTGCGCAGCTTTAGCGCACCATCGATGGGCGCATGGGCGTGCCGGCAGGCTGCATACGGCTTGCGGTAGATGGTCTCGATGCCATAGGGGCGCTCAAGCGGTGCGGCAATCGGTTCGGTCTTAAAAGAGGGCGCAAAAAGGCGCAAAAATCCGCGCTCACCTGCAAGAATATCTTCAGGTCCGCTAAAGTCGGTGCCCGCAATATAAGCTGCGGCCAGCCCGTTTGCTGCGGCTTTGGCTGCGTTATAGGGCTTTAGTTGCGAGTCGTCCTCCTGTATTTCAAGCAGCCCGGCAGCACTGGTGCAGGCCGCCGAAAGCGTCGCCTTCATTCGAGCCAAATCATAGCCTAAAATGACCGCGGTTCCCATAGCAGCGCCGATAGTACCGCAGGTTCCTGTCGCATGAAATCCGGCCTGCCGGTGCCCGGGCTGAAGTGCAGTTCCTATGCGCACTGCGGCCTCGTATCCCACAATGACGGCACGCATGAGGCGCTCACCGCAGGCCTTTTGATGCTCGGCAGCAGCCAGCACAGCGGGTATAACCGTTGCGGCCAGGTGTACAGCACAAAACCGATTACCGTCGTCAAGCTCTAAAATGTGCGAGCTAAAGGCGTTGACCAGCGCCGCATTATAGAGGCCGGCCCGGTGGCCAAAGCCGATGACGGACGCCTCGTCTGACGGGTCAAACTGGTCTAAAAAGTTGGCAAACTCCCGCTTTAGGCTAAATGACCCACCCAAAGCAACGCCGACAAAATCCATGATGCTCTCTTTGGCCGCCTTGTATGGTAAATTTTCTATTGGCATGGCCGAAAGGGTGTGCAGGCGTGAAGTAAAAAGATCGGTTAAATTCATAGCGTTTCTCCCGATGATTGATAGTTTGTGTGCGCCTTGGGCTATGTACCCCGATCACTTAGCATAAACGCTTGGACCTCATGCTCTTTTTGGGCTATAAATGCCGGCCATTCGGCCGCATCGATAAAGGGATTTTGGCCGTTTTTAAGCTGGCGTTCCCGCTTTTCAATCATGCGCCCCTGCCGAGGATGGTTGGCCAACATGAGCTCGACCGGCTCATCTGCAACCTTTTTAAGCGAGCCTATAAACTGCTCGGGCAGAGATTGTGGCAGCGCATATCTTGCCAGATGCTCGCGCCAGACTGTAATCATGCCGGCGCCGCCGTAAAGGCCGGCTCGATAGGTCTTTTGCTCATGTGTAACATCAAAAAAGAAGCTCATGGTGCCTGTGCTGTGTCCGGGCGTTAGAACGCAGTCGATTGAAAAATTGCCGAACTCAAAGCGTTGGCCATCTAAAAGCACTTTGTCAAATTGCGGAGGTTGTGCGTTGGGATTGGGCCCCCAGTCGAGCAGTGCCCTGTCGGGCCGCTCCCTTAAGGCGTCGGCACCGGCTGCGCTGATGGCGAGCTTGCAACCATAAAGATGCTTAAACTCGCGCGAAGCACCAAAGTGGTCAAAATGTTCGTGGGTATGCAAAATCCAGCGCAGATTGTCGGGTTTAAAGCCAAGTCGATAGATAGAGTCGGTCAGCAGATGCAGCGTGTGGGGGTATCCGCTGTCGATCAGCATAAGCTGGTCACCGCTGCAAAGCAGGTAGACGCAGACCCATCGGTCGCCCACATAATAAAGGTTATCTGCAATCTTAAACGGTGCGATATAGCCGCTTGACGGGTCACGATAACATCTCGATGGTTTCCTTTTTAAGCTCGCCTTTGCCCAGATGCATCCTGATTCCGGCCTCGGTTAGCTGGGGCATGGTTCCTTCAATCTCGAGCTTGTTGCTCGAGGTGGGCCCGACCCCGGCCGGGCTGACGGCCGTGTGAAAAATAACCCCTCCCTCAAGGTCAATGCCATGCTCTTTCAGGGTTCCTTGCTCAATCATCTTGACAATATTAGGCAGCACGGCGTCCCGGCCGGTAAAGATTTTACCCGACAGGTGGACGAGATCGCCCACCTTGAGCTGGCTGAGTACCTCATCTGTGAGGGGTGCTGTTATCGTTTTGACTTTCATACCCGTTCTCCTTCGTTGTTTCAACTAACCCGGAGCTTTTTATTAATGCTTAGTGGTTAATCGAGCCCTTGGGCGAATAAAGCGCCTCGGAATAATATTCGTCGATAACGCGCTTGACCAGCATAACCTGTTTTGCACGCTTTTTGGCATCGGCATCGCTCGAATCCCAGCTGTGGGTCTTGGCGACCGAGCCGCCCGTCTTAAGATAGATGGGAGCCGCAACGCGAATCATTTCGGGCACCTCATAATGTCGGATAAATCCGCCCGAAGACTCCGGGTTTTCGGTATGGCAGTCGATGGGAATGTTGATAGCCGCACGCACAGCCGCCAGATGCTGAAGCTGATAGTCGCGCACAATATTAAACGAGTCGGCACCCAAGTCCTGCATCACCTTGGCCGAGCAGGGGTTGCCATGGCCGGCGTGTGCCGACATCTTAAACTTGCTGTCGGCCGGGATAAGGCCGGTCTTGCGGGCCTGATCCAACACCCAGAGGCAGCCCTCGTCATAGACAAGGAAGGTACGGCAGCCAAGGCGGGCCGCCCGTTTAACATCCTCGATGGCACGGACAATCTGATCCTGTCCACGCAGACGGTAACCCATGCGAACGCCCTCGGCGCTCTTGACCGATGCGCTCGTGTCGGTTGTGGCGCGCGGGCCGACGGCCAGTATCAGCTCGACCTGATGTTTTTGCCCCAGCTCCACCATATTTTCGATGTCCTTATCGCTCAAAAGCCAGATGCCTTTGGTCTGGGTAACGCGGTGGATGTAGAACTCAAGGCGGTCAAATTCTTCAAGCAGCGTCTTCATAACGCCCGGGCTCTGAATGCCGGGCACCTCAAAGCGATATTGGCATCCGTCGTCAAACCGTTTTTCGGAGTCGGGCAAAGTGTACAGATCGCCACCGGGTTGCCCTAGTGTCTCAAGCCAGGTTCTTGTCTCTTGCATGCTGTTCATAGCATCAATCCCCTTCTTTTTGTTGTAAAAGTGTATTTTTGAAGGCCCAGGCATTACATACCATAAGCCCTCATTCCGACCCTACTCGGTTTTAAGGCGCTTGCTTTCAAGCTCCGCCATGCGGCCCTGCTCATAAATGACCATGTTTTGCATGGCGCCCGCCATCATGTCCTTGAACGATTCATAGGTTACGCCGCCCATGTGGGGCGACAGCGTGACATTTTGGCAGGTAATCAGTGGATTGTCCTTTGCGGGCGGCTCGGTGCTAAAGACATCGAGCCCGGCAGCCTTGACCTTTTTAGAATCAAGCGCTTCTCTTAAGTCCTGTTCGACAATCAGTCCGCCGCGCGCCGTGTTAACCAAAATGACGCCGTCCTTCATTTTGGCGATGGTTTCTTTATTGATGATGCCTCGGGTTTCGTCGGTCATCGGACAGTGCAGGCTGATGATGTCGGACTGCTCCAGCAGCTGCTCAAAGGGCTGATAGGTGATGCCCAATTCCTGCTCCATCTCGGGACTTAGCCGGTACATATCATAATAGATGATGCGGCAGTCAAACCCTGAGAGCATCTTGGCCGTGTGGCGACCGATATTTCCGGCGCCAACCAGACCGACCGTCTTACCACTTAGCTCGTTTGTCTGCAGACCATTGTCGCGCTTGGCCCAGATTCCGTTTCGAATCGAGGCGTCGACGATGACCAGTCGGCGCAGTGCAGCAAGAATGTGCAGCACGGCATGCTCGGCAACGCTGGCTGCGTTGATGCCGGCATTGACATAGACCGGAATGTTGCGCTCACCAATGGCCTTAAGATCCAGCATGTCGATGCCGACACCGGTGCGCTGAATCATCTTGAGCCGGGTGGCGGCAGAAATAACCTCCTGCGAGATCTGCAGCCGTCCGCTCACCAGAAAATAGTCAGCCAGCGGGGCCTTTTCAACCAGCTCCTGCTGACACTCTTTTTCCAGCATCATCAGGGTAAAGCCCTCTGGCACCGCCTCTTTTACAATGGCGGCGGGGCGCTCGTCATAGTGGTTGGTCAATAAAATTACCGGCATAGGCTTATCCTCCGTTTTTTTAATTTATATGCTCGGTTATAGCTTGGCATCTGCCTACTGCAAAAAAATGCTTATAAAGTTTACGGCACGGCCGCAGGACTCGGGTTTTCGCCAAATCGGCGACCACGCACCATTCGGCGCTTTAATCGGGGGCGGATATGCGTTTTTGTGCATTTAAGTGGGCGGTCTGGTCAAGTGCAGCGCGCAAAATTTGCTCGGTTTTGTGCACAAGCTCATCAGACGAATGCCGCCCAAGGCGTGCACATTGATAAGCCAAATACGAACAAATCAGGCACTTGCGCCCCCCAAGACCCAGATCGGACCTTGAGCAGACAGCCCCCCGCTCATCGAGTACATCAAGGTCGAGCAGCCGCCCTAATTCGGTGGCCTCCTCAAGCCAGATCATGATGCGCTTGATTGAACGCGCCTCGCCATGCACCAGAAAAAAGGCTTCGCATCCAGTTTTAAAGTGCCAACGCTGCTGTTTATGTATCAAAACCTGCATATTGTCGAGCACCTGCTCCACCATCTGCATGCCCAGATCAAAGCCCTGGTCAATCAGCGCCGAGCGCTTACACGGCCCTGCAATGTTCATCGTGGCGCTAATAAGACAGCAGTCGCTTGTTTGCGCAAGCCACGCCCGTTGTCGGGCTGCCCGTGCATCGCGCGAGGCCAAGATTTCCTGCCCAGTGCAGATGTGGCCGTAAGCCTCGGTACTCATTCTATCTTGTCGGTCTTGATGCGGCGGATGACATCGATAACGGTACCGTCGCGATATTCCACAATGCACACCACCTCATCGGTTGTCTCAATCGGCTTGGGAATTCCGGTCAGCGAGTAGGCTAAGTCGCGCAGATATTCGATGGTAACCAGCTTAAGACCGGCGGCGCTTAAATCTTCTTTGAGCATCTGGTAGTTCTTATGCGCCGGGTTGAGCGCAATGCCGGCCTCGGTAACCACCATGGCGACCGATGTGCCCGGCGTGCAGCAGGTGAACACCCGGTTGACGATAGACGGGGTGCGACCACGAATAACCGGAAGTGTTACGATGGAAATGTCGGCGCCGTCGGCCACATCGGGTCCCCCGCCGATTCCCGACATCATTTCGCCATTTGAGCCGGTAAGAATGTTGATGTTAAAGTCCACATCCACCTCAAGCGCACCCAACACGCCAAAGTTTAGTCGGTCTAGCACACAGCTCTTGTTGTACATATTGGAGTACATAGAGTTATCAATTTCGATGATCTGCGGGCTTTTAGAGAAGGCACGGGCCGCAACCGCATCAAACGACTGCGAGCAAAGGATGGTTCTGACCAGTCCCTCATCAAACATCTCGACGATGTTGGCCGTCATTCCGCCCAGCGCAAAGCTGGCCTGAATACCCGCTTCTTTGGTGTGCTGGGCCAAAAAGTTGGTACATGCAATGCTGATGGCCCCGGCACCGGTCTGAAACGAATAATCGTCCTTAAACAGACGGCTGGCCGCTATGGCGTCGGCAGCCCGTTGGGCAATAAGCAGATCGCGGGGGTTTTTGGTCAAGCGCGCAGCACCGGCGCCGATCTTGTCGGGGTCGCCAATCTCGTCCACCTGCACGACAAAGTCGACATAGTTCTGGGCGATGGAAATTGGCACGCAGGGATAGGGCACGATGTTATCGGTGATGACCACCACTTTCTCGGCCATGACGGCGTCGATAAAGGAGTAGCCAAGTGCGCCGCAGGAATTGGGGCCGGTTTGCCCGGTGCAGTTGCCCATCTCATCGGCGCTGGATGCGCCAATGAATGCCACATCAATCGAAAGTGCGCCGGTCTCGATGGCGTGCGGCCGTGCGCCGTGCGGCCTTAGGATGACGGGTTCGGCAAGCTTAAGGTCCTGCAAAACCGCGTCGCCCAGCTCACCTCTGATTCCGCTGGCCTGAATGCGGTTGATCGTGCCGTCCTTTACAAAGTCGACGATAGAGGGGTTTTTGATGTTGACCACGGCGCTCGGCGCAAAGCACAACCCCTTGATACCGAGCTCGCTGATTGCGGTAAGCACCTGCCCGACAATTTTGTCGCCCTCTCTAAAGCTATGATGAAAGGAAATGGTCATGCCGTCCTTAAGCCCGCTGGCCAAAATGGCGGCTTTTAAATCGGGCATCCGCTTGCTCTGTCTGCGCGGCGACGGGTCGGGTCTTCTGCGGGAGCAGACAGGTGCACTGGTCTGCGCTTCTTTATGTATACCTGTGTAGGGTTTTACCACATAGCTGCCGACTTTTTCGGGCAGCTCTCGTCCGACAGCGTTAACCATGGTTGGGGCCTCCTTCAATCGGAATTCCGGCCGCTCTGGCTTGGGCAAGCGTGGTCAGCGCCCGCAGCTCGATCGGCTTGTCGATCATACTGCCGTCCAGCGTTACGGCGCCTTTTTTCTGCCTTTTTCCTTCCTCCACGGCCTCTAAGATGCGCAGCGCCTGCCGAATTTCCTTGGCACTTGGCGTAAAGAACGCATTGACTACATCAATTTGGCGTGGATGTACACAGGTTTTCCCATCAAAGCCCAAGTTACGGGCGAGCAGTGTATCCTCTTTTAAGCCCTCGATATCGTTAATATCCGAAAAAACTGCGTCAATGGCATCCACGCCGGCTCGGCGGCAGGCCGTTAGCAGCGCATTGCGCGCATAGAATATTTCGAGTCCGTCCTTTGTGCGGCGTGCCTTCATGCTGGCGGTAAAGTCCTCGGCTCCAAGGGCCATGGCAACCACCCGGGGATCGGCTGTTGCAATTTCATAAGCGTTAATCAGCCCTAAGTACGATTCGATGTTGCACCACAACTCGATTGTTCCATCCGGTATGCCTGCGTCCTTCTCAATACGGCTGATCTGATCGGCAATGCGCCGAACCTCGTCTGGGTGCTCGACCTTGGGCAGTCTGATGGCGTTGGGCCGAGCCCGCACCGCCGCCTCAAGATCCTCGTCGATAAACTCGGAATAAAGCCCGTTGACCCGAATGATCACATATTTGTCAGCCGGGCGGTGATAGCGCACCGTGTGATAGACCAGCAATCTTGCGGCGTCCTTTTCGCTTATGGGCACCGAGTCCTCAAGGTCATAGACCAAGCAGTCCTCATTATAAAAGGCGGCCTGAACCATGTTGATGGGGCTCGCGCCGCTGACATAAAGCGAGGTGCGCTTTAGGTGGATTTGAGCCATGATTCAATCCTCATCCTTCCATGTAAATTGGCTTTGGGTGGCTCGGCAGCAAGCTGCCTGAACCCGTGAGCGAATGACCCAGTCAAGCGCACCCTTATCGACCAGACTGACCACAGCCTGCGTAAGACCAAACTCCTTAAGTACCTCTTTGGTCGTGGCCAGAATGGCCTCTCCAAACTGCGAGCGCACAATACTTTGAAGCTGGATCTCAAGGTCCTGCCCCGGGTTGGGATAGATGCTGACCTGAATGTCGCCCGATTCAAGTGTTCCGGCAACCGCGGGCTGAATACTCTGCATACCCGATTCCTCCTATGTTTGTAGATTTTATATCAAGCAGCGAAACCTCCCGCCTTTGCTCTTTTAAACCTAGCGGAGCGTGCCCGGCGGGAGTAGGTTTTTAGTTTGGTCTTACCAACCTCTTGGCGTAATAACATCTGCGCACGCGCGATGCGCCGATGGCACGCTCCGCCCAATCGGTTGAACGCTCAGTTTGGCGTTCCTGGATGCCGTGGGTTGGAAGTATTTAAGAAGCCTTCGAAGCCTTCATTTATTACTCTTATCGGTGCATAGTCGGATTGGGTGCCGATAAACTCCACCGAAATGTATAAGACTGTCCTATGTATTGTGCAAAAATCACAACGATACAGCCTTATTTGTGCGGTTTTTGTCTGTTACCGCCACATACGGAAAGGTACCTTTGCTCCTGAATGGGCGCAAGCAACTGCATGCATAGCACGCAGGGATTTTCTTTATATCCTGCATTTTCTCGGGGAAAGTCACCCAGTGTATTCCATTTGCGGCTGCCCCAAGCGCATTTTCTTTCTGACACCATTTACCTGGTGTAAAAAAGGTCCAAATCCATCTCGTTCTATTGCCATATTTTTTTTAACATTATCACTATCGTATAGTGTAATCCAACTACATTGAAAAGTAAAATACATATGCAATAATCTGGTCATAAGAGCAACCTTATGCTTATTGTTGATATTTCACAAAATTTAGCGCTTTAGCAAAGCAACTCGGAGATAAATGCAAGCTTTTTTAATACAAATTGCAAAATCCAAATTATTCGAAGTTTTATTTTTCCAAATTATATGGTATGATTCAAATATTCATTAATAAAACGCTGTGCTATTTTTTAAGTTATTAGTTTTATCTTATGGGAAGGAGAACGCCTCGTGAATTTGGTCCGCTTGGAACGCATTATGTTTGTCGCCCGCATCGGAAATATTACCGAGGCGGCCAAACAGCTTTATATTTCGCAGTCGGCGCTCAGCCAAATGATCAACGCAGTCGAGGAAGAGCTTGGAACCCCCATTTTTGATCGCCGCGTCAAGCCCATGCGACTGACCAAGGCGGGCGAACACTATGTTGCAACGGCACGCTATGTGCTTAACGCACACAACGCCATGCTAAACGAAATTGACAACATCAAATGCGGTACTTCGGGCGTCATCTCGATGGGCGTCTCGGCGCGGCGCTCGCGCATCATCCTTCCGGAAATTCTTCACGCTATGTCGGAGGCTTACCCGTTTATATCCATGCGCCTGTTCACGGGCAATGTCAACGAATTTGAGGCGCTTTTGCTTCGTGGCGAGCTCGACATGGCGCTCGGCTCCATCCCGCCACATGACCCGACTCTGAGTAGCTTTAAGCTCAACGAGGAGCGCTATCTTCTGCTAGCACACCGTGATTCACCGTTTGCGCGGCGTATGGACGACTATCGGCTTTCAATGAACGACCCGGCCGTTCCCATCTCGCTTTATGAAGCGCGCGATGAACGGTTTATTGTGACACCCCAAAGAACCGAGTCACGCAACGCACTTAACGCCATGCTTGAGGAAGCCAACATGCGCCCGCAGATCGCCATCGAGGTTTTTAACACCGACATAGCGGTAGAATACTCCAAGGCTGGGTTGGGCGTGTCGGTCATTCCACAGTGTTTCGAAAACATCCAGCCCTTCCGGTATCAGGACGATTCTCTTTCGATGTTCAATATTGACAGCAAGTTTGCCCAGCGTAATTTGTACTTAAATTATTATAAGGCCATCACCATTTCGCCGCCGCACCGCTACCTGATTCAGCTAATCTTGGAAAGGTACGGCACCCAGGATGCTAAGCTTCCTACAGAAGCGTGGAAAAGTTGAGCAACATAAAATGGGCACCCTGCAAAGGGCGCCCCGAAAAGCCTGGACATAAGAAGAGCGCGCAGTGGCTATTCTAAACAAGGTCGCAGAAATCGTGTAAAATCGTGTACGGCAAAAAGAAAACCCGCATAAACGCAATGTTTATGCGGGTTCTTATTCTGTTGGTGGAGACAACTGGAATCGAACCAGTGACCTCCTGCGTGTGAAGCAGGCACTCTAACCAGCTGAGCTATGCCTCCAAGGCGTAACGACATTATAGCATGACAGGCCGAGGAGTGCAACAGGTATTTTAATTTTTTTAGCTTTCTATTTGAGAGGCGACAAAACCGGCCACCGGCAATCCGATTTTCCCCAAAACTTGGGTACATAGCGGCCTTATAGATGGGATAGGCTAAGGTAAGGTGCACCATTGCGCATTAAATGGGTAGTAGAACAGGGCTATAGGTCGGGAGAAAAAGGTTGCGAAAACCGGGCAAAACCTGTATAATAGCCGGTGGACGGCTATTATCACCAAATTTTATGAACACCCTTTGGGCAATGCTCATAAGATTATATAGCCGCAAAACTTGATTGACATACATAGGAGGTGGCACAGCATGGATGCTGTTGGCCGAAGTCGTCATATGCAGCGGAATGGGCCGGCATCTATGCGCTGGGTCTGATTTCTTGTGCCCTTGAGGGGCCCCTTCTGCCTGCATAACGATTCTGCTGACAACCGCGTAAAAACCGGTTATTTTTATTTATGTAGGCAAAAGGAGGCTTAAACCTATGGAAGATCTGCGTTCCTCTGCCCTGATCTGCTCCTTGATGGAGCTGATTGATGCGCGCAAATTTGCCGACGCCCGCACCATCATTCTCGAGCAGAATGTGGTGGACATAGCCGAGTGCATCGACGGTATTGAAGATCCGGCCAAGGTGCTGTTCATCTTCCGGCTCATGCCCAAGGAGATGGCCGCCGAGGTGTTCGCCTATCTCGACCCCGACGCGCAGCAGCGTATTGTGGAGGGCATGACCGATCGAGAGCTCACTCATATGCTCGAGGAGCTGTTTCTGGACGATACGGTGGACTTTCTTGAGGAGATGCCTGCGGGCATTGTTAAGCGGGTGCTCAAACTATCGGACAGCGAAACCCGCCAGCACATAAACCGACTGCTAAAATACCCCGAGGACAGCGCCGGCAGCCTGATGACCATCGAGATGATGGAGCTGAAGAAGGGGATGACGGTGCTCGAGGCCATTCGGGCTATTCGGCGGCAGTCCTCCCAAAAGGAGTCGCTCTCCAGCAGCTTTGTGACCACCCCCGACCGTAAGCTCGAAGGCGTGGTGGATCTCCATGACATTCTGGCCAGCCGGGATGAGACGGTGATTGAGGACATCATGGAGAGCGATGTCATTGCGGTGCACACCCACGACGATCAGGCCGAGGTTGCGATGCTCTTTAAGAAGTATGACCTCTTGGCCATGCCGGTGGTGGACAACGAACGCCGGCTGGTAGGCATCATCACCATCGACGATGTGGTGGATGTCATCGAAGAGGAGAACACCGAGGACATCTACCGCATGGCCGCTGTCACCCCGGACGACGAGACCTATCTCAAGTCTGGTGTGCTGAGTATCGCCAAGAACCGCTTTATCTGGCTGCTCATCTTGATGGTGTCCTCCACCATCACCAGCTTTATCATCCGCAGCTATGAGGAAGCGTTGGCCACACTGGTGGTGCTGACCGCATACATCCCCATGTTGATGAATACCGGAGGCAACGCCGGCAGCCAGGCCTCCACCATGGTCATCCGGGGGCTTTCTCTGGGCGAAATGGATATTCGGGATGTCTTGACCGTCATCTGGAAGGAGTTCAGGGTGGGCATCATTTGCGGCGTAGGACTATCCGGATTTAACTTCGCCCGGCTCATCTTTTTGGATCGGTTGGATCCCCTTGTGGCCCTCGCCATCTGCAGCACCCTGCTCTTCACGGTGATTATCGCCAAGCTCTGCGGCGGCATTCTCCCCCTTGTCGCCAAGCGGGTCGGCGTGGACCCCGCTATCATGGCCGCTCCCCTCATCACCACCATTGTGGACGCCGTATCCCTTTCTATCTATTTCGCACTGGCTACTATGTTTCTACTTTAGCGGACTCTAGTTTAAAGCCTTGCAGCGGGATAACCTTTCTTAGTATTTGCAGCCAAAAGGCCCACTCCCAAAGTGGGCCTTTTTTATTGACTTTTGTTTATATCATCATATAATAAGTTTAACTTAATAAAAGGAGCGTCTTCAATGTTATCTGACGAGTCCCAAGCGGCACTGCATCAACTCTTTATCCGCGCCGGGCGCTATATGGGCCGAGGCATCCACGAGCTGGGCCTCTCCCCCGGCGAGGCTCGGGTGCTGCGCACCCTTCACCTGCAAGGAAACAGCAAGGGCATGAACCCCTCGTCTATCAGCACTGCGCTCGGCGTGCGTCAGCCCACGCTTACTCCCATCTTCAACTCACTCGAAAAAAAGGGCTATATCGCCCGTCAGCGGGATGTGGGCGATCGCCGGCGTGTGCGCATCACTCTCACCGACCACGGTCGGGAGGATTTGACCGCCTGCCTTCAGCAAAAGCACCGCTTGCTCTCCCGTGTGGAGGAGTGCCTGACCGCTGAGGAGATCGAACAGCTTATCCGCATCTTGACCAAGGTGGATGCCTTTATTCAACAAGAACGCCTAAAACAGGAGAAAGAAGAATATCATGCACATCCTAACCCGCTTCCTTAAGCCCTACTGGCCTCTGGCGCTGCTCTCTTTGGGCTGCTTGGCTCTGGGCAGCTTTGCAGACCTTATGATGCCCAACCTCATGAGCTATGTGGTCAACGAGGGCATATTAGGCCAGAATGTAGGGCTTATCAATTTTTATGGCCTGCTTATGGTGGGGGCGGCAGCCCTTAACCTTGTGGCACGGCTGCTTAACAGCTTTTTGTCGTCCCGGGTGTCCACCGGCATGAGCCGAGATATCCGGTCGGCGCTGTTTTATAAGGTGCAGACCTTTGAGTCCTCGGAGACCATACGCTTTGGCACCTCTTCCCTCATCACCCGTTCGACCACCGATGTGGACCAGTTGCAACACTTTACCGGTATGTTCATGCGCATGGGCATCACCGCCCCCATCATGGCCGTGGGTGGCGCTTTTATGGCCTTTAGCAAGAGCCCTAAGCTGGCCGCCGTGTTAATTGTCACGCTACCGGTGCTCATTTTGTCCATCCTTACTGTATCGCGTATGGCGCTGCCCCTCACCCGCAGTATGCTGCTAAAGGTTGACAGGGTCAATCTGGTGATGCGCGAAAAGCTCACCGGTGTACGGGTTATTCGGGCATTTGGCACCGAAGATTACGAACAAGGACGCTTTGACCACGCTAACCGTGACCTTACCGATACCGCCATTAAAACCATGCGCATCATGTCGGCTATGCATCCCATCATGCATATTTCCCTCAATCTGACCTCGGTGTTCATCGTCTATCTTGGGGCGGTGGAGGCCAGCTATGGCGGCATTGCCGTGGGGGATATTATGGCGGTATCTCAGTATGTAGGGCAGATTATGGGCTCGGCCATGATGATTTCTATGGCCTTTACCATATGGCCCCGCACCTCGGCCTCGGCCCAGCGCATTGACGAAGTGCTTTCCACCCAATCGGCGGTGCAGAGCGGTGCGCGCGATGCCACCCCCCTCGCCGGACGGGTGGGCTTTTCCTGCGTGAGCTTTCGCTACCCCGGAGCCGACCGCTGCGCCGTGGAGGATGTGAGCTTTGAGGCGCTGCCCGGACAGACCACGGCCATTATAGGCTCGACAGGCAGCGGAAAGAGCACCCTTGTTTCGCTGCTGCTGCGCTTTTATGATCCCACCGAGGGCAGCCTGACCTTAGACGGGGTGGATATTCGGGAGCTCTCGCTACCCAGTTACCGCAAAAAGCTGGGCTATGTGCCCCAACGGGCGCTGCTCTTTTCGGGCAGTGCGGCCGAGAATATCCGCATGGGTAGACTGGACGCCACCGATGCCCAGGTGGAGCAGGCCGCCCAAATTGCTCAGGCTGCCGACTTTATCATGGAGCGTGAGGAGGGCTACGACACCCGCATTGAGCAGGGCGGAGCCAACCTGTCCGGCGGGCAGAAGCAGCGTATGTCCATCGCCAGAGCGCTGGCCCGCCGCCCCGATGTCTATATTTTTGACGACAGCTTTTCTGCGCTGGACTTTCAGACAGATGCCCGGCTGCGGCGAGCCCTGCGTGAAGTCACCGACCAGGCTGCAGTCATCATTGTGGCCCAGCGGGTGTCTACCATCATGGACGCCGACCATATTGTGGTGCTTGACGAAGGCCGAGTGGCCGGACAGGGGCGCCATGATGACCTGCTTAGAGACTGCAAGGTCTACCGTGAAATTGTACGCAGCCAACTTTCTGAAGAGGAGGTGGCCGGACTATGAGTCGACAAGAGCCACCCACCTCCCGGCCGGCGGGACTGCCCATGCGTGCCCCGGGCGGCGGAGGCGGTCCCGGTCGTGGCATGAGCATGACCGACCGGGCCAAAGACTTTAACACCAGCGCTCGGCGGCTGCTAAAGCTGCTAAAGCCCCATATTCCCACCTTTATCGCCGTACTGATGATGACCATCATCTCCACCGGCGCCTCCACCCTTGGGGTGCGCCTTATGGGCTTTTCCATCACCGAGATTGAGCAGGGTGTATCCAGCCTGATAAAGGGCGGTAGCGGCGTGAATTATGTCGCCCTTATCCGACTGCTCAGCTTTATGGTCGGGCTCTACCTGCTGTCGGCGGCGCTGCAGTATCTTAGCAGCATCACACTGGCGTCGGTCACGCAAAAGCTGGTTTATCGTCTGCGCCGAATGGTGGACGAGAAGCTGCGCCTGCTGCCGCTGTCCTACTACGACCGTACACCCTACGGCCAGATTCTAAGCCGTGTTACCAACGATGTGGACACCATTTCCCGCACACTTCAGCAGACATTCGGCCAAATGTTCAACTCAGCGCTCACCATTGTTATGGTGCTCTTTTCGATGATTAGCATCAGCCCCGGCCTTACGGTGGTGGGACTGATCACGCTGCCCCTTGGGCTTTATCTCTCCCGCTTTATTGTGCGTCGCTCACAGGGCTTTTTTAAGGGCCAGCAGGCAGCACTTGGCGCTCTTAGCGGCTATATCGAGGAGATGTATGCCGGGCACAGCATCATCAAGGCCTATTCGCTGGAGGATACGGCGGAGACCACCTTCGACGAGTTGGGCGACCGGCTGTATAGCTACGCATGGAAGGCCAACATGGCCTCGGGGGTGATGATGCCGCTGGTACGCTTTGTCACCAACCTGGGCTATGTGGCGGTGGCGGTGGGCGGTGGACGCATGGTGCTGCTTGGTGCGCTGCCCCTTGGGGATTTGCAGGCCTTTATGCTCTATTTAAACCAGTTCTCTCACCCCATATCCAACATGGCCAGTGTGGCCAATGTGCTTCAGTCGGCCGTGGCGGCCGCCGAGCGGGTGTTCGAGCTGCTCGATGCGCCCGAGGAGTCGGCCGAGCCGCCCGAGGCTATGTTGCCCAAGCGTCTGTGCGGCGAGGTGGAGATGCGTCATCTGCGCTTTGGCTACAGCCCGGAGAATGTTCTTATCCATGACCTTAATGCCCACATTCGCCCCGGACAGACCGTGGCCATCGTCGGTCCCACCGGCGCCGGCAAGACCACTCTGGTCAACCTGTTGCTGCGCTTTTATGATCCCCTATGTGGCCAAATTTTGCTAGACGGCATAGATACTCAGACCATACCCCGACAGCAGCTGCGCCGCCGCTTTGGCATGGTGCTGCAGGACACATGGCTGTTTAAGGGCAGCATCCTAGAGAATATCCGATACGGGCGACTTGACGCAACCGACGAGGAGGTCATCGCCTGTGCCAAAGCCGCCTATTGCGACAGCTTTATCCACACCCTGCCCGGCGGCTACCACTTTGAGCTTAGCGAGGACGCCTCGAACATATCCCAGGGCCAGCGCCAGCTTATCACCATCGCTCGGGCGCTGCTATCCGATGTGGATATGCTCATCCTCGACGAGGCCACCAGCAGCGTGGACACCCGCACCGAGCTGCTTATTCAGCAGGCCATGGCCACCCTGATGGAGGGCCGTACCAGCTTTGTCATTGCCCACCGGCTGTCCACCATACGGGACGCCGACCTCATCTTAGTGATTAAGCAGGGGGATATTATCGAGTCGGGCACCCACAAGTCTTTGCTGGCCCAAGGCGGATTTTACCACGACCTTTACAACAGTCAGTTTGCCGGCAAATAAAGCAAAAAACCCTCCCGGTCCAATAAGGTCCGGGAGGGTTTTATTTGGCGCTTAAACCGGTGGCAGCCTGCCGATGCCGGTTTCTATGTAGTGCTGGCCCACCGCCTGTCCAGCACCCGAGGAGGCCTCGGTGTCGTAGAAAAGCACAAGGGTTAAAAAGGCGTTTTCCATGGCGGGCAAGGGCCGCAGATAGGCTTCGTAGCGGTAGAGGGGCTGGTCGGGCTCAACTTCAGAAAAAGTCATGCGGATATAGTCCTCTTCTGCTATGGTGGTCGTCTCGCTGCTCTCAAAGATAATCTGATAGTCCTCGTCGGCGCTGGAGAGACCCATGCGGTGCGAAAAAACCGCCGCAAAGTCCTCCAGACTCTCCACACCCTCCATCTGCTCCACCGCACCAATCACCCGGCAGTAGTTGGGCTCACCCCCACGGTCGAGGGTCAGGTCAAACAGGGAATAAACGCTGGTTTGTCCGTAATCGGTCTGGGTGAGTAAATCGGGGTCTGCATAGTCTTGTTCGGTAAGCCCAAGGTTTTCCAGCTCGTGGAGTCGGGTGTCGGCGGGCAGATTAACCCAAAGGCCAAAATAGGCGTTGTATAGGGTGAGGGGCTCGGCGATATAAGCCTCGCCCGACACGGGGTCGATAACCGGCAGAGCCGGCTCGAACAAAGAAGGCTGCCCGCATCCTAAGAGCAGCAGGCAGAGCGAGAGCAGCAGCACAGATAATCTCATAAAAGCCTCCTTATGAATGCGCAATATCAAAGTCCACCTGCCCTGCGGACACCGACACATGGGACACCACTACCCGCAGACTATCCCCCACTCGGTATGACCGTCCGTCCGGGCGAGTAAAGGCCATGCGTCCATCGTATTCAAAGCCGCCGCCGGGCAGTCGTTCGGCCCGAATCATACCCTCTACGGTGTTGGGCAGTGCCACATAAAGCCCCGAGAAGGTGACCGATACAATGACCCCCTCCATCTCCTGACCGATAAACTGGCGCATATATTCGGCCTTGTAGATGTCTACGCAGCCCCGCTCGGCAGCCACAGCCCGCTGCTCGGTGGCGCTGCAATGGGCGGCCACCGGCCTTACCCGTTCGGCATAGCGGACACGCACCTTGTCTATCGGGCGCCCAGCCTCCACCACCTCGGACATGATGCGGTGGATATAGAGGTCGGGGTAGCGCCGTATGGGGGAGGTAAAGTGGCTATATTGCTTCATCACCAGCCCGAAGTGGCCCCGGTTTTGTTCACTGTAAATGGCCTTAGCCATGCTGCGCAGTACCGCACCGTCCACCATGCGGCCGTAGGAGGTCTCTTTTGCCGCCGCCAACACCCGAGATAGGGCCGCCGGAGACACGCCGGGCTCAACCTCGGTGGCGGGCAGCCCCAGGCTGTTTAGCAGGGCGTGGAGATCGATGATTTTTTGGGGCGGTGGACTGTCGTGCACTCTGAATATAAAGGGCAGCTCACGCTCCTCGGCAAAGGCCGCAGCGGCCTGATTGGCCATGAGCATGAAGGATTCGATGAGCTCCTCCCCCTGCCCTCGGGTGGCGGGGAGAATGTCGGCCACACGGCCTTCGGCATCCATCATAAACTTCGACTCGGTGGACTCAAGCTCCAGCGCTCCCCGCTGCTTACGGCGCTTGTTAAGCAGATCAGCCAGCTCGGCCATGAGAAAAAGTGCATCTTTTACGCCGGAATATTTTGCCTGTACGGCTGGGGCGGCCTGCTCGGACAGCAGGGCATTTACCTCGCTGTAGACCCCCTGGAGCCGAGAGCGTATCAAACTTTTAAAGAAGCGATAGCCGGTCATTTTTCCGTCCTGATCGATGTCGATAAACACCGAAAAGGCCAACCTGTCCGCATTAGGATTAAGTGAGCAAATGCCATTAGACAGCCCCGGCGGCAGCATGGGAATAACCTTGTCCACATAGTAAACCGAGGTGCCCCGCTCGTAGGCTTCCTTGTCAAAATCGCTACCGTAGCGCACATAGTGGCTCACATCGGCAATGTGCACCCCCAAGCGGTATCCGGTGTCGGTTTTGTCTATGGAGATGGCATCGTCGATATCCTTGGTGTCGGCGCCATCTATGGTAAAGATAACAAGGTCACGCAGGTCCTCTCGGCCGGCCATTTCGGCATTGCTGATGCCGCTCTGATTTAGGCGGTCGGCCTCAGCGAGCATGGAATCGGTAAATTTGCGGTCTATACCGGCGGCCATGAGCAGCGCCGCCGCCGCATTGTCCGCCGTCTCGGCGTCGCCAAAGTTGTGAACAATGCCGGCCCGGTGCTCACTGTGGCGTTCCCCCCGGTGGATGAGGCGGGCCACAACCTTGTCGCCGGCCTTCATCTCCATTTCTCCCCCGCTAAGGGGTACGGGATGGCGCATCCCACTGTCGGGCAGCAGAAAGGCCCCTTTGGCGTCGAGGTGCACGGTGCCGCTTAGCAGCGCATCGTTTTGGCGGGTAATGGCTTGGACCCGACCCTCGTCTAAATCGCCCTCCCCTTCTTGTCGGTGCAGCAGCACCTTGTCGCCGGGCATAGCCCCCATCAGGTAGCGGCCGGGAATAAACAGCTCGGTGCCGTCCTCAAGGCGTGCAAATCCAAAGCCGCCGTGCACTCGCCCAATCTCGGCCGGGATAAGGTCGGCCTTGCTGGCAAGCCGGTAGCGCCCATCGCGCTCGAGTATATCGCCGGACCTTTGCAAACGCGTTAGGGCTCGCTCAAAGTTTATCCGGTGCTTTTTCCCCAACGAGGCAGAGGCCATCAGCTCGGCTTTGGACAAGGGGGATTTTCTTCGCCGCTTGAGGATGGACAGTATGGTATCGCCAAAATTTTGTTTCAAGTTATTCCTCCAATTTAACAACAAAGCGCCCCGCCTTTTTAAGCAGGGCGCTGTTTATAGACAGATTATCGGGCAACCATAAATCCGAGCAGAATGGTTACCGCAAATAGGCAAATGCCGGCGAACTTGGTGGCCCGCAGCAGGGTAGCCTCCCGGGTGCGGTTGAGGTTCTTATCAAAAAAACTGTCGCCGGCGCCGCCATACAGGCTGCCAAGACCACCTTTAGTCTCCTGCAGGGTGACGGTGCCTATAATGATGATGCTGGCCAATACCAGCACAGCGCCCAATATTATTTCAAAAGCTCCCAATGTGTTTCACTCCTTAACATGATGCCCTTAAACTATGTAATATTACCATATAGTCCGAATGATTGCAAGCATAATTTTAGGTGTATGGCAATGCGGGCGGCTGCCGGACAGAACCACGACTCTTTTTTGTATTGATATCGAAATACAGGTGCCATATACGGCGTTTTGAGCCGTGCATACCCACCTGCAGTTCGGGCAGTATAATAACGGCTTCGTCCCGCCACTTGCGTTTGCTTAAATTTAAGCGGACAGAAGCTTCAGGCTCGCCCGCCCACAGGGCGAGCCTGACTGCAAAGCCCGCCGGGATATCCCGGCGGGCTTTTTGTGCTGTTTATAGGCTGGTTTGCTCATAGAGCTCGTTTTCTTTTGGGATGCCCCCGGCGGCAGGAAGGCTTCGCACCGTCAAGCGGCTTAGAGCCTTGGCGCGTTCGGGAGACAGTGGCGCTATGCTCTGGCCCACGGCGCCTTTTTTAAGACTCATGGCGGCGATGCCCACCGTGTCGCGCGTAGCCCTCTCGCTGATTTTGGTGCTGCTCACTACCAGCGCCCGCCCACCCGTGGAGGTAAACAGCACATCGCCCTCGGCCGGCATAAAGCATAAGTCCGCCAAGGGAGAAGCGGTGTTGTAGGCTCCCACCAGTTTGCGGCGGCGGGTTTTTGTCTCGTAAGCCGACAGGGGCACCCGTGCCACCTTGCCATTCTCAAAAAAGAACAGCATAAAGCCCGTATAATCGGCGGTAGGTACCATAAAGCGCACCGACTCGCCCTCGTCCATTTCCAGTCGAGCGGGCAGATATTCCCCCAGTAAGCTGATGCGGCTGTCCTCAAAATCGGCGGCGCGGCATTTATACACCTGCCCCTTATCGGTGAAAAACAGCAGCTCTACGGTATTGCTCACCTCAAAGGTTTGGAATACCTCGTCCCCCTGCTTGAGCTTGTGCTCGCCACTCATGCGCAAAGACTGAGGAGTGGTCTTTTTAAAATAGCCCTCCCGTGTCAGGAAGATGTGCACCGGGTAGTCGGCCTCCTCGGGCTCCTCCTCATACACCTCGTCGTCATAATCGTAGAGAATCGTGGTGCGGCGGGGTTGGCCGTGCTTTTTGGCAACCTCCCGCAGTTCGTCGGCAATAAGGCTCGATACGCGCTTAGGGCTGGCCAAAATGGCCTCCATATCGGAAACCTCGGCGGCAAGGGTCTCAATTTCCTCGGTACGACCAAGGATATAGGCCCGGTTGAGGTGCCGCAGCTTGATTTCGGCCACATATTCGGCCTGCGTCTCGTCGATGCCAAAGCCGATCATGAGGTTGGGCACAACCTCGCTTTCCTCCTCGCTCTCACGCACGATGCGCACGGCCTTGTCGATGTCGAGCAAAATAACCGCCAGACCTTTGAGCAGATGGAGCTTTTCGCGCTTTTTTGTAAGGTCATAATAGAGCCGGCGGCGCACACATTCCCGGCGGAAGGCCAGCCATTCGCTTAGAATTTGCCGCACACCCATCACCTGGGGGGTGCCCGCCACAAGGATATTAAAGTTGCAGGCAAAGCTATCCTCTAGGGGGGTCATTTTGTAAAGCTTTTGCATGAGTCGCTCGGGATCTACCCCCCGCTTATAATCGAGGGTCAACTTAAGACCGTTCAGGTCGGTCTCGTCCCGCTGATCGGCAATCTCTTTTATTTGCCCGGACTTTACCAGGTCGACAATTTTATCCATGACGGCCTCCACCGTGGTGGTGGGGGGAATCTCATATATTTCGATGCAGCTGTTCTTGGTATCTATCCGGTAGCGAGCCCGCACCTTAAAGCTGCCACGACCGGTGTCGTAGATGTGACTCAGCTCTTTGGCATCAAACAGCAGGTCGCCGCCGCCGGGAAAGTCGGGAGCCAAAAGGGTATCCAGCAGCGGATGGTCGGGGTTTTTCATCAGTGCAATGGCCGTTTGACAGACCTCGGCCAGATTAAAGGGGCATATGGAGCTGGCCATACCCACCGCAATGCCCATATTGGCGTTGACAAGGATACTGGGAAAGCGCACCGGCAGCAAAGAGGGCTCTTTGAGGGTGCTGTCGTAGTTGTCTACAAAGTCCACGGTATCCTTGGCGATGTCGGCAAAGAGTTCGGCGCTGATAGGGGCGAGCTTGGCCTCGGTATAACGGGAGGCTGCATAGGCCATATCCCGGGAATAGGCCTTGCCAAAGTTGCCCTTGCTGTCGATATAGGGGTGAAGCAGCGCCTCGTAGCCCCGGGAGAGCCGCACCATGGTCTCGTAGATGGTCTGGTCGCCATGGGGATTAAGGCGCATGGTCTGGCCCACAATGTTGGCCGACTTAGTGCGCGACCCGGACAGCAGCCCCATGAGGTACATGGTATAGAGCAGCTTGCGGTGCGAAGGCTTAAAGCCATCGATTTCGGGGATGGCCCGGGATACAATCACGCTCATGGCGTAGGGCATATAGTTTTTTTCTAGGATCTCGGTAATGGGTTGACTGACCACCACACCGGCACCCGCAATATAGGCGCTGGGGTTTTTCTTAGGTTTGTTTTCGCTTTTCTTTTTGCGTGACGCCATGACTTCCTCCTGCTAAATGTGCTGTGGCCGATGTTTTAAGAGACATCGAGATCGGCAAGGTAAAGGTGACCATGGTCGGCGATAAAAGACTTGCGCCCGGCCAGATTATCGCCCAGGAGCAAATCGAACATATCGGCGGTCTTGGCGGCGTCAGCCGGGGTCACCTTGATCAGTCGCCGGGTTTCGGGGTTCATGGTGGTAAGCCACATCATGTCCGGTTCGTTTTCGCCCAGTCCCTTAGAGCGCTGCAATGTGACCTTTTGGCCCTCCAGCGACTTTAGAATCTCGTTCTTTTCCTCCTCCGAGTAGGCAAAATAGGTCTCTCCCCGGCTGGTTATCTCAAACAGGGGCGACTCGGCAATATAGACATACTCCTGCTCGATGAGCGTGGGCACCAGCCTGTAGAGCATTGTGAGGATGAGGGTACGAATCTGAAAGCCGTCCACATCGGCGTCGGTACAGATAATCACCTTGTTCCAGCGCAGGTTGTCCAAATCGAAGGTGGCAAGCTCCTTGCTGGCCTTGCCCCCCAGCTCCACGCCGCAGCCTAGAACCTTGATGATGTCGGTGATGATTTCGTTTTTAAAAATCTTGCTGTATTCAGCTTTAAGGCAGTTGAGGATCTTGCCTCTGACCGGGATGATGGCCTGAAACTCGGCGTCGCGCCCCAGCTTGCAGGAGCCCAGGGCCGAATCGCCCTCCACAATATAGATTTCCCGGCGGCTTAGGTCCTTGGTTCGGCAGTCCACAAACTTTTGCACCCGGTTGGCAAGATCGATGTTGCCGGCCAGCCGCTTTTTCATGGTACGGCGCATCTTTTCGGCGCTCTCGCGGCTGCGCTTGTTGAGCAGAACCTGCTCGGCAATCTTGAGGGCTTCGTCGGGGTTTTCGATAAAGTAGACCTCTAACTGATGCTTGAGGAAATCGGTCATGGCCTCGTAAATGAAGCGGTTGTTGATGGCCTTTTTGGTCTGGTTGGCATAAGAGGTCTGGGTGGAGAAGGAGGAGGATATGAGTACCAGACAGTCCTCGATGTCCTGGTAGCTTATTTTGCTTTCGCCCTTTTGATATTTGGCTTGCTGCTTTAGATAGTTATCTATTTGGTTAACAAAGGCAATTTTAACCGCCCGCTCGGGTGAGCCTCCATGCTCGAGAAAGCTGGAGTTGTGGTAGTATTCGGTGCGATTTACATGGTTTGAGAAGCAAAGCGCCACCGACAGTTTGACCTTATACTCGGGGCGGTCGTCCCGGTCCCGGCCCCGGCATTCGGTCTGCCAGAACTGGGGGGTGGTCAGCGTATCCTCGCCGGCTATTTCCACAAGATAGTCCTCGATGCCCCGGGGGTAATAAAAGAGCGTCTCTTTAAAGCTGCCGTCGGGCTGCTCGCTGCGAAACACAAAGTGCACGCCCGAGTTGATGACAGCCTGACGCTTAATCATATCAAGATAGTGCTCCTCGGGGATATCAATATCGGTAAACACATCGAGGTCGGGCAGCCAGCGCAACCGAGAGCCGGTCTTTTGGGTTTTTACGGGGGTTTTTACAAGCTCGCCCACAATTTCGCCTCGCTCGAAGCGCAGCTGGTACTTGGTGTTGTCCCGATGTATTTCCACATCCATATACCGGGAGGCATACTGGGTGGCGCACAGGCCGAGGCCGTTGAGCCCCAGGGAAAAGCCGTAGCTCTCACCCTCCTCGGCGTTGTTAAACTTGCCGCCTGCATAGAGTTCGCAGAACACCAGCTCCCAATTGTAGCGCTGCTCGCGCTGATTGTAGTCCACCGGGATACCCCGGCCCTCGTCGATAATCTCCACCGAGAGGTCGTTATATCGCGTGACCACAATGCGGTTGCCAAAGCCCTCCCGAGCTTCGTCGATGGCGTTGGAGAAGATCTCGAACACAGCGTGCTGACAGCCCTCGAGCCCGTCTGAGCCAAAGATGACCGCCGGCCGCTTACGCACTCGGTCCGCCCCTTTAAGGGCGGAGATGCTCTCGTTATCGTAGACCGGTTTTGTCCTTCTTGCTGCCTTTTTTGCCACTTCTATGCTCCTTTTTTTATAAACCTTATAATGCGCCGGACGGCTCAGAGCCGCCCAGCTAAAAACTTCCAACCTTTATTGTATCTAAAATTTAAGTCCGCTGTCAAGCCGGGACCCAAGGCACAAAACAACCGCCCTAGGGAGCCGGGCGGTTGTAAAAGGGCTATGCGGGGCCGGAGGACTCAGGGCTTTCCGGGGCTTCCGGGGTCTCGCCGGCCTCATTAACCTCAGGGGCTTCCGGGGCTTCGCCGGCCTCATTAACCTCAGGGGCTTCCGGGGCTTCGCCCGTCTCGTCGGGAGCGGCGCCCGACTCGGGTGCACCGTCAGCATTAGGCGTCTCGTCGGTGGCCGTCATCAGCCGCTCGAACTGGTCGGCCTCTAGCTTCTCGAAGTCGAGTAGCGCCTGAGACACTCGGTGCAGCTTGTCGATATGGGTGGTCAAAATCTCTTGGGCCTTGTCGTAGGCCTTGACAATGAGGTTGTGTACCTCCTCGTCGATACGGCTGGCCACCGCCTCGGAATAGCTGGGGGTCTGGCTGTAGCTGCGACCTAGGAATACTTCGCCATCGCTGCCGCCATAGGACACCGGGCCCAGCTTATCCGAAAAGCCATAGCGGGTGACCATGGATTTGGCCAGTTGTGTGGAGCGCTCAATATCGCTGGAGGCCCCGGTGGTGATATCGTCGAACACCAGTGCCTCGGCCACTCGCCCGCCCAGCATGATGACAATACGCTCGAACAGCTGGGTGCGGGTGGTGTGCATCTTGTCTTCCACGGGCAGATGCATGGTGTAGCCACCGGCCTGCCCCCGGGGAATAATAGAAACCTGCTGAACCTTTTCGCCGGTGGTCATAAAGTAGGTAACCACCGCATGACCGGCCTCGTGGTAGGCGGTAATGCGCTTGTCGGCCTCGGAGATAATCCTGCTCTTCTTTTCGGGGCCCATCATCACCTTGATGGTGGCGTCCTGTATATCGGCCATGGTGATGGCCTTGCGGCCCAGCCGGGCAGCCAGCAGAGCCGCTTCGTTCATAACATTTTCAAGGTCGGCGCCGGTAAAGCCCACGGTGCTGCGGGCAATGGCCTTAAAATCCACATCGGGGCCGATGGGTTTGTTTCGGGTGTGTACGGCCAAAATTTCCTCTCGGCCCTCCACATCGGGGTAGTTGACCACAACCTGCCGGTCAAAGCGGCCGGGGCGCAGCAGCGCCGGGTCGAGGATGTCCCGCCGGTTGGTGGCGGCAATGATGATCACGCCGGTGTTGGAGGAGAAGCCGTCCATCTCGACCAAAAGCTGGTTGAGGGTCTGCTCCCGCTCGTCGTGCCCACCGCCAAGACCCGCACCACGGTGCCGTCCCACCGCGTCGATCTCGTCGATGAATATGATGCTGGGGGCGTTGCGCTTGGCCTGATCGAACAGGTCGCGGACCCGGGAAGCACCCACGCCCACAAACATCTCGACAAAATCCGAGCCCGACATGGAGAAAAAGGGCACACCGGCCTCGCCGGCCACGGCCCGAGCCAGCAGCGTTTTACCCGTGCCCGGAGGGCCCACAAGTAGCACGCCCTTGGGGATACGGGCACCCAACAGATTAAATTTGCCGGGATTTTTGAGGAACTCCACCAGTTCCTCAAGCTCCTGCTTTTCTTCCTGGGCGCCGGCCACATCGTTAAAGGTAACCCGCCTACCCTCTTCGGCCGGACGGGGTTTAACCTTGCTAAAGCCGCTTATGCCACCGCCGCCACGGGTTTGGCGCATGGTGAAATACCACAGCGCACCCATGCCCACCATAAGCAGCACCGTGAGCGCCATATTGGCCCACACCGGCCACTCGGGGGCCCGCTTCCACTCGTAGGTGATGCGGCTGTTCGGATTGGCCTCGTTATACTCGTCCACCGTGCCCTGAATCATGCTGATAAAGTAGCTGGTGTTGGGCACCTGATAAACAATGGGCGGCTCTTCGGGGGCGGCGTCGCGCAGGGTTAATGTGAGCCGACCAGAGCCCAGCTCGATGGTATAGTCGGCCACCTTGCCGTCCTCAAACAGCGCGATGATTTCGGAATATTTATAGGTATCGCCCTCCTCCATCATGGGGAAGACCACCGAAGCCATGGTGAGCAGCGCGGCCATGATCAGCAGATAAACCATAAACCCGCGGCTGTTCCTGTTGTTTTTTTGCAATCCCTTCACTCCTTTGGGTCTTTGATTTATCGCCTATTCGTAAACAGTGGGGGACAAAATGCCCACATAGGGGAGGTTTCGGTAGCGCTCGTCGTAGTCGAGGCCATAGCCCACCACAAAGGCGTCAGGAATTGTAAAGCCCACATAATCGGGCACAATCTCTTTCACCACCCGCCGCTCGGGTTTGTCGAGCAAAGTTGCAATGCGCACACTCTTAGCTCCCTTTTGGGCGATGATCTCCCTAAGGTAGCTAAGCGTCATACCCGAATCGAGGATGTCCTCCACAATGAGCACATCCAGATCATCCAGCGGACGCTCGATGTCCTTAATAATGCGCACCACGCCACTGGTTTTGGTGCCCCCGCCGTAGCTGGACACCACCATAAAGTCGATGGACAAGGGCAGATCTATAGCCCGCATGAGGTCGGCCATAAATACCACCGAACCCTTGAGCACCCCTACCAATATCAGGTTTTTGCCCTGATAGTCGGCGGTGATGCGGGCACCCAATTCGGCCACCTTGGCCTGAATGTCCGCCCCTGTCAGTAGAATTTCAGAAATATCTTTCTCCATCATAAAAAAGCCTGCCGTTATTCCCGCCCGGCACAGTTGCCTGCGTATTCTATTTGCTCTATGCGAAGGATGCGTCGGGTTTGGTCGTCCACAACCACCGTAGCGTCCGGCCCGAAACCCTCGGCCCAGACTACCTGCTCGCCCGACAACAGCACCACCCGCTCCTTTCGTCTATGGGGAGGGATGCACGCCTCGCTGATGAGCTTTTTTATCTCTTTGTGAAAACCCTGCCCCGGTCGACCTATGCGGTCGCCGGCGGTATGGGGTCTCAGCCGGATAATCTCGTTTAGTTTATCATAGTCAAGGACATTTTTTAAGTCCTTTTCCGAAATTTTATGATTGCTCATAGAATGTTCATAATTCTCGGCCGAAAGGCGCCACAGCCGTCCGCCGGCCCGGACAAGTCTTGCCCCTTGGAGCAATTCCGGCCTTTTAAGGGTCATCTCTGCCGCCGGATCGTCCGCTGTGGTGGGCTTTTGGGGGACGATGTAGCACAGACCCCGGTGAACATAAAATCTGGCACCGCCCCCTAACTCCACAGCCCCCCGCCCGGCTCGCACACAGTCGGCGCAGAGGGAAATATGGGTGTAGTCCACCGACAACCCTGCCTCTCGGATAAGAGCGGCCACCGCCCTGTCCAGCCACTGGGGGGCCGCCGCCAGCACATGGGTGCGGTATCCTTCCCCCTCCCGGGCGCTGTCTAAAAGCTCGGCGGTGCGGCTGTCGAGTAGAGCAGCGTCCTGCCGCAGCAACATAATCATTCGGGCAGCCGCCGCCTCGTATCCGGGGTTGATGGCCGCCAGCTCGGGCAAAATATGCCGGCGCACCCGGTTACGGGTATAGGCATCGGTGAGGTTAGTGGAATCGATGACATAGTCCACACCCGCCGCTTCGAGATAGGCCTCCACTTCGGCCCGGGTGCAGTCGATGAGGGGGCGGATGATGTTTCCCCGCACCGGCGGAATGCCCAAAAGGCCCGTAAGACCGGTGCCCCGGGCAAGGTTTATGATGAGCGTCTCGATGCTGTCTGTGAGCGTGTGGGCGGTGGCAATGCGCCCGTCCGGCGGGCAACAACGAGCAAAAAGTGTGTAGCGCAGCGCTCGGGCACCGGCCTCCACCGAAAGCCCCCGGGCTGCCGCATAGGCCGCCGCATCCTCCCGGTAGACCGTTAGAGGGATGCCCCAATCCGAGCAGATGGTGCGCACAAACTGCTCGTCGCGGTCACTTTCTGACCCCCGCAAGCCATGGTTGATGTGACAGGCATAGAGCGCATCGATACCCAACGCCGCCCGGTGGCCATTGAGCACATGCAAAAGGGCCACCGAATCCGCACCGCCCGATACCCCGCAGAGCAGCCGACTTCCCGGGGGGATCATGGCGTGCGTGTCGATGGCGCTTAGAGCTTTTTTTACAAGTGGGCTATCAGTCGTCATAGCGGCTGAACTCCAGGTTGGTAAATCGGGTATATTGGCCGTTCCATCCGATGCGCACCGTGGTGGTCTCGCCGTGACGGTTTTTGGCCACAATGCACTCGGCAACATTTTGATCCATAGAATCCCGGTTGTAGTAAGAATCCCGGTAGAGGAAGAGCACGATGTCGGCATCCTGCTCGATCGAGCCCGACTCCCGCAGGTCGCTGAGAAGGGGGCGCTTGTCCGAGCGGGATTCCGGTCCCCGGGAGAGCTGGCTGAGCACCAGCACCGGAATATCGAACTCCTTGGCCAAAATTTTAAGGCTGCGGGTGATGTCGGACACCTCCTGCACCCGGTTGTCGCTGCGGCGTCCGCTCTGCATCAGCTGCAGATAGTCGATAATCACCAGTCCCACATTGCCAAGGCGGCGCAGCTTGCCCTTCATCTCGGCTACCGAGAGGGTGGCGGTGTCGTCCACATAGATGGGGTACTCGGAAATGCGCTGGGAAATGGCCGCAAGGCGCACCCAGTCCTCGCCGTCCAGCAGGCCGGTGCGCAGCTTTTCGCTGGGGATAAGGGCCTCGGAGGAGAGGATGCGGGAGACGAGCTGTTCTCGGCTCATCTCGAGAGAGAAAATGGCCACGCGCTTGTCCTTGCGGGCGGCCACCTGGGTGGCCACATTGAGGGCAAAGGAGGTTTTGCCCATACCGGGCCGGGCGGCCAAAAACAGTAGATCGGAGCGGTTGAGTCCGGTGAGCACCGCATCCAGCCCGGTAAAACCGGTGGGAATACCCAGGTGGGCTTCTCTATCCTCGCCGCCCAGCTGTTGCAGGCGGTTGTAGGTGTCGTGCATGATGTCGCGGATATGAACAAGCGAGCTTTGCTCCCTGCCCTGACGAATGGCATAGATACTCTGCTCGGCCTTGTCCATGAGAGTTTGGGGCTCCACGCCCCCCTCTCTCGAGGCGGCAACCACCTCTTCGAGGGTGCCCACAAGGCTGCGCAGAATATACTTTTCCTGCACAATTTTGGCATAGCTCATCACATTGGCCGTGGTGGGCACCACCTCGGCCAACTGGGTGAGATAGACCTTGGCCTCGTCGTCCGAAGCAAAGATTTTTTGGCGCTTTACATGCTCGAGCACCGTAATAAAGTCGATGGTGCTCGAGGACACAAACATACTGGACAGCACCCCGAAAATCTCCTGATGCTGCCGGCGGAAAAAGTGCTCGGACTTGAGCAGGCTGAGCACATCGGGCAGCTTGTCGGGGTCAAGAAGTAAAGCCCCGAGTACCGATTGCTCGGCCTCGAGGTTGTAAGGCAGCTGCTGTGGCAACGCGGCAGACACAGGCAGGGTATTCACAGGCAGGTCACCTCCAACGCCCCTAAGGGCAGCTTACTCCATCGGTTCCACCGTCAGGGAGATGGTGGCCTTAATCCCCGAGCCGAGGTTTAAGGTGGCGCTGTATTGGCCGCATTGCTTAATGTCGGCCTCGATGGCAATTTTGCGCCGGTCTATTTCCTCACCGTAACTGGCCTTGATGGCCTCGGCAATTTCGGCAGTGGTCACCGAACCAAACAGTCGTCCACCGGTGCCGGCCTTGGCCTTGATGTGCACCGTTTTGCCCTCTAAGGCGGCGGCCGACTCTTTGGCGGCCTGGAGCTCGGCTTCTTCCCGGCGCTTTTTGGCTGCCTCGCGGTTTTTAAGCTCGTTCATGGCGGCGGGAGTCGCCTCGATAGCCATATTCTTGGCAAGCAAAAAGTTGCGGGCATAGCCGTCGGCCACATTGACTAGCTGGCCTTTTTTGCCGGTTCCCTTAACATCTTGGGTGAGTATCACCTTCATGGTATAACCTCCCTATTTGGTTTTTTCGTTTTGGTAGTACTGGTCGATGGCCTCTAACAGGCGCTGGCGAGCATCCTCGATAGAGAGGTCGGTCAGCTGGGCCGCCGCCATGGTGAGATGGCCGCCCCCGCCGAGGGATTCCATAATCACCTGCACATTGAGCTTGCCCATGCTACGGGCCGATATATTGATGCCGCCGTCGTACTCGTAGAGAACAAAGGAGGCGTCCACATTCGAGATTCCCAGCAGTTCGTCGGCAGCCTGGGAGGCCACCACCTTGATATCCCCCGAAAGGGTGGTGTTAAGCGAAATGGCGCAGCCACGGTAAATCTCGGCGCTGCTTACAAGTCGGGCTCTGCGCTGGAAGGCCTCCATAGAGGAGCTGAAGAACTTGCGCACTTCCACCGTGTCGGCACCCATACGGCGCAGATAGGCAGCCGCCTCGAAGGTGCGAACGCCGGTTTTTATAACAAAATTCTTAGTGTCCAGCATAATGCCGGCCAGCAGCGCCTCGGCCTCGGCCCGGCCCATATGTACCGGCTCGCCAAAGTATTGCACAAGCTCGGTGACCATCTCGCAGGTGGAGGAGGCGTAGGGCTCGTGGTAAAAGATAACCGCATCGTCGATATAACCCACCATGCGGCGGTGATGGTCTATCACCACTACCTGCTTGCAGGCGTCGTAAATAGCGGGAGACTCAAGAACATGCTTGATATGAGTGTCCACAATGATAAGCAGTGTGCCCGGCTCGACCAAGCTAAGTGCGTCGGAGGGGTTTACAAAGGCATCGGCATAGCCGCACTGCCCAAGTCGCTCAATAAGGCTGTGCACCAAGTTGCGCTCGAGGTCGATGGCCACCACAGCCTTTTTGCCCATCTGCCGTGCGGCGGACAAAAGGCCCACGCAAGCGCCCAGGCTATCTAGGTCGGCAAACTTATGGCCCATAAGGATGACATTGGAGCTGGTTTCGATAAGCTCGCTGAGCGCATTGGCCACAATGCGGGTTTTAACCTTGGTGCGCTTTTCGATGCCCTTGGAGATGCCGCCGTAAAAGTCGTACCCGTTTTGGGTTTTTACCGAGGCCTGATCGCCGCCCCGGCCCAAAGACATATCCAGCGCCTGGCGGGCGCTCTGGTCGCCCTCCAAGAAGGTGTCGGCATCCCGCCCCACACCGATGGAGAGGCTGACCGTTCCCCGCTCGTTGCCTGATAGAGCCCGGACCTGATCGAGAATCTCAAACCGGCGCTCCACAATGCCGGCCATGTGCCGCTCTTCCACAATGCCTATGTATCGGTCCTTGTCCAGTCGGCAGAACATACCGTTAAGCTGGGTGATCATAGACTCCACCAGCGATTCGACCTGAAGGTAGAGCGAGCTCCGGTCGCTCTCCTTGGCGCTCTGGCCGAGGTCATCGGTATCTACCACAAAAAACAGCACCGAGGGTCGGGAGAGGAAGTATTCGGCGGCGTAGTTTTTAAGGTCGGTATCGTCGATGAGATAATAAACGGAAAGGCGTGTGCTGTCCTTTTCCACCGGCAGTTGGAAGGCCGTATATTGACGGCCCTGATGGCTAATGAGCAGCCGTCCCTCGGCATCGGGCTCCTGTGCTGCCAAATCGGGCACCACTGCGCTTACCGGTTGGCCGTAGACCTCCTCCCCGCTGAACACCCGCTCGAGACAGAGAGCGTTGTACCACACGATTTCCTGATTGTCGTCTGCCACAAGCACGGGTACAGGCAGGCGCTGCACTCCCTCGTGCTGCATCTCGCCAACGGCGTGGCCCAGACTGGTGAGATAGTTAGCCAAAATGCGGTCGGCCCGCAGCACATAAAACAGCGTGTAAAGCACGGCCGCTACCGCCACTCCAATAACGAGATAGGCCCAGGAGGGCGACACCACAGCCGATATGGCTGTAACCAGCACAAGTGCCCCTATCAGCACCAGCACAACCGGTCTGTATAACTGAAGGTTCTGTTTCATAGCAAGCTCCGTTTCCGAAAGATAGCCTGTCTGTGAGGCTTTAATAAGCAATCAAGCACTCTCTAAGATAATAAAGTATAACATAATCCGTTCATAAGAACAACTCTATTTGGTAACAGAAAGGTCAAAATTGCCAAACGGTGCAAAAAGGGGCTCTCCGGGCGACTGCCGCGGAAAGCCCCAAAGGGTTAGCTGTTAATCTCTTGTATAATGGGCAGAATGAGGGGCCGCCGCTTGGTTTTAGAGAACAGATATTGGCTTAGCTGGTCGCGCACCTTCTGCTTGGTATTGCCCCACTCGCGGCTGGCTGTGGTGCTCTCGATGGCCTTGATGCACACCTGCTTAATCTGCTCCATAAGCTCTTCGGACTCCCGTACATAAACAAAGCCCCGGGAGGTAATCTCCGGTCCGGCAAGAATGCGTCCGGTCTTTTTGCTGATGGCAGCCGTTACCACAATCAGCCCCTCCTCCGATAGGAGCCGACGATCCCGCAGCACCACGCTACCCACATCGCCAACACTCAGGCCGTCGATCATCACCGAGCCCGAGGGCACGGTGGAGACCATTTTAATCTCCTTTTGAGAAACCTCGACCACCCGGCCGATTTCGGCCACAAGGGTGTTGGTCTCGGGAATACCCATGTCCACCGCCAAATCGGCAGCCTTAAACAGATGCTTATACTCGCCGTGCACCGGAATGAAGTACTGAGGGCGGGTCAGGCCGATGATGGCCTTAATGTCATCTCGGGCGGCGTGGCCCGACACATGGATACCGAGCGAGCTCTCGTACATCACATCGGCACCGAGGCGCATGAGGTCGTTGATAACCTTGGTGACGGTTTTCTCGTTGCCCGGGATGGGGGTGGCCGAGATGATGATATAGTCGTTGGGGGTAACCGACACCTTGCGGTGGTCGCCCGCCGCCATGCGGGAGAGAGCACTCATGGGCTCGCCCTGACTGCCGGTGGTCACCATGACCATCTGACTGTCGGGAATGCGGCGCATCTGATCTATTTCCACCAAAGTATTGCGGGGCAAAGTGAGATACCCAAGCTCGCTGGCCTTGGCCACCACATTCTCCATAGAGCGGCCGGACACCACAACCTTGCGGCCAAAGCGAGCTGCGGTATCGATAATTTGCTGTACCCGGTGCACATTGGAAGAGAAGGTGGCGATGATGATGCGCTTGCCCTCGGCCCGCTTAAAGAGGGTTTCGAGAGACTCGCCCACCCGCCGCTCGCTGGGCGTGCTACCCGGTCGCTCGGCATTGGTAGAATCGCTCATCAGGGCCAGTACCCCCTGTTTGCCCAGTTCGCCAAAGCGCGCAAGGTCGATCATTTCGCCCAGGATGGGGGTATAGTCTATTTTAAAGTCGCCGGTATGCACCAGCGTGCCCGCCGGCGTAAAGATAGCCAGAGCACAGGCGTCGGGGATGGAGTGGTTGACATTGATAAACTCTACCGACATACAGCCGAGGCTAACCGTGTCGCCGGCCTTGACCACATGAAGCTGGGCGTTGCGCAGAAGGCCGGCCTCCTTGAGCTTGCCCTCCACAAGGCCGAGGGTGAGGCGGGTACCGTAGACCGGCACATTAAACTTGCGCAAGAAATAGGGCAGTCCGCCGATGTGGTCCTCGTGGCCGTGGGTGAGCACCACGCCCCGGATTTTATCCCGGTTTTTCTCCAGATAGGTGTAGTCGGGGATAACAAGGTCAATTCCGGGCATATCATCGTCGGGAAAGCCAAGACCACAGTCCACAATCAGAATGTCGTTTTGGTACTCGATAACAGTAAGGTTTTTGCCAATCTCGTTAAGACCGCCCAAGGGGATGATTTTAACCGCCTTTTTAGTGGTCGACTCGCCGCGCTTTTTGCGACCGTTTTCGGCAGGCTTAGGCTGCTGGGCGTCGGCAGCTTTGGCAGCCTTGGGGGGGCGGCCCCGGCGCCGAGCCGGAGCCGGGGGATCGCTCTGCTGGGTCTGAGGGGGCTGCAGGTCCTTTTCCGAGAGTTTTTGGCCCAAGGCGAACTTGCGTTCGTATTCCTTATAAAGCTCCTGAGGGGGCTTTTTGGGCCCCGAGGTGCGCCGCCGGCGTCCGTTTTGGCCATTATCTGCGGTTTTAGACGCAGCTTTAGTGGCCCCTCCATCGGCGGCGGGCTGAGAGAACTGTTTAGATTTGTCGTCTGTCACAAAATTTCCTCCTATTTTTTTGTGTTGTATTTTTTATGATCGACCGTTCCGCACCAGCGGTGGAACGGCTAATATTTAAGCAAAAATAAAAGCAGCGGGTTATACACACGCCGCCGCATCTGTATACCCTATTGTATATAAAACCGCCCTATTTGTCAAATGTTCGTTCGCATGATAGGCCTTCTAAATCTATTATGCGGCGCAGCGGTATATTTTAAGCCTTTTTTCTTAGCCCATGCCCTTGTAAGGGGCGGAGAATGCTCGTATAATAGGCAAGGATACCAAAGAGGAGTGCCTATGTCTGAACAAAAAAGGCCTGCCGTGAGCCTTTTCACGGACGGCGCCTGCAGCGGAAACCCCGGCCCCGGAGGCTGGGCGGCCATTTTGCGCTACGGCGACCACGAAAAAGTGCTTTCGGGCGGTGAGGCCGAAACCACCAACAACCGCATGGAGCTTATGGCGGTCATCCGCGGGCTGGAGGCCCTCAACCGCCCCTGCAAGGTGACCCTTTATAGCGATTCAAAATATGTGACCGATGCGCTGCTAAAGGGATGGGCCAAGAGCTGGAGACGCCGAGGTTGGCGCAAAAGCGACAACAAGCCCGCCCTTAATACCGACCTGTGGGAACAACTGCTGCAGCTTTGCGAATACCATGAAGTGGCGCCTGTATGGGTGAAGGGCCATGCCGATCACCCCGAAAATATATGCTGCGATGAGCTGGCGGTAGCTGCCAGCAAAAAATTTGTGAATTTTGTGCCGGAGGGCTTGTAATTCATACTATTTTGGTATAGTATATGATTAACTAAGAAATACCTGCGGCCAAAAACGCTTCTGCGCCATGACACGCAACCATGTTTGGAGGTATCCTGATTATGGATAAACGCATTTATCTCGACAACGCGGCCACCACCCCCCTATCCGAAAAGGTTCTAGAGGCTATGCTGCCCATTCTCAAAGAGGGCTATGGCAATCCCTCGAGCATTTACGCACAGGGGCGCGAGGCCAAAGCCGCCGTTGAAGCGGCCCGAGAAAAGGTCGCCAAGGCCCTCGGCGCCAACCCGCCCGAGATCTTCTTTACCGGCGGCGGCACCGAGAGCGACAACTGGGCCATTAAAGGCGCCGCCTATGCCGGTGCCCGCAAGAATAAACGTCACATCATCACCACCAACATCGAGCACCACGCCGTGCTGCACAGCTTTGAGGCGCTGGAAAAGCAGGGCTTCGAGACCACCTATCTGCCGGTAGACGACCAAGGCCTTATCACCGCCGAACAGGTGGCCGATGCCATCCGAGAGGATACGGCGCTGGTATCGGTTATGTACGCCAACAACGAGATTGGCACCCTGATGCCCATTGCCGAAATCGGTGCGGTGTGCAGGGAACGAGGCGTGCTCTTTCACACCGATGCGGTGCAGGCCGTGGGCAATGTGCACATTGATGTTGTTGCCCAAAACATCGACCTGCTCTCGCTGTCGGGCCACAAAATCCACGCTCCCAAGGGAATAGGCGCTCTGTATGTCCGCCGGGGCGTGGTTATCGACAACTTTATACACGGCGGTGGGCAGGAGCGCTCTAAGCGAGGCGGCACCGAAAACACCTCCGGTATTGTAGCTCTGGGCGTGGCTATCGAGGAGGCCACCCTGGGTCTTGATGCCCATATTGCCCACTGCACAAAGCTGCGCCAGCGCCTTATCGAGGGCATTCTGGGCAGCATAAGCCACTGCAGGCTAAACGGCCACCCCGAAAAGCGGTTGCCCGGCAACGCCAACTTCTCCTTTGATGGCATTGAGGGCGAGGGAATGCTGCTGCTGCTCGACATGAAGGGCATCTGCGCCTCGTCGGGCTCGGCCTGCACCTCGGGCTCTCTCGATCCCAGCCATGTGCTGCTGGCCATCGGCCTGCCCCACGAGCGGGCCCACGGCTCGCTGCGCTTCTCCATCGGCGACCAGAACACCGAGGAGGAGATCGACTATGTGATTGAGGTCCTGCCCCCTATCGTCCAGCGACTTCGGGAGATGTCTCCCCTGTGGGACTCCATCGTCAAGGCTCAAGCTTAAGTGTTAAAGTGGAAAGGAAGTAAAATATATGATGTATTCCCCTAAAGTGATGGACCACTTCGTAAACCCCCGCAACATGGGCGAGCTTGAGGACGCCAACGCTGTGGGCGAGGTGGGCAACCCTGTCTGTGGCGATATCATGAAGTTCTCGCTAAAAATTAAGGACGGCATCATCGAGGATGTGCGTTTTAAGACATTTGGCTGCGGTGCAGCGGTGGCTACCAGCTCTATGGCCACCGAGCTGATTAAGGGCAAGCCCATTGAGGAGGCCCTCAAGCTGACCAACACGGCGGTGGTCGAGGCGCTGGACGGTCTGCCCCCGGTGAAAATCCATTGTTCGGTGCTGGCCGAGCAGGTGGTCAAGGCGGCGGTGGCCGACTACTATATCCGCCTGGGTATTGACCCCACCCCCATTGTGGGCGAGCTTCCCGAAGACCCCCACGATCACGCCCATGACCACGACCACGAGCATGTGGGTGCCTAAACCTTATTCGCACTTTAAATCCCCCCTGCCGCCAAGGCCGGGGGGATTTTTGCTTTGCTAACGCCAGTAGTTGTTGGCGGCGGCCACCGTTTGATAGTGGATGGCAATAACCTGCGAGACGGCGATGAGGCTGTTAGCGTCTCTTGAATACTTTGGACGCAGCTTTTTCGGATGGCTTCAGAAGGCTGCGTGTACTGCACGCCCTTTTGTGACAGCTTGATGGCCAGCTCAAAACCTTCCTGCGGCGTGGCGGTTTTAAGGCTTTTAAGCCACAGTTCCATAGAAAATCCCCCCTTATGTGCTTAGTTTAATCTATGCTTTGGGGGGGATTTTTGTGGTTAAAAGTATTTGCGAAAGCAAAAAAGGCCCGTTCGGGCCAAATAGACACGGGCTTTGGCTCGCACTAGACCTTTCTTTTGCGAAAGGTTGACGGTATAAAGCGGTAGGCTTCCTTTTTGTCCATCTTGGTTACATACCGGGTGGCTATTTGCGCACCGCAGCCCGGGCAAAATAGCGCCCCATGGTACTGTGAAAAGTCGATGGAGCCTTCTATAATCCTGTCATTATACATTTTTACAAAGTTGCTCTCCCCCACCTTTTGATAGTGGGCGATAAAGCACTTGCAATAGGCGCAGCTGACCTCTAAGATGTGGCTGCCTCTTATCTTTTTGCAGTTTGGGTTCTTAAATATGTTCATGGTTCCTCTCGTGTGGCTGTTATATTGTGCTCATTCAATCGCAAGACTCGGTGGCCTAATCCTAACGACCGGGCGGCTTTAGCTCTGCTCGATCTTTATCAGCTCGGCCTCAGCCTGCTGCTCCATATAGCGGATGATTTCATCCAGCGACCGCCTCGCATGGGCGGCATCGCCCGATACAACCGCCACGCCAATGGTCAGCGTTCTGTGCATATCCTGCGTGTCAATCTCAGAGATCGACGCATTAAAACGACCCCGGGTCCTGTCCACAAGGCTGCGGCAAACTCTCCGCTTGTCCTTAAGGGATGCGGCGTGGGGTATATAAAATGTCAGTTTTGCAGAAAGTGTGGTCATGCTTTGCTCTCCATTTAGCACCCTTAATCTTTTGCCGGGCAGGCCGAGTGGCAGGTGTGAGGATAAACTCATGGCCAGGCTTGTACCCGCTTAGCCGAAGTGGTGGCCCCTCCCTCATGTGGAATGCTTTTCTTATTTTATCAGAGTATGCGGCGCATGGCAAAGATAAGATGCGATGCTGATAAGGGCACGGCCTTGCGGCACACCGCCGAAGAGTACAGATCCACCCGCCTCAATCTAAAGCGTATTAGCATTTAAAAGGTTTTATTCATACTATAGAGCATAAGGTGGTGAACAAATTGATATCCCAAAAAGAATTTGTAACAAGGTCGCTCGATTTAAATCTATTCTTCTTAAGGATAATGAAAGAGCACGCTTTTTTTCTGGAAATAGGGTTTACACCGAGAGATAAAAGTGTGGGGGAGAAGGCAGGAATGTTCAGGCAAAGATTTGAACAACTACTTTCTGAAGCGACAGCTCTCGCAAACGAAAATGTAAGCGCAAACGCATTAAACTCTCATCAAGCAACTACGCAATATACATTGGAGCCGAGAGACTTACAGGCTTCTACACTGGGATACCGTTTAACTTGGAGCTGACAAGGCGTGAGGAGATGCTGCAGCCCGCCGGTTTTGAAATGCCGGACGCACATATGGAAGAAGCGGTGGAAAACCTTGACCGTAGAGCATACCAACTGACCGCAGAACTGGTCGTGTTTAAGGAACAGTTGCTAAGAAGCGTGCGGTCGTGCGAAATGTTTACGATGAATTATCCTCTGCTCATAGAACACATACTTAGGGAAGCTAAGCACTTTATGAATATGCTCGTGATGCTCGTACGCAGAGAAAGTGCAAATAGGCCCCAGGATCTTTTAAATCAGGAGTTTTTCTGGAACCGACAAATGGCAGAACATGCAAAGTTCATTGCCGGATTGCTTGACCCGTCGGAAGAGGCACTTATCGATACAGCGAGAATGTTTGGCAGAGAGTTCGACGAATTGACCGTAGAAGCGCAACAGGCTGCGAGACAGACGATGGATATAGCGGACATTACCGCAGACAGCCGCGAGGAAACCGAAAGGCTGCGGGACTTTAAAGCAGCCGGCACAGAGGGCATATTGGAGTGCAAGATACAGTCGATCATCGTTCCACTGTTGGGCGACCATGTGCTGCGCGAAGCGAACCACTATCTGTGCATCATGGGTATGTGCCATAATTAAGGTGGCAAAAGCAATACGCAATCGTTCCGTGATAACATAGAATAGAAGCACGGCTCTGTAGAAAGCCATAATCGCACCCCACGCATCCGCATGGGGTGCGACCAGATTCTTCATATTGGCATTTGTCAAACTCTTTAAATTTCAATCCACGCACCCCGCGTGGGGTGCGACCGACACGCAACAGGGCATGAAGAAGCTGATAAACATTTCAATCCACGCACCCCGCGTGGGGTGCGACGTAGACCGCTGGAGTAGACCTGGAGTAGACCGCAATTTCAATCCACGCACCCCGCGTGGGGTGCGACTCTTGGTAGGCGGCGGCGGTGGCGGCGGTAAACATTTCAATCCACGCACCCCGCGTGGGGTGCGACTTTCGGTCGGCTTCTGTGCTGCTTTTGCCAATGATTTCAATCCACGCACCCCGCGTGGGGTGCGACTATTGCCGGGTCCTGTCCGCGATACACGATGCAGTATTTCAATCCACGCACCCCGCGTGGGGTGCGACTTTAATTCTAATTTAGCGCAACTCGTCGACGCCTATTTCAATCCACGCACCCCGCGTGGGGTGCGACGACAACGGCATCCCTGGGCAGCGCGGATGCACGATTTCAATCCACGCACCCCGCGTGGGGTGCGACATGCTAACCATCAAGTACAGCATGCAGACTAATGATTTCAATCCACGCACCCCGCGTGGGGTGCGACGTGACCGGCTTGCCGCATTCTTTAGGCTCTTTTATTTCAATCCACGCACCCCGCGTGGGGTGCGACGTGAGGAGGTGAGACAATGGCAATTTCAGCCGCATTTCAATCCACGCACCCCGCGTGGGGTGCGACCCATTCGTGAGTTTCGTTTAATTCTAATTTAGCATTTCAATCCACGCACCCCGCGTGGGGTGCGACGAGTTGGCCTCAAGGAGTTGGCCTCAAAAGCCCCACATTTCAATCCACGCACCCCGCGTGGGGTGCGACTCAACTCGACCGGGAAATGATGGCCGCTTGGATATTTCAATCCACGCACCCCGCGTGGGGTGCGACTGATTACTCTTACAGACCAAGCGAGACACGAGGCGATTTCAATCCACGCACCCCGCGTGGGGTGCGACGGATAGAGTTCAAAAGAGCCTTCAGAGAGGCATATTTCAATCCACGCACCCCGCGTGGGGTGCGACACGAGCTGGCAGACCTCATGCTAACCAGCCGAAATTTCAATCCACGCACCCCGCGTGGGGTGCGACTCGCCGCCATTGTCCACTACTGGCGGCACGACGCATTTCAATCCACGCACCCCGCGTGGGGTGCGACACATTCCTGCGCACCGGGTTCACGGCACTGGACAAATTTCAATCCACGCACCCCGCGTGGGGTGCGACGGACAAGATCATCTTTTGGTGTTTGGGCAATCACATTTCAATCCACGCACCCCGCGTGGGGTGCGACGTAGTGTTGTCAAGCGTTATTTCAAATTCTTTTTTAATTTCAATCCACGCACCCCGCGTGGGGTGCGACTTCTTTGCGGCCAATGAGGGGTTATCCATCCTCATTTCAATCCACGCACCCCGCGTGGGGTGCGACACAGGCCCTTACGGCGGAAGCGCCATCATGCAGATATTTCAATCCACGCACCCCGCGTGGGGTGCGACCGGGCTGTAGGGTTCCTCTCCGCGCCAACACTTTATTTCAATCCACGCACCCCGCGTGGGGTGCGACCAAGTGTTTTTGTAAAATTAATTCAAGATTATTTGTATTTCAATCCACGCACCCCGCGTGGGGTGCGACCCCACGCCTCACATAGTTCCAGTCCTTCGTTTAAATTTCAATCCACGCACCCCGCGTGGGGTGCGACCACATCGGGGCGCATGGGTTTGACCGCAAATCAATTTCAATCCACGCACCCCGCGTGGGGTGCGACGCAGATTAGGGTGGGACTATTACATATGGCAAAGATTTCAATCCACGCACCCCGCGTGGGGTGCGACTTCTATCCCCGCCCCCTCCTTTAGGCAGGCCCGAATTTCAATCCACGCACCCCGCGTGGGGTGCGACAGACCGGCAAGGCGACGGTCTACGGCACAAACATATTTCAATCCACGCACCCCGCGTGGGGTGCGACAATTTGCTTTTGCGGCATCATCCGCTGGGAGAACATTTCAATCCACGCACCCCGCGTGGGGTGCGACGCTTCCGCTCCTGTATGAACTGGACGAGCGGGACATTTCAATCCACGCACCCCGCGTGGGGTGCGACCGGTTAATTGTGGGCATACCTTGAGCCTTCGATATTTCAATCCACGCACCCCGCGTGGGGTGCGACCGCAGCAGGGGCCGTTAACACGCTTGCAAGCGTATTTCAATCCACGCACCCCGCGTGGGGTGCGACGGAAAGTTCGCTCTTCGTGATTGCCCAAACACCAATTTCAATCCACGCACCCCGCGTGGGGTGCGACGCAACAAGGTTCCCTACTGGCGGGCGATCTGGTTGAATTTCAATCCACGCACCCCGCGTGGGGTGCGACTTAATCCACTTGACTTCCATCTAACCCCTCCTTAATTTCAATCCACGCACCCCGCGTGGGGTGCGACAGGACTACAACACATCAGATATTTGGGGAGATTCATTTCAATCCACGCACCCCGCGTGGGGTGCGACATGCGGGGCCCGGATGGGCGCGGTCACAACCCCGCATTTCAATCCACGCACCCCGCGTGGGGTGCGACCACTCTGCGATATATTGTGCCACCATGTCGCTGCATTTCAATCCACGCACCCCGCGTGGGGTGCGACCGGGCTGTTCGTTATACAACTTTAGGCGCTCGATTTCAATCCACGCACCCCGCGTGGGGTGCGACGGGCGTGACCCAAAGACAATATGACGCTTTAATATTTCAATCCACGCACCCCGCGTGGGGTGCGACGCTCCCGGACAAACTCCGGGCATTTTTCTATGTGATTTCAATCCACGCACCCCGCGTGGGGTGCGACGACTCGGGCGGGGCCTAAGTCGTGGATGGCACTATTTCAATCCACGCACCCCGCGTGGGGTGCGACGCACAGCCGTATCCCCTGCCCAGTCCACAACGGCATTTCAATCCACGCACCCCGCGTGGGGTGCGACGATTCTCTTTCTCGCAAACGGCGGGATAACTTTCATTTCAATCCACGCACCCCGCGTGGGGTGCGACGGCGTCACCTCGTCAGGCCGATAAGTCTCCTTGTATTTCAATCCACGCACCCCGCGTGGGGTGCGACTCTTCATCGTCGTCATCATAGTCGTCGTCTTCAACCATTTCAATCCACGCACCCCGCGTGGGGTGCGACGACAGCACGCCGACCCGCCCGGCAAAAGGCGGGGATTTCAATCCACGCACCCCGCGTGGGGTGCGACCCTCGCGTTCCATCTTTGCGCCATTAGCACAGTAAATTTCAATCCACGCACCCCGCGTGGGGTGCGACTGCCGGGCCGACGCATTCTTTTGGTCATTTTGACATTTCAATCCACGCACCCCGCGTGGGGTGCGACCCTTTATAGGAGTTTGCTGGCCGGCGAGATTAGTATTTCAATCCACGCACCCCGCGTGGGGTGCGACCGGACGAGCTGTCAATGTGGCGTTCAAGGGCTACGATTTCAATCCACGCACCCCGCGTGGGGTGCGACTAAACGGCAAAGTGTATTGCAGCAAGACCTGCTTATTTCAATCCACGCACCCCGCGTGGGGTGCGACCTTCACTCGCGGAAATCCACAAGCAAACAAAAAAATTTCAATCCACGCACCCCGCGTGGGGTGCGACCGCCATGCCTAACGCGCATTACATATCACGCGCAATTTCAATCCACGCACCCCGCGTGGGGTGCGACGTAAGTACAAATGTGATTGCTGCCATTATGCCAATATTTCAATCCACGCACCCCGCGTGGGGTGCGACGCTTGCAGCCATAGAGACCGCCAAGCACAGCGACATTTCAATCCACGCACCCCGCGTGGGGTGCGACATTTGCACCTGATACCGCTTGAACGTGGTTATGAAATTTCAATCCACGCACCCCGCGTGGGGTGCGACGGGCATGAGCGATGAGGAATTGGCGGAGTTTTTAAATTTCAATCCACGCACCCCGCGTGGGGTGCGACGGGAGGTTGTGTTTTTAATTGGCCGGAAATGTGGATTTCAATCCACGCACCCCGCGTGGGGTGCGACCTAATGAGTAGACTGTAATGGAGTAGACCTCAATTTCAATCCACGCACCCCGCGTGGGGTGCGACAGGGCAGGTTATTCCGGGATGTTATTGCCTTAATCATTTCAATCCACGCACCCCGCGTGGGGTGCGACATTATAACGTGCCGCCTCCAATAAAACAAGGAGATTTCAATCCACGCACCCCGCGTGGGGTGCGACCTTTGTCCGTGTGCTGGGCGTGCCCGATTGCCTTCAATTTCAATCCACGCACCCCGCGTGGGGTGCGACATAATCGGGCTTGCTAGGTGTGGTAGACCTGCGTATTTCAATCCACGCACCCCGCGTGGGGTGCGACCAGCCGGGGCAGGATCGGCGTGGCGGGCTTATTTGCATTTCAATCCACGCACCCCGCGTGGGGTGCGACATTTTGCATATCGGGTTTCCCCAGTCGTCCCGGTATTTCAATCCACGCACCCCGCGTGGGGTGCGACCGAGGTGAGAGTATACGGCGACAGCTTGGGGACAATTTCAATCCACGCACCCCGCGTGGGGTGCGACTTATTTGAACCCCGTTCCCCTGACGGAGAGCCGAATTTCAATCCACGCACCCCGCGTGGGGTGCGACAATGAGTGCGTTAATATGCGTCAACAGAGCCCACATTTCAATCCACGCACCCCGCGTGGGGTGCGACTGAGGAAATGGCGCTATTTGCAGAGCAAATGAATATTTCAATCCACGCACCCCGCGTGGGGTGCGACTTGGCAGGGCGGCTCACCGCCGACCCGGAGCTTATTTCAATCCACGCACCCCGCGTGGGGTGCGACCGCAAAACTAACCATAAATATTTCTGAAATGTTAGATACTATGGCTAGTTATTTAATACTTAATGGGCTTTTTCCTTTGTAAAATAAGTTTTTTGCTTTAGAATACATCTTTTTCATGCATTTTTTGTGTGCGAAGGCTCCAGGGAATCTCTGTTAGCTATGGGTTCGCGTCAAATCATCAAAAGCCCTTCCGCGTCGTAGCCAGGCTTTATGCCTATATGGTCAATCTTGTTCTGATAGGCATTCCCCAAGCGGTAAAAGCGCAGGCTATCGGTTTTGGGGTCAATAAGTGCTTCCAAGCGATGCTTAACCGCTACATACTGGGCGGCATCCAGATTGCATTCAAATACGCTGTTCTGCACTCTTTGTCCATAATTAACGCATTGTTTAGCTACCTGGCGCAGTCGCTTTCTCCCCTCAGGGGTCACAGTATTGACATCATAGGTAATCAGCACAAGCATAAGGCACTACCTCCATAAAAATGGGGGATAAGCGTCTATATCGCCACGCAAAAATCTAGCCAGCAACAGAGCCTGCACATGGGGCAACAGGCCAATGTCGACCTTTTCTTGCAAGAAGGGATGGGTGATAGTCTCGGTCTTTCGCTGCTGCCAAGCGGACAAAACGGTTTTTCGCCCGTTCTCATTTAGAAATACTGCGCCATTTTCTTGCACATCGAACTGATTGGGGACAAGAGCACGCGTGTTGATGAGAGAAAGCACGACGCGGTCGGCCATCATAGGGCGCAGTTCCTCCATAAGGTCTAGCGCCAAGGAGGCTCGGCCTGGGCGGGCAGTGTGTAGAAAGCCTACATAGGGATCAAGCCCTACACCTTCCAAGGCCGAAGCACAGTCATTGGCCAACAAAGTATACACAAAGGAGAGTGCGGCGTTGGTTCTATCAAGAGGTGGTCTACGGGATCGTCCGCCAAAATGGTATGCCTCTTGGTTTTGTAAGATAAGGTGGTTAAACTGATCAAAGTACTGCTTTGCTCCAGTCCCCTCCAAACCCCGAAGGGAATCGGTGCTAAACGCATCTTCCACTTGGGTCACCAGCTGCGCCAAATTATCGGCGGCACCAGAGAGGGCCTGGCTGTCCACTCGCTGCGGGTGGTCGCGCAAGGCACGCAGTAGCACCTGACGCTGATTCCACAGCTTGCCTATCACAAACCCTCGGGCAATAGTGCAGGACTGGTCGGGCATATCGGCATACCGAAACTGCATCTGCCTAAGCAGCACATTGCCGCGCACCGCTCCGGTGGACCGGCACAGGAATCGACCTCTCGGTGTAAAAAAGCACAGCGATACATCCCGGTATGCGCAATGCCCCATCAAGGCGGGGGAAGCGCCTTTATAACTAAAGCATAGAATGCTTTCCAATGTGTGGAGAGGAAACCTGCCCGTGATTTCTTTTTCCCGCAAGATAACCACATTTTCCCCTTCCAAGGTGAGATACACATCTTCGGATAGTACATATAGTGAGTTTAGAAGTTTTCGCAAATCCTCACCTCCTCCACCGCAGAACAGAGATAGCTCTGGGCGCTAGGGCACCGCCTTAACTTTGGCAGGCAAATGTTTATCATCGAGCAGGCGTTGCAGCTCCTGCTCGGTTTAGCCCGCGGAGTATGTCCTCTGGCGGCGTAGTCCTGCATCTGAGACAGGGTCTCCTCAACTGTTTTGCGAAGCTCGGGTGAGAAGTACACCTCCTGCCGCCGCTTTATCTCGGCGTAATAGATTGCGCCCGCTTCTATGGTGCAACAGAGCATCTCCTCCAGGCAGATGGCCTGAGCGCAGAGCTGCAGCACATCGGCCTGATGCTTTTTAGGGCGACCCCGCTTATACTCCACCGGAAAGGGGCGCCAGCGCCCCTCCCACCGCGCGAGACTAATCCCGTCTCGGCAGGCATAAAACTCCACCACATCACAGGCCCCGGAGACCCCCAGGCGGTGAGAGTGCACCCGGAGATCCCGCAAAATCAATAGGTCGCCCCGCTTTTCAGAAAGGCTGCCATCGTGGGCCCGCTCATGCAATATCTTCCCTTCGGTTGTTCGCACATTTTCTGCCCATTGCTGTTCTAAATGAATTAGCCCCCACTGGCGCGGGCAAAAGATAAAGTGCTGAATGCCAGAAAGCTGTAGAAAGGCGTCTTCTGGGTAGTTAGACATCACCTGTACTCCAGGATTGTGACACCCTCAGGTGCATTCTCCACGGTGATTTCATAGTCGTCAAAGTTTCTGGCCAAGCGCTCCGGGTCCTTGCGCCGGGCCTTGACCAAAGCAAACAGCTGATGTGCCGGGGCATTGCCCAAGGCCGAGTCGTGCTTAAAAATGATCAGCTTACGGGCGGCCATTTTGCCACGGGCGGCCGACCGGTCAATTTCGAACATATTAAGCAGCGCATCCCACAGATGGTCAAGGTCGGTTTGGGTGAAATTTGTTTTTCGGGCAAAGGCTGGAGTGATAAAGCCCTCCATACGGTAAAGGCCGTAGGGAACCACATATTTGCGCCCCATGGTGCGGTTTTTGGTGGCGTCCTGGTCCTTTTCTTCCTTGGTGGCGGCCATGCGGGTAATGGTGATCTCCTGCTGGAAAATGGGGTCTACGCTGCGAGCAAAACAGAACTGCGCAGGGCCCCGGACCTGACCGCATTTGTAGTCGCCGATATCCATCACCGCGCCAAAGGTGCGCACATCGTAAAAGCGCTTGCACATATACTCTCGGGCTATGTCACGGGCTTCTTTGTCCTTGGGGTCAATGCCATAATCCTCATAGGTCTGCTTCATCTTGTTGTTGAGCACAGCCCCTTCGGTGATAAAAATGTCGTAACCCTCTTCATCGCCATAGGCAGCTTCGATATAATTGCGCACTTTGCGCTTGATGCAGACATCGGTCACAATGCCGTGGGAGGTTTGGGCGTCAATGCGGGGCATATTGCCCGTATCCGGGTCACCGTTGGGGTTACCGTTTTCTACATCAAAATACAGGACAAAATCATAACGGTTTTCAATCATAGCCATGCTGTTGCTCCTCCCTTATTCTTGGTTGTCACTGAATTCGTTGGCCTGTTCCGGTTGTGCGTTCTCTTTTTTCTTATAAAACGACTGCATTTGGTGATAGTATCCCACCAGGAATTTGCCCTGGTTGTTGGCATCCATGGTAGCAGGAAAAACATAAGTGCCTTGGCTGTCTGTTTGCAGATCCATCATATCCAGCACTTCCATGATTTTTTTGCGTAAATTTATTAACATGCCCTTTTTCTCAGAGAGGACGCTTTTGCCCATATGCTTGGTGTTGAGTGCCAACAAAACGGGCATCACCATCTGCGGTGTGGCCAGTGCGGAATTTAAGTATTTATCGGTGATAGATGCATTAACTTCGCCCAAGGCCGTCTCCTGGGTGCGTTCTAACAGCGCAAACAGGCGCCCCATGAGATAGCACGGGTCTTTTTGTGTCGTATCCAAAGCCACTGTGAGCTCCTCCTTTCCGGCAAGCCGGTTTATGGTTGCTTTAATAATGCCTGCGCGCAGCGCATTGATGCTGCCCTCTGCCCGCACCCGGCGCAGGATGCCCTGAAACAGGGTGAGAGGATAAGGGGATGCATCGAGGATGCTGCGCATCAGGGCCGATTCCAAATTGGGGGCCACATTTTCCCGCTTTTGCTGCACGGCGGTTTCGAGCAGGATGTGGTAAACCGAAGGGTACGGGTAGCGCATGCCTACCATAGCGATGTCCCGATAATGGGCCATCAGATTCTCCACCAGAGAGCCAAAGCTATTCTCGTAGAAAAAGCGCACCACCAGCCGTGTTTTGTTGGAGGCAAGCCCCATTATATAGAAGCGCACCGTGGGGTCGAGCTGAAAATCCCTTGGATTGCCGCCTTTATACAGGCTATCCAGCACCCCTTTAATTCGGTCTCGCTGCTCGGAGTCCAGCTGGGTAGACTGGGCCTGTCCGCCGAACAACTCGGCAAACAGGCTTTCTTCACGGGGGGCATCTCGCTCGGCCCAGAAAATCACCTTGTCTCCAGCAAGGTTAAAACAGTGGGCCGGATCCTTAACCAGCATATTCAGGGCAGTGACATACTCAAAAGCCGCCTTCTCCCCCACTGGTGCATTGGCCCCCTGCCTGCCATACTTGCCGAAAGAGCAAAATGCATCCTGGTTAAAGCCGATCAGAGTGGGCTTGTCCGCTCCAAAGCCCCCGACATTGCCGTGCAACCGCGCTATGGGCCCCCACTCCCCGGTAATCATACATTGGGCCACTTCGCTATCCTCGCTTCGGCGGGCATTATGCTGCTCCCAGGCCTTTTTAATGGCGGGGCGCTGGTGTAAAAAATCTTTTTCTCCCCGGAGCCGAAAGACTACAAAGATTTGCGTATTCTCCAGCAAAGAGGTATCTACACCCTCGTAGGTGATGCTGCCCGGCCGGCGCTTTGCAAAGAATTTCAGAAGCGCCGCAGCTCCCGGGTCATCACAATCTCCGAGTACTGCCTGATGCAAGGCAGCACTGGCCTCAAAACGGTGGACTGCTCCCTCGGGCTTTGGAAAAATGCCAAAGAGAAAGGACACCGTCTCGTACAGGAAGGCCGCTTCGGGCTTTGAACCCGCACGCTTGGGCGGCAGCGGCACAATCATCTGCAGCGGAACCTTCTTTTTGCCTGAAAGCTGGAACAAGGGGTTTGCAGCGATTAAATTGCCCTCAAGGTCGATGACCAGCTCTCCCGAAGCCCCTAGCTTTGCGTAACCGGGGGAAATAAGCTCGGCATCAAGCATGGCACTGGCTCGATGGTAGTAGCTTTGTAGCGCTGCGAGCATCATGGCCGCACCTCCGGTTTAATCACTCCGCGGCGCATTATAGCGTGAAAAAAGATAGGTTGCACCTCGGTTTCACCATAGTCCATGTCGTAGAGCATATAACCTAGGTCCTGCTCGGGGATATCCCGATAAAAGCTCTGGGGCTTTTGGCCCTCCACCAGCGTAACCACTGCGGGGAACTCGCGGCAGCCAAAATAAGGCGGCGAATAGAACTGCCCCTTGCGCAGCCGGCGCAGTAAGATGTTGTAAAACTTCTTCTCATCGTCTCCTGGTTGCATATTCTCGGGTACCAGCTCGAAGTGGGCCGAAACGCAGTAGTCGACATTACGCAGAATGACCGATGCCCTTTGCTGCCGCGTGGCGTTGGGGTCAATAAACAGGGGGCCACCCTTTGTATAAGCGGTTTTGATGTTTTTCAATTTGGCCACCGCCCCCACCTCGTTGCGCCGCACCGAGTCGTAGCGAATTTGGTTGTTGACCTGGATCTCATCGATGACATAGCGTATGCCCGGATGCCAGAATACGGCTTCTATCACCCCTCTGGCGGCGCTGGGGGTAATGACCGGGAAGGTAAAACGCTCTGCCTTGGTGGCAGGGTTGGTAAACAGCGCCATATCTCCCTGCATACGCACGCAAAATCCATAGCCCATAGAATTCCTCCTTTTCTAATTATAGGATGATTGATAAAAAGCGTCACACCCCTTTAAGTAGGCAGCAAAATATATAATATTTCTATGGTTTTACTGACCAATAATAGCTTTAGTTATATAAATAGTTGCCGTTACTGCATAGAATAAAATGCAACAGCTCACACCTTAAGGGCGGTAAAGCACGCCAGTCGGCGGCCCCATCGGCCTTGTTTATTTAAAATATCCTTGGGCTGGAGCTCGAACCTGCAAGCCATAGCTAGGGCTATATACATGGGATAGCTGTTCGTTGCCTACCGCCAGCACCAAGGCGCCATCAATGTCTTCAATACGCCCTGCGGATTTCAGTTCTTGCACTTGGTTGGGATACACGGATGCGGCATAAAGTTGGAGCGCCCGCAGCAACCCCGCGGTAATTCCCTGCGTCCGCAGCTGAGTGATAAGTGCTCGTGCTGTCTCATCATAAGGAATAAACACCGGCTGACTGCCAGTTTGAATGATAGAGAAATCCTCGGCAATGCTCTCATAGGGAAATTGCAGTGTCTCTCTGTAATCGCCAAGGCGTCGTAGCACCCTTTTGGCGTCGGTATCATTGCCTGCCGCAAAGCGCAAGCTAAAATAATCCGACACTGCCTGCAAACAGAGCATATCTTCGGGATAACGGGGGGCAATTTCCTGCAGCGTCAGCCGGGCTAAACGTATAACCCCTGCGGGCTGGCGTTTGCCCTGAGTGGAAAACACATACACCGGAGATAGCGGTCGGTCCCCCGACCGATTGCATCGACCTGCCGCCTGAGCGATGGAGTCGAGCCCTGCAGCCTCGCGGTATACCACTGGGAAGTCCATGTCCACCCCGGCCTCAATCAGAGAAGTAGAGATAACCCGGCATGGCCTGGGATTGCTCTTATCCTCCAAAATCTTTCGGATTAGCCCGAGTTTCTCCATTCGGTGCTTGGGGCACATCATGGTGCTTAAATGATACACCCCTTGGGCCTCGTCTCCCAAAGAGGAGGCCAATGCCTGGGCTGCTTCCCTGCTGTTCACAATGCACAGAACCTGCTCGTGCTCTCGTAGACGCTCTATCAATTCCCCATCCTCAAGGGGCGTCGTAATGGGGATCGCATAAGTCCGCTTCAGCAGTTCCTGAAGCTCCTGAGGATCCTTAATTATCTCGGTAACTTTGGTTCTCCGGGGCCAAATACCGTCATAATTAGGCTGGGTTGCGGTGCAAATGACCACGGTAACGCCATAATTGTGTGCCAAAGCATCCAGAGCCGCTAAGCAGGGTTTGAGCATGCTGTCGGGCAGGGCCTGCATCTCGTCGAGTATAATGACCGAGTTTTGCAAGTTGTGTAACTTGCGGCTTTGGGAGGGTCTATTTCCAAAGATGCTTTCGAATAACTGCACATTGGTGGTCACCACAATGGGCGCATCCCAGTTTTCTATGGCATGGTCCGTCTGCCGCCCCTGTTCGGGTGCTTCCACGGCACTGTGGTGTTCCAGCACAGCGCGGGGCCCGAAGATATCCCTAAATACCTTGGCGTTTTGCTCGGTGATGGTGGTAAAGGGAATGGCGTAGATCACCCGACGGATATTGGGGTGAGCCAACGCATGGTGCAGCGCAAATCCCATGGAGGCAAGCGTTTTACCCCCGCCCGTGGGGACCGAGAGGGAGTAGATGCCTTGGGGGGCGCTGGCTGCGCTGATGCACTGACGCAAAATGTCCGCACGAATGGACGAGATGGCCGCTTTGCTGGATGCCTCCAGCTTTTTCATATGGGACTGATAGGCGGGCATCAAGGTGGAAAGGGCTGGCGCCGTGCCGCGAAGGACAGCCTGCTCAGGGCGAAAGTGTTTTTCCGTGTTGAGATAATCTGCGTCCACTAGGGCCGAGTGGAGCATTCGCGCGGCCAGATAAGTCTCCATGGCATGGGTCTCTGGTGTGCTTACGGGCGGTATTCCGGTTAAAGGCGCAAGCGATTCTGCCCGCATATGTACCTCAAACCGATAATATGCCTCCTCCTCCTGCTCGTCAGGTTGCGCATTCAGTCTTGCCTCAGCGCATCTGCGCCTCCCCTCGCCCCCCACAAAATCGGGCATCCCTCCGTGATGGCCCAATATGGGGGCCGCCAACAGCGGGTAGACAGATTTCGCACATTTTTCGCCAATTAACCTGGCCCCCAGCGTGGCGTGGTCAATGCGCTCCTGGGTTTGATGGCGTATATGATGCTGCACAGCGGCTTTATACTTACCTGCATCGTGATATGCCCCTAACAGGTAGGCTGCGTCGCGCAAAAAAGGGTGGGTGAAAAAAGACGATGCCTGATGAGCTACTGCAGTAAGATGTTTCTCTAAGCTATGCCCCTGAGGAGACAGCTCTGTGGCACTATGAGCAATAAATCCCATTAAAGTCATCCTTCTCCATGGAATATATTTACTCTATTCTACTATATTTCTTAAAATTTTCAACACTTTCGGCATATTTCATCACATTTCGACGAGGACGAATCTGGAATGTTCATAACACAAGCAGCCACCATGGATACTGGGGCTGCTTGTATAGGCGTTACACTACGATTTATGTTGTTCTTATAAACAGAAAGGACAATAGCAAAACAGAATGCGTACCATCGTCACCAAAATAGAGTTTGCCAAATAAACATAATCTATTGTCAGACAGCAAGAATATCAGTGCTTGAATTAATCAAATCGGTTGAAAAATATAAATACAATATTATAATAAAAGTAACTATTGGAGCGTGGAGTTAAGATGAAGAATTTTTCTTGCTAATACTAAGGCATAGCAATGCAAAAACAATATAAGATAGTTTTATTTGCCATGCCTGTATACAAGAAAGTTCCGATTCTTTTTCACCTGCAGTAGTAGACTTGCTATTTTATCTACGGCATGATTCTGCTGTTGTGCATGGGTTGCGAGAAGAACTTTCTTGCAACCTTTTTTATGTGGGGGATCCATGAATGTCGCAAATCAGTATTCAAAATCTTACTTTTGCCTACGAAGGCAGCTATGACAATATTTTTGAAGATGTCAGCTTCCAAATTGATACCAATTGGAAGTTGGGGTTTATAGGAAGAAACGGCAGAGGCAAAACCACATTTCTAAATCTTCTGCTTGGCAAATATGAGTATCAAGGTGCAATTTTACATTCAACCCACTTTACTTATTTCCCATTTGCTGTTGAGGATGATACTTTAGATACACTCGATGTAGTTCAGGAAGTATATCCCAATTATGTTTATTGGGAACTTGTGCGTGAGTTGTCGCTTCTGGAGATTGAAGATTCTGTTTTATATCGTCCATTTAACACCCTATCGAATGGTGAGCGGACAAAGGTATTATTGGCTGCGTTATTTTTAAAGGATAACCATTTTCTTTTAATTGACGAGCCTACGAATCACCTCGATATGAAAGGCAGAGAGCTTGTTGCAGACTATTTAAACCGTAAAAAAGGCTTTATACTCGTCTCTCATGACCGAAAGTTTTTAGATGGCTGTATCGACCATGTTCTGTCTATAAATAAAGCAAATATCGAAGTAGTAAAAGGCAACTTTTCGTCTTGGCTTATGAACAAAGAGCGACAAGACAACTTTGAGCTTTCAGAGAACAAAAAGCTAAAAAGAGAAATAAAGCGCCTTGAAAGTGCTTCTAAAGAAAAGGCCTCCTGGTCAAACACGGTTGAAAAAACAAAGTATGCCACAAAAAATTCGGGAATTAAGCCGGACAGAGGATATGTGGGGCATAAGGCTGCGAAGATGATGAAGCGTTCAAAGGCGCTAGAGGCTCGTCAGCAAAAGGCGGTGCAGGAAACATCGAAGCTACTAAAAAATATTGAAAGCGCAGAACCTCTTAAAATAAATCAGCCCGTATATCATACGGACCGACTTGTTTCTCTGCGAGATGTCTCGATTTTTTACGGCGAGAATGCCGTCTGCAAAAATGTTACCTTTGCCATTGAAAAAGGCGATAGGATTGCCTTGCAGGGCAAAAACGGTTCCGGCAAGTCAAGTATTATCAAGCTGATATGCGGTGAGAACATTCCATTTAGCGGCGATTTGCAACTTGGAAGCAACCTTAAAATTTCGTATGTTTCTCAGGACACAGCGTTTTTAAGCGGAGATTTATCAAACTTTGCAAGAGAAAACGATATCGAGGAAAGCCTGTTCAAAGCTATCTTGCGAAAGCTGGATTTTTCTAGGGCACAATTTGATAAGGACATGGCTAATTTCAGCGGCGGACAAAAGAAAAAAGTATTAATCGCCAAAAGCTTGTGCGAAAAAGCGCATCTGCATATTTGGGACGAACCTCTAAATTATATTGATGTCATCTCCCGTATGCAGATAGAGCAGTTATTGCTGCAGTTTAAGCCTAACATTTTATTTGTTGAGCATGACCGTGCCTTTTGTGAAAATGTTGCAACTAAAACCATTAACTTGTAGCTATAGCTTTTTTATACACATATACTTGACTATATATTCTAATCTGATAAGTAAGACCAAACCACTTCCCGGGGGCAAATGGTGCCATTCCCGGGCACTCCAAAAGCATGGACACATTTGGTGTTTATGGGCATGAAGTGCAGGGCGAAGGAAAGCAAACCGCCGCAGCATTGGATGAATTATTCAATGCTTTATTCTCTAATGCAAAATAAAAGTGGGTTACAAAGTGGGTTATAAAGCAAAAAACCGCACCGGAAAAATGGCTTTCCGATGCGGTTTCTTATTGGTGCGGTTGACGGGACTTGAACCCGTACGCCAAAGACACACGCCCCTCAAACGTGCCTGTCTGCCAGTTCCAGCACAACCGCGTACGAACAAGAGCGATTATAGCACCTAAGTGGCGCCGGTGTCAAGACCTTGGTGGGTTTTTCTCTGGGGCCAAACATTTTCTTTGGGAAGGGGTGTTGACTTGAAGTATAGAAATTTCATATTTGGTGGCGACAGCTGTGGAGAAGTTCTATGTGGAAAACTCGGTGACTATTCACCATTCATTCATAGTTAGCGCCCTTGGAAGCCCTTAGGCTGTGGAAAACCCTGTGGAAACTGTTTATAACTTAGCGTATAACCCATTTTTTGGATGCAATTTGCCGTGAAGCGACAAAATATAAAAAAACACGACAGGCTTTGAAAAATGGACAATGTGTTGTATAATAGCGACTGTGCGACCATGATGTTCCTATGGCAGCACCGACTGCCGGCCGAAGGGCAAAACCGCATAGAATGTTATGGACACATCGCTTGATGCTTGTGGCAACTCGGCTACACGCAGCCTGCTGTGCAGCACAACCTTTATAAAAAGAAATGGAGCGAATGTTCGCCATGTCCCTTAATAAGCCCATTAAAATAAAACGAGGGTCGAGCTGGCGGCGCTGGACGGTCCCCCTCATCGCGGTGGGCTGCATTGCGCTGGTGTCGCTGGGAGTGGCGCTGGTATGGCAGAGTCTGACCATCCATGTAGATGGGCCGGCCCCTATCGCGCCCTCGGCGCCCGAGATACCCCCCAGCCAATATGAGGCTCCCGAGGTTCCGTACCAACCGTCCCAGTCCGCTGAGCCCTCCCCTGCTCCCGATGTGCCCGAACCCCCTGCTCCTTCTGAGCTGTCCGACTACTTTGGCATCGTCTTTCCCGAGACCGAGCGGGTCACCAGTGACTACTTTAAGGATGCGGTGTTCATCGGCGATTCTCTCACCATGGGCATCCAGCTCTACGACATCATGGAGGGCGCCACCGTGCTCTCGGCCACCGGCATCAACCTCTCCTCCATCAACACGGCCCAGGTGATCGACGCCGGGGACGGCACCAAAATCACCGTGCTCGATGCACTTGCCCGCAATAGCTATGGCAAAATCTATATTATGATGGGAGCCAATGGCGTGGGCTATCTGTCTGAGGAGCAGACCCTAACTCTCTACGGAGCCTTTATTGACGAGGTTCGGGCTCTCTGCCCCGACAGCGTGATTTATATTCAGTCGGTGCTGCCCATCTGTGAGGAAAAATATGCCCAGCGCTATAAGGCCGTGATGAACAATGCCGACATCGACGCCCTGAACGCTCGTTTGGTGGAACTGGCCGGAGAAAAGCGCTGCTTGTATCTTGATGTGGCCTCGGCCTTTAAGGACGAGCGAGGCCATATGCCCGAAAGCGCTACGCCGGACGGCATTCACCTCTATTCGTCGGGCTACACCACCTGGTTTGACTATCTTAAAACCCACGCCTATGTCGAGGCGGCCTGAATGCCGCCCCGCTGCGTGAGATAAATAGGACGCTTTCTTAGACTGCGACCGAAAGGAAGGAACTTCTGATGCGCAAAATAAAAATAGGCATCCTGCTGGCAGCCGCCCTCATGCTGCTGATAGGATGCAGCAAGAGCATGGACATCCACAAAACCAGCGAGACCATTCTCGCCACCCTGACCTTTGATGACGAGATGATTTTGGCCAGCGAGTCGGTGGTGGATAACCTCTACCTGCTCCCTGAGACCGGCGTGGAGGACTATGTGGTCTATGTGTCAGGTTCGGGCGCTACGGCCAACGAATTCGCCATTTTTAAGGTCAAGGACAACGACGCCGCCACCGCCGTAAAAACCGCGCTGGCCACCCGGGTTGAGACCCTGACCACCAATTTTGAGAACTATGTTCCCGATGAGCTCAATCGCATTAACAACAAGCTCATCCTGCAAAAAGGCGACTATGTGCTGTTTGCCATAACCAATGCCAACGCCGATGTTCAGGATATTTTTAGCAATGCACTTAAATAAACCGCTCAGTAAAAAGCACCTCGCTTCTAAAATGGCGAGGTGCTTTTTTATGCGGCGCTAAATGAAGATAAATACTTTTTGCGCTGTTTTAGTATGTGTGAGATTATAAATCGGCCTTGCCCGCACAGCCCAGAACATGGTTAATTTTGTGGGTAACAACCTCCCGTATGGCGTCCCGAGCGGGGGTGAGATACTGGCGGGGGTCAAAATGCTCAGGGTTTTCGGCCAAATGGCGGCGCACGGCAGCGGTCATAGCCAGCCGCAGGTCGGAGTCGATGTTAATTTTGCACACGGCCATGGAGGCAGCCTTGCGCAGCATCTCCTCGGGCATACCCACAGCGCCGGGCATATTGCCACCATAACGGTTTACAACCTCCACATACTCGGGCATCACCGAGGACGCACCGTGCAGCACAATGGGGAAACCGGGTAGCCGGCGTCCAACCTCCTCAAGGATGTCAAAGCGTAGCTGAGGCTTTTGGCCGGGCTTAAACTTATAGGCGCCATGGCTGGTGCCAATAGCGATGGCCAGAGAATCCACGCCGGTGCGGCTGACAAACTCCTCCACCTCGTCGGGATTGGTGTAAGAGGAGTCCTCGGCCGAAACATTGATGTCGTCTTCAATGCCGGCTAAGCGACCCAGCTCGCCCTCCACCACCACGCCTTTATCGTGGGCATATTCCACTACCTGGCGGGTTAGGGCAATGTTCTCCTCAAAGGGCAAATGGGATCCGTCGATCATCACCGAGGTAAAGCCGCCGTCGATGCAGCTTTTGCAAAGCTCAAAGCTGTTTCCGTGGTCGAGATGCAGCGCAATGGGCAGGCCAGTGTCCTCTAAAGCGGCCTCCACCAGCTTCATCAAGTATGCATGTTTGGCGTATTTGCGTGCCCCGGCCGACACCTGCAAAATCAGCGGTGCTCGGGTTTGGGCGGCAGCCTCGGTAATGCCCTGCACAATCTCCATGTTGTTGACATTAAATGCGCCGATGGCATAGCCCCCTGCATAGGCATCTTTAAACATCTTGGTTGTGGTGACCAGTGGCATAATCCTGTCTCCTTTCTATCGAATGGGTAGCCGTTCTATGACTATTATACCAGCCTGTGGCTGCCAGCGCCAGCGCAGACCGTCCTATTTGGGCCTGCGCCGGGCTTATTTTGGGTTTTGTTCACCATAGCGCACCTCGTACTCCTCCCGAAGCATGGAGTAGCACACAAGGTCGAGCAGGGCGCCATCATACCGCAGATAGGCGCGCCGCAGCGTTCCCTCGGGCACAAATCCGCACTTCTCGATGACTCGCCGGGAGCGGTGATTGTGCGGGTAGTGGGAGACCGACAGCACCTCGGCGCCCAGATACTCGAAGGTGTGACGGATAACCACCTCCACCGCCTCGGTAGTATAGCCCTGTCCCCAGTGCTCCTCGGCCAGATGGTAGCCGATGTTGTAGGCGTTGACCTCGCCTCGTTTGAGGTCGCGGGATAGGCTGACCGAGCCGATGACCCGCCCGCTCTTTCTCAGCACCATAGCCCAGCTTTCGTCCTTGCTCATAAAGCTATACAGCACAGCGAGGGAGACTGCCTTGCTCGTGTGGGGCTCCCAGCCTGCGTCGGGGCCCACATTGGGGTTTTTGCTGTACCCATGCAGATCGCCCAGGTCGCTAAGGCGCCAGCTGCGTAAAGTCAGCCGGGGGGTTTGCAGTGTGCGCATGAGATCGCCCTCCGATTAGTAAACGGCAACCGTGCCGTCGGTGCGAGGCTCAGTGCCTCCGCAGAGTACGCCGTTGTCCATCCTCCAAATAATCTGCCCCTTGCCCACCGGACCGGGATCCACCAGCACATTCAGATCGTGGCCCCGGGCCAGCAAATCCTGCAATATATGGCCGGGCACCGACATCTCCACATCAATTTTGCGCCCCTGTGTCCACTGCCAGCGGGGGGCGTTCAGCGTATCCTGCGGGTTTAAGGCAAAGTCTAGGGTATTGCACACCACCTGCACATGGGCCTGCGGCTGCATAAAACCGCCCATCACCCCAAAGGGGCCCACCGGGCGACCCTGATGGGTGAGAAATCCGGGGATGATGGTGTGGTAGGGCCGCTTGCCCGGACCGTAGCAGTTGGGATCATCCTCGCTGAGCGAGAAGTTGTTGCCCCGGTTGTGTAGGGCAATACCGGTCTCCGGCACCACCAGTCCCGATCCAAAGCCCATGTAGTTGGACTGTATGTAGGACACCATGTTGCCCTCTTGGTCGGCGGTGCAGAGGTAGACCGTGCCTCCCGCCCCCGGACGGCCCGGCTCGGGCAGCAGTGCCCGCTCGCCAATAAGGCGGCGGCGATCCTCGGCATAGGCCGGGCTGAGCAGTTCGGCGGGAGTTACCGTCATATAGGCGGGATCGGCCACATACTTTTTGGCATCGGTAAGGGCCAGCTTGACAGCCTCGATCATCAAATGGTAGTTGCGGGCGGTCTCCCGCTCGGGATTCAGCTCGAGACCGTCAAGAATGTTCAGCGCCATCAGTGCCGCAATGCCATGGCCGTTGGGGGGTATCTCCCAGACATCATAGCCCCGGTAGCGCACCGAGATGGGCTCCACCCACTTGGAGCTAAAGGCGGCCAGATCGTCGGCCGAAAGGTAGCCGCCGGTGCTGCGGGCAAAGGCAATGATGCGCTCGGCCAGCTCGCCCTCGTAAAAGCTTCTGCCATCGGTTTCGGCGATGGAGCGCAGGGTTCGGGCCATATGGGGGCTGCGCCAGATCTCGCCCACCTCGGGGGGACGGCCATTTAAGGAAAAGTGTTCAAACCAATGGGAGAAAAGCTCGCCCTCGAGGACATGGCTAAAGTTGTCCCAAGCCCGCCGCCAGAGTTTGCCCACCACGGTGGACAGCGGGTAGCCCTCCTCGGCATAGGCAATGGCCGGAGCCATGGTCTCGGTGAGGGGCAGACGGCCAAAACGCCGGCTAAGGGCAGCCCAAGCCGCCGGGGCGCCCGGCACGGTCACCGGCAGCCAGCCGTATTTGGGCATTTCGGTGTGGCCCATCGCTCTTATCATGTCGGCCGTAAGCCCGCCGGGGGCCGGGCCGCTGGCGTTGAGGCCATAAAGGCGGCCGCCGCTCCAAATAAGCGCAAAGGCGTCTCCGCCTATGCCGTTACCTGTGGGTTCTACCACCGGCAAAGTGGCTGCGGCGGCTACGGCGGCGTCGATGGCGTTGCCACCCTTGTGCAGAATGGACAGACCGGCCTGCGCCGCTTGAGGCGTGGATGCGCAGACCATGCCACGGCTGGCATAGAGAGAAGAGCGCAGGGATGGATAGCGGTAGATTCCCGGACTAAATTGCATGATAAGGCCTCCATCACGGTATTTGTTTTAAGTATACCAGATAGGCTCCCGACTGCATACATAGTCCGAGTTTTTCAAGAGCGCAAAGCCCATATTTAAATTGTTTGGTTTAGTCTTACCATGCATGGGAAATCGTCAATATGCCCCTGCTCTATATTCTCTTTTTCTTTTGCTTCAATTCATCTGGTGTCGTTTTTCATATAATGAAACTTTTTTTGCTTTTTTGGTTTTCAACAAAGACAATATCCACAAAAGTATTTAAATCTTTGGTCATTTTGTGTTCACAAATTAGAAAAAAGTAAAGAAGGGTGACAAGTCGATTTTGGCATGCTATAATCGAGGACAAATCCATTTGATGGTTTAGTCCATTGAAGTAAAGGAGGATCTACATGGAAGCGTTTGCAAATTATCTGTGGAGTCCCTTGTTTGGCATTGTGGTTCTAACCGCGGTTTACGCCTTTGGCAACATGGTTACCACCTGGACAAAGGGTCTCGTCTCAAGCATGATGGTGGCCGCGGTTATCTTTATCGCCGGCTATGTCTCGGGGGTTTTACCTGCAATAATCCCCACCAATACCCAACTGGGCGCAGTGCTCGGCGGTTTTGGCACCCTACTTATGATCACCCACCTGGGTACCATCATCAAGTTTAAAGAGCTCCTTCAGGAGTGGAAGACCGTGGCTGTCTGCCTTGCGGGCTTTATTGGTATTCTGATTGTCTGCGGCACAGCCGGTATTGCCCTGTTCGGTTATGACTATGCCTTAACCGCTGTGGCTCCTATTTCCGGCGGCATTGTGGCAGCCCAGATTACCGCCGATGCGGCGACTGCAGCCGGAAAGCCCGAGCTTGCCGCCTTTGCCTTCTTGGTGATGTCTTTCCAGGGACTGATCGGTATGCCCATTGCCTCCTTCTTCCTTAAGAAAGAGTGCGATAGCCGCATAGCCGCCGGTGAGCACCTGGTGAGCACCACCGCTGATGGGGACGGCGAGGAAGAATCCAAAAAGAAGCTGTTTAAGCCCATGAAGCCTGAGTACAACACCTGGGTTATGATGATTTGTAAGCTGGCTATCGTGGCTTGGCTGGGCGCCACCTTCTCTTGGTTCCTTGCCACCTTCCTCAACTTTACAATGTTCTCCGCCGCTGTGTCGGTGCTGTTTTTCGGCATTTTGTTCCACGAGCTCGGTTTTCTTGATGACGATATTCTTACCAAAGCCGGCGTCTTTAACTTCTTGATGCTGGGTCTCTACACCCTTGGCCCCTCCAGCTATTCTGCACTGGACTTTGGTCAGGTTGTACAGCTTATCGCGCCTCTCTTTGGCCTGTTGCTCATGGGTGCTACCGGTATTATTGCGCTCTCGCTTGTGGCCGGCAAAGTGCTCAAAGTAAGTACAAACCTTGCCATTTCCTGCGGTCTGGCCGCTATGTTTGGCTTCCCCGGTACGCTTATTCTCACCACCGACGCGGTCAACGGCACTGGACTGCCCGAAGACCAGCGCAAAAACCTGATGGATCAGATCCTGCCCAAGATGATTGTGGCCGGCTTTACCACCGTAACCATCGCCTCGGTTATCTTTGCAGGCATCCTTGCGCCCCTGATTTTCTAAGCGCATACCGAAACACAAAAAAGCCCACGCCGCTGGCGTGGGCTTTTTTATATTCAGGCGTGCAAAATCCAAGCGCCCATCTCTCGTCGGGAGATGGGCGCTTGTGCAATTAAACTGCGCTGTGTCGGGGCTGGCTGCTGACCACGGAAACGGCCTTGGAGACAGCCGCTATAATATCGGCCTGGTTCTGGCAGGTGAGGGACTGCATACGGGAGTAGATGTAGCCCTCGGTAGTGACCACATAGCGTGGGGGGAGAAGATTGAGCGCATAGGCCCGAACATCCGCCCGACAGCGGCTGCACCGGCACATATCCACACGGCTCATGCTCTCGTCAAGCAGCGCATCCACCAGTTCCTCATTGAGATTGCGTGCGGTAAAACTCATGTTCATATGCTTTGCTGACCTCTCTGTTAAAATGCTGCAGTTAAACCGCGGGGCTAAAGACAATACCATCGTCGCCCCGGGTGATCTTGACATTGGGGGTATAATCGTCTATTACCGCTTGGAAGGGGCCAATAACCACCCGCACACCAGGCGCAATGCCTGTTTTGGCGACGATGGTGCCAAAGCCCAGCGTCTTGGCCTTTTCGGCAATGACCTCCAACTCCTGCTGGAGGGCTTGGTGTTTTTGGCGCTCTATATCCAGCGTGTAACGCATATTCTTGAGAATTTGCAGACGCTCGGCGTCCAAACGGCCCGCCGCCTCCAACTGGGAGAAGCAGTTGATCATGTGCTCCAGACGGGCGATATTCTGGGCGGCGGTCTCGAATTCCTTAGGGGCATTGTTAATGCGGGATTGCAGGATGGGATCTAACCCTACCTCGATTCGGGTGGGCATATAGGTGTTGCGCGAGCCGATTTTGGCGCACTCGATGCGGTTGGCGGCCGAGCAGTTCCCCCCCCTGAGCGCACCCCGTGGACCCGACACCACCAAAGCGTCGCCACAGCGCAACTCGCAGTGTACCACCGCGTCCGAGTAGATACTGCCGCCAGCCTCCACCCGACTGTTCTGCAGATACTTGCTTTTTAGATCACCCGCTACGATTACATGACCGCCATTGATGCCCTCGCCGATGGTCACATTACCGCCGGCTTCAATAGTAGCCGCCTCGCAGCCCCCGCGAATGATCACATTGCCTGTAGCCTTTACGGTAAATCCGGCCAGAACAGTGCCCCGAATGCTCACGCTGCCGTTAAAGTTGATGTTGCCAGTGGCCGAGCCCACATCTCCCGAAACGGTATAGGTCTCCTGTACGACCACCTTGCCGCCGATAAAATCCACATGACCAGCCCGGTCGGCCAACAGATAGAGGCCGTCATCCGAGACATAGGTGTTCTTGCCCGCAGGGAGAACAACATCCCTGCCCGGGCGGGGGGCAATGGGGTTGCCCTGTACATCGTAGCCCTCTGTGCCGGGGGTGGGCGGTATGCGCTCCACCAGTATCTGATCCGGCTCAACCTGCTGGATAATGCCGAGATCCCGGTAGTCCACCGTGCCATCCTCCCGCACTTTGGGCTTTAGGCTGGTCTCTCGGGACACATGATATTCCAGGCGGCCGTCGATACCGGGTACGGGGGGCTGGCCATGCGCCACCTCTATGTACAGATTATAGATGGGCCTATGAACAAGGCTGAGTATTTTTGACTCGGAGATGCCAAATGCAACCCCGTTTTCGGCCAGCGCGGCATAGATGAGTTCCCGGCTGGGGGGGCGCCCTCCGCCGGTAGGGCGGCTGAGCTGGATTTTGGCGCTCATGCCCCGGTCGGCCAGGGTGACGGTCACTTTGGAATCCACCGGAGGGGGCGGCAGAGCAGACTGCTCGGGCGGGACCGCGGCAGCCAATTTTTTTAAAATGGCATGTTGCCCATGTGCGGCATCCTTTTTCATACAACAACTCCCTCTTTCGATGGCATTAGACAGTCTGTTGGTTACATTGTACTGCTTTTATCGGCAAAAATCAAACTTGTTTATTACAGAGCTGCAAAAATGGCAAAAGGTGGAAGGCCTTACTTCACGGCCTTCCGCCCCCATTTTATGCGGTTTAGCCCGCCGCTGGGCCTCTAATAAATTCAATCTTTGCAGGGCGCAGATTACATATGGGTGACATGGACTGTCTGCCCTTTGGGCAATGCCTTGGGAGCTATCGGGCAAAGATCTCGTCGTAGCGCTTCATGCTGTCCAGCACAATCTTTTGAGCATCTTCTGCATCGAGCACCTCTCCCGGTACCACGGCGCCGCCCTCTAAAGTCTTGTAGACTGCAAAAAAGTGGCGAATTTCTTTGTGGATGTGTTCGGGCAGGTCAAAGATGCTCTTATAGGTGTTGTAGCTGGGATCGTCGAAGGGGATGGCGATAATTTTTTCGTCCCGGTCGCCGTCGTCCTCCATGATAAACACCCCCACAGGGTAACAGCGCACCAAAGCCATGGGGGCAATGGTCTCGGAGCAGAGCACCAGCACATCGAGGGGGTCGTTGTCCTGAGCATAGGTGCGGGGGATGAATCCGTAGTTGTGGGGATAGTGGGTGGAGGTGTACAGAATGCGGTCTAGCCGCAGCAAACCGGTATCCTTGTCCATCTCATATTTGGTCTTGGCCCCTTTGGGTATTTCAATGACCGAGAAAAAGCTTTGGGGGGCGATGCGCCCGGGCGCAATGTCGTGCCAAATGTTCATGTTTTGCTCCTCTCGCGGTATACGCATATCCATATTGGCGCCCTATAGCGGGTATGGACGGCCCCTCGCCTCCTACCCTGCCGGGCATCTTTTAGGGTATTGTATCATAAAAGCCGGCCCAAGTCGACGGCTTAGGACGGCTTATCGATAAAGATTTATAACGGACCACGAAGCAGGCTCAAAGCGTGTGGGCCGCCCGGCCTATTAACCGGGCGACCCACAAAGGACGAGCTACATATTTTGCCGCAAAACTCGCAGGTAGTGGTTGGCCTCGCGCAGAACATGGTCGGCCAGCAGCGGGGTGATGATGCTGCGTATTTTGCAGGAGAGAATTCCGTGGGTGGCCTGCGATTTAAAATTCTGCAGGCTGCGCATGGCGTCCTCGTCACGCAATGTGACCTGCGGTATCATCATCGGCCTTTGCTGGGCGGTCTCAAGCTGCTCGACCAGACGGGCAAACTCAACGGCAAATGCCTCGGCCTGCGCCTTGAGGTTTTGCTCGGTTGGGTCGAGCAGACCATCGATAAATTCAGCGTGCTCGGCCATAATCTCGTTCCAAAAGGCCTGCTCGTCGGCAAACTCTTGAGCGGTTAGCAGAGTGTTGCCCGACATAAGGGATCTTAGCCTGAATATGTAGTGATGAAGCTCCCGGGCAAGGTGGTCTATTTGGGTTGGGTAGAGGGTGGTGATGGCTCGGCAAGCTGCCACATCCTCCAGCACCCGCTGCATAAACTGCTGCATTTGCCGGGCCAGGGCAAGGGCATTTTGATTGAGTGCATCCACCTGGGGTCTTAAGGTTTCGGGAGGCAGCGTCCCACCGCCTAGGTTATATTCGTCCCGGGTAATTTGTAGATCCATGGGCAGACCCGTAAAGAATTCCATCTGCCGCTCGGCTTCTTCCGTGTATCGTGTAAACAGCTCGCCCGAGTTCATAACCTCGGCCGAAACATAACCCTCAGAAAGCGCAATGGCCTGTTTGAACAGCTGGGTCAGCCGCTCGCCTAGGTCGTCCGCCGCTTCGGCGAGCATCCGATCCCTCGGCATGAACGACAGCTGCATAAACAGCGCGTGCTCCTTTAGGATGCGCAAAAAGAATAGATTGAGCTCCATTGATTCCCGTAAATACGCCATGCAAAATACCCCTCCATATCATCGCAGTATAAAACTAATCTATGATATGCAAAACTCGAGAGATTGGCGCCCATTTAGCAAATGTCTAACCCGTCTTGCACAAAACTGCATCCCAAAAGCCACAGCCACACCGGAAAACCTTGCCGGTGCGGCTGCTGCCGGGGAATATGTTAGACGATGCGGAGGATTAGATCTTCTTGAGCAGCTCGGACTTCAAATCCATCATACCAAATCCGTCTACCTTGGCGACGATGTTGTGTGGTCCGTTGGTCTCGATGCGAATACCGCGCACCTGGGTGCCCTGCTTGATAACACCCGAGCCTCCGCTGATTTTGACCTGCTTGACCATGATGGCGTTATCCCCATCGCAAAGAATGTTGCCAACAGCGTCCCTAACGGCATTTTCCTGCGCTTGGGCTTCTTCTGTAAAGGCATTCCATTCGTAGGTGCATTCTGGGCATATGAGCAGGTTGCCATCCTCATAGGTATAGGCACTGCTGCACTGTGGGCAGTTTGGCAGGCTGGACACAGGCATTTCCACCTTTCATGATTGATAGAGCCATTATAGCACAAAGGTGGATTTTGTGCTAAGCTGGCCATGCCAAGGGCCGGCAGCACCGCTTGGTATACTTAAAAATTCCTAGGTTGTTGCAGCCTGGCAGGGCCGCAGCATTGGAAACATATAAAAATGCAATTAGTAGATACTAAGAGTGTTTGAATATTGCTTTTTAAAAGGATGAGAAAAATGGAAAAGAAATCATGGAACTTTGATAACAGCTATGCCAAGCTGCCACAGATTTTCTACACAAAACAGCACCCAACTGCTGTACGAGCTCCAAAGCTTATCACCTTTAACGATTCTTTGGCGGATTTGATAGGAGCGCCTCTGCAGTTGGAGGTCTTTGCCGGAAACGAGGTTCCAAAGGGCGCCCAGCCTTTGGCCCAGGCCTATGCCGGGCACCAGTTTGGTCATTTTACCATGTTAGGCGATGGGCGCGCCATTTTGCTTGGCGAGCAAATAACGGATTCCCAAGACCGTTTTGATATTCAGCTAAAAGGCTCCGGACGCACGCCATACTCCCGGGGCGGCGACGGGCGAGCCACTTTAGGGCCCATGCTGCGTGAATATATCATAAGCGAGGCCATGCATAAATTGGGCATTCCCACAACAAGGAGCTTGGCCGTTGTTGCAACCGGTGAGGTTGTAAGGCGTGAGAAAGATCTTATGGGAGCAGTTTTAACCCGTGTTGCCAAAAGCCACATTCGGGTGGGGACATTCGAATTTGCTGCGCATTTTGGCTCGGTCGAGGATGTGCGCAGCTTGGCCGATTACACCATAGCACGCCATTTCCCGGAGACCGCGACATTGGAAAACAAATACCTTCTGTTGTTAAGGCAAGTGATAGAGCGGCAGGCCGCACTGATTGCCAAATGGCAGTTGGTCGGGTTTATTCATGGGGTTATGAATACGGACAATATGGCCATTAGCGGCCAAACCATGGACTATGGGCCATGCGCATTTATGGATGTTTATCACCCGGATACGGTATTTAGCTCCATTGATATACACGGACGCTACGCATATAAAAATCAGCCAGGGATTGCCGCTTGGAATTTGGCGCGTTTTGCTGAAACTTTGCTACCGTTATTCCATGAAAATATCCATAAGGCCGTCCAGCTTGCGCAAGAAGAAGCCGAAAGCTTTGAAAGCCTGTATCAAAACCATTGGCTGGCCGGAATGCGGGCAAAGCTGGGTTTGTTTGACGAGCGACCGGATGATAAATTGCTCATTCTGGATTTATTAGAGCTCATGCAGCAATACGAGGCCGATTATACCAACACTTTTAGATGTTTAACAATAGATAAGCGCGACGGTCTATTTCTATTTTCCGCCCCGGATTATCAGTATTGGTATGAGCGCTGGCGAGTGCGTCTTAAAAAGCAGTCACAGTCTACAGATGAAAGCAAGGCGCTTATGAAAAGTCATAACCCTGCTGTTATTCCAAGAAACCATCGGGTTGAAGAAGCCTTGAGTGCCGCTTTAGAGGGGGATCTAAGCAAGATGCATCAGCTGCTTAACGCCTTAGATAATCCTTATGCATATGCGCCGGAGCAAGAAGAATTTTCGCAGCTCCCCCCGCCCGAGTTTTGTCATTACAAAACATTTTGCGGGACTTAAAATCAAATTTCCGCTACCCTGTCACGCACATCGCAGCCACAGCTGTTATTGAGCGTTAGGCATGGTGTCTTTCAAGAAATTCGAGCGCTTCTTTTTCATCGAGTGGTTTGCTGACGAGATATCCCTGTATTTTGTCGCAGGCGTGTTTCTTTAGATATTGCAGCTGACTCTCATGCTCCACTCCTTCGGCAATGGTGCAATGCCCAAGTTTGTGTGACATCGAAATGATATCGCTCGTTATGGCTAGATTCGGGTCTGCATCTATTAGTTTGTCGATAAAACGCTTATCAATTTTTATGCAATCTACGGTTAATTCGTTTTCTCGGGCAAGCGAAGAATAGCCTGTGCCAAAGTCGTCTATCGCTATGCGAAGACCCGCATCCCTGAGTTTGCCAATCGTTTTATTGATGCTGTCATAATCGGAGGCAAAGACCGATTCGGTAATCTCGATGATGATGTTCTTTGGGTTAACCTGCATATCCTCGATGAGCTCAAACAGTCTGCTTGTAAAATCGGGATTAAGCAACTGAATAACAGAAATATTGATTGCAACATCAATGCCGTCATATCCGCATTTCCTAAGCTTGTTTAAAAAGCGAAATGCCTTGATAATCACTTTCTCACCAATGGGAAAGATAAGCTTTGTTTTTTCTGCTAAAGGTATAAACTCTAAAGGCGATACCAGCCCAAGCTTTTCTGTCTTTAATCTGGCCAGCGCCTCAAAGCCGCATATGGAACCCGTTTGTAAGTCATGAGCGGCTGGTACTGTAAAAATAATGCGTTATTGGTGTCATCGCCTGCCGCAATCATATTGAGCGCTTCCACGATATCTCTTTCGCGGTTAACCAGGGCTTCCAGCTCTTGGTTGTAAAAATAAATCTGAAAGTCCCTTCCAAACACGCTCAGTGTTCTTTCTGAAGCAATGAGAAGCCTTCTTAGAAGTATGTTAATATCGACTTCATCTTGGCTCGGTTCAATTTCGAGGATTCCAATCCCGCCGCCTATTCTTTCAGTTATAAGTAGAGATTCCAGGGTGCTAATAATAGCACGGCTAAAATCCACAAGCTCGTTTTTGTCTTTGTAGTCAAGAAGATAGAACACAAAGCGGTTCTCGCGCGCATGGAACAAAAGACGATGTTCGGTACAATGCAGACTAAGGGCCTCGGCTACTTTTTTCATCAGATTCTGCGTATATTGGTACCCATAATTGATCGCTAACAGCTGAACCATGCTGAGGTTAATACCAATGAGGGCTTTTTTTATCCCTCTCTTGAGCCGGATATCCTTTTCAAGCAGCGCCACCAAGTAGTCCCGGTTATAGAGCCCGGTCCATTTATCGTGCTCACTATTATATTTCAGGGTGTTTTCAACAGCCTTGCGGTCCGAAATATCAATGACAATTCCCTCGAGAGATTCTACTTCGCCATCGTCATCGTATATGCCTTGTCCCATCTCCAAAACCCATTTTCTCTCGCCGGTGGCCGTCATAATCTCATATTCATGTTTAAACGGCTGCCTAATTGGAAGGGTCCTAGCCCATTCACGGATTAAGGCTTCGCGGTATTCTGGCACAATGATATCATTATAGGATAGGTCTCGGTTGTACAGCAGAGCCTCCGGATGATAGCCCGTTAGATTAAAGCAGCCAGCGGAAACATACTGCATTGTCCACTCTTCATCGTTATTGCACCTGTATGCCAATCCCGGTAGGTGAGAAAGAAAAACAGACTTACTGCGCTCACTCTCGGCGAGTGCTTTTTCTATTGTCTTGCGTTCGGTGATATCTTGAACCAGGGTGATATGGCCGTACGGCTGATCATCTGACAAAATAAGGGGCGCAACAATCATATGGACCCAAACCACCGAGCCATCCGGTTTGATATACCGCTTATCCATTGTATAAATCTGAATTTCGCCGGACACAAGCTTTCTATAATTTTTCTTGTCTTCTTCCATGTCGTCGGGATGTGTAATTTCTTCCCATCCTAAACGCATGAGTTCGTCTTTTGTTCTGCCTGTGATTTTCTCATACTCCGAGTTAACTCTTATAACATCTCTATCGGCCCGTTCGGGGCCCCGTCTACGCGTAATTGCAATGCCGATAGGGGCTTGTTCAAAAATCATGTCAAATATAAGCGTCTGTTCATCCCGTTGATGTTTATATGCGTGTTGCGCACATAATAACGCAATATGAACATCGATTCTTGCCTTTAACAAATCTACACGAATGGGTTTGCGGATATAGTCTGCAGCCCCAAGCTTTAAGCCATTGATTTCATCGTCCAGCGCTTCAGCCAAAATGATGGTAATCAGCTTATTGTACCGCTCGTTGCCTTTAAGAGACTCAAGAACCTTAAACCCATCCATATTAGGCATATGTAAATCAAGTATGAGCAAGTCAATCCCGTCGTGCGCTTCAAGTATGCGCATAGCTTCCATGCCATCGCAAGCAGTCAATACACAATGCCCGCTTAGCATTTTCTTGATGAGTAGCCTGTCCGATGCCGAGTCATCAACAACCAAAACCTTCATTTGCATTGTGAATCCTCCTTCTTAGCTCACACCCAATTTCGGTTACGCCTAAAGTGGCTGCAAGACATACCGTCGCCTAACTTCAAGATAAACATGGGCGATTTGTTGCTGTGTTAGCAGCATGCGCCCTAATTAAGCGGTAATATGGAATAATGTCTTTTGTATTTTAAAACAATTATACCATAATCCCCCTTCGGTTGATAGGGTTCTATTTTAATCGACATGATTATACCGCATTTTTTTGTGTAGCTAAAGTGTGACCTGATACGAAAAGTTCATAAAAAGCCGCGAAGCCTGCCTTTATGGCAGGCTTCGCGGCTTTCGGTAGCCGAATTATCCTCGCGCACTGAAGCGCCTTAGAAGCTCGGCTTTGTATCCCGGCTTTAGCCGGACTCGCCCGTTGCTTTTTTGCTCATTTTACACTGATTTCTCTGGCACCCAGAGCACATCTCCCGGATGGATCAGGGCGTATCTACTTTTGCCGTTGAGCCGTTCCAAATCGCTCATGGCGCAGCCCAATTTATGGGCAATACGCCAAAAGCTATCGCCCTTTTGTACGGTATAGGTGGTGCGCTGTAAACTGTTGGGAACATAGGTTGTCACGCCGTACTGATCGAAGGTATAGGTTGTGCCGCCGATGTTCTTTTTTCCTGTGGCGGGCTTGCCGTTTTCGTAGTACATCCACCGGCCCGAGTCATTCATCGTCCAGCCCTGCAACGCATCGCCGGAAATGGTCAATACCACAAAGCGGCGCAAAACTGCTGCTACCTCGGCGCGGGTGGCTGCACCTTGCGGATCAAACAGATTGTCCTCCTTGGCTCTAAGAATACCCGCCATCTGCAGCTGTGTGACCGCATCTTTGGCGTAGGCGCTGATTTTGGTACTGTCTGCAAAGGTATTTTCTTCATAAACCTTCGGCAGCGCAAAGCCGATGGCCTTGGCGTAGTTCTGCAGGATAACCGCCATCTGCTCGCGGGTAACGGGCTGATCGGGAGCAAACATACCATTGCCGATACCGCTTGCAATACCGTTTTTGCTTGCCCACTCGATGTAGCTCATATCATAAGCGTCGCTTTTTACATCGATAAAGCTGCTCTTTGTATAGCCGCTCACATCGGCATTGGCTAGCCGCCCCAGTGCGGTGACGAGCATCCTCTTAGTCATGGCAGTGTCCGGGTCAAAGGAGGTAGCAGATGTACCGCCCAGCCATCCGCGGCTTGATGCAAACGCAAGATCTTCTTTGGCCCAGTGATGAGCGGTGTCCGCAAATACAGCGCTCTGTGCATGGTATCCCATGCCGTAGATGGTAGCCTGACGGGTGGCTAAGCGCAGCACCTTTTCTACGCTGTCATAGACCGAATTTTGCAGCCAACGCACCTTTCCTTGACTGTCTACATAGACAGCCTGCACATTGCCGGCGTTTTCATTTGCGCCGAGGATATAGGGGATGGTGATCGATATGCTGCCCGTGCCAAAGTACTTAACCTGTTTCTCGCCGTCGTAGCTCACCTTGAGGTCGAACACCGGGCGGCTACCGACGACTTTTTGGGCATACCCTGTCAGTGCGCCGCTGTCTGTGCGGGTGAGGGTGATGCGGACATCCGATTTTGCCTGCCTGCTTATTTCCTGTATGGCGGCCAAATCTACACCTAGGCTGATTTGGGGGTTATCCACCACCACAACGGTGCTGACGATTCTCTTATCAGCGATGGCGTCCAGTACGGTTTTTGGCAGATTGATCGCAACACCGGCGCAGGTCGAACTGCCGGTATCCGCACGGAGAACCACCGTGATGCCATTTTGCGTATTGCCGCTTTTCTTTGCTTGGGCAAGCGCTTTGTCAAACGCATCGGTTATCGCTTTATCGGTGATATTCACGGTGATGTTGCCATTGTCATCGGATATACCGGAAACCCGAGCCTCTCCCCTTGCGGGCGCACTGGGTTTGTCGGGTGCCGGGTTTGTAGGTAGAGTAGAGCCGCTATCGTCATCTGAGGAACTGTCGTCATCGGAGGAGCTGCTGCTGCCGTTGTAGCTGAAGGTTGCGGCAATGGTGTGGTCGTCCGTTACGGCATCAAAGGTATAGCTTGATATTTTGCCTTGGCTTACACCGTCCACTATCACATCGTCAATGGAATAGGAGCTGTTTGGCATAATGTCGAAGCGTTTGGATTGGTTGTGCTCCACAGTCACACTGCCGCTTGGAGAAATGCTGCCCCCCTCACCGGCTGTTGCGGTGATGGTGTGGGTTACAACAGGCGCCTCGGTCACGGTAATGTCGAAGATTTCTATGTAATCTTCGTAAGCTTCTTCGGTTCCCATGCCGTTTATGATGGTTGCTTTTACTTTAGCAGTGCCCACCGATGTTGCCCGGAAAACACCGTCGGTGATGGTAGCGTCCGTTGCGCCGGCATCCTCTATCGACCAATCAATGGTTGTGTTTGTGGCGCTTGAAGGTGTAACCGATCCCGTGAGTATGAGGTCGGTATTGACTGTAACCGTGCCGGAGCTGGTTAGTTCAATGCTTTCAACCGCAACAAAATCGCTTGCGATTTCCACATAGGTTTGGTCTGCCGACCACATGTAAGGCTCAGTGCTAAAATCGTCCTCCTGAGAAGTGCGCCATTTATAACTTGTGTACCCGTCAAAGTTAGGAGCTTTATTGAAGGCGTATTTTTGGTAAGCATCGCCCGATTGTACCGTTATACTGCCACCTAAGATGTTGATGGTACCGGAGCCGGGGTTGCTACCATCAGAGGCGTACAGGCCGTAGCTGCTGCGGGAGCCGCCGCTTTTGCCACCGGTGGCAACCACCGTTGCCTGGTCCCGGATGGTGACAGTACCAGTAGAATATTCAAAACCGCTTAGGATACCGGCACTATAGCCTGCGGCCGTCGCATCGCCGCCTACGGCGGTAACCCAGGCGTTCCCCTCAATGATTACAGATGTAACGCCCCAGACTCCGGCACTGCCCACTTTCGAGCCATTATCGATACCCGAGGTGCCACCCGCTGCGCAGACCGTTGCCTCATCTTTAATGACAATAGCATCTGTTGCGTACAAGCCGGGGCCGCCGATTTGGCCACTTGTCCCACCGCCCTCGGCGGTGAGGGTAATACCGCCCTCGACGGTGATGGTTTTGGTGGCAAACAATCCGACATATTTATCAGAGGTAACGGTCAGCGTTCCGTTTCCTCCAAGGGTGAGCGAGTTTCCATAAATGCCAATTGCCCAACCCGCTATTCTGTTAACCGTGTTGCTGCCCTCCGCCATGATGGTGAGGTCATGGCTGGTATGAATTGTCGCTCTGTTGTTGCCGGCTGAGTAGCTAAGATGGGCATCTCGCAGGGTTAGTGTACCATCTTCAAACTTGATGTTGTAGTTTTCTTCCGTGGCACCTTCGGTTATCGCTGTAAAGGTATCATCGGTAATAGCGTAAACGGCTCCCTCCGTACAGTCCAGCTCCACATCGCCTAGATAAACTTTGGTGGCTGTGTCTGCATAGGCGAAAACCGGCAGCATGGTCGCAATGACGCACAGCGCAAAAAGCATACTTAGCATTTTTTCATACAGCTTGTTCCCCCTTCATTTTTTATGTATTTTTAATTCGAAGCTTTTGCCTTTCACTTCATGTCGGATATATCCTCCTTGCTTGCCTGTTCCTCCAGATGGTCCCTTTGGCGAAATCCCAAAATCCCAGCAACCATGGAAACCGGGAACATTCTGATTTCGCGGTTTAGCTTGGACACACTGTCGTTGTAAATCAGGCGGCTGGTTCGCATCATATTATCAAATGTCTGCACCACACCCATGGTTTTGATATAGGTTTGGTTTGTCTTTAGCTCAGGATGTTGCTTGATTATCAGGTCAATTATTTCTATAGCTTCGGAAATAACCCGTTCCTGACCCAGCACATCATCGGGGATGGATTTTGCCGAAATAGCGCTTCTGCTTGATTTGATTGTATCGATCATCATTTCGCTTTCACACATGGCATACGCCTTTGTCAAATTCAAAATGGTTATAAGCGCATCAAAGCGGCTGGACACCTGTACCCCGATCTGGCTCATGGCGCTGCCGATATTTTCGTCGAGCATAACCAGTCTCTGGTAGGTGGAGATAGTCCATAAAACAAAGGATACAACAATAATGGTGATGGCTATGTAAGTAGACAGCATGACAAAGTGCCCCTCTATATTTTCAGGTTACCTAACATTGTCAGAGTATGATTCGCTTTAAGGGCGTTGTTAGAAATGAATGAGGTAATATAGCGGATTCTCTCGGTTGTCTCCTCCCCTACGCAAACAAGCGTCTCATAGGCAAAGGCAAGCTCACTGTATAACCTTATGCCCTGCGCTTAATTTATCAAAAATCAGGCTCTATAACCGTACGATGCATGAAACACAATTTTTTTAGCACAAATCATGGTGTCGAACGCCGAATTTTATGGTAAACTGAGCCTGAAAGTCGAATAAAAAGCAATGGAGAAATGCCCATGTTGCAGATTGCGGTCTGTGATGACAGTATTGACGAGCTGTCCAATATGGCACAGCTCGTCAATTTATATAGAACATCAAGAAATATACACTGCGACTACGCCGCATTTTTAAACGGATTTGAACTGGTTTCGGACCTGGAACGAGGACGGCGATTTGACATATACTGCCTGGACATCATTATGCCGGGTTATACGGGCATTGATGTGGCAAAAGAGATCCGCAATTTTGATAAAACTGCGCCGATTCTATTCTTTACATCGTCTTCCGAGTTTGCCCTCGAGAGTTATTCGGTAAAAGCTGTTAATTATGTTCTAAAGCCAATCTCAAAAGAAAAGCTGTTTACTGCCTTTGATGACCTATTAGAGCAGATCAAAGCAAAAAAAGATGAGGATGCCCTCATTGTAAAAAGCACGCAGGGGATTCAAAAAATCCTCATTTCTAATGTGGTTTTTGCCGAGGTGATTGGTCGGAATGTGCTGTATCATCTGAGCTCGGGCAAGCTTGTTGAATGCAAAGAGTCTTTTGACACTGTCTGCAATACGCTTCTGAAATACGGGTGCTTTATGAAGCCCCACCGCTCTTATCTTGTGAATATGCAGTATGTGGATACCATTCAAAGTCATCAGATCATCTTGCAGACCCTCTCATCTATTCCTATTGCCCAAGGAAAAACCAAAGAAATCAAGCGGCAGTATCTAACCTATCAGATGGACGAGACATAATTTAATTGGCAGGTGCTTTACATGATTGTAACGGTGATAGGCCTACTGCGTTTTGGGTTTTCTCTGGTCTTTGGCATGACAGTGTCTGCCCTTTTTGCGGGAATAGAGCCTACAAGAAAAAACAGGATAACAATCGGCGTTTTCTGTGTCGTTTTTCTTTTTGTTCAAACCGCCAGCTGGTGGCTGTGGGGCTTGGATTTGACATCCAAGCTTTATCCACTTATTATCCACCTGCCGCTTATGGTGATATTTTCGCTATACTATAAACGCCCGTGGCTCATATCCGCTGTCAGTGTGCTTTCGGGGTATCTTTGCTGTCAAGCACCGCGCTGGTTCGGCTTCCTTGCGGGAGAAGCCTTAGACAGCAGCCTTGCAGACCATATTTTTTATATTGCGGCAGTATTTCTGTGCTACTATTTCCTGAAAACATATGTGGCTGGCTCGGTTCGAGAGCTTATGGAGATATCTTATAAATCTTGTTTGATGTTAGGCGCAGTTCCGCTTTTTTACTATGTGTTTGATTATATGACTACCATTTACACCGATACACTTTACCGCGGCACCAAGTGGGCGGTGCAGTTTATGCCGTCTACAATTTCGGTGTTCTATTTTGTGTTTGTGATTCTTTACTACTCCGAAACGCAAAAACAAGCAGCCCTACAAAGGGAACGGGATATGCTGGATGCACAGCTGCGGCTGGCGCAGACAGAGTTTGCCTCTCTGCAGCAGCTACAGCAGAATGCCGCATCCTATCGGCACGATATGCGCCACCATTTGGCTCTTTTGCAGGGTCTGGCATCCGGTGGTCGCCTAGAGGAGATTAAAGAGTATCTGCGCACGGCTCAATCCGACATCGATGCCATTACTCCCTTGCGTTTTTGTGAAAACGAAACCATAAATCTGATTTTGTCAGCCTTCACCGCAAAAGCAAAGCAATCGCAAATTCTGCTGACGGTCGACGCAAAACTGCCCGACACCCTTTTATTTAGCGATACCGAGCTTTGTTCGCTCTTGTCAAACGCTTTGGAAAATGCCGTACAAGCTACTGAACAGATACCGAACAGCTATAAACGCATCATCCGGCTGCGTATGTATTCCAAAAACAATAAGTTGTGCATGGATATTCGCAACCGCTATCATTCGGAGCCGATGTTTCATCAGGGGCTTCCGGTATCAAAAAATCAGGGCCATGGCTTTGGTACAAAGAGCATGGCGCACATCGTGGAAAAGCATGGTGGTGTATTCCAGTTTGTGGTGAGCGACGGCTGGTTTGTGTTTCAGGCCACGGTATAGAAGAATATTCCATCTGAAAAGCAAGGCCAAATTAGACTCCACGCTGTACATTTTTGTGTAGGCTATGTAGCCTATCATGTTTTTATCTGGTTTAAGCACGGCAAAAGCAAAAGACCGCACCGTTAAGCCACTTCCGGCTTAACGGTGCGGTCTTTTATTGAGAAGTTAGGTAAATATAGAAGATGATAATTCCGATAGCATCAGTCGGTGCGTCGTCCAAACGCCGCCTCGTTTTCATTCCCGGGGAAAAGTATGATTTTATCCGTTTCTGTCCGGCAGTTTATCTTTGCGAAGGTATCGCTACCGTCATGGAGCTAAAAAGCCTCGGCCTTGTCATAAGAGATTTCTTCATTGCCCAGGATAAAGACATAACCATAGGTCTTATGGTTTTCCTTCCCTTTTAGAAGCCAAACATGATCATCAGATAAGCTGACCAGAACCTCCTGGTCAGGATAGAAGCTTAGATAACCGGCAGAGCCGGCGAACACGCCCGCTAATTCGGTTGCTTCTTCGGCGTCTTTTCCGCCCGAAGTGCCGCAGCCGCCAAGAACCGCCGTCATCAGAAACAAGGCGAATACTCCTGCAAGATGCACACGCTCGGTCTTTGCGCCGCAGCTGCCGCAGAACTTTGCCCCTTCCGGCAGTTTACTTCCGCAGTTTTTGTCAGTGGCAGTGATAAAA
>DBQC01000012.1 GCA_002305075.1 Ruminococcaceae bacterium UBA1404 | reverse complement strand
TCCGGTGGAGCTCGTGCTGCACACCGGCAGCGCCACCCTTACGGCCACGCTGGTGGTGGAGGAGGCCGACCCCCCACCGCCCCAGCCTGAAATCCATATCGACCACAGCTACAAGCAGGGCCAGCCCGAAAACCTTGTTATCCGCCTTGAAAATGTTGCCGAAGCGCCCGAAAGCCTTTCCATCGGCGGCGCTCTGCTGCCCTTTAGCTGGGATGCCGAGGCAGGCATACTTACGGTGGCGGTCGAGCGGATGCAATACCTTAACCTTGACCCGGGCAGCCATGCTGTAACCCTTGTAATAGGGCCGGGTCACCCGGTGCTCACGGCCACGCTGGTGGTGGAGGTCATAGAGCTGCCCCAGCTCCCGCCGGACGAGGACCCCGCCGATCCTGACCACAAGGACGAGGACAAGGATAAGGACAAGGAGAACGGGGGCGGACAACCCGGCGGCTCGGACGAGCACAGCGGCAGTTATCGCCCGGGCGGCGGAGGAGGCGGTGGCAGTGTCTCCCGGGAAAAAACCACCGCCATCCGGACCCCGGCGGCCCCGGTGGACAGCCCATCCATTCCGCTGAGCCATACGGCGGCTCAGGCGGCCTACACGGCGGCCAAGGCGCAGGCCATGGGCCGCAATCTGGCGCTGCGCCTCAAGGGCGTGGGAGAGGTATCGGCCGAAGTGGTCGAGAGCCTTTCCCGTCAGGCCACCGCCGAAGGGTACAGCGGCCACCTGCTGCTGGACACCCTCACCGCAAGCGGCGCAGTAGGCGTGCGGCTCTATCTGCCTTTTCCCCTTGCGGGGGCCTTTAACGCCGGCGGTCGGGTGGAGGGTGCCGCCGTGGAGAAGGTGGCTCAAACCTTTGGTCGCTGGTTTAACAATCCGCTGCAGGTGATGCGCCTCGAGCAAAAGGGCAGCTTTGGCCAGCGGGTGCGGGTGGCCGCCTTGATGGGAAGCGGGGCGCTGTCCGAACCGTGGATCTATCGCTATGACGAGGCCGCCAACACCTACCGTCTGCTGCAGGACGCCGATGCGTATATTTCGGGCAGCTATGTCTATTTAACCGTGGAGCAGGGGGGCTGCTTTATCTTAAGCGACGGGCCCCTTGTGCGAAAATAACCCCAAAACCCAAAGCCGCTGCGCCCTTAGGGTGCAGCGGCTTATTTAGATGGCGCTTTAGCCGGGGCGGCGCAGGATTTTGCCCCGCACCCGCAGCGGCCCTAAGCGCATGGGTTGGTTTAGGCCCCGGCAGGCCATCCGTATGCGGTGGCTGGGGGCAGAAGGCGGTCTCAGGCGCAGCCGCTGTACCGAGCCGGCGGTGTTGGCATCCGAAATTAGGGCGCCGGTGGGCTCAAAGCTATGGCCCTCGGCCGCCACCTCCACCTCGGTGTGGCTTTGGGGACGCAGGGTGACAAACAGGTCGGTCAGGCTCTGCTCATCGCCCAACTGCCCGATTTGTAGCGGGGGACTGGTCCAATAGGCATCAAAGTCCTGCTCCTCGTCCGTGTAGGTTTTATAATCCCCGGGTTTTTTAAAGTAATAAAGCCGGTCGATCTCGGCAAAGCACAGCCGCCCCAGAGCCGTGGCCAGATAGCGGGGGGCAAAGGTACGCCAGACATTCCACTCCAGCCCCTCCCCCACGGGGGAGCGGGCGCCCACCAGCAAGCCGTCTTTTAAGGTGAGATAGTAGCTCTGGTCGTGGACATAGGCCACCGGATGCTCGGGCAGATCCTCCAAAAGCGGGGCAACCGACTGGCTGCGCAGCCGGACACCCCGGGTTCCGGCCCGGCCCGAGCCGGTGACTTCCATAATGCCCTGCCGGGAGAGATAAAGCCCCATGTCGCCCAGCTGGGCAATACCCCCGATGGCCGGCGGCGCTTCGCCGCCCGGCTGGGGTGGCGCCTCGCCCAGACGCAGGTAGAGGCCGCTGTCGTTGCCCGGGCGCTTTAAGATGACCAGCGCTTCCTGATGCTGCAGATAGCCGGCGATGGGGGTGCCCGGGTCGCCCACATAGCCGCAGAGATGGCGGGGGAAATAGGCCCTGTCGATGTCGGGGCTGCCCCACTCGAAGGCGGGCAGGTCGGGGTTGCCGGTGAGATAGACCGTGCTGCCATAGATTCCGAAGCGTCGGGTCTTGGCGATGGCCTTGTCCACATCCACAGGCCAGCCCGCCGCCTTAAAGCGGATGACCACGCCCTCCTCGCCCGCCGACGGGGGGGCGCTAAAGGTCACCTGTCCGGCGTGCTGGTAGACATTGAGGCCCTGCCCCTCCCGCTTGACGCTGCCGTCCTGAAGGGTGGCCTCCACGGTGCCGGCCACCGGGTAGGCGTCCAGCTGAAATACGGCGGTCTCGCCGTCGGTTACAAAGCTGTTGCGCCGCATGGCCGTAAGAAAGTTGGGCTCCTCGCCCCCCTGACTGCCCGAACCGTCGGGCCGGGCCCGGCGGCGGGTGAGCGGCTCGTAGGGATTTATAAGCGCCGGTGTGGCCGAGCTGCCCGTCACTTTATAGATGCCGGTGCCGTCCAGCAAAAAGTATCGCCCCGATAGGGAAAATCCGGTGGAGGGTGCCTCGGCTAGCTTGTCGTAGAGATGGGTGGCACCGTCGGGGCGCAGCAGCCAGAGATGGCTGCCGGCGTGGACCATCAGCCGCTGCTCGCCGTCTATCATGATGTTGTGCAGGCCGTGCACCCTGTCGCCCAAACCGGCAAAGCCCCAGTATCCATAGGTGCCGGTGCGCTTGGCGGGCAGACCGTCGGCGTCGAGCAGCATATTGAGCGCATCGGGACTGCGGCAGGGGTCCAAAGATACAACTCCCTCCCGCAGCTCCAGCCCGCCAAAGCGCTTGATGGTCACCGAGGAGGAGGCCGGCCGATTGGGTCTTTTTTGCGCCATAGCTACACCTCCATTTGATAGCGCATCTCCACCCGGGGCCGGTCGAGTAGCCTAGGGCGCACAAGGGCGGACAGCGACTGGGTATACAGCGCCTGCAGCCAGGCCGAGATGTCCGGATCGCCGGCGGCTGTGGCCAGCACGGCGCAGCGCAGCGGGGCCAGATGCACCGCCTCCTCGGGCAGGTCGATAAGAGCATCGTCCTCGGCGTCGGGCAAAAGCGGCGCAGGGCGTCGCACATAGCGGGCCTTAAGCGGCCGGCTTAGGCTGCCCGGCAGTCTGAGGCGGTCGGGCAGCAGCACATAGTCCTCCACCGGCTGGCCGTCCTCAGCTGAGACAAGTGCACACAGGGCCACAAAGCCCTCGGGCAGCGCACAGAGCCGGTAGCCCCCCACCTGCAAACCCTCCTGCGGCGCAATATCCCACACCGCCTCGGGCCGCAGAGCGGCTCCGAGGTCGGCAATGGCTTGGCCAATCAGGTGGTCGTGGCGGTCGCTAAGGTCGGCGGCCGTCCCCCCCGACAGGGGCTGACCCTGCCGGGTGGCCAGATCCAGGTGGCGCAAAAACAGCGCCCGGCTCTCGGCCTTAGTCATGGCTGTCGGTTTCGTAGCCCGTAATGCGGCCGCTGTTCACGAGCAGCTTGCAAAAGCTCTCGGGCAGGCTGATGAGCCGCCCCAGGGGCACGGTGAGGCACTGGCCGTTGATGCTGAGTGTCAGCTCGTTCTCGTGGGGGTTAAGGGGGTCGATGGGGACATAAACCCGGCAGACCGGGTCGGCGGTTTGGGTTTTGGCGGTTTTAGCCATAGCGGTATCCTCCTTTATATATAAGTATCAATGTTTAGCCGGGCACCGACTCAATGCGCAGCATGGCGGCTTCGTTGAGAATCTTAACGGCAAAGTTAAACTTGTAGCCCACAGAGGCCCGCTGGTCGAGGGGATCGTTGGTGCCGGCCGAGCCCAGGGGTTTTACGATGGTCTGGGGGTGGGAGGTGCCGGACACATCCACAATGCCAAAGGCGTTTTGGCCCAAAATAAAGCTCAGATGCACATCCGAATCGTCCACCCCGGCCTCCTCAATGATTTTGGGGTTGGAGGTGGTCACAAAGCGCACACCGTAGAGCTTGCCAATCTCACCCTTCATAATGCCCTCGCCGCCGTTATAGCGGTGCACATCCTGCCAAAGGGGGTCGCTCATCAGGTCGTACTGCACCTCGGGGCTGATAATGCCCACATAGCAACCGTCCTCAAAGGGTTTGGCCTTTTGGTTGCGCAGTTGGCGCACGGCCTTTTTGACATCCTCCGAGGTAATCACATCGCTTTCGCTGAGGCTGCCGCGGTTGGCCCGGTTGCCCGCATAGACCACCCGGTTGCCGGTAGCCAGCGCATCCCGCACCAGCGTATCAATGGTGAGGCCGGCCTTTTCGCCCAAGAGCTGCACCGTCTCGGTGATGACCGGGTCGATGCCCATCAGGTCCAGCTTGTCGGTGATAACTTTATAGTCGCCATACTGCTGCACCTGTGCGGTCACCGTGCTGATGCTCAGGCTGCCGCCCTCGGGGGTCTGGCCCTCGGTGAGGGGGGTGGTGTTGGCACTCTCGGCGTTAAAGCGCCGAAACTGAATGGTGTCGCCGCTGCCGGACGGCATGGAGCGGGCCTGGCCAAAACGGGCGTAGACCAGCTCAGGCGTCAGGCGCTCAAGAAGCACCCGGTCGTAAAAGGTGCGCTGCTCGGCGGTAAGACCGCCATAGGTGTTCAGATTGTCTGCCATTTATAAGTCTCCTTTCATGCTTACAAGCTCGCCGGACAGAGCCCGACGGGTTAGGGTGGCAAAGGCTTCCCGGGACAGGGCCCACAGGTCGCCCTCGGTGGGGGTGGGGGCCGACAAAGCGCCCGGGCTGGCCGGTTCGGCCAGGTGGGTCTGGGCAGGGTTTGATAGGTCAGTCATGGTTTTCCTCCTTGGCGGTGCAGCTGAGCGGGCCGCCCTCGCCGGTTTGACCGAGCAGCTGCGCCCAGATTTTGCCTATGTTCGAAAGGCTGCGGTAGTAGCGCAGCCGGGTGGCGTCCAGCGGGGCCTTGGCCTGCATCTGCAGTGCGCTGATGGCCTGTGCCGACGCGCTGCGGGAAAAGGGCTCGCCGCTCATCACATCGGTCACGCCGCTGGTGGCCCGGGTCAGCTCGTAGACCTTGTCCACAGCTGCCAGCGCCTGGGCCGGATAGGCCGGCGGCTCCAGATAGCGGATGCCGCTACCCTCGGGGCAGTGGTCGGTGAGCACCTCGCCGGGGGCGTTGGTGGGAAGCTGGCGCAACGCCCCCTCCTTGACCACCAGCCTGGGCCAGGCCGTCTGCTGCACCGAGAGCAGCAGCATGGCCACCACAAAGTTGATGGCCCGCTGGTTGGGCAGAATGCTCTCGACCTCGCCGGTGCCAAAAATGCTGTCTCGGCGCTTGCGCCAGCAGAACAGCTCGATGGGGTAGAGGCTCACCGATTCGCCTAAGGGGGCGGACCGGGTGAGCACAAAGCTCTCGGTAGAGCGAGTGAACACCACCTGGCCCTCCCGGCGGCTGTACCGGGTGATGAGGGTGGTTACGGGGCCGCCGGGCGCCTGGCGGTTGGGGCGTATGTCCTCAAGCTGCTGGGCGGTGGCCCCGGCGGCGATGGCCTCGGCCCGCAGCCGCTCGGTGGGCAGGTCGGTGGCGATGAGAATGGCCGGCTGGTGCTGCACCTCCCGCACCTCGGGGGCAGCAAAGAATACGCTTTGGGGGCTGAGCACCTCGCCCCGTATCCGGCCGCTTTGGGGATGGCGGTAGTAGTGGAGGATGCCGGTGCCATAGGTGGCAGCGTCCTCTAAAAAGTCGGCGCAGAGCTCGTCTTGGTCGATGTCGTCCCAGATGCGGGCAGCCTTTTCGGTCATGGCGTCGGCGTCGCCGCCTCCGCCATAGACCAGGCGGACCGGTCGGCGCAGCAGCTCGGCGGTTTTAACGCCGATAAACTGCTCGATGATGTTGAACACCGGCCGGGGCAGATTGCGGGTGCGCTCGGTGGGCGGCGCCCACTGGCGGCCGGATTTCATGCGGGCAAACAGCGGCCAGTTTTCGCTAAAGCCCATCTGCCGCTGGTAGACAAGCCCCTGCTGATAGGTGGCCCATATGCCTTGGGCGTCCATGTGCAAAGCATTCACTCCTTTCTTTAGCAAGATTTATCCCATCAGGGATTCAAACAGCGCCTCCTCCACCGGCTCGGGCACCGTGGGCTGCGCCATAAGGGGGCGACCCCGGGCTTCCCGCATAGCGAGAATGGTGCCCCAAAAGCCTATACCGGCCGAAAACAGCGCAAGCAGCGCTCCAAATAACACTTCCATACAATCACCTCCTTTCGGGGCGGGGTTATCCGCTTTAGGCAGGATGGCAAGCACCGGGGGAACTAACGGGACATCATGTCCCGTTAGTTGGGCGATATAGTTGCTGCGCAAGCTTTTTCTGCCGATACGGGGGAGATGTGCGAGCGCAGCGAGCGGTTAACCCCGCCGCAGCGGACGCTTTTTGCACAGCATAATGTGCAGGGAAGGGCTAATGCCCGCTCTACCACAAGCTCTCGGGTGGCGGGGTCTCCCGGAGCGGAGCGGGGAGGAGAGGGGGTGCCTCAAGCTCCCCCGGAGCGGTATGGCTTACGGCAAAGTAGCGCAGGGCGTCCGGCGCGTGGGTGATGCCGTGGGGGCGCCGGGCGCAGTCGCCGGGCAGCTGCGTGTCGTGGCGCAGGGCGGGCAGATGCTCAATAAGCGTGATGCAGCTAGAAAAAATCTGCATCCTCGGTCGGCCGTCGGGGGCGTCGGCCAGCCATTCCTTCAGGGCCAGCCAGCCGCTTTTGCGGTCGTTGGACGCCCGGTGCAGCTGCACGCCGGCCGCATGGAACAGGCGTTCGGCTGTCTGCCCGGTCTCCCGCTGCCGGCTCCAAAGGTCGGGCGGCGCAAAGGTGCGATAAATCTGCTCCCCCTCGGCTTCGGCTGCCCGGATGCACGAAGCCGCCTTAGAAATAATTAAATTGGGCTTACACAGCTCCCGGTAGACAATGGCCCGACCCTCGGGAGAGAGGGCAATCCAGAGGCAGGCCAGCATATCGAGGCCGTAGTCGATGGCTCGGTAGCGCCGCCAGCTCTCGGGAACTTCATAGGGCTCCAACACATGGCGCTCGCGCCTAAACTCGGTGAAAAACTGCCCCTCGGCAAGGCCCCAGTCCCCCTCGAGCAGGGCCCGGCGCTCGGGCTCGGGCAGCCGCATCAGGCGACGGGCGTAGCCGGGGTCGGCCCGGGTTAAAAAGGGGTTGTCGGCAATGCCGGCCGGAATAAACAGCCGCCGCTCGCCCTCTATCTCAAACACCTGCCCGGGCGGGGCGGGGGAGATAAACCGGGCCTTGACCCAACTGTGGCCGATGCCGCCGGGGTTGCCGGTGCTTTTGATTTGCCGGGGAAAGGGGCCCATGCCCCGGTTGCGGCTGCAGAGGTAGCGGTACTGATACTCGGTAAAGTGGGTGAGCTCGTCGAAGCGGATGCAGTCGTACTCGGCCGACTGATAGCGGTAGACATCGCCCTCCCCCTCGCAGCAGCCAAACTCGATGGTGGAGCCGCCGGGCAGCGTAAACAGATGCCGGGTGGCGTTGTAGCTGCAGTGGCTTGTGGGGTAGAGCTCCCGGGCGGTGCGAATGAGCGAGCGCTCGAGCTCGGGAAAGGTGCGCCGAAGCAGCAGCTGACGGCTGCCGGGGTAGCGGGCCGCATAGATGAGGGCGTCGGCCACCTGGCCATAGCTCTTGCCGCCGCCCGCCGCCCCGCCAAAGAACACCTCGTCGGCGTCGGCCTGCATAAAGGCCATCTGCCTCGGCGAGAGCCTAAGCTCCATCCCCCTCCACCCGCACCACAATCTCTAGGGGGCCCTCGGTCTCCCGCCGCTCCTCCCCGATATAGCTCTTGTGCAGGTAGGTGGCCATAGAGGCGGTGAGCTCGCCCTTTTCCCAGCCGGCCGCCACACGGGTTTTCACCCGCCGGGCCAGCGCCGCAAATTGGGCATCCTCGCCGATTTCCCAGGCTCGCAGGGTCTCGTAATCGATGCCCATGGCGTCGCAGGCCTCAAGAATGCTAAAGGGGCGGTTGTCGGTGTTGGCAAAGTAGCTCTCGCAGCGCCGGGCATAGGTGGCCAGTTTCACGGGTCGTCCTCCTTTCGCTTTGATGCCGCAGAGGCGGCTTGTGACATGAGCATAACCGGCCGGACCCCGCCAAAGTGATGATTTACCACCCGGCGCACTTTTCCATATACTGAACTGAACCCCAAATTTCCTAAAAGGAGCGTTAACTTATGGAGACAAGTCCGCAAAACACCTGGGATGCCCTCCCGGTCAGTCAGATAACCCCCCACACCGGCGGTTTTGTTATGACCACCGGTGCCCAATGTCAGTACAACACTTTGCCCTACAACTACCCAAACCCCACCCCCGACCCCTACTGGGCCGCCCCCTCGGCCAACACCTACACAGCCGCCCCCCCCGGGCTGGAGGAGTATCTGTCCGGCCATTTGGGAAATATTTTGCGAGCCGAGTTTGAGATGAACGGCCAACTGGTCGAGCGGGTGGGCATCCTCACCGATGTGGGGCCGAACTATCTGGTGCTCGAGGCTTTAGACCACACCACTCTCATGCTCTGCGACCTTAATCGGCTGCGGTTTGCCACCATTTTGCCCACCGCTGCCTGGTAGGCCGGGGATGCCGCCATTTGCCCGAATTTTCCCCATTTTTTATGCCCCCGCCCCGACAGTTCCCGCTCCCGAACGGCTTTAAGCTAAAGCTAGTACATAAGGGGAGGGAGAAGCTTGATGTGGCGGCGATGTCTCATGGTGGTGGTGACCTTTTGCCTGCTGTGGGGGACGCCTGCCCGGGCAGTGGCCCCGCCCGTGGCCTATACGGCCCCGATAAGTCCCGAGAAGGACTATGCGGCTGCCGTGCAGATCGATGACCTGTTGGCCCGATGTCTGGATAGCCTGCCCGCCGGTGCCCGGCAGGTGGGGGGTAGCTTTGCCATAGAGAACCCCACCGACACCGCCTATCTGATAACCGACGCCCGGTTTAACCTGCAGGGTGGGGCAGGGGCGGCGGCGCTTACCCTCTGCGCCGAGGGGCCGGGCGAGGCGCTGGCCATAGATACCCTCGGTGAGGAGGGGCAGGCGGCTTTGGACGCTCTGGCCGGACGGGAGTATCTGCCCCCTCGGTCGGTCAAGTACTACCGGGCGCTCCGGCTTTCTTGGGAGAGCGAATTTCCCGCCGACGCCCGGCTCGATATGCGCCTTGGTCTGCGGCCGGTGGGATTGCAGTGCCGTCTGCTGGCTTTGCAGCACGGCTGCGGGAGTCGGTCGGCCGTGGGCGCCTTGGTGCTGCTGCGAGACAGCGAGGGGAATGTCGCCGACCGGGCCACATCGGACGCCGAGGGCCGCTGCCTTTTTGCCGCCCCGCTTCCGGGGCGCTACACGCTGGAGGTTTACCCGCCGGGAGGGCCGCCCCATGGCCCGCCCCTGCGCCGGATGGAGGTTGTCATTCAGCCCACCGAGGCCCACAGCCTTTGTATCGGCATCGCCCCCAAAACGAGGTTTTAGCAGCAAAATGCGGCGTGGACTTGTTCCACGCCGCATATACTTTAAATCCTAAATATAAAGCCCATAGAGCCTATTCTAAACAGCAAATCGGCCCGCCCTAAAAGGGGTGGGCCGATTGATTGAGCACAGCACCGGATATTAGCGCCGCCTTTTGCTTAGAGAGAAAAACCCCATGGTGAGAACTGCACCGATCCCGGCCGCCCACAGCAGCGGTGGGCTGGGTACTGCCTTGTCGGGGGCCTTCATGCCCAAAGTCGGCGCAAGGGTGCCGCCGGGCACCAGACCCTCGGCCACAAGCCGGGTTGGGGCATGGCCCTCAGCCTCAAGGAGCAGCGTCTCGCCCTCCCGCACCGGGTGGTAGTCGGCCCCCCTAAAGGCAACCGGCCCGCCCGTCCAGCTTCCGGTCAACCCAAAGGCCACCTCGGGCCCGCTCAGCTCGGGCCGCACAGCCAAGTAGATTTTGCCCGCATCTTCGGAAAGCGGCAGCGGGGTGTTTGTCAGGCGGACAATGGCCGCATCCTCGGATAGGCAAATACCCTCCTCCGGCCCCAAAAATCCCTGCTCCCCGGCCGCCCAGAAGAGCTGCGCCTCGTCCTCCAGCGTCAGATAGGTTCCAGTGGCCTCCCGGGCGTCTAGGGCTGCACTGCCGCCGTTTTCCACCCAAAGCTGACCGCCGGCCTCCACCCGCAGCGCTGCGCGGGCAAAGTCGGCCCCCATATCGGCCAGTACAAGGCCCGTGCCGCCGGTGTTTTTAAGCTCCAGCCGACCCGACCGCTCCACCAGCACCAGCGCATTGTAATTGACGGCGTCGCAGCGCAGCGCCCAGCCCTCGGTGTTTTCGGTCCGCAGGGTGCCGCCCGATGCCACCCGCAGCTTGGCGGCGCTGCCACGGCTGTATACCTCCAGCGCATCAGAGCTGCTCAGCGTAAGGGGACAGCCCACAACCAGCTCGCCCTGTATGCGCAGCCTGCCTCCGGCCACCTCCACCTGCCCGGGGCCGGACAGCTCAAGGCTGCTGCCGGCCGGCACCGCCACCGAGCCCCCCGGGCCGAGGATGAGCCGAGCGCCCTCCTCGAGCGTGATGGTGCGCGCCCCGGACAGGGTGATGCTCTCGTTAAGATGCACCTCGCTGCGCAGGGTCAGCGCCCCCTGTTCGGCGCCCGACAGGGAGGCACCCACCTCGGATGCCACAGCGGGCGATGCGGCCGCAGCCGCAGGGGTTAAGCTTAGTACCAACATGAGCGCCAGTGCCAAAGCGGGCTTTTTGTCCACAGTAAATCCCCCTAATATCGCACCCGGGCGGGCATCTTGCGCCGCCCTTTATAGGATGATTTTACCATGCCGGCCTGCCCTGCACAAGACCGCAAAGCGACCGGCCGGTAAGCGCCCTCATATAGGACCCGGCAGGTAGGAAGGTACTGTAAAATTTTTGCCCGGGCATAGGGGCCGGCGCTGCCAACGCTTGACATATTTTTGCCCGGGGCGTATCATACTAGCACAGGGCGGCGCATCGCTTAAAGGCGGCGTTTTATCCGCCCCAAGGGCGCTAAAAGCCGGAGGGTCGAGCTTAAGGGCTCGGCCTTTTTTGCAAGAGGGGCCGCCTGTGTCCCCTGCGTGTTCCGCTCGCCCCGCCACATCCTCTTGAAAGGAGCGTTTTTATGCGCCTACTCGCCGTAGACGCCAACAGCATTCTAAACCGGGCCTTTTATGGGGTGCGCCCCCTTACCACCAAAAATGGGGAGCACACCAACGCCGTATACGGCTTTATGAATATGTTGCTTAAAATTTTAAACGACTATAAGGTGGACGCCGTGGCCTTTGCCTTCGACCTGCCCGGCCCCACCTTTCGCCACGATTTGTCCGACGACTACAAGGGCACCCGCAAGCCCATGCCCGACGAGCTGGCCGAGCAGCTGCCCCTGATTCGGGAGCTGCTGACCGCTTTGGGTTACCTGTTGATAGAGCTGCCCGGCTACGAGGCCGACGATATTTTGGGCACATTGTCGAGCTGCTGCGAGGCGGCCGGATGGGACTGCCTGATTGCCACCGGCGACCGGGACGCCTTTCAGCTTATCGGCGGGCGCACCAAGGTGCTCTATGCCTCTACCCGGGCGGGTCAGAGCGAGACCGTGCTCTATGATGATGACAGTGTGGCCGAGCGCTACGGCGGGCTTACGCCCCATGCGCTCATCGACCTAAAAGCCCTGATGGGCGACAGCTCGGACAATATTCCCGGCGTGCCCGGGGTGGGGGAAAAAACCGCCCTTATGCTGCTCGAGCGCTTTGGCAGCCTGGACGCCATCTACCAAGACCTGGACAGCCTGGATGTGCGCCCCACCCTGCGCGAGAGACTGCGCAGCGGCAAAGAGGCGGCCTATTTAAGCCGGGAGCTGGGCACCATCCGCCGGGACCTGCCGCTCGACTGCCGGCTGGAGGACCTGCACCCTAAAGCGCCCGACACGGCGCAGGCTTACCGGCTGCTCTCCCGCCTTGAGATGTTCCGGCTCATCGAGCGGCTCAACCTGCCCGCCCCCGAGGGCGAGGACCCCGAGCCCGACGCTCCCGATGCCCCCGAAGCTCCGGCTCTAAAGGCCGCCGATGCCCAGGCGCTGCTGCAGGCCGAGGGCCCGGCCGATATGCTGGTGGACTTTGAAGGCGGCAGCCCCGCCCGGCTCTTGCTGCGCCGGGGCGAGGGCTACACCGAGGCCGAGGGCGAGCAGGCCACAGCGCTGCTCGATGCGCTGCTAAAAGCCTGTGTGCCGCTGCGTATCCACGGCGGCAAGGCCCTGTATAAATACGCCTTACCCCGGGATTTACACCCCCATGTGGCTCTCGATTTAGAGCTGGCCGCCTATCTTATCAACCCCAACGCCTCGGACTATGCGCTCGAGCGTCTGGCTGCCGAATACGGCCTGCCGACCTTTGCGCCGGGAACCGAGGGCGAGCTTATGCGCTTTTCGGCCCTGTGCGACCTGCTGTGGGCACGGATTTTGGCCGATGGTCAGGGTCACCTGCTCACCCAGATCGAGCAGCCCCTGTGCGAGGTGCTGGCCGACATGGAGCTGCGGGGCTTCTGTTTGGACAGCGAGGGGCTAAAAGCCTTTGGCGACGAGCTCTCTAAAGAGATCGAGGCGCTGACCGCCCGCATCTACGCCCTTTCGGAGGGCGAGTTTAACCTGAACTCGCCAAAGCAGTTAGGCGAGGTGCTGTTTGACCGCTTGGGGCTGCCCCCGGGCAAAAAGACCAAAACCGGCTATTCCACCAGCGCCGATGTGCTGGAGAACTTGCGGGACAAGCACCCCATTGTGGAGCTTATTTTATCCTACCGCAAGCTTATCAAGCTCCAGTCCACCTATGTGACGGGGCTGCTCGCCCAGGTGGAGGCCGACGGGCGGGTGCGCACCCAGTTTAGACAGACCGAAACCCGCACCGGGCGCATCAGCTCGGTGGAGCCAAACTTGCAAAACATCCCCATCCGCACCGAGATCGGCAGCCGCCTGCGCCGCTTTTTCGGCGCATCGCCCGGCCATCTGCTTGTGGACGCCGACTACTCCCAAATAGAGCTGCGGGTGCTGGCTCATATCGCCGACGATGCCACCATGATCGAGGCCTTTAAGCAGGGCGAAGACATCCATACCATCACGGCCAGTCAGGTTTTTGGCCTGCCTCTAAGCTTTGTCACCCCCCAGATGCGCAATCGGGCTAAGGCGGTCAACTTTGGCATTGTCTATGGCATTGGGGCCTTTTCGCTTAGCCGGGACATCGGCGTGAGCGTGTCCGAAGCCGACGCCTATATCAAGGGCTACTTGGCCCACTACCCCGGTGTGCGCCAGTATATGGAGGACACCATTGCCTTTGCCAAAAAAGAGGGCTATGTTAAAACCCTGTTTGGACGCCGCCGGGCCATGCCCGAGCTGACCTCGAGCAACTACAACACCCGCAGCTTTGGCGAGCGAGTGGCTATGAATACCCCCATTCAGGGCAGTGCGGCCGACATCATCAAGCTGGCCATGGTGCGGGTATACAACCGCCTTAAAAAAGAGGGGCTGAAAAGCCGCCTGATTTTGCAGGTGCACGACGAACTGATTGTGGAAGCCCCCGAGTCCGAGGCGGAGCAGGTATCGGCCATTTTGCGCCAGGAGATGGAAAACGCCGCTTTGCTGCAGGTGCCGCTTACCGTGGATGTGCATATGGGCACAAACTGGCTGGAGGCAAAATGAGCGGGCCGGCATTTACGGTGGTGCCCACCGAGCCCGACCATTTGTCCGAGGTGGCGGCCATCGAGCGCATCTGCTTTAGCCAGCCCTGGAGCAATTTAGGGCTGATGCGGGCCATATCGGCCCGGGACAGCGTATTTCTATCGGCGATAGACGCCCAGGGGCGCATAGCCGGTTACGCCGGCATGATGACCGTGCTGGACGAGGGCTATATCACCAATGTGGCGGTGCGGCCCGACTGTCGGCGGCAGGGGGTGGCACAGATGCTGTTGCGCCGCATGGAGGACGAGGCGCGCCGGCGTGGGCTGAGCTTTATCTCGCTGGAGGTGCGGGTGTCCAACCACGGGGCCATTGCCCTTTACAGCGGCGAGGGCTATGTGGACATGGGCCTGCGCCGCGGCTACTACGACCTGCCCAAGGAGGACGCCCGCATCATGACCCGCTGGCTTAAGTAGCCATAGAGCAAAAGCCCGCAGGCCCGACCTGCCCTATTGATAAAAGATTGTGGGGTTATGGGCGAGAGCCCGGCCCCATCCCGAAAGGAGCCGCCATGATCATCCTAGCACTCGAGACCTCCTGCGACGAGACGGCTGCCGCCCTTGTAATGGACGGGCGCACCGTGCTCTCCAGCGTGGTCCACTCCCAAATCCCCGAGCACGAAAAATACGGCGGCGTCGTGCCCGAAATTGCCTCCCGCAGCCACACCGAGCACATTCTGCCCGTCACCCGACGGGCCCTATCTGATGCCGGACTGACGATGGAGGAGGTCGATGCCATTGCCGTTACCGCCGCCCCCGGCCTGATTGGGGCGCTGCTGGTGGGGGTAGGTTTTGCCAAAGGGCTGGCTTTGGCCACACAAAAGCCCCTTATTCCCGTGCACCATATCCGGGGACATGTGGCCTCCTGCTATTTGGCTTGCCCCGACCTTGAACCGCCTTTTCTCTGCCTTGTGGCCTCGGGGGGGCACAGCCACATCATCCATGTGGAGGATTACACCACAATGCGGGTGCTGGGTCGCACCCGGGACGACGCCGCCGGCGAGGCCTTTGACAAGGCCGCCCGAGCCATGGGCCTGCCCTATCCGGGCGGGGTGCATTTGGACCGGGCCGCCCGCACCGGCGACCCCACCCGATACAGCCTGCCCACCCCTAAGGTGGAGGGCGCTGCGCTGGATATGAGCTTTTCCGGCCTTAAAACGGCCGTGCTCAACCTGATTAACACGGCCGGGCAGCGGGGCGAGGCCATCCACCTGCCCGACCTTGCGGCCGCCTTTGAGGCAAGGGTGGCTCACGCCCTCTGCCACCGGCTGCTTTTGGCCGCCGAGCAGACCGGCCTTTCTACCATCGCCGCGGCGGGCGGGGTGTCGGCCAACACCGGCCTGCGCCAAATGCTCACCGAGGCCGCCCGGAGCCGGGGGCTGACCCTCTGCCTGCCTCCCCTCTCCCTCTGTGGCGACAACGCCGCCATGATTGGCGCTCAGGGCTACTACGAGTACCAAGCCGGGGTGCGGGCGGGCAGCGACCTTAACGCCCGAGCCAGCCTGTCGGTCGAGCGGGCTTTGGCGGCCGATTTTAGCCTATAAAACTTAAAGTGGCCGTCCGGTTGCCGCCTTTTTTGCGTCGGCCGGGCGGCCACGCTCTTGAACGACAGCGCTGTTTTTATTATAATAAGAGTATCCCGATCAAACAAAGGAGACACCATGCGCCGGCTATTTCGCTATATCAGCTTTTATGTTGGCTCCACCGACCGCCTACTCTGGATCAGTTGCCTTGGAGTGTCGGCCCTGTCGGTGGTGCTGCTTTTAGGGCTGCGCCATTCGGGGCTGGTCACCAGCCGTCAGGTGGCGGTGCAGGGCTTGGCGTCTATGCTGGGCGTTACAGCCGCCCTCATCCTCTCCCGCATCGACTACCGATGGCTGGCCTCGCTCTACCGGCTCTATGTGCCGGTGGCGCTGTTTTTGATTATACTTACCTACTTTTTTGGCATTCAGCGCATGGAGGGCGTGGACGACCGAGCCTGGCTGATGCTGCCCTTTATCAAACTGACCTTTCAGCCGGCCGAGCTGCTTAAAATTGCCTTTATCCTCTTTTTTGCCCGCGAGCTCGAGCGCACCCCCGCCATAAACGCCCCGCTCAACCTGATGCGCCTCTGCCTGATTGGCGCCCTGCCCACCGTGATGGTGATGCTTCAGGGGGACGACGGCACCGCCCTCATCTTTGTTTTTATTTTTGCGGCCATGCTGTTTGGGGCGGGGCTGCATATCAAGTATATGGCGGCTGCCGTGGTGGTGGTGGCGCTGGCTGCCCCGGTTGCCTGGAACTACTATTTTAACTACGAGCAAAAAATGCGCATCCTCTGCGCCTACGACCACACCATAGACCCCCTGGGCATCGGCTGGCAGCAGTATACCAGCCGGCTGTCCATCGGTTCGGGGCAGGTGTGGGGCGTAGGCGTTTTTGCCGATAGCCACTACTATGTGCCCGAGATACACAACGACTTTATCTTCGCCTTTGTGGGACAGGCTCTGGGCTTTGCCGGGGCGGTGGGGGTATTGGCGCTGTTTGTGATTATTTGCGCCCGGCTGCTCATATCGGCCCGCCGAGCCAAGGATGCCCTGGGGCGGTCTATCTGCGTAGGGGTATTTGCCATGATTGCGGCACAGGTGTGCATCAACATTGGCATGAACCTTTCCTTGCTGCCGGTGGTGGGCATCACGCTGCCCTTGCTGTCGGCGGGGGGCACCTCGGTAAGCGTCACCTACCTGGCCATCGGCCTTGCCCTGTCGGTCTACATGGGCACCAGAGAGGGGGCCTTTCTTGAACGGTAGGGGGTCAAAAATATCCTTTTACCCCTGTTTTTGCACACCCACCCCCTTGTTCTGCCTATGATATAGGTAAAAGAGCCTTTTATCCCACGCTATAAAGGAGAGATACCATGAGAGAGAGAGCCGCCGTGATACTGGCCGCAGGAGAGGGACGGCGCATGGGCGCCGACCTGCCCAAGGTCTGCTGCGAGGTGCTGTTTAAGCCGCTTATTTGCCATATCATCGACCACTTGCTGGGCACCGGACTGCCCGCCGACCGGCTGTGCGTGGTGGTGGGGCCCAAGCCCTACTGTGAGCCGGTGGAGACGCTGCTGCCCGAGGGCTGCCACACCGCTACCCAGGCCGAACGCATGGGCACCGGCCACGCCTTGATGCAGTGCCGGGACTTTCTTGTGCAAAATCGCTCGGCCGACATCTTGGTGATGTACGGCGATGCGCCCTTTGTGGATGCCGACACCATCAGCGCCGCCTATGGGGCCCATGTGGCGGCGGGCAATGCTGTCACCGTGCTTACCGCCAAGGTGGAAAATCCCGACCGCTACGGACGCATTGTGCACACCGAGTCGGGCGTTACCATCGTCGAGGCGGCCGACGCCACCGCCGACCAGCTGGAGATAAACGAAATCAACGCTGGTACCTACTGGTTTTCGGCCGAATTCTTGCTTGAGAATTTAGAGCGCCTGACCACCGACAATAAGCTCGGGCAGTATTATCTGACCGATATGCTGGGCTTTTGCGACGGGCAGCAGTATAAGGCCGGTGCCTACCGCGCCTGGAGTGCCCATGTGGCTTTGGGCGCCAACACCCGGCGGGAACTTGCTAAGCTCAACGAAATCGCCCGCACCCTTAGGGTGGAATATCTGCTCAACATGGGGGTGGATATTCCCTTTGCCAGTCAGGTGGTGGTGGGTCAGGATGTCACCGTGGCCCCCGGCGCCCGGCTGCTGCCCGGCACCATTCTAAAGGGGCACACCCAAATCGGGGCGGGGGCGATTATTGGCCCCAACAGCGTGATAACCGACAGCGTTATCGGCCAAAACACCGAGATTAACCAGTCTCAAATCACCGGCAGCGTGGTGGGCGCAGACTGCCACATCGGTCCCTTTGCCCAGCTTCGCCCCGGATGCAAGGTGGCCGACTCGGTTAAAATCGGCAACTTTATGGAGCTTAAAAACACCACCGTGGGCCCGAACAGCGCCCTTTCGCACCTGAGCTATTTAGGGGATTTGGACATAGGCCGAGGGGTCAATGTGGGCTGCGGCGTGGTAAGCGTCAACTACGACGGGAAAAACAAACACCGCTCGACCTTGGGCGACTACGCCTTTATCGGCTGCAACACCAACATCATCTCGCCCGTCACCGTGGGCGAGGGAGCCTATGTGGCGGCCGGCACCAACCTGACCGAGGATGTTCCGGCCGATGCGCTGGCCATCGGACGGGCTCGCCAGCAGAACAAGCCGGGCAGGGCCAAAGGCCGATTTAAGCGCAAGACATAAATGCCCCATAGGGGCAAAAACCCCCGGCTCTGCCTTGAATAATGGGCCGCGGGGTAGTATGATAGGAAGGCTGCCTCCGTTTAGGAGGCACAAAGAAGCGACAGAATATAGCGGGGGGATTTTGTATAATGAAGGAAGCCAAAGTTTTTGCGGGCAACGCCAGCAGGGAGCTGGGCCGAGAGATCTCAAAGCGGCTGGGTCTGGCCTTGGGCGACATGGAGGTAGCCAGCTTTTCAGACGGAGAGATCTCCATCACCATCAACGAGTCGGTACGGGGTGCCGATGTGTTTATCGTCCAGTCCACCTGCGCCCCGGTCAACACCAACATCATGGAGCTGCTTATTGCCATCGATGCCTTTAAGCGGGCCTCGGCCGGCCGCATCACGGCAGTGATGCCCTATTTCGGCTACGCCCGGCAGGACCGCAAGGCCAAAGCCCGAGACCCCATCTCGGCCAAGCTGGTGGCCGACATCATCGAGGCCGCCGGTGCGCACCGTGTGCTCACCATGGATCTTCACGCCGCCCAGATACAAGGGTTTTTCGACATTCCGGTGGACCACCTTTTGGGTGTACCGCTGCTGTCGCCCTACTTTAAGGATAAGTTTGCCCATCTGCCCAGAGAGCAGATTGTGGTGGTCTCGCCCGATATGGGTTCGGTCACCCGGGCACGCAACTTTGCCTCCAGGCTGGATGCCACCATCGCCATTGTGGATAAGCGCCGTCCCCGAGCCAATGTGAGCGAGGTTATGAACATTATCGGCGATGTAAACGGCAAAGTCTGCATCATTGTGGATGATATGGTGGATACCGCCGGCACCCTCTGTCAGGCTGCCGAGGCCCTCAAGGCGCGCGGCGCTTTGGAGGTCTATGCCTGTGCCACCCACGGCGTGCTGTCCGGACCGGCTATCGAGCGCATACAAAACTGCAGCCTAAAAGAACTGGTGCTGCTGGACACCATTCCGCTGCCGGCCGAAAAGCAAATCGACAAAATCCGTATGTTGGGCGTGGCCGGTGTATTTGCCGAGGCCATCGACCGCATCTATCAGGCAAAGCCGGTCTCCCCGCTGTTTGTGTAACAGGCGCCTTGCCTTAAATTTATAGGCCGATGCCGGTGGGGCCACAGGGCCTTACCGGCCACAGCCCTTTAGGCTGCAAAAACCTTTTAAGGAAGTAAGCCATGGCAGATATATTCAATCTCTTTATAAAAATAGCCCCCGCCCCTCGCCGGGCCATGGGGCCGGTGGCCTTTGTGGTGGCCGGCCTTGGCAATCCCGGCCCAAAATATGCCGAGACCCGTCACAACGCCGGCTTTATGGCCATGGACGCCATTGCCCAGGGCCTTGGCGTAAAGCTTGACCGTATGCAGTTTAAGTCTCTTACGGCTCAGTGCGAAATCGAGGGCAAACAGGTGCTGCTATTAAAGCCCACCACCTATATGAACCTGTCCGGTCAGGCGGTGGCCGAGGCGCTGCGCTTTTATAAGCTGAGCCCGCAGCAGCTTGTGGTGCTCTCGGACGACGCCAGCCTGGATGTGGGCCGGCTTCGCATACGAGAAAAGGGCAGCGACGGCGGCCAAAAAGGGCTGCGCAGCATCATCGAGCACCTGGGCGATGATCAGTTTTACCGCATACGCATCGGCGTGGGCAAAAAGCCTCACCCCGACTACGACATGGCCGACTGGGTGCTCAGCCGCTTTAGCCCCGACGAGCACAAGCGCATCGACATGGCCTGCCAAAAATGCCGCGAGGCCCTGCCCCTTATTCTGGACGGCCAGGCCAAGCGGGCCATGGACCTTTACAACGGCTAAAAGGAGATGCTATGACCTCCCTGACCTACGCCCTGACCCAACTGAATGAATTTAACCAAACGGCCTCCCGCCTAAAACTTGGCAGGGGGCCTGTGTCCCTTGTGGGGCTGTCTTTGGGTGCCCGGGCCCATGTGCTCAGCGCCCTTTATGAGACCACCGGCCTGTCCATCATCATGCTCACCGCCGACGAGCCGGGGGCCGTGCGCCTGAGCGAGGACATCAACGCCCTCATGGGCCGGGAGCTGGCCCTCTATTACCCGGCCAAGGAGTGGAACTTAAGAGAGGTAGAAGGTCTCTCCCACGAATACGAGCAGCAGCGCATCCGGGCGCTGGACCGCCTGACCGGTGAAGGCTGCATTGTGGTGGCCTCGGTGGAGGGCGCCCTTCAGTGCACGCTGCCCCCAAAGCGGCTGGCCGAGGCCCGAATGCGCATAGACAGCAACTTTGCCGGCGGCCCCGAGGGGCTGATACAGGCCCTCTATGCGGCGGGCTATACCCGGGCCGACCAGGTGGAGGGGCCCTGCCAATACGCCCGCAGGGGGGGCATTGTGGACTTTTTTACCCCCTCGGCCGAGGACCCTTTTCGGGTGGAGTTTTGGGGCGACAGCATTGACACGCTGTCCTGCTTTAAAACCGACAGTCAGCGCCGTACCGGTACGGTGGACAGCGCCCACATTCTGCCCGGCCGAGAGCTGCTCTATGAGCCCGATGCGCTGCACGAGCTGCTAAAGGCGCATCTTGCCACGCTGGCACCCGCCAACCCCGCCCGGGCTCAGATCGAACGGGACATGGCCCGTTTGCAGGAGGGGCGCAGCCTGCCCGGGGGCGACCGCTATTTTCCGCTGGTCTATCCCGGGGGCGAGACGCTGCTGAGCTACGCCACCGGCGACACCGTGCTGGCGGTGGGGGACTACGCCTCCTGCCGGGAGACCATGCGGTCGCTCAGCCTTCAGCGGCAGGAGGACATCAAGATACACTACGAGCAGGGGCTGTGCACCCCCGGCTGCGACCGATACGACGCCCCTTTTGAGGACCTTGCCCCGGCTTTGGGCGGCCGCGGGCTGCTGATAGACGCCTTTGCCCGAGCCATGCCCGATGTGGCTTTGGGGGGGCTGTTTAACCTTCAGGTCATCCAGCCCTCGGCCTGGGGGGGCGAGTTTTCGCTGCTCACCGAACAGCTGGACGACTACCGTCAGCGGGGTTACTGCGTAACCGTGCTGGCCGCCACCGAGCGGGCCGCACAGGCGCTGCAGTCCGACCTGTCGGCCGCCGGATACCCGGCTGCTTTGAGAGACGACCTCAGCGAGCTTGTGCCCGGGACGGTGTATGTAAGCAGCCGCCGCCTGTCCACGGGGCTGGAGTACCCCTCGCTCAAGTTTGCGGTCATCAGCCATCAAAAGGCCGCCGCCCCTGCCCCCCGTCGGGCCCGCCGCCGGGCCGAGGATGCCATTCGCTCCATCTCCGATCTGGTGGTGGGCGACTATGTGGTGCATGTGGCCCACGGTATCGGCATCTATGCCGGGCTGGAAAAGCAGGTGGTGGAAAACATCACCAAGGACTACATCAAAATCCGCTACGCCGGCAGCGACACGCTGTTTGTACCGGTTACCAGCCTGGATTTGGTGTCCCGCTATGTGGGCAAAACCGAGGACGGACGGGTGCGTCTCAATAAACTCTCCTCGCCCGAGTGGAACAAAACCCGGGCACGGGTGCGGGCCGCCGTGGCCGATATGGCCAAGGAGCTCATCGAGATCTACACCAAACGGGCCACCGCCCAAGGCCACGCCTTTGCCGAGGACTGCGACTGGCAGCGGGATTTTGAAAGCCGCTTTGCCTACGAGGAGACCGACGACCAACTGCGCTGCACGGCCGAAATCAAGGCCGACATGGAGCGCCCCCAGCCCATGGACCGGCTGCTTTGCGGCGATGTGGGCTTTGGCAAAACCGAGGTGGCCCTAAGGGCCATGTTCAAATGCGTGATGGACAACCGGCAGTGCGCTTTATTGGTGCCCACCACGCTGCTGGCCTATCAGCACTATCAAACCTGCCTCGAGCGGATGCAGGGCTTTCCCATACGGGTAGAGCTGCTCAGCCGCTTTGTGCCCAAAAAGCAGCAGGCCGCCATCATAAAGGACATTAAGCGGGGCCTTGTGGATGTGGTGATAGGTACCCACCGGCTGCTGCAAAAGGATGTGGACTTTAAGAGCTTAGGGCTTGTGGTCATCGACGAGGAGCAGCGGTTTGGCGTGGCCCACAAGGAGCGCTTTAAGCAGCTGCGCAGCGAGGTGGACATCCTCACTTTGTCGGCCACCCCCATCCCCCGCACCTTAGGCATGGCCATGGCCGGCATCCGGGACATCTCCATCATCGAGGAGGCCCCCCAAAACCGCCACCCGGTGCAGACCTATGTGCTCGAGCACGACTGGACGGTGCTGGCCGAGGCCATCAAGCGGGAGCTGCGCCGCGGCGGACAGGTATTTTTTCTGCACAACCGCATCGACAACATCGAGCTTCACGCCGCCCGCATCGCCGAGCTTGTGCCCGAGGCCCGGATACGCACGGCCCACGGCCGCATGGACGAGGGTAAAATGGCCGAAATCTGGCAAGGGCTGCTTAATCAGGAGATCGATGTGCTGGTCTGCACCACCATCATCGAAGCGGGGGTGGATGTGCAAAACTGCAACACCCTCATTGTGGAGGAAGCCGACCGCTTTGGCCTCTCTCAGCTCTACCAGATAAGGGGGCGGGTGGGCCGTGGCAACCGCCGGGCTTTTGCCTATCTCACCTTTAGGCGGGACCGGATCATCAGCGAAATTGCCCAAAAGCGCCTGGAGGCTATCCGGGAGTTTACCAGCTTTGGCTCGGGTATGCAGATTGCCATGCGGGACCTGGAAATCCGCGGAGCCGGCAATATCCTTGGTGCCCAGCAGCACGGGCATATGGACGCCGTGGGCTACGAGATGTATCTGCGCCTTTTATCCGAGGCGGTGGCCGAAGCCCGGGGCGAGCCCCTGCCCGAGAGCAACGAGTGCCTGATTGATGTGCAGATAACCGCCCATATCCCCGAGGATTATATCGAAAGCCAGGCGCAGCGGCTGGACATCTATAAAAAGATAGCGGTGATTCGGGACGAGGACGATGCATCGGACATGATCGACGAGCTCATAGACCGCTTTGGCGATCCGCCCGAGGCTGTGATGGGGCTTATCGAGATTGCCGAGCTGCGGGGTCTTGCGGGGCGGGTGGGCATTCGGGAGATCAGCCAGCGCCAGCACCAGCTGCTGCTTTATCCCACACGGCTCGACCCTGCTCAGACCGCCCGCATTGTGGGGGCGCTGGGCGGCCGTGTACTGGTCAATGCTGGGCCAAAGCCCTATTTTGCCGTCCGCTTTGCCGCCGGCACACCGCTGATAGAAGCCATGCGAGAGGCCTTGACTGCGCTGCTGGAGTGATAGTGCCCATGTCGCTTTAGCTCGGTCGGGGCACAGCGTGCCCTTTATGAGCCATTTTCTTGATAAAATGGGAGAATTTCTCAAGGTCTACTGCACAGCCATGCCCCTCAAGTCCGGGGTAGAAAAATTTTTTCCAATTGGACACAATAAAATTTAGGTTTTAGCACACTCTTTAACTGTAAGGGCCATAGACTCTCGAGGCCCGCTTGCCGGCTTTTTGGCCGGAAGGCCCTTTAGCTAAGGAGGCTTTATTATGAAAAGAACAACCACAAACATTCTATCGCTGGCGCTGGCGCTGCTGTTGGCAGTAGGTCTGGCTGCCCCTGCGCTGGCCGCCCGTCCCGGCCCAAGGCGGCCGCAAAACGCCCGCCCGGCCACCGCCTTTGCCGCCACGGCCCAAAAAACCGGCTTTTCGGCCGAGCTTGTGCGCATAAGCCAGACCGAAATAACCCCCGCCACCACCGGCGAGGGGGGAGCTGTCGTCCCCGGCAAAGACCGAGTGACCCTGATGGTGACCCGCGAGGAAACCGCCGCCCCCGGCTGGAAGGCCGTCTATAAGCTGGGCGAGGGCGAGCCGGTGACCACCCCCGCCGCCACCGGCCAAAGTCTTACCTTTCATGTGGAGGTAGAGGGCACTGTCCAGCTTAGCTTGCTGCGCATTATCGACGGCGCCGGCCAGACCCTCGGCGAGGTGAACAAATCGCTCACCCTCAATAAGGCCACGGCTTATAGCCTGAGCTACCATCTAAACGGCGGCACCGGCACCTTGCCTGCCGCCCAGACCGGTGCGCTGCTCACGGCCGACAGCGGCGCCGCCCTCAGCCGGGAGGGCCATGTGTTCAGCCACTGGAGCACCCAAAAGGATGGCGGCGGTACCCGCTACAACCCAGGCCAGGCCGTGCCCCTCACCGCCGACCTCACCCTCTATGCCCAGTGGCAGGCCGTTAAGCCCAAATTCACGCTGACCTACGATGCGTCCGGCGGCCAGAAAGCCCCCGAGGCCGTTACGGCCGAACAGGGGCAGGAGCTCACGGTGGCCGGAGCGGGCAGCATGACCCGCACGGGCTTTGTGTTCACCGGCTGGAACACCCGTCCAGACGGCACCGGCTCTGCGGTGGCGGTCGGGGATAAGCTGACCCTCACCGAGAACCTCACTCTCTATGCCCAGTGGCAGGCCGAGCCCAAGGCCCCTGCTTTTAAGGTGAAAACCGGCGTTAGCATCAAGTTGGGCGAGAGCATCGACCTTAAAACCCTCATCGAAAACCTCGACCCCGCATCGGCCACGCTAAGCTTTTACAGCGATGCCAAGGCCGGCGTTAAAATTCCCGCTACCGCGACACCCAAAGAGGCCGGCGAAGCCGTCTACTATGTGGTGGCCGAGCAGGACGGCCTTAAAACCGGGCCGGTCAAAATCGCCCTTACCGTGGAAGCACCCCCCAAGGTGACCCTCGCCGGTCTTGGCAAAGGCGACAAAGCCGAGGTTAAAAAGGGCGAGAGCATCAACCTTACAAGCTTTATAAAGACCGAGAGCGGTTATAGCTACAAGTTCTACACCCGCACCACCAACCTGCTGAAGACGGTGCAGTATAAGCAGATTGCCAATCCCACAAGCTATAAGCCCGCCGGGTCCGAGACCATCTATGTGCAGGCTACCGACGATAAGACCGGCGCCACATCGGACTACCAGAGCTTTGATGTGGTGCTAAGCAGCGTCACCATCGAGCTTGACAGCATCACCCCGGCTGATGAGGCCACCGGCGTGGCGGTAAACCTTGCGGACATTGAGCTGATCTTCAGCGACACGGCCGCCATCTCGAACGCCAACGGGATTGTGCTTAAAATTAAGGACGGCGCCACAGTGAGCCTGACCAAGTCCGCCCTGGAAAACACCGTGACCCTTGTGCCGCAAGGCCTGCTCAGTTACGGCACCGAGTATGAGCTAACCATCGCCGAGGACGCCATCGAGGGCTATGCGGGCGGAATCTTTGGCTTTACCACCGAGGCTATCCCCACCTACACCACCGCCCCCGCAGGCAACAATGTGTCCACCACGGCGGCGGTCAAAATCACCTTTAACAAGGCCGTGCACCTGTCTGCGGGCAAAAATCTTTCGGGTGTAACCATCAAAAAGAACGGCAGCGGCAGCAACCTGGCCACCGAGGTCAAGTTCGACAATGATAAAAAGGTGCTCACCCTAAGCCACAGCGCCTTTGCCGCCAATACCAGCTACACCGTCACCATCCCCGGCGGTACTCTCCACGGTTTTGCAGAGGACATCACCTACACATTTAAAACCGTCACCGGTTACCATGTGCCCGTTTACCACGGCGCCGAACCCGAAGCCGACAGCAGCAACTATCTGCTCGAACAGATGGCCCAAACCGCCTATAACAACCTCTATGTGGATATTCTTGAGGCCAAAGCCGGGGAGACCTTGAGCTTTAACGCCACCACCTACAACGAGATTCCCTTCTGGGTCATCGACAAGCTGGCCGGCAAGAACATCAAATTGGCGCTCACCTACAGCGACGGGGGCAGCCAGCGCACCGCAACCATCAACTGCGCCCGTATTCCTCGCACCGCCAAACACCGCATCTTCTTTAGAGCTGCCGACCTTGTCAAGCTCTACGCCTGATTTCCCAACCGAATAACCAAGCTCTTCTCCGGGCCTGTATCGATACAGGCCCGGAGATTTTTGGATAAAACGGATAGGATATATAGTCTTATTTGGGTGAATGTGGTACAATGGCCCAAAAGTGGGCTGTTGCGCCCTAAGCTTTGCGGCCAAAGCGCAGGAGCCCTCTAAAAAAAAGGGAGGCGTTAGCATGGCAAAGCGCATCATCGGCGTCTGCTACGGTGCGGTTAAAGACGATTATCAGGCCCTGATCAAAGAGCGGGCCGAGGCTCTGGGTTTTGAGGCTAAGTTTCTTGCAAGCGACGAGTTTGCATCCCCCATCCCCGAGGGTTGGCTGGAGGACTGCGAGGTAGTATTCGGCAATATCCCTGTGTCCCGTCTGCCCGAGGCCAAAAATCTCAAGTGGCTGCAAACCTCCTCGGCCGGGGTAGCCCAGTACTGCGCCCCCGGCGCGCTGCCCGAGAGCATCATGCTGACCAACGCATCGGGCGGCTATGGCGTGGGCATCTCGGAGTACATGGTGGCCCAGATGCTGGCGCTGCTCAAGCGCTTTCCCGAGTATATGGAAAATCAGTGCAACCGGGTGTGGCGCCGGCAGGGCATGGTGGGGGCCGTAACCGGACTTAAGGTGACGGTGGTGGGCCTTGGCGATATCGGCGGGGCCTTTGCCTATCGGGCCCATCTGCTGGGTGCCCGTGTCACCGGCGTAAAGCGCACCCTAAGCCCAAAGCCCGACTATATCGAGCGGCTGTTTACCACCGACCAGCTCGACGAAGCTCTAAAAGATGCCGACTTGGTAGCGCTGGCTTTGCCTGGTATCAAGGACACGGCCGGCCTGTTAAACCGCGAGCGCATTTTTGCCTTAAAGCAGGGCTGCTATATCATCAATGTGGGCCGGGGCGATGTTCTCGACGAGCAGGCGCTGGTCGAAGCCCTTAACAGCGGGTATCTGGGCGGCGCCGGGCTGGATGTGTTTGTAAAGGAACCGCTGCCCGAAGATAGCCCCTTGTGGACGGCCAAAAACGCCATTTTGACCCCCCATGTGTCGGGCGGCACTACCTTTGCCCTCACGGTGCAGACCATCATCGAGATATTCATAGAAAACCTCGAGGCTTATGCCGCCGATAAGCCCTTTAAGCGGACGGTCAACCGGGAGCTGGGGTATTAAGCCCTACCGATGCGCCAACAACAGATAAGCATATTGCCTACTGCTTTTATAGGCAATGGAAACAATTCCTGTTAAGGATTGACATGCACTCCAACATGTGCTAATATCCACGGTATAAAACACCTTTGAGGAGGACATTAGAAGATGAAAAAACAGCTCCGGCTCTCCCTTGTGCTGCTGGCGGCCTTGCTGCTGTTGGCCGGCTGCGGAGGGGCACCAAATGCCGCACCCCCCGCCCAGACCCAAGCCGAACCAATCGGCCTTGACGATGTGAACGCCTTCCTCAACGAGAGCGCCGGCCTTGGTCCCGACGGTATTGCCAATGTGGTGGCTGTTATCCCCCATGCCCACATCGACGGCCCCAAAAACGAGACCCCCTTCTACGCCTTTGTCACCTGGCGCTACCGTGCCCGGGACTACATTAAATATCAGGTGTCCTATCTGTCCTGCACCTGCCGCGAGGCTTCGGTGAATATGTGGCAGACCCTCTATGTGGAACTGACCCTTCCCTCCAGCAAAGACCCCAAGGATGCCCAGATTAAGTATCTCTCCTTCGATGCCGACTCCACCGGCCATTACACCGGCGGACACTGGGGCGACTCCGACCCCATCCCCTCCGGCCAGACATACGAGATGTTTAAAACCGAGTACATCCCCTTCTTTGTGAAGAAGGACGCCGCCTACCTGGGCACCCTGAGCATCATAGACGACATCGACCTTGCCGACTACCAGTCGGGCGAGGGCCGGGCCGACTATGTGATCGATACCTTTGCCGGCGCCTCGGTATCGGCCAACAACATCATCCGTATCCTGCAGGCCATGTTTGACTTCCACGCCCAGGACAGCTACTTTGCCGCCGGTTAAAAAGCTCTATAAGCTAAGCATTATGGGCCTTTAGCCCAGCAAATAGGAGGAAATAACATGCTTAAAAAGGTTTTTGCTCTATCGCTCATCGCCATGATGCTGCTAGCGGCCTGTGGCCCCGCAGCCCCGGCTCCCGAGGCTCCCGTAGACACGCCCCCCGCCGCCACCGAGCCCGAGATTCCGGAGCTGCCCCCGGCTCAGAAGGTAGCAGGCGACTATACCTATGAGAATTCGGGCATTAACGCCACAAATCTGCTGGACTACCTCGGCCGGGATGATGTATTCTACATCGACCTGCGCAACTATGAGGACTATTCCAAAAAGCATCTGCGCAACTTTGAGGTTATCCCCTTCTTTGCCTATATTTACAACGAGAAGGCCGGCGAGGAGGGCTTCCCCCAGCTCTTTAAGGGCACCCACGATGCGCCCGAGGCCGTCTACGAGACCTCTGAGGCCATTCTGAACGCCCTGTTCCCCAAGGATAAAACTCTGTTCATTGTCTGCCAGTCGGGCGGGCGGGTCAACATGCTGATGAAGATGTTGGCCGCTCTCGATTACGACATGAGCCGCATTTACAACATCGGCGGCATGGCCCAGTATACCGGCGATGAGTACCGCGACCTCATCACCGACACCGAGGAGCTTGTGGTGTCCGGCAGCTACTCTGTGGTCGCCTCCTAACCGCAATATCTTAAAAGCCCGCCGCGCAATGAGCGTGGCGGGCTTTTGTTGCCGCATCAAAAGGCGAATGGCAAACACAAGGGGGGTTCCAAAGGGCTCGGCTTGTTTGTATGCATGGGTTACTTTGCATCGCCGCCGGGATATGCTATAATAAACAGTCGGAAAATCTTAAAGCGCACCACGCGCGACCGGGGCAAAGGCCCCACTGGAGGAACAAACTTGTTAAGACACAATCTGCGTAACATTGCCATAATAGCCCATGTGGACCATGGCAAAACCACCCTTGTAGACCAAATGCTGCGGCAAAGCGGCTTATACCGGCAGAATCAAGCCGTCACCGATCGGGTGATGGACTCGGGCGACCTCGAGCGGGAGCGGGGCATCACCATCCTATCCAAAAATGCCTCGGTCACCTATGAGGGGATTAAAATCAATATCGTGGACACCCCCGGACACGCCGACTTTGGCGGCGAGGTGGAACGGGTGCTGGGCATGGTGGACGGTGTGCTGCTGCTGGTGGACGCCGCCGAAGGCCCTATGCCCCAAACCCGGTTTGTGCTCTCCCGTGCGCTGGAGCTGGGGCTGCCGGTCATCACGGTCATCAACAAAATAGACCGGCCCGACGCCCGCAGCTACGAAGTGGTGGAGATGGTGCTCGAGCTGATGATCGACCTCGGGGCCGACGAGAGCTGCCTCGACGGCCCGGTGCTGTTCGCCTCGGGGCGATCCGGTCTTGCGGGACTGTCCCCCGACGGGCCTATGGACAGCTTTGCGCCGCTGTTTGAAGCTATTTTCAGCCACATTCCCGCCCCGGACACCGACCCGCACGGCCCCTTGCAGCTGTGCGTGTCCACCGTGGACTACAACGACTTTGTGGGCCGTATCGCCATCGGGCGCATTGCCCGGGGCCGCATCGAGGTGGGGCAGGAGGTGGCGGTGGTGGACTATCACAACCCCGCCTTTCAAAAAAAAGGTCGCATCTCGGCGCTATACAGCTTTGAGGGCACCGGGCGCACGCCTATTCAGGCGGCCGAGGCCGGCGAGATTGTGGCCGTTTCGGGCATCGAGGACATTGGCATCGGCAACACTCTATGCCACCCCGCAAGCCCCGAGCCGCTGCCCTTTGTGCCCATCTCGGAGCCCACGGTGGCCATGACCTTTTATGTCAACGACTCGCCCTTCGCCGGCCGAGAGGGTAAATTTGTCACCTCCCGGCAGCTTAGAGCCCGGCTCTTTAAGGAGGCGCTGCGCGACCTCTCCCTCAAGGTGGAGGAGGGGGACACCACCGAATCCTTTAGCGTGATGGGCCGTGGCGAGATGCACCTGGGCATCCTCATCGAGAATATGCGAAGGGAAGGCTACGAGTTTGCGGTCGGCCCCGCCCGGGCGCTGATGAAAGAGCAGGACGGCCGCACGCTGGAGCCCTACGAGATCATGACCGCCGACCTGCCCGAGACCTATTCGGGCGCAGTCATCGGCGAGATGGGGCGCCGGGGCGGTGAGCTGCTCTCCATGGAGCCCTTGGGCAGCCGGGTACGGGTGAGCTTTCGCATTCCGGCCCGAGGGCTGTTTGGCTACCGGGGGGAATTTTTAACCCGCACCCATGGCGAGGGTATCCTGAGCACGGTGTTCGACGGTTACGACCCCCATCGGGGGGAACTGCCCGGCCGCTCCACCGGCTCTCTCATTGCCTACGAAAGCGGCGAGGCCGTGGCCTACGGCCTGTACAGTGCCCAGGACCGGGGCGAGCTGTTTATCGAGCCGGGCACGCCGGTCTACGCCGGGATGGTGGTGGGTACCACCCCCACCGGCGACGATCTGGTGGTTAATGTCTGCAAAAAAAAGCAGCTGACCAACATGCGGGCCAGCGGCAGCGACGACGCTTTGCGCCTGGTGCCCCCCCGCAAGATGAGCTTAGAGGCTGCCATAGAATTTTTGGCTGCCGACGAGATGCTGGAGGTAACACCCAAATCGGTACGCATTCGCAAAGCTGAGTTAGACCATGCCCAGCGTATGCGGGCCCTTAAAAAGCCCCGATAGCGGGTGCGAATGCCCCCTCGTATTCCTCTTATGTTTATGCTACAATAATCCCCAAGGCGGTGAAGAGAATTGTTTAAACAATCCAACGCATTTTTTGCCATGATTATTGAAGGCATCGGGCGGCTATTGGCCCCTCACAAACTCCTGTGGTGCGGCGTCTTTGCCATCTGGCTGGTGGCGGTCATCGTGCTGCGCTTCATGGGCTATGCCCCCGACTGGCTTATCAGTCTCTGGCTGTGGAGCATCCCTTTTATCGGGGTGTTTGCGCTGATGTCGGTGTTCGACCACTTTGGATGGTTCGATCGGCTGAGCCGGAAAGATTATGCCGGCGCCATCGAGCGGGAGAGGGCCGAGCGGAGCGAGCAGCGCCTGGCCGAACAGGCCGAGCAGCTTAAAAACCGGGACAAGACCCGCCCCGACCGGCGATAGTCTGCCAACCCTCAAAGCGCCGCCCTATGGCGGCGCTTTATACGCCATGCCTTTAGGAGGTTTTATCCATGCAGATAAAAAGGCCGTCCCCCAAAAGACGGCGCAGACGGGTTTTGCTGGCGGCGGCCTGTCTTGGGTTGCTGGTGGCCGGCGCCGCAGCGGCGCTCTGGCTATATGACCGGCCCGACCCACCTGGGCAGGCTGCCCCGGAAGCGGAGGACATCTCCCCCGAGGGTGGCAGCTCGGCCGACCAAGACCCCTCCCCGACACCCGAGCCGGTCCCCGAGCCTGCCTCCGAGCCGGTATCCTCCGCCCCACCCGAGACCGACGGATTTGCCCGGCTCTATTACTACGAGGCCGATAAGGCCCAGCGTTATGCCGAATACGCCCGGCTCCATCCCGAGCTTAACGAGGGCGAGGTGGTCTGGCGGGTCAACGCCGGGCTGGACGGCCGGCATTATGTGGACTACGAGCCCGCCCGGAACACCGGCAGCGCCCACTACATTGTGAGCAAATACCGCCGCCTGCCCGACGATTTTGTCCCCGAGGGTCTTGTGGATGTGGGCGGCTATCCCATGACTGCCGAGACGGCTGGGGCCTACTATGCCTTTCAGGCGGCGGGGCGAGCGGCCGGCTATCGGTTTTCGGCCGTGTCGGGCTATCGCAGCATAGACAGTCAGCGCCGGCTTTACGAGGGCTATTTGCAAAAAGATTCCGCCGAGGTGGTGGACACCTACAGCGCCCGACCCGGCTTTAGCGAGCATCACACGGGCCGTGCGGTGGACTTAGCCGGCTCCAGCGGCGGCCTGCTGGACTTCGAAAACACCCCCGAGTGCGCCTATGTGCACGAAAATGCCCATCTTTACGGCTTTATTTTGCGCTATCCCCAGGGTTGGGAATGGGCCACCGGCTATCAGTATGAGCCCTGGCACATCACCTATGTGGGGGTGGAGATCGCCACCGATATGTTTGAGCGGGGCATCCCCACTTTGGAGGAATATACGGTTAAGTTTATCGAGCACCGGCCCGAGCATTAGGCCGACCCGAGCAGGACTAAAAACAGCCCGCCCCATGTGGGGCGGGCTGTTTTATTGGGTTTCATGCTGCGCTAGAGCTGTTTGATGTGGGCAATCAGCCTGTCTACAGCCTCATCGGTGGTGGCCCAGCTGGTGCAGATCCGTATGACCGCAAGGTCGTCATCCAGCCGCTGCAAAAGGCTAAAGGAGAATTCCCGCCCGAGGCTCTCGCGCGCGGCCTTGGGCAGAATGGGGAAGAGCTGGTTGGACAGTGAGTCGTAGCGAAAGCCAAAGCCCTGCTCGGCCAGTGCAGCCCGAATGCGTCCGGCCTGCTCTACCGCACGGCGGCCCAGGCGCTCGTAAAGGCCGTCGGCCATCAGCACCTCAAACTGGATGCCCAGCAGCCGCCCCTTGGCCAGCATACCCCCCCGCTGCTTGATGTGATAGCGGAAGTCGGGCATCAGCGCAGGATTGGGGATGACCACCGCCTCGCCAAACAGCGCCCCCACCTTGGTGCCGCCGATGTAAAACACATCGCACAGCCGGGCGATCTGGCTAAGGGACACCTCGGGCCGGGCGGCCAGACCATAGGCCATCCGGGCGCCGTCCATAAACAGCGGCAGACCCAACTCTCGGCAGGCCCGGCTAAGCTCGGTAAGCTCCTCTAGGCTGTAGGTGGTGCCGGTCTCGGAGGGGTGGGAGATATAGACCATGCCCGGCTGCACCTTGTGCTCGGCGATGGGGCTGTCAAAGTGGTCGGCATGGATTTTGCGCACCTGCTCGGCGGTGATTTTGCCGTCCTCGGTGGGCAGTGCAAGCACTTTGTGGCCGGTGGCCTCGATGGCGCCGCTCTCGTTGGTGTAGATGTGGCCGCTGGTGGCCGACACAACCCCCTGATGGGGCCGCAGCAAAGCGGCAATCACCGTCTGGTTGGTCTGGGTGCCCCCCACTAAAAAATGCACCTGGGCGACGGGAGCCTCGCAGAGCCCACGGATAAGGTCCCGGGCCCGCTCACAGTGGGGGTCGGTTCCGTAGCCGGGCGCCTGTTCAAAATTGGAGTCCACTAGGGCCTCTAGGATGGCCGGATGGGCCCCCTCGAGATAGTCGCTTTCAAATCGCAGCATGGGGCAGTCTCCTTTTTAAAAAATAGATAGCACAAAACATGATAACAGTATAGCATAAATTTGGTTTTTTTACCGGTGTTTTTCGTCAGGTTCTTGCTATTTTTTACAAGATGCGTTACAGTAAATATATACTAATAAGTAAGGTTACATCTTGTTTACATAGTCGTGCGAGCCGCAAAATGCGGCACAAGGGAGCGTGCTTGTATCGTGTTCGACAAGCGAAAGTCACAAAAGCTGCAGCATCTGGTGGGAGGTATTTTAGACAGCCAGACCAGCAACATTGTTGTGGTGCGGCCCTCCAGCTGCCGGGTGCTATACATGAACGCCGCTGCAAAGGCCCATCTTCCCGAAGAGAACTGGGACAAGGCTCATTGCGACCGGGGCTATCTGGGCTTTTTTCCGAGTTTATGCAGCCGCTGCCCCGGCGGACCCGGGGGCGGAAACGCTCTGACGGTTTTCCCCGCCACTTTTGATATTTTAGACGAAAACCGCCGTATGTTCGAGGTTTCGGTTAATAAGATTACTTGGACCGACGATAAGCCCGCCCTGATTTTTGCTCTGCGGGATGTGCACGAGGCCCGATCGGCCACCGCCCGGCTCTATGAGATGGCTTACCGGGATCCTCTCACCGGCATTCCCAATCGGCGGCGCCTTAAGGAGGACATCGAAGCCCTCGAGCACGAAATTGCCATGGGCCGCCTATATGGTATGGTGGGCATTATAGACCTGGATAATTTTAAGGCCGTAAACGACACTTATGGCCATCATATCGGCGACTTTATGCTTCGTGCCCTCACCGATTACCTCGAGGGTGTGCCGGCCTTTTCGGGCCACCTCTACCGGCTGGGCGGCGACGAGTTTGCGCTGCTCTACTCCAGCCCCACCCGCCCCGAGGACCCGCGGCTCTATTACGAGCGGCTGCTGGGCGGGGCGCTTAGAGCCTATTCCATGCCCAATATCGATTTGAGCTGTACGCTCAGTATGGGGGCGGCCTTTTTCCCCGAGCACGGGCATCAGTACTCCGAACTGCTGCGCAGGGCCGACATCGCCCTGTACGAAGCCAAGCAGAACGGCCGCAACCGCATTGCTTTTTTCCGAGAGGAGCTGGATGGGGCTCGCAGCCTGCGGGATATTTTTGTGAACATTCAGCCGGTGCTCGATTCGGCCGGCATCACCTTTGGTTACCAGCTGATCGACAGCAGTCCCCCCGTTGAGGACGAGGACGGCCATATGCAGCTCAGCGAGTATAACCGCACCATCGATATGCTGGAGCTGGACGACCTGTGCAGTCGGGCCTGTTATTTTATCGCCTACACCCGGCAGATGCTCTCCTCGCCGCCGTCGGGGCTGCGGCACAAGTTTATCATCGAGGTGTCTGTGGACCCCGACACGGGCATGGGCGAGCTGAGCGATGTTATCAAGCTGCGGGAAAATGGTTTTCGCATCGCCCTAAGCGGTATGCGGGCCGTCGATATCACCGAGCCGCTGCTGGGCCTGTGCGATTTTATCCGCATCGACATGGAGTCAAACGGCGAGGCCGAGCGCAAACTCATCGCCAAAAATCCCCACAAGGTGTTTATTGCCTCGGGCGTCAACAGCTACGCCCATTACGAGCAGGCCAAGGCTCGGGGCTATACGCTGTTTCAGGGCTTTTACTTTAGAGAGGGCAGCCCGGTCACGGCCAAAACCAAGGATATCGAGCCCATTCGCCACAACTACTACCGACTGCTGCAGCTCTCGTCCGCCGAGGGCTACATGGACTTTGTGGAGGTAAGCCGGGTCATCTCCTCGGATTTGGCCCTGTCCTACCGGCTGCTCAAGCTGCTTAACTCGGCGGCCCTGGCGTTGCCCAACCGCATTTCCTCCATCTCTATGGCGGTGGCCTATCTGGGCGAGGAGCATCTTAAGCGCTGGATTGCGCTGCTGGGTATGCGTGGTATAGCGCCGGGCAAGCCCCTCGAGCTGGTGCGCATCTCCCTGGTGCGGGCCAGGTTTGCCGAACTGCTGGCCCCGCATTTTATTCCGCGCCGGGACCCCCGCCATGTATTTTTGGTGGGACTGATCTCACTGCTGGGGGTGGCCATGGATCGCCCCTTGGCCGAGGTGCTTGAGGAGATGCCCCTGCACGAGGACATTTCCTCCTCGCTGCTTACCAAAACCGGCCCCCACGCCGACCTGCTGGCCTTTTTTGGCCACTACGAATGCGCCAACTGGGAGGAGGTCAGCCGCTTTAGCGAGAAAACCGGCCTGACCAGCACTTTGATTAACGAGGCCTATATGGCGGCCGTAAAATGGGCAAACAGCCTGGTTAATACCTAAATGTTGATACTGACCAATATAGCCCGCCCCGAAAGGGGCGGGCTATGCTGCGTTTAGGGCTCCTCCACTACCCGGTTGCGGCCCTGGCGTTTGGCGGTGTACAGACAGGTGTCGGCCCGGGCCAGCAGCACGCTTACATCCTCGTCGGGGCGCCGCTGCACAAGGCCGATGCTCACGGTCACCGTCTCGCCCCGGGGGCGTAGTGCCGCCACAGATTTGCGCATACGCTCGGCCACAATCCGGGCCGAGGGCAGGGCGGTGTCGGTGAGCACCACCACAAACTCCTCGCCCCCTATGCGGCTTAATATGTCGTAGCCACGCAGGCTGTTTTGTATACAGCGGGTAAAGTCCACCAGCACGGCATCTCCAAAGCCGTGGCCATGGCGGTCGTTGATGGCTTTAAAGTGATCGATGTCCAGCATCATCAGGCAGAGTGGGCTGTCCACTCGGTGGGCGCGGGCCATTTCCCGGCGCAAAAACTCCAGCAGATAGCGGCGGTTGTAGGCGCCGGTCAGAGCATCGCGGTAGCTCATGGCCCAAAGCTGCTTGTTCTTTCGCCTTAGCACAACCACCCGGCCGCCGACCCACAGAACCCCGCCGGCGGCTACCAGCGCCGTGGTGGCGGCCAGCGGCCAGTTCGGAGGGCTCCACCCCATGCGGAAGGAAGGACGATACAGCGTGTTTTTCATAACCGGCCTCACAGAGTTCATTTGCAGCAGACCACTGCCCCTTTACTCTACCTAAAAGGGTCGGTCGAACCTCGGCGAAGCGGCGGGAGTCACCAAAATTTACCATGAACTTGCTGCCACCCAAAGCCGGCGGGAGTGCTTAAATTCTTTCTTCGGCGGACATCGGCCTGCGCACCCCCGGTTTGCGGGGGTTTTGTGCGTCCAAAGCGGTCGGGGCGCTTGTGCAGAACCCCGGGGCACCACCGCCAAGTGACGGCCCCTTTGCAGGCCGCATAAAATGCCATATGGAGGTGGTCTTACATGGAGGGATATGTGGTTCGCATGGGCTCTGCCCTGCTTATAGCGGCCCTGCTCTTTCTATGCGGTGAGCTACTAAAGAAGATGGGTCTTCGCCGCCACCTAATTCCGGCAGTGCTGGGGCTGGCGGGCAGTTTGATGGGCATAGCCCTTGCCCTAGTACAGCCCGTGGATACACTTGGTGCGCTGCTGCCGGGGGCGGCCGAAGGATTTATGGGGGCGGCGCTCAGCGTTTACCTGCACCAGTTAGGGTGCCAGTTTGCACGGCGGGATAAGGCGCAAATCCCTTTCAAAGGCTTTTATTTTAACAAAAAGGGGGAGGGGCTGTGATGGTCTGCCCGCAAATTAAAGAGCGGCTGCTGCCTGTGGACACCATAGGGCGTCCTGGACGCCAAAGCGCAAAGCGGTACATCGTCATCCACGAGAGCGACTGCACCCTCCCCGGTGCCGACGCATTGGCCCACGCCCGCTACTTTGCCGGGCTGTGCCGAGCCGGGGTGACGGCGCTGAGCTATCACTATGTGGTGGACGCCACCCAGGTGATTCGGCTGATTCCCGACAAGGAATGCAGCTGCCACGCCGGGGACGGCATGGGGCTACATAGTGCCAATTTGCGGGGGATTTCGGTGCTGCTCTGCGTCAACAGCGACGCCGACCCGGCCGAGACCCGTAAGCGGGCCGCCGGGCTGGTGGCTCATCTGCTGATAGAGCACAGTCTTGGGCTGGATGCGGTGCATCAGCACTACGACTTCGGCGGCAAGGACTGTCCCCACAGCCTGCGCTTGGGCGGAGCTTGGGGGCGCTTTATAGACCAGTGCGAGGCGGCCTATACCGAGCAGAGCGAGCGCCGCCGCCGCTGTCTGGAGAGCTTTGCCTGCCCATGGTACAAGGTGCAAATTTGCGCCTCTCGCGACCACGATGAGGCCCTGAAGCTGGCCTGCGAGCTGCGGGAGAAGGGCTATACCGCCTATGTGGTGGCCGACATAGACTACGGTCGGCTTCTTGGGGAGAGCCCCTCATGATTGGCTATGCGGCACTGCTGGCTATTCTCGCCGCCTGTGTGCTGCTGCGCCACTAAATAAAAACGCCGGGAGATAGCCCGGCGTTTTTTGATGGGCGGGGCCCATGGAGCATCCCCCAGTGAGGGTTCCCCACGCCACAGCCAACACAGTCCTCAAATGCTTGTCTCCCAACCTAACCTCTCTATACGGGGGAAAGGTTTGGAAGGGGGGCGGCGAGCCCCCACTTCCATTTGAATAACCCCGCCGCAGCGGACGCATTTTGCCTTGCGAAATGCGCAGGGAGGGTCATGGGGCCCGACCTCGCCCCTAACACCCCGGTCAAGGAACATTGCCCCTTGACAATCCCTAATGTTTGCCGAGCGACTTTTGGTTTACAGGGCACCAAGAGTACTCGCTATGTCCGATTAAAACCTTGTGGCGGCATAGGGGTCGTGGCCGGTGGTTTTGTAGGTGAGGGCGCCGTAGAGCTGGGCGAAGGTGGCCTCCACATAGGGGCTTACAAACAACCCGCCAATGCCAAAAAACAGCGTGCCCAGCAGATGCCACCCAAGAAAGGATAAATCCAGCACAAAGATGCTCCATTTATCCCCCCGGGTCATGTCGGCGCTTTTGCGCAGCACCTGCGAGGGGGTCAGCCAAGGCTCCTGTGCCAAGATATAGGGCACCATGCGCAGCACATAGCTTAGAACAATGCCCGGTATCACAAAGCAGAGCATACCCAACCAGATAATGAGGCTCGTAAACAGCATGGTTATCACAATGTTCGCATAGTAGCCGCTCTTAAAGGTCCAGAGCAGGTTGCTGGCAAGCCGCTCGCCCTGAGGCGTCCTGGTAAAATAGCGGGCCATGCCCACTTTAAGGGGGTTGGCCACCAGCGCCGCATAAGCAAGGCCGATCAGCAGCCCCAACAGCACAAAGGGCAGCGCCAGCCAAACCATATGAAAGGCCCGATCGGCCCAGTATTCCATCTCATAGGCGGCCCGCTCCCACTGGCTGGGATAGATATAGCTGCCATAGCCGCTTTGGCTGGGTCCCCGCTTAAGCAGCAGGTCGATGCTGGCGCTGCCGCCGCTGGCATAGCCTCCCAGCAGACCGCCGATTAGGCAGACCAAAAAGGCCGGCCAATAGGCCAGTCGCAGCTCGGTTTTGGCAAAGTCTTTTAAGGTTGTGCGGCTAAAGCTCATAAAGGTGCCTCCTAATCAGTTGCTGTCTTTATTATGCAGTTCTTAGAATCAAATGCAAGGTTTTTTTGGATGAAAAAGGCCCCGACGCTCTAAACCCGTCGGTTGGTAAATCTAACCTGCCTGTGTTATAATCACGATGGACTGGGTAGGCTAAAGACGTCACCCGTCATAAAAAGGTTCTATGGAAAGGGCGATAAAATTTATGGTAAACCGCAAAATCGGCATTTTAATCGGTAGTGCACGCAAGCAGGCCTTTAGCGGTCAGGTTGCCCGGGCGGTTGCCGCCCAATTTCCCGAGCAGCTCACCCCGGTGTTTATGGAGTTGGAGCATCTTCCCATGTATAATCAGGACTACGACGACGAGGGCACCACCCCCGAGAGTTGGACGGCCTTTAGAGAGACGCTAAAGGGCTGCGACGGCTTTTTGTTTGTTACCCCCGAGCACAACCGCTCGCTGCCGGCGCTGCTTAAAAACGCCATCGACATTGCCTCCCGGCCCTATGGCCAAAACTGCTGGAGCGCTAAACCTGCGGCGGTCATCAGCGCTTCGCCGGGCAAGCTGGCGGGCATTGTAGTGGGTTATCACCTTAAGCAGGTGCTCAGCCTGCTTAACGCTTATGTGCTGCCCCAGCCCGAAGTGGCCTTGGGCGATGTGCACACTTTGCTAAAGCCCGAGGGCGGCTGGGCCAACCCCGACACCGAGGCCTTTGTGGCCACCTTTGTGCGCTCCTTTACCCGCTGGGTCGAGCGGTTTAGCAAATAGCCACGGCCGGTGCCTTGGCCTAATACAAAACGGATGTTTGCTGCCCTGCCTTGCATGGCAGGTGGCCGAAGCTCCGGGCTTGCATCGGCTTTATCCACCTATGTTTGTTAGGTGGATAGACCCTCCATGTGCTGGTCCCCGCCTAAAAGCGCCCTCCTAACGGAGGGCGCTTTGGGATGATGGTCCGCTATTTATATAGATATATTGGATTGTGTAACATAGACGGTTTTTTTACCGCTCGCTGGGTAGCCAGAGTTCGCCGGCAAAAATAAAATCGTCCACATCGCCTCGTGGTTCCTGCCGGGGTTCGGGGCGGACCAGCGGCTGGCTGGTCTCGTTTTCCTCCCGCCGAACGGTCTGTCTCGGCTGTCTGGTTGCATACAACACCCCGCATCCCTCCTCTCCTGGGTGATAATGTTATCCTATGTGTAAGCGCATCCGCTCATACCGCAAAAATTTTTCCGCCGCCCAGCCGGCCCCGCCTGCGCAGTTGCCTTTTGGGCCGCCAGACCCTATAATGGGTGTGCCGAACACCGACTAATATCTCCATTCTATGCGGGCGGCTGCCCTTGCTTGCCAGTCCCATGCTTCTTTGCTGATGGATTTTAACACGCCCGCAACAAGCGCTCGGGAAATTTTGCAAAAATCCGGATAAAGACAGGCTAAGCGGCGGCAAAATGTCGCATAATCTTTAATATGTCATCTGGCTGGAAGGGTGTTTTTATGTATCCGAGTGGCGATTTATTTAGTTTTTTTAAAGATAAAACCGTGGATTTGCTCGGTCTTGGGGTTAGCCATGGCGAGCTGGCGCTTAAGCTGGCCGACCGGTGCGCCCGGCTCACGGTGCGAGACCGCCGCAGCTACGACCAGTTGCCGGGCAAAATCTGCGAGATGCTCTCCCGCAGCGGGGTGGTTTTTCGCCTGGGTGAGGGCTATCTCGAGGACATGGATGCCCAGGTGATTTTCCGCTCGCCGGGCATCTCCTATCTTACCCCTCAGCTTGCCGAGGCTCGTGCCCGGGGCTCGGCGGTGGTCAGCGAGAGCGAGCTCTTTGTGGCCCACTGCCCCTGCCCGGTTGTGGGGGTAACCGGCTCGGACGGCAAGACCACCACCACCACCCTCATCGCCGAGCTGCTTGGCGCTGCCGGCAAAACCGTGCACCTAGGGGGCAACATCGGCCGCCCGCTGCTGCCCATCCTTGATAAAATCAAAAGTCAGGACATGGCGGTGGTGGAGCTCTCGAGCTTTCAGCTGCTGAGCTTTGGATGTTCGCCCGACATTGCGGTGGTGACCAATCTTTCGCCCAATCATCTGGACATCCACCGGGATATGGACGAATATATCGGTGCCAAGGAGAATATCCTGCTCCATCAGGGCGGCTTTTCGAGAACGGTGCTCTCTCTCGACAACGCCATCACCCGGGATATGGCGCAAAAAACCCGGGGCAGCTGTCTGTTCTTCTCCCGGCAGCAGCCGGTCAGCCGTGGAGCCTATATGGATGAGGCCGGCGACATCTGGTACACCGATGGCGGGTCTCCCACCTTTGTGATGAACAAATCCCTCATTCGCATACCGGGGCTGCACAATGTCGAGAACTATTTGGCCGCCATAACGGCCGTGTGGGACTTTGTGGATATCGAGGCTATCCGGCAGGTGGCAAAGAACTTTGGCGGCGTGGAGCACCGCATTGAGTTTGTCAGGGAGCTTGACGGCGTGAAATACTACAACGACTCGATTGCCACCAGTCCCAGCCGGGTGATGGCCGGGCTGCGGGCCTTTGATACAAGGCTGATTGTCATCGCCGGGGGCTACGATAAAAAAATCCCCTTCGAGCCGCTGGCCCCGCTGCTCTGCGAGCGGGCCAGAATGCTGATTTTAACCGGGCCCACCGCCGATAAAATCGAGGCGGCGGTGCGGGCCTATCCCGGATTTGACCGGAGCGGCCTTGAGATTTTGCACGCTGACCATCTGGAAGCCGCCACCCATCTGGCCCGGAAAATGGCCCGGCCGGGGGATATTGTCACGCTTTCGCCGGCCTGCGCCAGCTTTGATGCCTATCCCAACTTTGAAGCCCGGGGCCGCCACTTTAAAGAGATTGTAAAAGCCTTTACCTAAAACCAACCCGAAAGGAAGCTGTCGCATGACCGAGACCCAAGCTTTGCTCGAGGCTCTGCTGTCGGCCCCCGGTGTCAGCGGAGACGAGGGCCCGGCGGCGCTGGCCGCCAAGGCGCTGCTGCCCGCCGCACAGTGGGTAAAAATTTCGCCGGTGGGCAGCCTGATCGCCCAGCTGTCCCCGCCCAGACCCAATAAGTCCTGCCTGCTGCTCACCGCCCATTTGGACCAGATTGGCCTTGTGGTAACCCACCCCCCCGAAAAGGGATTTGTGCGGGCAAGCTGCGTGGGCGGCGTAGACCGGCGCATGGCTGCCGGCGCCCGGGTGGAGATTGATACCCCGCAGGGTCCGCTGCCCGGCGTGGTCACCTCCACACCGCCCCATCTTCAGTCGGGAGAGCCAAAGCTGCCCGAGAGCACGCTGCTTATAGACTTAGGCGGTCTGCCCGAGGACGAGAGCCTGCATCCTCGCCCCGGCATGACCGGACGCTTTATGTTGGAACCCACCCGGCTACTGGGCACCCGCTACACCGCTCCGGCCCTCGACAACCGGGCGGGATGTGCCGCTGTGGTGGCGGGGGCACTGGGGCTGAGTGCCCGCAGCCCCGACTTTGGGGTGATACTAGCGCTCACCGCCGCAGAGGAGACCGGCGGGGCGGGCGGTGCCACCGCCGCTTTTGGGTTGGACATAACCCATGCGGTGGTGGTGGACATGAGCATGGCCGCCACGGGTTTTGAGCCGCCCCACAAAGCCGGCAAGCTGGGCGGCGGACCCATGGTGGGCTTTGCCCCTGCGCTGCACTACAACTTTGCGCTGGCGCTCGAGCGTCTGGCCGCCGAGCTGGGTATTGCCACCGAGCGGGAGGTCATGGCCTCGGCCACCGGCACCGACAGCGAGGCCATAGCCAAAAGCTGCGGTGGCATTAAAACGGCGCTGCTGTCCATTCCGCTGCGGTATATGCACACCGCCGCCGAGACCTTAGAGCTCGAGGACATAGCCCAAACCGCCCGCCTGCTATCGGCCATTGGGGAGGAAACCTTATGCTGACACATATTAAAGAGCTCTGTGCACTGCCCGGCATCAGCGGCCGGGAGGATCGGGTGCGCGAGGCCATTTTAGCCTACCTGACCGCCCATGCCCGGGACTTTACTTATCATATCGACCCGCTGGGCAGTCTGATTGTCAAAAAAGGGCAGTCCCCCGAAAAAATAGCCCTATACGCCCATATGGACGAGGTGGGAATGATGATTACCCATATTACCGCCGAGGGGCTGCTGGGCTTTTCGCCCATGGGTATGGACGCCCGGGTGCTGTTCGGCCGCCGGGTTCGGGTGGGCGAGGACCTGCTGCCCGGCGTGATTGGCGGCAAAGCCTGGCACCATATGGACAGCAAGGAGCGGGAGGCACCGCTAAAAACCGAGCAGATGGCCATCGACATCGGTGCCCGGGACAAGGACGAGGCCCTAAAATATGTGCGGCCCGGCGATATGGCCGTGCCCGATGCGCCCTTTGTGGAGTTTGGCGGCGGCCGCATCGCCGCCCGTGCGCTGGATAACCGGGTGGGCTGTGCGCTACTCTGCCGGCTGATTGCCGAGAGTGAGCACAGCTTTACGGCAGTGTTCACCGTTCAGGAGGAAACCGGCCTAAACGGTGCTGCGGCGGCCGCGAACGCCCTCGGCATTCCCACCGCCCTCATTTTAGAGACCACCACCGCCGGCGACCTGCCCGATGTGGAGCCCCACAAGCAGGTCTGCCGCCTTGGAGCGGGACCGGTGCTCTCCTTTGCCGATAAGGGGGCCATTTACAGCCGCCCGCTGCTTGAGACTGCCCTGACCGTGGCGGCCGACCGGGGCATAGCCACCCAGCTTAAGGAGGGCGTATTTGGCGGCAACGACAGTCGCGCCGTACAGCGAGCCGGTCCGGGTGCCCGGGTTTTGGCTGTTTCGGTGCCCTGCCGCTACCTCCATTCGGCCTCCTGCATGGCCGATACCGCCGACATCGAGGCAACCTACCGGCTGCTTTATGCGCTGCTTCCGGCTTTGGTATGATTAGTCTGACTGCGGACAGAGAAAAAATCCTAACCGGAGCCCGAAAAGAACCCGTATTCGGCAGCCTGATTGAGACACTCTACACCGCCTACGGCGATTTTGCCGGATTGGCGGACTTCTATGTCAGCCATCGGGGGGGCGTGCTCTGCCGCCAGGGTCGGGAGCTCACGGTGGCCGACAATTTTCTCTCGGCCGCAGAGGTGGTGGCCTTTGGCCGGATGATAGGGGTCCGCACCATCCAGGGCATGGCCGGAGCCATCGACCACCCCATCCCCGAGGATATCCCCGTGCTGAGCCGGCCGGTGATGGCCTATCTCTACCCCGCCTGCCCGGCTCCCCAAATAGCTGCCAAAGCGGCCGACAACCTCGGCCGGGTGTACGACATCATCCGGGAGGGTTCGGCCCCCGGTTTTGACCACATAGACCAGGCCTCCTTTATCACCGACACCGCCCGCCGCCGCAACCTGCAGCTGTGCGAGGTGTTCACGGTAGAAGATGCGGCCACCGCCGGCTATTACACGCTTGGGGCCAGCCATGGGCTGATTGCCTGCGTGGCCACGCTGCCCCACAGCCGAAAACGGGGCTATGGCGGTGCAGCCGTGATGGCGGCGGTGGCGGCCTGCTTAGAGCGCGGGCGCATCCCCACTTTGATTGCCGAGAACGATGCGCTGGCCGAATTCTATTTTAAGCTGGGCTTTGTGCCTTTGGGGCGCAGCCTGACGCTGGATTTGACCTGAAAATATCCGGGCTGGGGCCCGAGAGGACGATAGAATATGAACATCTACGAGAGTTTTGACATCCATCCCGACCTGTGGCCGCTGGTCGAGGCGGCCGAAGCCCGGATAGCCGAGACCTTTGGCCGCATAGAGGACATTTGCGAGGCCAACAGCCTAAAGGTGCTGGCCGCCTTTACCGGCTGCGGCGTGAGCAGCGCCCATCTGCTGGGCAGCACCGGCTACGGCTACAACGACAGCGGCCGGGATATGCTCGACCGGGTTTTTGCCCGGGCCGTGGGTGCGCCGGCGGCCATTGTGCGCCACGGCTTTGTGTCGGGCACCCACGCCATTGCCACGGCGCTGTATGGGGTGCTTCGCCCCGGCGACCGGATGGTGAGCATCACTGGGCAGCCTTACGACACGCTGCTGCCCATTATGGGGCTGGGCTCCGAGCTGTCCGGCTCGCTTAAGGACTACGGCATCATCTGCGAGGTGCTCAACCTGCTAAGCGACGGCCGCGTGGACACCGAGGGCCTTGCGGCGGCGGTGCGGGGGGCCAAAATGGCCTATATCCAGCGCTCCCGGGGCTACAGCCTGCGCCCCTCTTTAAGCATAAAGGAGATCGAGCGCCTGTGCACGATCCTGCGGCAGATCCAGCCCGACATTGTGATTATGGTGGACAACTGTTATGGCGAATTTGTAGAGACCCGGGAGCCCACGGCGGTGGGGGCCGACCTGATGGCCGGCAGCCTGATTAAAAATCCCGGCGGTGGCATTGCCCGCACCGGCGGCTACATAGCCGGACGGGCCGATTTGGTGGAGCTCTGCGCCGACCGATTGACCTGCCCGGGCATGGGCACCGAGGTGGGTTGCTCGCTCGACGAGCTGCGGGCCATGTATCTGGGGCTGTTTTATGCGCCGGGGGTGGTGGCCGCGGCGGTCAAGACGGCGGTGTTTGCCGCCGCCCTCTTTGAGGACATGGGCTACACCACCTATCCCGCCTCCCGGGAGGCTCGCACCGACATTATCGAGACGCTGGTGCTGGGCGACCCCGAGCGCATGGTGGCCTTTTGCAAGGCTGTGCAGCGGGTAAGCCCCATCGATTCCATGGCCGCCCCCGAGCCCGGAGATATGCCCGGCTATGCCCACCCGGTTATCATGGCAGCCGGGGCCTTTACCCAGGGGGCCTCCATCGAGCTTTCGGCCGACGGGCCCATACGGGAGCCCTATGCCGTCTATCTTCAGGGGGGGCTTAACTACCCCACGGGCAAAATCGGCGTGCTGTCGGCGGCCGATGCACTATACAGATTGAATAATTAGCAAAAAATAAACAGGGCGGATTTGCGAAGTGGCCTTCTCGCAAATCCGCCCTGTTTGGCGTATCAGGTTATTTGGTGCCGAAAATCCGGTCGCCGGCGTCGCCAAGTCCGGGGATGATGTATTTATTCTCATCAAGATGACTGTCGACGGCGGCGGTATAAATGGGCACATCGGGGTGGGCTGCGGTAAGCGCCTCGATGCCCTCGGGGGCCGAGAGGATAGAGACAAAGCGAATATTTTTCGCTCCCCGCTCCTTAAGGCTGGTCACGGCGTCCACGGCCGAACCGCCGGTAGCCAGCATGGGGTCGAGCAGGATGACCAGGCGCTGGTCGATGTCGCCGGGTAGCTTGCAGTAGTAGTCCACCGGCAGATGGGTCTCGGGGTCGCGGTAAATGCCGATGTGACCCACCTTGGCGGCGGGCACCAGCCGCAGCATACCGTCGCACATGCCCAGTCCGGCCCGCAATATGGGCACAAAGGCCAGCTTGCGGCCGGACAGCACCTTGGTTTTGGCGCGGCCCATGGGGGTCTCCACCTCCACCTCTTTTAGAGGCAGGTCGCGGGTGGCCTCGTAACACATGAGCATGGCCACCTCGTTAATCAGCTCGCGAAAGTCCTTGGAGTGGGTGCGCTTGTCACGCAGCAGCGTGAGCTTGTGCTGTACCAGCGGATGGGTGATGACAACGGGATTTGGCATAATATTTCCTCCTGAAAATGGGTTAGAGCGCCTGCTCAATATTGGTTATCTTGGCAATGCGGTCGGCGTGGCGGCCTCCCTCAAATTCGGTGTCCAAAAATAGATCCACCAGATCGAGGGCCAGGCCCTCTCCCACCACCCGGCCGCCCAGGCAGAGGATGTTGGCGTCGTTGTGCAGGCGGGTGTACTTGGCCGAGTAGCTGTCCGAGCAGACGGCGGCCCGAACGCCCGGCATCTTGTTGGCGGCTATCGAGATGCCGATGCCGGTGCCGCAAAACAGCAGCCCTCGTTCGCAGCGGCCCTCCACCACGGCGGTGGCCACGGGTAGAGCCATGTCGGGGTAGTCGCAGCGGTCGCCGCTGTGACTGCCAAAGTCGATAAACTCGATGCCCCGCCGAAGCAAATGGGCCTTAACGGCCTCCTTAAGGGCATAGCCGCCGTGGTCGGCGCCAAGTGCGATGATCATGATCCGTTCCTCTCCTCATTGTGGGGGCTTGGGGCCCCCGAGTTTTGTTGGGCGGCCAGGCGCTCGGCCCGCTGCCGCTCGGCCTGGGGACGCCGTAGGTAGATGGGGGCCAGCCGGTCGGCGCTCACGCCGGGCAAATCCCGGGCGGCCAGTGCCACCCCCACCGCTCGCTGAAGCCGCAGATGGGCGGGCGCCATGCGAAAGGGGCCGTCGGGGCTGTAAAGCAGATGGGCCCCGTCGCCCACGAGCAGGCTGCCCTCGGGCAGCAGTCGGCGCAGTTCTTCAACCGGGAGGGCGGCATCCTCCATGCGGCGGGCTATGTTGTCCCCCCGGACTTCAAACAGTGCGGAGTAGACCTGGCCGGCCCGGGCGTCCATCACCGGGCAGACAGGCCCCTCGCAGAGCCCGGCGGGATAACAGGCCAAAGCGGCCAGCGTGGACACTCCCACGCAGGGGATATCCAGCCCAAAGGCCAGCCCTTTGATGGTGCTCACCCCGATGCGCACTCCCGTAAAGGAGCCCGGCCCCACCGATACGGCCAGCCGGTCGAGGTCGCCGATTTTAACACCGGCGCTGAGCAAAGTGCGCTCCAAAAGGGGCAACAGCGTTTGGGAGTGGGTGAGACCCACATCCATAAAGCTCTCGGCCAGCAGCCGTTCGCCGTCAAACAGGGCGCAGCTGGCCGCCCGCCCCGAACTGTCCAGCGCCAAAGTCAGCACAGCTTGTCCACCCCCTCGATGTGGATGATGCGGTTAGTTTCCCCTAAAGGGGCCATGGCTACCCGGATAATCCCCTCGGGCAGCAGCGGGGCGATGTGGTCGCTCCACTCAATGGCCAGAATGCTCCGGCCGTCCAAAAAATCGTAAAATCCGGTGCTCTCAAGGTCGTCGGCATCCTCAAGGCGGTAGGCGTCCATATGCACCAGCTGGACGGCCCCCTCGTAGACACAGAGGATGGCAAAGGTGGGGCTTACCACCGGCTCCTCCACCCCGAGGGCCTCGGCCATGCCCTGCACAAAGGCGGTTTTACCGGCACCTAAGGGGCCGTTTAGTCCCACCACCGCCCCGGGGGTCAATCTGCGCGCCAGCGCTGCGCCCAGCGCACGGGTTTCGGCGGGGCTGTGGGTGCGATACTCCATGGCGGCTCCTTTCGCTAAATGAATCATACTATTATAGCATATCCATATAAGGCTTGTCAGCACTGCGGCGCATTTTTTGTACAGGCCCGGCAACAAGACCGCCCACCAGCCCGGACAAACAGCCCGTAAGGGCCAAAAGCCCCAAATAGAGCCCGCCGCAGGCCGACAGCTTGAGCAGCAAAGCGGGCAGGCTCTCGGCGGTGGGCAAAGGCAGGCAAAAGGCCACCGAGCCCGCAGCACAGAGCAGAGGCAGCAGCCCGGCCCGCCAGAGGTCTATCTCCAAAGTGGCGGTGCGTACCAGCCGGGCAAGGCTTAAAATGGCGTTGATGCTTTTGGCAATAAAGATAGTGGCCACATAGCCCATCAAAGCCCAGCGGGGAATAAGCAGCCAGACAAGACAGAGGCTCAAGGCGGCATCCAGCAGGCTGTAGAGCATCTGCCTAAACTGCTCGTCGAGGCCCTTGAGCATACCGTCCACCACCGAATCGAGGTAGACCAGCGGGATAAGCGGGGCAAACACCCGCATGAGCAGGGCTGTTTCGGCGCTACCATAGACCGACAGCGAAAGGTCATTGGCAAAGCCTATGGCCATGGCCGCAAGGCCGATGGAGAAGATGGCTGTGCCCGTGAGGGCTCGACCGGCCACCCGCCGGATGGTACGCCGGTGTCCCCGCACAAAGGCCTCGGTGAGCTCGGGCACCAGCAGCGAGGAAAGCGCCGTGAGCACCGCCGATGGAAAATAGAGCACCGGCAGCACCATGCCGCTTACCCTGCCGAGAGAGGCCAGCGCTGATTCGGCCCCAAAGCCCGAGCGGCGCAGCGCCACCGGAATAAGCAGCTGCTCCAGAGTGCGCAGCAGTGAGCAGAACAGCGCACTGCCAGCCGTGGGGGCCACAATGCGCACAAACTGCCGAGCCAGCGCCGGCAGAGGCTGCCCCGGCTTATAGCTGTTGCGCCTGTGCCTGCGGGGGCTGCGGTTGATGGCCAGAGCCAGCACCACAGACGCATATTCCGACAGGCAGGAGCCCAGCGCCACGGCCCACAGCCCCGAAGGGGCGTCGGCCGGCAAAAAGCACTCTAAAGCCAAGGCGGTGGCGGCTATTTGAAAGAGCAGTTCGAACAAATCCACCGCAGACTGCCGGGCGGTTTGGCGCCGGGCCAAAAAGAAGCCCCGCATGGCCGAAGACACGGCCAGCGGCGGCAACCCCAAAGCCAGCAACCTCAGGGCCGGAGCGGCGGCCGGCTCGCCGATGCCCGACCCGGCCACCCGATCCGAGAGCAAAAACAGCCCTATGCCCACCAGCATACCGGCCACAAGACCCCAGAGGGCACAGAATAAAAAGGGTCGGCGGGGGTTTTCTCCCCGGCTCATAGCTTCGGTGGTCAGCCGGGTGGCGGCCAGGCGCACCCCCGAGCAGGACAGGGTGATGGAAAAGCCGTATACGCTGCTCATCAGGCCATACAGCCCCAGCGCCGCCGCACCCAGCCGCCGGGTGAGATAGACATTAAACCCCAGGCTTATGCCCCGCATGGCCAGTGCCGCACCGGACAGCACCGCCGTATCCCGCAGCATCCGGGCCGCCTTTTGCATTGGCCCACCCCCTTCCCTGCATGATAGTGCTATTCTATGTGGCAGGACAGGCGGAGTAGTACGAGCCGGGGACGAGTGCAAAGTTCCCCATAAAGCAAAAGCCCCCCGCGAAAAGGCGGGGGGGCGGGTACTAAGCTTAATAAAGCACCATCTTAAATCGGTTGCCCACAATGTACTGCTCGTTGTGGCAGGCGGGGCGTCCGGCGGGGTCACAGAGCACGCTCTCGAGGAAGAGCAGCGGATAGCCCTCCTCCAGCCCGAGGTGCTGCGCCAGCTCGTAGCAGGCAAAGACCAGCTCAAGGCTCATGCTGGCGGTGGAAAAATGCACGCCATATTTGGTCTCGAGCAGGCTGAACATCGAACAGTCGTCGAGCTGCTCGTCAAGCAAAAAGCTAAAGCGGGGATGAAAGCGGGAGTATTCCACCGATACGGGCAGATCGTCGGTAGAGCGCACCCGGCCAAGGGTCACCACCTGCTCGTCCTCCCCAAGCTCGAGCAGCTTGCGGGTTTGCTCGGTGGGCACCTCCATGCGGGAAAGAATCACTTTGGCCCCGGGGCGGCAGCCCATCTCCCGGCACATATCGGTAAAGCTGCGGGTGCGCTGGCTTTTGCCCAAGGGACGGTTCATTTTGGGCGGACCCACAAAGGTGCCCTTGCCCTGCTTGCGCACCAGCAGGCTCTCTTTTTGCAATGCGCCGATGGCGCTGCGCACCGTGTTGCGGCTTACGCCATACAGGCGAGCAAGCTCCATCTCGGTGGGGATGCGCTGGCTGTGGGGATAGCGGCCGGATAGAATATCGGCCCGGATAATATCTCGAAGCTGCTGATAGAGCGGTCGCTCATCCATGGGTTGGAGTTTCTGCAAGGTATATACCTCCATATTTAACAACCTATGGTTCTTATCATACCCTTTTTTTGGCCCAAAGGCAATGTGTCTATGCCGGACGGTGTGAAAAAATGCGACAATTTGGTGCAAACCCTATTAAAACGCCCTTTTGGCCGCATTATGCTTCATTGACAGCCCAAAGACCCAGTGTTATGCTTATTAATAAGGTATAAAGATAACAGCGAGCCGGATGGGATGTGACGAACATAGAGATAAAAAACATGGCGACCCGTGCCGTCAAGTCCTGCAAGGACGGCATTGGCAGCGTATATTTTGTGGCCTGTGGCGGCAGCTTAGGGGCACTTTATCCGGCCAAAAGCCTCATAGAGCGAGAGAGCTGCGACCTGCGGGTGGGTTGGCTGACCAGCGCCGAGTTTGTGCAGGCCACCCCTCGGGGGGTGGACTCTCGGGCTGTGGTGATGGTGGTTTCCCACCAGGGCAACACCCCCGAAACGGTGCAGGCTGCCCGCATCGCCCAAGAATTGGGGGCCTATGTGGTGGGCCTGTCGTACGCTCAGGAGCCGGCGCTGGCTCGGCACTGCCACGAGCTTGCATCCTATAGTTTTGGCGAGGGGCGGAACACCGCCGAAGAAAAGCTAATGCGGGCGCTGCGCTTTGCCGCCGAGCTGCTTGCGCAGACCGAGGGTTGGGCAGCCATGCCGGCCTTTGATGCGGCCGTGGCCGACATCGACGCCATTGTAAAGCGGGCTGTCAGGCTGGTGGAGGACCCGGCCGCCGCCTTTGCCCAGAACTTTAAAGACGACCGGCTCATCTACACCATAGGCAGCGGGGCAGGCTGGGGCGCGGCCTATATGCAGAGCATCTGCATTTTGATGGAGATGCAGTGGATTCACTCGGCCTGTATCAGCAGCGGCGAGTTTTTTCACGGCCCCTTTGAGATTACCGAGCCGCAGGTGCCTTTTATGGTGCAGCTTAGCGCAGGCAGCACCCGGCCGCTCGATATGCGGGTGGTGGATTTTCTTAGCCGATACGGCGGCCGCTACGAGGTGATTGATGCGCTGGAACTTGGTCTCTCGCAGCTCGACCCCTCGGTGGTGGACTACTTTAACCACAGCCTGTACAGTCAGGTTTACCATGTATATAACAAAAAGTTGGCCACGGCGCGTAACCACGCCCTATCCACCCGGCGATATATGCACAAGGTAGATTACTAGCCGAGCGGCTCTATCCTATATATAAGGAAGGCGGTAAAATGGTCATGCGGGTTTTGGGCATTGGCGACAATGTGGCCGATCATTATCTGCACAGCAATATGCTCTACCCCGGGGGCAATGCCCTCAATTTTGCGGCCTTTGCCAGTCTGTTAGGGGCCGATGCCCACTTTATGGGGGTGTTTGGGGACGATTTTCCCGGCCGATTTGTCTATGCCACCGTTCGGGACATGGGCATTGGCCTTGAGCGCTGCCGCATCGAGTCGGGGGAGCACGGCTGCCCCAAGGTGCGCATAGAGGGGGGTGACCGCCAGTTTGTGTGCAGCAACAGGGGAGGCGTGTCCCGCACAAAGCCCCTGCGCCTGACCGATGCGGACCTCGACTATATCCGGGGCTTCGATTGGGTGCACACCAGCATCTTTAGCTATATCGAACCCTACCTGCCCCACATGGCGGCCACCGGCGTACCTTTGTCCATGGACTTTTCCCACAAGGGGGACGAGCAGACCTATGAAGCCTGCTGCCCCCATCTCACCCTGGCCATCGTGTCGGCCAGCCATCTCTCGGTGGACGAGACCGAGGCCCTTATGCTCCGGCTGCAGGGCTACGGCGCCGACTATGTGATTGCCACCCGGGGGGAGGCGGGCTCCTTCTTTTTGGACGCCTATAGCCTCTACCATCACCCGGCCTTACCGATAGCGGCCACCGATACCCTCGGGGCGGGGGACGCCTATCTCACGGCCTTTATCTTGCGCTATGCCCCCTTTTTGCAGGCCCACCAAGACCGGACCCCTGATGCCGAGGCCTGCCGCCGGGCTGCGCTATCCGCTATGGAGGCGGGCAGCCGCCTTGCGGCCCAAACCTGCCAGACCGAGGGCGCCTACGGACGGGGCATCTCCTATCCCGGTTAGGGGAATTTTTGCCTTGTCAAAGCCGGCCCGGGGGCGTATAATGCTTTTTTGGGCATCGTCCTGCAATATTTCATCTAAAGGAGAAATAGCATGAAGAAAATCGCTCTCTGGTTAATGGCGCTGACGCTGGTTTTGGCGCTTGGGGCCTGCAATGCCAATAAAGCACCTGTCCCCGAAGACGAGGGGGAGGAGATTGAGCTTGAGCTAACCATAGAAACCCACTTCGGTGGCGAGCTGTCCGGCGATACCGACCAGCCCCTGGGCGTGTATGCCTATCTTGTCTGGCAGATCGATCAGGTGGATTATCAGATCACCGAGTACAGCGGCAGCTTTGATAATCCAATCTTTACCCAGTCGGGCACCATCCCGCGCCCCGAGGACGATGTGCTCATCATCGAGCGGGAGGACGAGGCCGGCGGCCGGGTGGAGATGTCCATCCCCGACGACAGCAACAACCTTAGCTACCGCATCATGGTGGGCGATGAGACCACCGAGCTTTTGCTTTCCATCCTCACCGAGGAGGAGGCTTTGGAGCTGCAAAAGGCCTAAAAGCGACACTTATCTGCCCGCCCCGCCCATGCGGAGCGGGCTTTGTGCATCGATAGATGCGTGTGGGGGATAAACTTTCGAGTCGCGTGATTTTGTGGGTTGACATAAGCGGGGGAGCGTGCTATTATCATAAAGCTCTGCCCACGAGACAGACGAAAAATGACGGTAAGCACAAAAAAGTGTTGACAAGTCAAACTTATCGTGGTAAGATGGTAATCCACCCTATCGGGGCTGGAACCCTGGACCTTGAAAATTGAACAA
>DBQC01000019.1 GCA_002305075.1 Ruminococcaceae bacterium UBA1404 | reverse complement strand
CAGCTTTGTTATAATAGCATGGGGCTTGACGTTTGTCAACAGCCAAAAGTAATGGTTTTTTCTTGCTTTTTAGTACTTCCGGCGGTTTTGCGGGCTATTCTATTATATATACCTTATTATAATAGCTACTTTGAGCGGTGGTTATACAGCAAAAAACAATATATTCTCGTCTATCGGTGGCACCAACTGGCTGTGCAAACATCACCTTTTGTGTTAAGATGATCCTGCGTATCGCCCATAGCCGTGGCTCCCGAATGGATGCGACGCTTTTGGCCCAGATTGAGGGTGCCAATGCCCGTAGCAGAGCCGTTGTGTTGTGCGTGATTCCTGATCCACCTAATGTAAACACAAGTGCAAGGTCAAGCCAAATGAACCGACCGTCGGTCTTTTTTACAAAATATCGAGATGGATGGTGCATATGCCAAATTTGAAGTATCTTTTTGCCCGCATTGCCAATATGGATACCCGTGCCATGCTGGAGAAGACCGCCATAGTGCAGCAGCGCACCGGGCGCAACCGCCTGCTTATTCTGGCCGATATGATTGTCTGCGGGTTTAAATACGAGGCCGGTTATATGGATTATGTGGTTTTTGAGATGTATAATCAGCCGCCGGAAAAGCGTGCCACCTATATCACCCGGGGCCAGAACAACCGCTTGGTGCAACGCCTCAACAATCCCGACAGCTGGCACCTGGTGGAAGATAAGGCTACATTTAATGCACTGTTCTCCGATTTTCTGCACCGAAATTGGTTAGATCTGCGCACAGCTTCGCTGGAGGATTTTGCCGATTTGGTAGATGACTGCGACCGTATTGTATGTAAGCCTTTGGACGCTACCGGTGGCAAGGGAATCGAGTTCATTGAGACTGAGTCCATCACCGATCTGCCTGAGCTTTACCATCGCCTCAAGGCCGAGGAAAAAGTGATGGTCGAGCAGTATATTCATCAGCACCCGGATATTGCGGCCATCTACCCGCTCTCGGTCAACACCCTGCGGCTGGTGACACTGATGGACGATGCCGGAGAGGTCCATGTGGTGTTTTCCAGTATGCGGCTGGGCAACGGCAAAATGGTGGACAACCTCAACTCCGGCGGCATGGCCACCATTGTCGACCCCGAAACCGGCATCATTTGCAAACCGGCGGCCGACAAGGACGGCTTTGAATACCCCACCCACCCTTACACCGGCGTGGCTTTTGTAGGGCGCCCTGTACCATTCTACCGACAGTCGGTCGAGACTGTTAAGCAAGCCGCCAAGCGGGTTCCCACGCTTCGCTATCTGGCCTGGGATGTGGCGGTAACTCCCGTTGGACCGCTGCTTATCGAGGCCAATCACTTCCCGGGTCACGACATTTACCAGTTCCAGTGCCACCTGGATGACGGCATTGGTTTGCTGCCACGCTTCAAGGCAGCCCTGGGTGAAAACTGACGCTCCGTTGCACGAAACCTCCCTGCCCACTAGCGGTGGCGCTACTTTGTAACCGCCCTGACTATCTCGGCACTGGCTACTTTTCGACTATCTTGGACATTCTGTCTGTACACCATTCGCAGCGATAGCTCTTAACTGTATCCCGAACCGGCTCCTCTGAGTTTCCTATGCGCTGGATGAGACATACCTTAATCCGTGTGCATTTAGCCATGTTCCTATAATTTCTGTTGTTTAACCTTTTGTTAGCGGCATCTTCTTGATTAGGACGCTAATAAGGCTAATTAGCACATTGTGCTAATTAGCCTTGCTGAAGTCTCTTTTGATCGTGCAGAACCTGCTATGCGCGTTAGAATCCGCTTTAACTCGAGAGCATTTCTGCCACAAAGTTAAAGCTTCCCTGTGCGGCACCAAGTATGCTCTCCATCGTGGACGCAAAAGCACGGGCGCGAGTGGTGCGCTCTTCGGCAGTCCAGCTGAACATACTGGGCTCAAAGATGATTTTTATCATAACAATAAGCTGCTCTACCACCTCTTGCGGATAGTCGGTGGCGAACAAGCCCTCGGTCTTGCCTTGATTGATTACACTGGCTATAACCGGCCCGAGGTTTTTCACCAGCTCCCCGAGGAGCTTGCGCTGCATTTCGGCATTGCTCGGCTGACCGTTTCCGATATGTGCGGTTTGAGTATCCCGCAGCAACATCAAGATGCTAAACATCTTCTCGTTGACGCTCAGGTATTCGTCGCCGGACAGTCGCTCTATTTCGGCGGTTTGTGCAGCTATTTTGCGTAGCACAATAGCGTCCATAACCTCTTCTTTGGACTTATAATAATAATAGAAGGTGCCCTTTGCAATGCTGATGGCGCTTAAAATGTCGTTGATAGTGGTTCTGTCGTACCCCTTTGTTTCAAAAAGGTGTTGGGCTGTTTCCAATATCTCCCCACGGCGCGCCTCGGGGGATTTTACCTTGCGCATGCCTCTATTACCCCTTTCCCTATAAACTGACGGTCGGTTTATATCAGTATATGCCATATTATGGCGTGCGTCAAGGTATATATTGTCGATATTTGCTGACTTTTGTTGGCTCTCTTATTCGGGGCTTTTATTTCGCGCCGCCCTATCCTATCAACGCCGTTTTTGGTGTATAATGACCCTATCTCTGGAGGGAGGAGTATGATGCGTAAATTTCTTGAGGGTCTTGTTTTCCGAAGCGACAGTGCACGCTTTTTTAAATACCATGCGCTCTATGCCAAGCGCCCCTTTGCACCGGTGCGCTACTACTGTGTTTGGCGCTGCTATCTGCTGCAACGGCGCAATGCCGCTTCTATCAGCATGGCCGCGCGCTTTGCCACGCCGCCCATTCTTCCCCATGGCATCGCCGGGGTGTTTGTGTCGAAGTCGGCGGTGATCGGTAAGGATTGCACCATCCACCAGTTGGTGACCATTGGCTCCAACGCCACCCCCGGCTCCAAGCGGATGGGTGCGCCTGTGATTGGCGACCACTGTTTTATCGGAGCCGGGGCACAAATTATCGGCGGCATTCGTATTGGCAATCATGTGAAGATTGGCGCAGGCTGCACGGTTACTGAGGATATTCCCGACTACGCCACCGTGGTGCCCCAAAAGCCCCGCATTATCCTGCGTGATGCCCTTAACAAATAGCAGCTTCACAGATGGATTTTGCGCACTACCTAAACAGATAGCCCGCCACACTCTCGGCAAGATTTAACTTGCTCGTCCCAATTTAGTCCGCTGGCGCTGCGTAAGATCCCATCATATACAAAAACCCGCAAGCCATCGCCTGCGGGTTTTTGTTGTGCTATAACCTGTGTTAGCGGCGCTTTGGCATGATGTGGGTCGCCAGGCCGTGGACATCCTCCAAAGCCTCGGTGATGCCCTCGCCAAAGGTGGGATGGGGCCGAATGGTGCGGGCTAAGTCAACGACCGACAGTCGGTTTACAATGGCCACGGCCAATTCGTTGACCAAATCGGTAGCTCGGGCACACATGAGCTGGGCACCTATGATACGCTCGGTGCCCGCTTCGGCCAGAATCTTGATAAAGCCTCTGTCCTGCTGGGCGATAAGGGTGCGTCCATTGCCGCTCATAATATATTTTCCGCTCACGGTCTCGATACCGGCTGCCTTGGCTTGCTCATCGGTCATGCCCACCACGGCAATCTCGGGGTCGGTGTAGATGCAGGCCGGCACCGTGTCAAGGTCGATGCCCGCATCCTCGCCTATCATATGACCCACCGCATGGACCCCCTGTGCGGCGGCCACATGAGCCAGCTGAATGCCCCCGTGCACAAGGTCGCCGACGGCATAAATATGCGGCACTGTGGTCTGGTAGTGTTCGTTTACCACCACACCGCCCCGCTCAGTCCGTATGCCCGAACCGGCGTCGATAAATCTATCGGCGTCCGAGCGCCGGCCGGTAGCCACAAGAATAAGGTCGCAGGCCACGGTTTCGGCCTTGCCCTTGGCGGTGTAGTGGCAATAGAGCGTGCCGTCCTCCCGGGTCATGCGCTCCACCATGGCTCCGGTGGCCACGGTCACGCCCCGGCGCTTAAGCTGCATGGCAAGATTTTGGCCGATCTCTCTATCGAGGGTGGGCAGCAAACGCTCGAGGGCCTCGATGATGGTCACCTCAATGCCCAGACTGGAAAAGGCCGAGGCAAATTCCACGCCGATCACCCCGCCGCCGATGATGACCAGCCGGCGGCAGTTCTCGGGCGGTGCGGCCAGCAACTCGTCGCTGCTGATGACGCCGGGCAGGTCGATGCCCTCAATGGGCGGCATGGCCGGCCGTGCGCCCGTGGCCAGCAAAATATGCCGAGCCTCCACCGGGGCGTCCTGCTGCTCGTCGGTGGTCACCCGCAGCTTGCCCGCCTCGTCGATGCGACCGCTGCCACAGATCACATCGACTTTGTTGGCTTTGAGCAGCTGCTCAACACCGCTGCGAAGCTGGCCGACCACCGCATCTTTTCGGGCATAGAGCTTGGATAAATCGTAGCTTAGCCCCTCTATGCGCAGGCCAATCTCCTCGGCTTTTGACAACTCTCTGTATAAATCCGTGGTGTGAAGCAGGGCTTTGGTGGGCACGCAGCCCCGGTTTAGGCAGGTTCCGCCCAGCTCGCTGCGCTCGACGAGGGCCACGGTCAGGCCCTTGCGGGCCGCCCGTATGGCGGCTGTGTAACCGCCGGGTCCCCCGCCCAACACGGCAAGATCATAGTGCTTGTCCATCTGTGTCGCCCCCTTGTTCTAAAGACTGTTTGATAAAGGCCGCCCACTCCCGCAGCTGCGAAGCACGGGCCGGCTCTCGCCGGGCTAGGGCCAGCAAGGCTGCCTCCAAGGCGGCGGAACGGTAGGGCTGGCCCAGTAGCGACTCGGCCACGCCCAAGGTGGCCACCGTGTCCAGCGCGTCGGAGTAGCAGAGCGCATCGGACACCTGCCCGCCCTCAACCTTGAGCTGCAAGGTTACCTCGCCAAAGCTCAGGCGCTCGCGCATCTCGACGGTAAAGGGAATGCGTCGGCCATAAATCCAGTCGGGTGCGCTGTACCGTGCCCTGAGCTCCTCAATGCGGGCCGCATCGACCCAGCCCTCGGGCAGTGGCTGGGGGGTCGCGCCATAAACCTTGCCAAAGGCCTGCACCATGGCGGCTTCAACTTGGGGTATTGTGATGCCCGACCGACAGTCGGTCAGGTTGCAAACCCGGCTTCTCACCGACTGCACCCCCTTGGATTTGAGCTTGAGGGGGGATGCGGTGAGGTAGTGGGAAAGGGCCGATGTGTCCACATCCACCATGAGGGTGCCGTGATGGCAGTGGCGGTGGCCCATGTGGGAAAAAGCGTTACCGCTAAACTTGCGCCCATCGATGGTGAGGTCGTTGCGGCCCGAGCGCTCGGTGGCAATGCCCAATAGTGCCATGGCTTCCATCACCACGGTGTGCTGACGGTCCTCGTCGTAAAAAGGGTCGCCGGCAATAAAAGAGAAGTTGAGGTTGCCAAGGTCGTGGAATACCGCGCCGCCCCCCGAGGGACGGCGGGCCACAAACCCGCCGTCACGCTCTAAGGCCTCAATGCGGCACTCGGCATAGGCGTTCTGATTGCGGCCGATGACCACGGTGCGGTGGTTTTGCCATAGATAAAGCACAACCACATTGTCCCGGGCCGCCTCAATAAGGCCGCTCTCGATGCTAAGATTTTCGTAGGGGTTCACGCCAGGAGCCCGCAGTGTATAAAGGGTCATGTTTAACCCTCGTAGCGCAGCTTGGGATGGCGGGCAGCCGCCGTCTCGTCCACACGACCCACTGGGGTGGTCAGCGGAGCCGCATGCAGACTTTCGGGGTCGGCGCAGGCCACTTTATAGATGTCCAAAAGCGCCTCGATAGCCTCGTCCATGGTCTCCTTGCTCTCGGTCTCCACCGGCTCGATCATCAGCGCCTCGGGCACGATGAGGGGGAAATACATGGTGGGCGGGTGGATACCCCGGTCGATGAGGGCCTTGGCAATGTCGGCCGCTGTGATACCCTTTTCCTTTTTTAGGCCGCTTAAGGTCATCACAAATTCGTGCATACAGGTGTAGTCGTAGGCGATGTCGTAGCATTCGCTTAGCTTTTTGCGCATATAGTTGGCGTTTAGCACTGCCTGGGTCGAGGCCTCTTTAATGCCCTCGCGGCCCAGGGTGAGCACATAGGTGAGCGCTCTGAGCACAATGGCAAAGTTGCCGTAGAAGGTCTTGATGCGGCCTATACTGAGGGGACGCTCATAGTCAAGGGTATAGCCCTCGCCCTCTTTTTCCACCACCGGACGGGGCAGATAGGGGGCCAAAAAGTCCTTGCAGCCCACCGGACCGCTGCCCGGACCGCCGCCGCCATGGGGAGTGGAAAAGGTCTTGTGGAGGTTGAGGTGCACGCAGTCGAAGCCCATGTCGCCGGGGCGGGCAATGCCCATGATGGCGTTTAGGTTGGCTCCGTCGTAGTACACAAGTCCGCCGGCTTTATGGATGATGTCGGTAATCTCTAAGATATCTTTTTCAAACAGCCCCAGGGTGTTGGGGTTGGTCAGCATAAGCCCGGCGGTTTTGGGGCCCACCACAGCTTTTAGCTTGTCAAGATCCACCCGACCGTCCGGACCCGATTCGATGCTCACGGCTGTCATGCCGGTCATGGACACGGTGGCGGGGTTGGTGCCGTGGGCCGAATCGGGCACGATGATCTCGGTGCGCTCGGTGTCGCCCCGCTCGGCATGGTAGCGCTTAATGAGCAAAATGCCGGTAAGCTCACCATGGGCGCCCGCCGCCGGCTGGAAGGTCATATGATCCATGCCGGTGATTTCGCAAAGAAGCTGCTCTGCCAAAGCCAGCGCCTCCAGCGCCCCCTGTACCGTGTGCACAGGCTGCAGCGGATGGATGTCGGCAAAGCCGGGTAGTGCGGACATTTCGTCGTTGATGCGGGGGTTGTACTTCATGGTGCAGGAGCCCAAGGGATAAAAGCCGTTGTTTACCCCGAAAGACCGGCGCTCCAGAGCCGAATAGTGGCGCGAAAGCTCGTTTTCGGACATTTCGGGAAGGCCGATGGGGGTGGTGCGGCGCAGGCTCTCGGGCAGCTTACAGACTGGAACATCGCAGTCGGGCAGCAGCGACAGGCGCCTGCCCGGAACGCTCTTTTCAAAAATCAGCTTCATACCGCCATCGCCTCCCTGCAAATTTCTATAACCCTATCCATCTCATCCTTAGTGTTCATCTCGGTCACACACCAGAGGATGCCACCCTCCACCGGCAGTCCGCCCAAAATGCCGGCCTGCTCGAGGGCGTCTAACAAGGGCTGGGGATGGTCACACAAAGTGACAAACTCGTGGAAAAATTCGCCCGTATGGGCCCGATGCAGGCCAATGCCCTCTAAGCCGGCCGCCAGATAACGGGCCTTGCTCATGCACTGGGTGGCCACCTGCTTCATGCCCTCGGGGCCCATGGCCGCCATGTAGACGCCGGCCGCCAGTGCGCACAGGGCCTGGTTGGAGCAGAGGTTGCTCGATGCCTTTTCCCGCCGGATATGCTGCTCGCGGGCCTGGAGGGTGAGCACATAGGCTCTGTTGCCCTCTTTGTCGGTGGTTTCGCCCACAATGCGGCCGGGCAGCTTGCGCATCATGGCCTTAGTAGCCGTCATAAAGCCCAGATAGGGCCCGCCGAAGGAGAGGCTGAGACCCAGAGGCTGGCCCTCGCCCACGGCAATGTCGGCCCCGCACTCGCCGGGAGATTTGAGCACAGCGGCGGCAATGGGATTGATGCCCATGATGAACTTGGCACCGGCCTCGTGGGCCATTTGGCCGATGGCCTCGCAGTCTTCAACGAGGCCGTAGTAATTGGGCTGCTGCACATAGACGCAGGCGGCTTCATCGTTTAGCAAAGTGCTTAGGGCCTCGGTGTCGGTGCGGCCATCCTTTTCGGGGACGATGACCAGCTCCTCGCCGGCGGCCCAGCAGTAGGTGCGCACCGTGTCGATAACATCGGGCTGGGTGGTGGCCGAGATATAGGCCACCCGGCGCTTGCGCTCCCGGCACATAGCCACGGCCTCGGCGGCGGCGCTGGCCCCGTCGTAGGTAGAGGCGTTGGACACATCCATGCCGGTGAGCTCGCAAATCATGGTCTGATACTCAAAAATAGATTGCAGCACACCCTGAGACATCTCGGCCTGATAGGGCGTGTAGGTGGTGATAAAGGTCTCCTTGGAGGTAACGCTTTTGACAATGGAGGGAATGTAGTGCCGATAGGCCCCCGCCCCCCTGAATATGGTGGGGAACACGCGGTTTTTGGCGGCCATGGCCTCCATCTGCCGACGCACGCCCAACTCGCTCTGACCCTTTGGCAGGTCCAGGGCGTTCACCCGCACGGCGGCGGGAATTTCGTCAAAAAGTGCATCGGTGTCGCTTAGCCCAAGGAAGTTTAGCATCTCCCGGCGCTGCTCGGGCGTCGAGGGAATGTAGCTTCCCATAGTTAAGCCTCCTCTTTTACATATTGCTCATAGGCGGCCAGATCCATCAGCTCGCTGCGCTCGGTGACATCCGAGAGCTTAAATAGGTAGTTCTCCAAAGCGTTTTCATTGAGGGCCTCGGGGGTGTCCAGCAGCAGCTCGTTGATGGCCACAACCGTGCCGGTGGCGGGGCTGTAAATGTCCGATACAGCCTTGACGCTTTCCACATCGGCAATGGGCTCGCCGGCCACAGCCTGGTCGCCCACCTCGGGCAGGTTTACGAATACGAGATCGCCCAGCTCAGACTGAGCATGATCGGAGATGCCCACCGCGAAGGTGCCGTCTCCCAGGTCCAGTAGCCACTCGTGACTTTTCGCATACAGCCTTTCAGATTTACCCATGACAATATCCTCCTTAAATTATCTATCCATTTATGATGCCACCGGTTGGTGGGTGTAAACAAAGGTTTGAGCCGGCCCCATGGCGGACCGGTATGGTTAGAATGGGTCAGCAGAGGGGTGTATTCATCCCATGCCCGCTATGGTAGGCCTTGGGCTTAGAATAATCCGACGGTCGATTTATTCCTGCTCCCGGGTGTAAAAGGGCAGGGGAACAATCTCGCAGGCCACCCGGCGGCCCCGCACATCCACCTCGAGGGCGGTACCCACCTCGGTGCAGTCGGCGTCGAGCAGCGCCATGGCCACGGCATAGCCCAGATAGGGCATCATGGAGCCCGATGTGGTCACGCCCACCCTCTCGCCGTCCTTAAACACCGCACAGTTCTCGCGGGCAATGCCCCGTCCGGTCATCTTAAGGCCCACTCGGCGGCGGTTAAAAGAATGCACGGACTCCAGGGCGGCCTTGCCGATAAAGTCGGGCTTTTTCAGCTTGACGGCAAAGTCCAGCCCGGCCTCGAGGGGCGAGATGCTGTCGGTCATCTCGTGGCCATAGAGGGGCATTCCGGCCTCCAGGCGCAGCGTATCCCGAGCGCCAAGGCCGCAGGGCAGCAGGCCGTAATCGGCGCCGGCTTCTAACAGCGCATCCCAAAGCTTGCCCACCTCGGCAGGGTCGCAGTAGAGCTCCCAGCCCAGCTCGCCGGTGTAACCGGTCTGAGAGAGCAGGCAGTTCACCCCGGCCACCTCAACATCCCGCTTAAAGGAATAATACTTCATGGGGATGTGCTGCTCGTCGGTGACGGCCTTTAGAATATCGAGCGCTTTTGGTCCCTGCAGGGCCAGCAGAGCCGTGCTGTCCGAAAGGTCGGTCAGGGTGACATCGCCGGTGAGATGCTCGGTGATAAAGGCCACATCCTTATGGCGGTTGGCGGCATTGACCACCAGATAATACTCGTCGGGGCCAAAGCGGCAGACAATCATATCGTCCACCACACCGCCCTGATGGTTGCACAGCGGGGTATAGCGCACCCGGCCATCCTTAAGATTGGTAAAGTCGTTGGTGAAGATGCGGTTGAGGTTCTCCAGGGCATCGGGGCCGCTAAGCAGCAGCTCGCCCATGTGTGAAACATCGAACAGCCCTGCGTTTTGACGCACAGCCATATGCTCGGCAATCACGCCGGTGGGGTACTGCACGGGCAGCAGATAGCCCCCAAAGGGCACCATTTTGCCGCCGGCGGCCACATGACGGTCGTATAGCGGAGTTTTGAGTTCCATGGTTAAAGCCTCCTGTTAAATATAATACAAAAAGGTGCACGCAGTGTCTGCGCGCACCTCCGTCAGTCAACCTGAAAGATTCTCTCGCCATGGGGCGAGATTGCTTCTTCGGTGCCCCCATTGGAGGCTCTCCGGAGACTCGTCCAGCACCGGTCCTTTTGCCTGAGAGTTTCCTTGCGTTACCCCTTCGGCGCCGCCATATAGACGGTCTCTTCCGATGCCTTCATCCGACCAATTTTAGCTGTATGCTTAGTTTAGCGGATTTATGCAGGGGCGTCAACAGTTAATTCCACTAATATTATCCCAAAATAGTCTATATTATGCTGCATGCGCCCAAAATAGTGGGCGCATGCACATCAACGCCCGATTGTACTGGTGCTTTAGCTCTTGTAGACCTTGCCGTCCTTCATGATGAAGCAGCACTGGGTCATCACTTTGATGTCCTCGGTGGGATCGCCGGGGAAGGCCACCACATCGGCGTATTTGCCCACTTCCAGCGTGCCGATCACATCGTCCTTGCGCAGCAGCTCGGAGGCGGTTTTGGTGGCTGAGGTAAGCGCCTCGAAGGGGGTCAGGCCAAATTCGGTGAGCAGCTCGAACTCATAAGCCTGGTCGCCATGGGTGTTGAAGGGGGTGCCCACATCGGTGCCAAAGGCAATCTTAACGCCGGCCTTGTGGCCCTTTCTAAAGCCCTCCTGATGGGCATCCAGCGCAATTTTGGCCTTATTGATGGCCCACTCGGGCACACCGATCTCGGGGCCTTTAACCACGATTTGATGGGCAGCGATAATGGTGGGAACATGGTAGGTGCCCTTTTCCACCATCAGCTCGATGCACTCGTCGTCCAAAATCATGCCGTGCTCCACGCTGGTCACACCGGCCCGCACGGCGTCCTTGATGCCGTTGGTGCCGTGGGCGTGGGTGGCGGTGATGCAGCCGTACATCTCGGCGGTCTCCACAATGGTGCGAATTTCATCATATGTAAGCTGCTGGGCACCCAAGGTGGTGCCAAGGCTCATTACGCCGCCGGTGGACATGAACTTGACATAGTCGGCGCCGTGTTTAATCACATAGCGCACAATGCGACGCAGCTCGTCGGGACCGTCGCCCACAAGGCCTAGTGCCCAGTCGGTGTGGATATAGGGGTTGTAGTGGGTGTCGGCATGGCCGCCGGTGCTGCCGATGCAGGGGCCGGGCACCATGAGGCGGGGGCCAACAAATTCGCCGGCGTTGATGGCGTCGCGCACGGCCACATCCGAAAAGCCCACATCGCCGCTGGTGCGGAAGGTGGTAAAGCCGGCCATAAAGGTGGCCTGAGCCATGCGCAGACCCTTTAGGGTAGCTTTGGGAATGGTCTCGTAGGGCATGGTGGCCGTTCCGTTGGCCTCGCCGTTCATGCCCAGGTGGCCGTGGCAGTCGATCAGACCGGGGGTTACAAACTTATCCGACAAATCGATAACTTCGTAGCCGGCAAAATCGCCCGCCTTGGATAGGGGCTGAATATCGGTAATCTTGTTATCTTCAATAAAGATAACCATGTCTTTCTGGACGGCCTGGGTGTTGCCGTCGAAGAGCTTGCCGCATTTGATTGCTGTTTTGCTTGCCATAACTCATTCAACTCCTTGTTCGGGCCATTACCTTGGCGGGTTGGGTGCCCTGATTGGCATCTATTGTAGCACGCCCAATGAGCCTGTGCAATGGAATTTGGTAAAAATGTTAATTTTCAGTAAATTATTTAAGTTTGATGTTTCGCTGTGGTAAATTTTTGGCCGACTCGGCCTGAAATGGGCGGCTTATGCCCGCATTTGGGTGGTCATCTGCGCTTTACACCGGGGACAAATGGGCGTATACTAGCTTTTGTACGACTTATATCATGCGAATTTTTGGAGGTTCCATGGACAAGAAACAAACCAAGCAGCTGCTCGGACGACTGCTGCCGCTGACCGGAGGCCTACTTATTATGGCCTTTGCGCTGACTTTGCAGGTGCAAGCCAATTTGGGCTACGGCTCCTGGACGGTGCTCAACCACGGCCTTACCAACCATCTGCCCCTGTCTTTGGGCACGGCGAGCATAGTGGTGTCGGCCATTATCATCGCCATAGACCTGTTTGCCGGCGAGCGCATCGGCGTTGGTATGCTGGCCAATATGTTTATCATGGGCTACTTCTTGGATTTTTTCCGCCTGTTCATCCCGCAGATGCCCGGTATGTGGGCACCGGGGGGCGGCTTTGACCTTAAAGGATGCCTCATCAGCCTGTGTATGTACCTGCCCAGCGTGCCCATTTTTGCGGTGGGCACCACGCTGTATATGCGGGCCGGTTTGGGCGCCGGACCCCGGGACACCTTAATGGTGGTGGTGATGCGCTGGACCAACCGGAGTCTGGCGGTCTGCCGCAACAGTCTGGAGATTGGAGCCCTCACCGTGGGCTATCTGTTAGGGGGCAGCGTGGGGCTGGGCACCGTGCTCTTTTCGCTGCTAAGCGGCCCGGCGGTGCAGTTTACCAACCGGCTGGTGGGCTTTAACCCCAAGAGCATTCGGCATATCACCATCGATATGATACCGGGCATTGTTACGGGCAAAACCCAACTAGATGCCACCACGGCCGACCCGAGCGCTTAGCGCCATCCCCTTTAGCAGAAAGGCAGGATCTGATGATGGACTACGGACAGATTAAACAGCTTTTCCAGCGTCTTGGGCGCCTGATGGTGGGTTTTCTCATCATGGCCTTTGCGCTGGTTTTTCAGTTTCAGGCCCGTCTGGGTTACGGCGCATGGACGGTGTTCGACCACGGGCTGACCCAGCATCTGCCCATCACCATTGGTACGGCCAGCATCCTCTCGGCGGCGGGAGTGGTGCTGGTGGGCGTTCTGGCCGGCGAAAAAATCGGGGTGGGCATGCCCCTTAATATGGTCACCGTGGGGCTGATGATGGACGCCATTTTGGCCCTGAACATCATTCCCACCATGCCCGGTCTAAACGGCCCCGACGGCAGCTTTAGCCTGGCCGCCGCCCTGCCCAGCCTGGCCATGCTCTTGGTGGGCATTGTGCTGCTGGGTTTTGGCGCCTGCATCTACATGAGTGCCGGCCTTGGTGCCGGTCCCAGGGACACCCTGATGGTGGTCATGATGCGCTGGACCGGCAAGGACATTGCCTTTTGCAAAGGCACCCTCGAGCTGGGGGCGCTGTTTGTGGGCTATCTGTTGGGCGGCAGCGTGGGGGTGGGCACCTTGTTGGTGGCCGTGCTGGGCGGCCCGGCCATGCAGTTTTTTGGCCGGCTGCTTAACTTTGACCCCAAGGCCATAAAGCCCATCACCATGGATATGCTGCCGGGGGTCGTCCGCGGCCATATCCGCATCGACGCACTCAGCCGGACCTAAATCCTCGGCTGCAGCTTAGACTATCTTTATATACGAATTAAAATAACGCCAAAAACACACATTATAAGAGGAGCGCTTATGGACTGGACCGACCTTCGCCTAAAAGTTCCAACCGCCCACCGGGAGCAGGCTGTGGCCATCGCCTCCCTGTTGGCCGGCGGCGGACTCTATATAGAAGATTACTCCGACCTTGAAGAGGAGGCCCCCCGCATCGCCCATGTGGACCTTATCGACGAGGCGCTGCTCGCCATGGACCGCAACCATGTGGTCATCCACCTCTACTTCGAGGCCGACCACGCCCCCAGCGAGATGGCTTTGCTCTTAGAGGAGCGCATGGCTGCCGCTGGCATTCCTTACACCCTGTCCACGGCGCATATAGCCGAGGAAGATTGGGCCACCGCCTGGAAGGCCCACTATAAGCCGGTGGAACTGTCCGACCGGCTGCTCATCTGCCCCTCCTGGCTGGAATGCACCCCAAAGCCCGGCCAGCAGGTGGTGCGTCTTGACCCCGGCATGGCCTTTGGTACCGGCACCCACGAGACCACCCAGCTCTGTCTATCGCTACTTGAGGGTGTGCTGCGCCCCGGCCACCATGTGCTGGATGTGGGCTGCGGCAGCGGTATCTTGTCCATTGCGGCCGCCAAGTTAGGGGCCGAACGGGTGTGCGGGGTGGACATCGACCCGGTTGCCGTGCGGGTGGCCGGCCAAAACGCCGCCGACAACGGCCTTGATCTCGAATTTAAGGTGGGCGACCTCTCAAGCGGCGTTACGGGCCGCTATCATGTGGTGCTGGCCAACATTGTGGCCGACATCATTTTGCGGCTGCTGCCCGATCTTAAGCGGGTGATGCTGCCGGGCGGAGCCTTTGTGGCCTCGGGCATTATCGACACCCGGGAGGACGAGCTGACCGCCGCCGTGGCCGCCACCGGATACCGCATAAACCGCCGCCTGAGCCAAAACGGCTGGGTGGCCCTGCTCATAGGGGAGGCCGACTGATATGCCCCGCTTTTTTGTGGACAGTCTGCCCGACAGTCTGCTGCTCACCGGCGAGTCGGCCCGCCATGCCGCCCGGTCGCTGCGTATGCGGGCGGGCGACAGCCTCATGCTCTGCGATGGGGCCGGAACCGATGCCGAGGCTGTCATCGAGCAGATTGACGACGCCGGGCTGCATCTGCGAATACTCCGGCGCTTTGCCTCCGCCACCGAGCCCGAGCTTCAGGTCACCTTATTTCAGGCTCTGCCCAAGTCGGACAAGCTCGAGCATATCATACAAAAGACCACCGAGCTGGGCGTGACAGCCATACAGCCTTTTTTGAGCCGCTACTGCGTCTCCCGCCCGGCCGAATTTGACAAAAAGCTGCCCCGTTTTGCCAAAATAGCCACCGAGGCTGCCAAGCAGTCGGGCAGAGGGCGCATTCCGGCGGTGCTGCCCCTCATCAAGCTGCCCGATATCCCCGACCGGATGCAGAACTTCGACGCCGTACTGCTCTGCTACGAACGGGCCGAACAGCCCCTTTCGCAGGTGCTTAAAGCACTGCCCGTTTGCCGGCGGATCGCTGTTATCGTGGGCAGCGAGGGGGGATTTGCCCCCGAGGAGGCCGACTGTCTCACGGCGGCCGGAGCGTATTCCTGTCTGATGGGTCCGCGCATTTTACGCTGTGAAACCGCCCCCGTGGCTGCTTTAAGCGCCCTGATGCTCTGGGCGGAGGAGATGTAGTATTAAGGAGGCCGCCATGCCCGACAAAACCCGGATGTTTTGCGGTTTTTTGGCCGCTGTGCTGCTTATGGCCATCCTTGCGGGAGCGGGGGCCTACTTGGCCGGCGGCCTGCGCATTGGGGGGCGGGCGTTGTCGGATATTTTGCCGGTGCAGCCGGTGCGACAGGCCGCCAAAGCGGCGCTGCGGCCCCAAACCCTCGACCTGCTCAGCCGCTACGGGCTGGAGCTGGCCGACCGGGCCGTACGCCTTGAGCTTTCGGTGGCCGACCACCTCAGCGTGGCAGCGGCGGTGGCCCTCAGCCTGCCCGAGGACTGCCTGCCCCTCGACCTTGAAATTGAGCAAAACCGCCTGCGCATCGCCGCCGCTTTGCCCGACCTCGCCACGGCCCAAACCTTTGTGCACCGCCTGGAAAATCGGGGCCTCTCCCCCGAATTTTACGATACGGCCCAGCGCCCCGACGGCAGCTGTGTGCTCTATCTGTCCCTTGTGCTGGATGGGGATAACCTTTTATAAATGCTAAAAAAGGAAAGCCCTTTGGGCTTTTATCCGTGCGCAACAGGGCACACTATTTTTGAAGCGGCCTGTTATGGCCCGTTTCGCCGCATTTCATCCTATAGGGAGGACGCTTGTATGAAACGAAAAGCCCTGGCCCTCGGCCTGGCAGCCGCCCTGATGACGGCCCTGCTGGCCGGCTGTATGGACAACACGCAACAAAACCAAAACCCGGTGCCGCCCGCCTCTCAGCCCAACACCAGCGCGGCCAATCCGCCGGCCGTCAGCGGTGCACCGGGCACCGAAAGTACGCCCACCACCAGTTCGGCTCCGGCGCAGAGCTCTATGCCCCCCAATTCCCGTGCCACCCTGAGCACCGATTTCTCTGAAGTCGGTGCTCTTGATAGGGCGCCCATCACATGGGGTCCGGGCGTGCGCCGCAACGCCGCCGGCCGCAGCGAGGCCTGCGATCTGCTTCAGGCCGCCTACGGCCACTACGATGCACTGTTTATCGGGCCGGACGAGAAAACCGTCTATCTCACCTTCGACCAGGGTTACGAGAACGGCTACACCGAAGCCATTCTCGATATACTTAAAGAAAAGGGCGTACGGGCGGTGTTCTTTCTCACCGGACACTACCTGAACTCGGCCCCCGACCTGGTGCAGCGCATGGTGGACGAGGGGCATATTATCGGCAACCACTCCTACGACCACCCAAACTATGCCACCGCCTCGGCCGAGGACGCCTTTGAGGACCTCAGCAAGCTTCACGAGGCCGTCTATAACAAATGGGGCATTGGCATGGACCTGTTTCGCTTTCCCGAAGGGGCCTTTAGCGAGCAGTCGCTGGGACTGATTCAGTCCACCGGCTACACCTCGGTGTTTTGGAGCTACGCCTACAACGACTGGAACCCCGACAGCCAGATGGAGCCTGCCTTGGCGCTGCAAAAAGCCCTGGACGGCGCCCACAACGGCTGCATCTATCTGTTCCACACGGTGGGCCGCACCAACAGCCTCATTCTGGGCGACCTGATTGACGGTCTGCGAGAGCAGGGCTATCAGCTGGCCCTTATAGAGCCCATGGGCACCCCGCCCGCCGAACAACACACCGACCCTTTCGAAGAGCGCTCCGAACCTGAGGAAAACATCTTTCTGCGCCCCTGGCCGAGCAATTAGCCGGCGGCCCATACACTTAGATAAGTGCAACGGCCACAAGCCGCCGGCCCCTTATAATAGATCGCATCTGCCCCATAGCCTTCCCCAATTTTCGGGGAAGGCTTTTTATCTAAGAAAAATTGGGTCCCGAGTATTCGGGCGTATGGGGGCGTAAATCGATGAAAAACAGAGGGGTGCCCACGCAAATTGATTTTTTATCAATTTTAGCTTGACTTGTTGGCCCGGGCTTTATATAATAGGGGCTGTTACTTGATGGCGCATAGCGCCGTCCGGCCGACAGCGCCGGATACAAGGGCAAATCAACCTCATATAAAGGGAGGAAATACCCACCATGTCCACCACCATGCCTAAGCCCGGCGAGATTAAACGCGTCTGGTATATCCTCGACGCAGCGGACAGGCCCCTGGGCCGCACCGCCACCGTGGCCGCCTCCATTCTAAGGGGCAAGCACAAGGTCACCTTTACCCCGCATGTAGATTGCGGCGACCATGTGATCATCCTCAATGTCGACAAGGCTGTGCTCACCGGCAACAAGCTCGAGCAGAAAAAGTATCAGCGCCACACCGGCTATGTTGGCGGTCTTAAGGAGACCAAGTATAAAGACCTGATGGAAAAGCGCCCCGAGCTGGCCATGAAGCTGGCGGTTAAGCGCATGCTGCCCGCCACGGTCATCGGTCGCAAAAGCCTTACCCGCCTGCGCCTTTTCAAAGGAACCGAGCACACCCATGCCGCCCAGAAGCCCATCGTCTGGGCCGGGAAGTAGGAGGAAGACACCATGTATGATACCAAACCCTATCTCTACGGCACCGGCCGACGCAAGCGCTCGGTGTCCCGTGTGCGCCTGTACCAGGGCACCGGCAACATCACCATCAACGGCCGGGATATCGACGATTATTTCGGTCTAGAAACCCTCAAGGTCATTGTGCGCCAGCCGCTGAATCTCACCGATACCCTCGGTAAGTTCGATGTGGTCTGCACTGTAACGGGCGGCGGCGTGTCCGGCCAGGCCGGAGCCATCCGCCATGGCATTGCCCGGGCTCTGTTGGGCGCCGGCGATGAGATGCGGCCCATCCTTAAAAAGGCCGGCTTCCTCACCCGCGACCCCCGTATGAAGGAGCGCAAAAAGTACGGCCTCAAGGCCGCTCGTCGCGCACCTCAGTTCTCCAAGCGTTAATAGCGTCCATTTTAAGGAGCCGCAGCCATGCGGCTCCTTTGTGCGCTTTTCCCCACCCGTTCCCCATGCTGCGCATTTTTAAGCATTGCGGCCTTTTTTCGCCCGCAAAGGGGCCCTTTTGGGAGCTTGTAGCCCACCACAAAGCATTTTTGTAAATTTTGCCTGTGCATTTTAAGCTTTTGGGCCCAGTTTATGCTATAATGACATGAATTCGGCGGTAAAACCCCATTTTCTTTAACTTTTTAGCCCCATTTTAGGCCAAATCCGAAGCTTGACAGCCACCAACCCTCTGCGTATGATAGCTGAAGATTGCCCACAGGGATTATCTTCACATCTCCAAGGAGCGTAACATGGCCAGTTTAAAACATCCATTGCGACGGCTTATCAGTTATATTTATAAGCTGTTTACCATCCGCATCTATGCCGCCATTGTGCTGCTGTGCTGTCTGTGTGGTACTATGTTCTATATCGCCGCCGGCGTCCGGCCGGTCTATATCCGAGACGGGGACAGCCTCTCCCTGCGCTACACCTTTGAGGCCGAGCCCACCGAAATTTTGCGCGACTCGGGCATCACCCTCATGGCCTTTGACGCCGTGGACTTTACCGGTTTTTCGGGCAAGATGGGGGTGGCCGAAATCAATATCACCCGAGGCTACCCGGTCTATTTCACCGATGGCGGCGCCACCCGGCGCTACATGGTGGCCGGCCACACCCTCGGCGAGCTGATGGCCGAACAGGGCATTGAGCTGGGCCCCTACGACGAGCTGAGCCACAACCCCAACTATCAGCTTGAAGAAAACGACCACATTGTGCTGCGGCGGGTGGAGGTCATGGTGGAAACCACCCAAGCCCCCATCCCCTATAAAACCGAATACCGAGAAAACTCGCTTCTGCGCACCGGTCGCTCTAAGGTGCTCATCCCCGGGCAGGACGGCCTGATGGAGACCACCATAAGCCGCCGGATTGTGGACGGTCAGGTGGAGGAGGAGCGCACCGTGGAGGAGCGTGTGCTGCGTCAGCCTGTAACTCGGGTGGTGCTCACCGGACGAGCCGGGGTGCCCGTGTCCAAGCTGGACTTTGGCATACCCACCGACGAAGCTGGCCGACCTTTATCCTATAAGTATGTGCTGGAAAATCAGGTGGCCACCGGATACAGCGCCGGCAAGGGCGCCTGGGGAGCCAGCGGGCTGGATTTGTTCTACGGCTATGTGGCCGTGCGGGCCGACCAGATTCCCTACGGCACCCGGCTTTATATCGCCAGCGCCGACGGCAGCTTTGTCTACGGCTACGCCATTGCGGCCGACACCGGCATCGGCCTGATGCAGAATGTCATCGATGTGGATCTCTACTACGAAACCTATGAGGAAAGTCGCCTAAACGGCCGCCGCAATGTGCGCATCTATGTGCTGGACTAATAAAAGCTATAATAAAACCGCCGCTTAAATGCGGCGGTTTTTTAGTTGGAGAGGTTAGAGCAAAGACGCCGTTATCAGCGTGCGCTCGAGCTTCTTATAGATGTCGGGCAGGTCGGTGATGGGCAGGGGATTGGTGCCACGGCCTACCTCAAAGGTAAAGCCGGGGCGGCCATAAGTGTCAATAAACCAGTCCTTCAGACCGCCGTGAGAGGCCGTTCCGGTGGGGTCGAGCACGGCATAGCCGCTCAGCTCGCCCAAAAGCCGGGCCATCACTTCGGCGGCGGGATGGGTGTTCTCGCCGTAGCGGTAATAGATCTCCTCGCCCTGGGCGTGAAAGGCGTAAAGACTGCGGGGACGCACCTGCCGGATAAAGTCCACCACGGCTTTGCTCTCGGGCTCGCTGTGGGGATGGCTGCCGCCGTAGCGGGTGGGCCCCGGGCCGGTGATGCCCGCCTCGATCTCCATTTGGCGCAGGGTCTGCCAGCCCGCATCAAAGTTGTGGTTTAGGTCCACCCCTCGGGCGTTGGCCTGCCATCGGCTGTGGTGGGTACCGGTGCGCTCTATCATGGCGGTCACCTCGTCCTTGTAGGTTCGGGCCGCCTCGGGGCCGGTGAGTGCAATTTCGATGCCGTCGGGATTGATGACCGGAATGATGATAAGCCCCCGCTCCCGCCCCACCCGCCGGGCGTCTATGCCCGATAGGGGACGGGCACAGGCCATGGCGTCCACCAGATTTTGGGCAAAGCAAATGAGCAGCATGGTGGTGATCCATTCGGCGCCATGGACGCCCCCCACCATAAGGGTAGCCCCCTTTATCGGCCCAAAAGCCAGCGCCGAGATGCTGCGCCCGGTCAGGCTACAGCCAATTGGTATCAGCTCTACCCAGCACCGGCGTCGGGCGGCCAGCGCATAGAGCTGTTCTCGCACCCGCTCGCAGGTGGGCGGCTGGCTGTAAAAGCACATATTCCATCCCCCCTTTACTTATGTGCCAGTCTATGAGAAAACCCGGCGGGATATGCGGGGGAGGGAAGGGGCCGCATTGCAAGGCGAAGTTGGATGGCAAACACCGGGGATTCCAAAGGGGCTCCGTCCCTTTGGCGGGGGCTTAGGGGCAGCGACCCTAAGGTCTTTGAGCGAAGCACAGCGCAGGAATAAAAGGAGCCGGACCCTTGGGGTCCGGCCCGCTTGCCGTTATGCTTTAAGCTCGGCGATAATGCTGTCGGCAATGGCTGTGGCGGTCTTGTAGATGGTGTGGCTATCAATGAGCTGGTCGTACTCCACGGGGTTTGTAACAAAGCCCATCTCCACCAGCACACTGGGTCCAAAGCTGCCCAGCGTCACCTTATAGCTGCTGAATTTGCCGCCACGGCTCAGCCGTCCGGTGGCAGCCGATACATTCCCGGCAATGCGCTCGGCCAACGAAGCCGCATGGTCGTGGTAGTAATAAACCTCGGTGCCGCCCTTGTGGGTACCGTCGCCGGACACGGCATTGGCGTGGAGCGAGATGTAAAAGTCGGCCCGGTTTTGCTTGGCCAGCATCATCCGGCTGTTTAGGCTGGGATTGGCGTCGGTGGTGCGCGTCATCATCACACTTGCGCCCAGCAACTCCAGCTTATTTTTTAGCGCCAGACCCGTGGCAAGGTTGATGGCCGATTCGGTAGGGCCGCGGGGAGTGGCGTTCTGGCTGTTGGGCATACCGAGGGCCCCCACATCCCGGCCGCCGTGACCGGGGTCTATGAGGACGCTCACGCCTGACAGCGGCCGGTCGCCGGCCGACAGCGCCGGCTTTGTACGAAAGCTCAGACGGGTAATGCCGCCGTCCTCATACTCCACCAAATATCCCCAGGTGGGAACGCCCGGCCGGCGGGCAAAGGCCAAAGTGGTATAGCCGTCCTCTCCCCGGGTGACGGTGCCGCCCGTAAACAAGGCGCTGCCCCGCACCGACAGAGCCGTAAGGCCCGAGGTGTCGGCAAAGCTGATATAAAATGTATCGTCGGTTTCCATGGTGGTATAGCCGGGGAAGGAGGTGCCGGTAAAGACATACTGCTCTTCCCGGCCCAGGCGTTGGCAGCCCACCCGGCTGATGCGGTTATGGGCGGGCGAGAGCGTAGGTCGGATTTCCACGGCGCTCTTGGGCACCCAGCCCCCCATGGAGAGCTTATAGAGGTCGCCGGTTTCGGTGACCATGTCGAGCATACCAAAATCGAGCACCGAGAGGTAGCTTGAGTCGGTGCTGTCCTTTTCAAAGAGGCAGACCGCCGTGTCGGTGACCTGCACCACCACCGGATGGCCCCGGGCGGCCACATAGAGCTCGCCCTCCGACGCATGGGTGGTGGTGACGCCGCCAAAGGAGAGGGTGTAGCTCACCCGGCCAAGATTGACCAGACCGGATACGGCGGGCGCCGTGAACTCGCCGCTAAAATAGGCGGGCACGCCCTCCACGGCGGCGGCCACATTCTGCTTAAGCCGCACAGTCCGGTTGCCGATTTTGGCCCGAACCGAGCCGCCCGCCGGGCCGATGGCGGTGATTTTAAGCGTATCTCCCGAGCGGACCACCCGGTCGCTGGCGGGGTAGAGCGAGGACAGGGTTTTGGTGGTGCCGTAGGCGCCCACTTTGTTGCGGGTAATCGCCACCGTGCGGGTGACGCCGCCTTGGGCAAAGGTGAAGATGTTCTCCCCTATGGCGAGCTGGACAAAAACCCCAAAGCTGCCCTTGTCGCCCCGGGCATGGACGGTATGGCCGTTCATGGTGAGGGGTTGGCTCGGGTCCGAGCTGCCGGTGATATAGTAGCCCGAGGCGGTGGTGGTGATATTGCCCGCCGGCTTTGAGATATAGAGCGTCTGAGGGGTGGACAGACCAATGCCCCGCATAACCGCATCATAATCGTCGGGCAGCGCCCAACCTGCTGAGGGCAAAGCCAAAGCGGTGGCCAAAAGGGCAGCCAGAAGAAGTAAGGTGAGCTTGCGCAAAAAAGAGCACATCCTTTCGGGGTTTGCATCCATAGAACAGACGCCTATTATAGCATACACTTATCGTAGAAGTATAACAGTGCTGTTTAAAAAGTGTACGAAACCACCAAAAAAACTGCAATCTTTGCTGAAAAATGCGAAAACGGGGCAAAGCGCCCTCTTTTGGGAGGTGTTTTGGGATTATTTTTTGCGGTTTTCAAGGTATCGCAGCGCAGCCTGAGCATAGAGGGCGGCACCCAACGGGAGTACCCGCTCATCCACCCGCATGGCCGGATGGTGCATACCATGGGTGTAGCCCTCCTCGGGGCTACCGGCCCCCACCGTAAGAAAGGCCGTGGGCAAATGCTCGGACAGGGCCGAAAAATCCTCGGCGCCAAACGAGGGCTCTACGGCCACCACCTGCTCGGCGGGCACCACCTCGGCGCAGGCGGCCGCAATCTCGTCGCTGAGTTGGGGGTCGTTGACCAGAGGGGGCATACCGTAGACATACTCAACCTCGGCTCTACCCCGCAGGGTTTGGGCTGTGCCCTCGGCCACCTCCTTGAGCCGGCGCTTAAGAAACTCCCGGGTCTCTCGGGTGGCGGCCCGCACCGAACATTCCAGCACAGCCTGACCGGCCAGCGTGTTACAGCTGGTTCCCCCCGAAATTTTGCCCACAATGAGCACGGCGTTATCGCCGCAAGAAATCTCTCGGGCAATAAGCTGCTGAAGTGCCAGTGTGATGTGGGCCGCAATGGCAATGGCGTCCACCCCCGCCTGGGGGGCCGAGCCGTGGGCGTCCTTCCCGTGGACGGTCACGGTGACAGCGTCCCCCGAAAAGGTGGCCGTGCGCCGGGCATAGCGCACCTGCCCCAGCCCGCTGTCCGGGGTGCCCACCGAGATGTGCATACCCACAGCCGCATCGGGCTTTGGATTTTCTAAGATGCCGTGGTCAATCATATCCTGTGCACCGGCCAGCAGCTCCTCGGCGGGCTGGAACATGAGCTTAACCCTGCCGGGCAGCTCGGCCTCCCGCTCCTTGAGCAGACGGGCCGCCCCCAATAGCATGGCGGCATGGCAGTCGTGCCCGCAGGACTGGCAGTTGCCGTTTTGGGCGGCAAAATCGAGGCCGCTCTGCTCAGGCATGGGCAGGCCGTCCATATCGGCACGCAGCAGAATAACCGGCCCCTCCCCGCTACCGATGGTGGCGGTCAGACCGGCTCGGCCCACCTGTTTGGGCTCGATGCCGTAGCGGCGCAGCTCGCCACTTATCCGCTCGAGGGTACGGGGCAGCTCAAAGCCAATTTCGCCATAGCTGTGAAGAGCACGCCGGTTGGCAATGATGGCCTCCTCAAGCTCTTGTGCACGCGCATAAAACTTATTCATGGGCCGTCTTCCTTTCAGTACAAATATAATAGAACAAAAAAGCCCTCGCCCCAGCAAAGCTGGGACAAGAGCTTAAAAGCTTCCTGCGGTACCACCCAAATTGGCGCAAAGCGCCCACTCATCCCGCGCACAGTCATGCGCGCCTCCTTGATAACGGGCGAGGTTCCCGTCGGGCAGTACTAGGGCCACCGGCCCGTTCCTCCCGCCCTCCTCAGTCCATTCGGCTCGGCCCCTGTCGCCGCAATCCCACCACCTGCGGCTCTCTGTGCACCGGGGGTGCCCAGCCTACTCCTCTGATTCATCGGTTTTGATTATTAAAGCTATCATACGCCCAAGTCGCCCGGCTGTCAAGGGGAAAAAGGGGGAAAGATTGAGGCGAGTTGCTACCTCTGCCCGCATTTTTAAATAAAAAAACCCGGCCCAATCAGGCCGGCTTTTTTTATGGTGACCCGTACGGGACTCGAACCCGTGTTGCCGGCGTGAAAGGCCGGAGTCTTAACCGCTTGACCAACGGGCCGGAGTGGTAGCGGTAGTCGGACTTGAACCAACGACACCCCGGGTATGAACCGAGTGCTCTAGCCAGCTGAGCTATACCGCCATAATTGCCCGTTTTCAGGCAAAGCCCATTATAGCTTAAAGCCGGACGGCTGTCAACATAAAAGTTTAGCGGCGTCCGGCGGCTTTTTATTAAGGTCCGGCCAAGCCGAAAAAGGCGGTGGCCTCGGCGTGGGGATAGCTGCGCAGGCGGTGGGTTACATAGCGGCCCTCCACACAGGTGGTCAGCAGAATATCGCAGCTTCTGCCAAGGCGCTGAAGGGGGCTGCGGCGTATTTTGATGCCGGTTAGGCTGTGCATACTCACCACCACCCGGTGCAGATAAAGCCCCCGGCCGTAAGCAAGGGTAAAGCGCTCGGGCCCTCGGCCGGCCCCGGCGGTTTTGAGGTCGGCCACGGCCAGCCCCAGCCGCCAGATGGGTATCAGCGCCCCCATGGCCCCTAAATAGACGGCGGCGTCCCTCCAGTGGGGAAGCAGCCGGGTCACCACCATCACCAGCGCCACCATACCCGCAAGCTGCCAAATGGGCTCGGAATAGTAGCGGATAAAGGCCCTGCGTGCCGGCCGCAGCACCAGCGGGTCGGGGCGCAATCCGGGCAGCAGGCGGGCTATCCAGTTCTCTGCTTCGTCTTTGCCGGCGGCGGGCACCACCACGGCCGGTTTGCCGCCAAGTCCGGGTGCCAACACCAGCACCGTGTTCAGATGCAGCAGCACACAGGCCAGATTACGCCGAATATCCACATAGCTCACCGAGCCGGCCGAAATGCGCATATGCTCGCGGGAGAGCAGCCCGGTGGCTATGGTGAGCTGCTCGTCCTGCCGGGCGGCCCTAAATCCCCAAAATTTAAGAAAACCCAGCATCAGCGCCAGCGCCCATCCCCCTATCAGCAAGTAGCCCACGGCGGCGGCCGCCGGCGGAAGGCCAAAGGCCAGCAAAGCGGCCAGCTGCTGTAAGCCGCCCCACACCTGCCGCTCGAAGCCCCGGCCCAAAATTCTACCCATGCCCCGCACCGTGGCAAACAGCACCAGCACCCCGGCCGATGCGTTGGAGGTGATAAAGGCCATCACCGCCACCTTGGATGCGGTGGGCCGGTGGCCGGGCAGCGTCGTGCGACCCACCAGCGCCTGGGCCTCCCGGCGGGTGGCCACCACCGAAAAATCCGAGCGGCGATAGCTGCCGGCCGAGGTGTCTATCCAGAGCCGGGCCGCCCCCACCAAACGGTAGCCAAGTGGCTGGTCCATGCGGTAGGCGGCGGGCGCCGGAATAAAGCCCCGCCGGCGGCGCAGCACCCCCCGAACATAGTCCACGCCCTGCTCGGTGGCCCGGTAGCGCATACTCTGCCAGTCGGCCAGGCTCAGCGCGACCATGGTGGCCGCCACCCAGATATCAAATCCCATGCCATCGATATAGCCGTCTAAGCTTCCTTTTCGCGCCGCCAAAATCAGCCCACGCAGCAGCGGAGCTATCAGCAGCGGAGCAAACCGCCAGAGATTGCGCAAAATAAACAGCGGATGGGGCCGACGGTAGCCGTTCATGGCGCTGTCTCCTCTGCGGGCAGGGGCAGCCGGGCAAGCAGCCGCCGAGCCGTGTCGGCACTCAGGCCGCACAGGCGGGCCCGTCCCCCCACCACAAACAGACTGACCGAGCACAGCCCTATCAGCCGCTCGTCGGGGGCCGACTGGAGGGTGACATACTCTAAGTTGCGCAGCAGCACGCTTTGGGAGGTGAGATAAAACACCCCCCGGTTAATTTCCACGGCCCTATCGTCCACCCGGTAGGAGGTGCTGGCGTGGCGCATGGGCAGATAGATGGCCAGCATGGCCCCAAATCCTATCACCCAAAGGGCGCTCAGCCCCAACCAGAGGGCCGAGGGGGGCGGAAAAAACAGGCTGACCCCCACCGCCGGCACCAAGGAGACCGCCGCCGTGCGCAGCTGCCAAACATAAAGCAGCCGCCGGTCGGGCCGGATATAGTCCATATATTCCTCCTTTTGGGCGCTTAACGAATTTTACCGCCGCCGCCGGGCTTGCGGGAGCGCCGGGGCGGGTGCTATACTATATTGTTATACCGGACAAGGAGGTCTATACCATGCACACTGCGCACACCATTGCCGCCATTGCCACGCCGCCGGGTACCGGAGGTATGGCTGTGCTGCGCATGTCCGGCCCCCGGGCCATCGAGATTGCCCAGCAGGTTTTTCGCCCCATAAAAGGCCGGCCGGTGGCCCAAATGCCCGGCTATACGGCGGCCTACGGCCATCTGATGGAGGGGGACAAGCCCCTGGATGACGGCATACTCACGGTGTTTCGGGCGCCCCACAGCTACACCGGCGAGGATGTTTGCGAGTTTAGCTGCCACGGCGGCGACTACCTAAGCCGCCGGGCACTGGCTGTGCTGGTGGCGGCCGGAGCCCGTCCGGCGCTGCCCGGCGAGTTTACCAAGCGGGCCTTTCTTATGGGCAAGATGGACCTCACCCGGGCCGAATCGGTCATCGAGCTTATTGAAGCAGAGGGCGAGCAGGCGCTTCGCCTGGCCCGCAGCGGCCGAGAGGGGCGCACCGAGCGGCTGGTGGACGGCATTGCCCGGCGTCTGATTGACATGGCCGCCGCTTTGGCCGCCTACGCCGACTACCCCGACGAGGATTTGGGCGAGACCGACCCCGATGATCTTTCGGCCCGCATCAAGCAGGAGCTAAATGCGCTTAAAACCCTCATCGCCGGTTACGAGGCCGGACAGATTGTGCGGCGGGGAGTGTCCACCGCCTTGGTAGGGCGGCCCAATGTGGGCAAGTCCAGCCTGATGAACCGGCTGTTTGGCCAGCGGCGCTCCATCGTGTCGGACATACCGGGCACCACCCGGGATGTGGTGGAAGCCGAGGCCTTTATCGGCGGCCTTCGCTTTATACTGGCCGACACGGCCGGACTGCGCGAGGGCGACGACCCCATCGAGCAGGAGGGGGTGGCCCTGAGCTACGCCCGCATGGAGCGCGCCGACCTCATCCTCTGCATTATCGACGCATCCGAGCCGCTCAGTGAGGAGGACGCCCGGCTGCTGGAGCTTCTGAGAGGCCGGCGGGTTATTGTGGTGCTCAACAAGTCCGACCGGCCGGTTTGCCTCACCGAACAGACGCTGCCCCACCCGCCCGGGCCGGTGGTGGCGGTGTCGGCCAAAACCGGCGAGGGGCTGCCCGCCCTTGAGGAGGCCATGGTAGACGCCTGCGCTTTGCCCGGCAGCGCCGATAGTATGCTGCTGGCCAGTCAGCGCCAACTGAGCTGTGTGCTGCGAGCCACCGAGGCGCTGCAAGAAGCCGGAGAAGCTCTAAGCGCCGGCGTAACCCTGGACGCCGTAGCCGTGCTGCTGGAGGGTGCCATCGAGCCGCTGCTCGAGCTGACCGGCCGCCGGGTAAGCGAGGCGGTTATCGACGCCCTATTTGAGAAATTCTGCGTGGGCAAATAGCCCAAAGGAGCCTGTATATGCACATAGAAGCCTTTGACATAGCGGTTATCGGGGCCGGTCATGCCGGGTGCGAGGCCGCCATAGCCGCCGCCCGGCTGGGCTGCCGCACGGCTTTGTTTACCCTCAACCTCGACCAGCTGGCCAATCTGCCCTGCAACCCCTCCATCGGGGGCACGGCCAAGGCCCACATGGTTTTTGAGCTGGACGCCTTAGGCGGGGTCATGCCCGAGGTGGCCGACGCCAACACCATCCAAAGCCGTATGCTCAACCGGGGCAAGGGGCCGGCGGTGCAGTCGCTGCGGGTGCAGTGCGACCGGGCCGGCTACCATTTGGACATGAAGGCCCGAATCGAGCGTGAGGAGAACCTCTGGCTGATTCAGGCCGAGGTGGTGGACATCGGTCTCGTGGACGGCGCCGTGGCCTGGGTGGAGACGGCGCTGGGCGTCCGCTATGGTGCGGGGGCGGTCATTGTGGCCACCGGTACCTATCTGGGCGGACGCATCTTTGTGGGCGACCGGGTTTTCCCCGGCGGTCCGGACAATGCTCCCCCCGCCAACCGCCTGGCGGAGGCATTAGAGCGATTGGGACTGCCTCTGCGCCGGTTTAAAACCGGCACACCCCCCCGCATCGACCGCCGCAGCGTGGACTTTTCTCAGCTTGAGCGCCAGCCCGGCGAGGAGCCGCCGCTGCCCTTTTCGGTGTCGGCTCTGACGGGGCGCACCAAAGGCCCCCGCAACATTGTGGAGTGCCACCTCGGCTATACCAATGAGGAGACCCATCAGCTTATCCGGGAAAACCTTGAGCGCTCGGCCATGTATTCGGGCCACATCGAGGGGGTGGGCGCCCGCTACTGCCCCTCCATCGAGGATAAGATTGTGCGCTTTGCCGACAAAACCCGGCATCCGCTCTTTGTGGAACCCATGGGCGTCGATTCGGGCGAAATCTATTTGCAGGGGTTTTCTACCTCCATGCCCTTTGAGCTGCAAATTCAGATGCTGCGCACCATCAAGGGCTTCGAGCAGGCCCGCATCATGCGCCCGGCTTACGCCATCGAGTATGTCTGCATCGACCCGCTGGCGCTGCGCCCCTCCCTCGAGGTGCGCGACATCCCCGGGCTGTACGGCGCCGGGCAGTTTAACGGCACCTCGGGCTACGAGGAGGCCGCCGCACAGGGATTTATGGCCGGTGTAAACGCCGCCCGTCGCCATAAGGGGCTACCGCCGGTGGTTTTAAACCGCAGCGAGAGCTACATCGGACTGATGATTGACGACCTCACCACCAAGGGCTGCACCGAACCCTACCGGATGCTCACCTCCCGCTCCGAGCACCGGCTGCTGCTGCGCCAGGACAACACCCGCACCCGCCTGCGCCACCGAGCCGAGGAAATTGGCCTTGTGCCCGACTGGCGGCGGCAGGCCGATGCGGTTTATAAAAAGCAGCTTGAAGCCGAGCTAAACCGGCTGGAGAGCACCGTGCTGCCCCCCGGCGATCGGCTCAATGCGCTGCTTGTGCAAAAGGGAACGGCGCCGGTATCCACCGGCGTGCGTCTGAGCGAGCTGCTGCGCCGCCCCGAGCTGTGCTACGAGGATTTGGCCCCGGTGGACACCCACCGTCCCCCCCTGCCCCGGGAGGTTGTGATGCAGGCCGAAACCGAGATACGCTACGCCGGATACATCCGCCGACAGCAGGAGCAGGCCGACAAGCAGGCCAAAATGGAAAACAGCTCGCTTATGGGCATCGACTTTTCGGCCATTAAGGGGCTGCGCATCGAGGCCCGGCAAAAGCTTATGGCCCACCAACCGGCCACTTTGGGTCAGGCGGCCCGGCTGCCCGGCGTCAATCCGGCCGATTTGTCGGTGCTGGCCGTTTACCTGCATCTAAAGGCCCAGCAGAACAGCCGAAACAAGGAGGATAAGACATGAGCTTTCCCCGAGAGATTCTTTATGACGCCTGCATGGGCTTTGGCCTGCAGCTCACCGAGGCACAGCTCGATGCCTTTGCCCGGTACGCCGACTTTTTGGTGGAATACAACCGCAAAGTAAACCTCACGGCCATCACCGACGGCGTGGGCATAGCCACCGCCCATTTTGCCGACAGTCTGCTCACTTTGACCGCCGCCAATCTGCCCGAGGGCAGCAGCCTTGTGGATGTGGGCAGCGGTGCGGGTTTTCCGGGGGTGGCGCTAAAAATTGTGCGGCCCGATTTGCAGCTTACGCTGCTCGACGCCCTCAATAAGCGCTTGGTGTTTTTAAAGGCCCTGTCCGAAATGCTGGGCCAGCAAAATACATTTATTCACGCCCGGGCCGAACAGGCCGGCACAGGGCCGCTGCGGGAGCGCTTTGACTTTGCCGCCGCACGGGCCGTGGCGGGGCTACCCGCATTGTGCGAGTATTGTCTGCCGCTGGTGCGGGTGGGCGGGCGCTTTATCGCCCTAAAAGGCCCTGCGGCCGAGGCCGAGCTTCATGATGCCCAGCGGGCCATCAACCTGTTAGGGGGCGGACAGGCCACTTTGACCCGCCGCAGTCTGCCCGGCGGTGAGGAACGGGTCATTGTGGTGATGGACAAAATATCCCCCACGCCCAAGAAGTATCCCCGCCAGCGCATAAACATTGCAAAAAACCCGCTTTAAGAAGATGCGCTAAGACCTTGGGACGCCACCCCAAGCCCCGCAAGGTTTTTGAAAAAACCTTGACTAAAAACTTTAGTCAAAATGAATGAAACTTTGAGTTGGTTGGCAAACACAAGGGATTGTGAACCAACTCAAGGTTGTAATACGGGGGAAAGGTTTGGAAGGGGGGCGGTGAGCCCCCATCTTCGCATNNCCCGCCGCAGCGGACGCATTTTGCGGTGCAAAATGCGCAGGGGGGGCCCATGGGCCCGAGCCCCTAAGGTATTATAAGGTCTTAAGGCTACCCAAACCCAACCCAAAGCCCCCGCCGGTGGCGGGGGCTTTGGGCATCAGCAGGGGTATATACCGGTAACGCCGAAAAATCCGCACTTTTTTCGACGGTTACGCGCTGCTCTGGCTTTTTCCGGGCTGAGCGGGCAACTTGGGGATAATAATCACATAGCGGTAGCAGTCCTCCTGCTCCTCCCGGGCGGCATCCACTCCCACCCCGGCCTCCCGCATGGTTCTAACCGCCTTGTCCACCGTGTTAAAGAAGATACGCAAATCCCGCAGCAACAGCACCCGGCGGCCCTTCTGGCGGGGCGGACCCACCATACCGGCTACCAGCTCCTCGGTTTGACGCACATTGAGGTTGTGACGGCCAATTCGGTCGAGCGCCTTTTCGATGCGGCGCACATCGGGCAGCAGCGGCAGCAGCGCCCGGGCATGGCGCTCGGTAAGACCCAGCGCCCCAATGCGGGCCCGAATGTCGTGGGGCAACCGCAGCAGCCGCAGCTTGTTGGCCACCGTAGACTGAGCCATCCCCAGCCGAGCGGCAACCTGCTGCTGGGTCATGTTCTGATAGCGCATCAGGGCGGCAATGCCCTCGGCCTCCTCAAACAGCCCCAGCTGCTGGCGCTGAAGATTTTCTACCAAGGCGGCCACCGCCGAACTCGCGGTGTCCACCTCCTCAACAATGGCGTTGATGTGCCTAAGGCCCAGCATCCGCACGGCCTCGAGCCGGCGCTCGCCCGCAATCAGCTCAAAGCGGCCAAGGGGGGCGCTGCGCACCGTGATGGGGTTGATAAGGCCATTTTCTGCGATGGAGGCCGCCAACCCCGCAAGGGCCTCCGGCTCGAAGATGCGGCGGGGCTGGTAGGGGTTGGGGTCTATTTTGTCGATGGGCAGCCGCAGCACCCGGTTAATTTGGCGATAGGGTAGCCCAGGCATGGCGCACCTCCTTTGCAGGACGGGCAGGCCCGCCCTTCTTAGGACAAGCCTATCACAGATAGGTGGGTTTATCCAGAATTTTCCGTCGCAGGTTTTGGCAAAAATCCCGTCTTGCCCCGTCGATAGATGCGGCTTTTTTGCGCCATCGGCAGGGTGGGGAATGGTTTTGTCGAGGGCTGCGATATTTTTTGTCTGCGCCACCTTGTGCCTTAAATTTAATACCCTTTGCGACCCGCCCTGTTAAATTTGCGCCTTTTATGCTATACTATTGGGCAAACATTCTAAGCGAGGTGGCGTGGTGGAAACAGCATCCCTGCTGGATAAGGCGGGTTTTGCCTCCTTTGGGACGCTGACCACCCAAGAGATACCTCTGCTGCCCGGCAAAACCCTGCCCGAGGGGGTAGCCGGGGCGATTGTTGGGTTATTTCCCTACTTTACCGGGGCCTACCCCCACCGCAATGTGGCCCTCTATGCCGTGGGACACGATTATCACATGATTGTAAAGGCCCATCTGCAGCGGGCTGCCGAGGCGCTGTCCGAGCGGCTGCCCGGGCTGCGCTGCCGAGCCTTTGTGGACGCATCGCCCATCTACGAGGTGGAGGCCGCCCGGCGGGCCGGTCTGGGCTATGTCGGCCAAAACGGTCTGCTCATCGCCCCCGTGTGGGGCCAGATGGTCTTTATCGGCTGCCTGCTTACCAATCTTCCGCCCGAGGCGCTGGGCATGGTGCCGTCCGCCCCTCTGCCCCAGAACCTGTGCAGGGGCTGCGGGCGCTGTGTGGCCGCCTGTCCCACCGGAGCTTTGACCCGGCAGGATATGGGCCGCTGCCGTAGCGCCATCACCCAAAAAAAGGGTATGCTCACCCACTGGGAGGCCGCCCAAATTGCCGAGGGGGGCTTTGTATGGGGCTGCGACATCTGCCTGATGGCCTGTCCCCACAACGCCCGACCGCCGCTTAGCCCCATCGCCGAGTTTTACGAGAACCCCCTGCCCCGGCTGACCCCAAGCGATATCGACGGTCTTTGTAACCGGGCCTATCTCTGGCGGGGGCGAGATTTGCTGCGGCGCAACCTCAGCCTAATCGACTGTACTATAAAGGAGGCCACCAGCCATTTACAAAATACTTAACCCCGACGAATACCCGAGGCTGGACGCCTTTGTGGCCGCCCATGCGGGCAGCAGCTTTACCCAGTGCAGCCGTTGGCGCTATGTCAAGGAGGGCTGGGACTATACCGCCATCATCTCGGAGGACGCCGAGGGCCGGGTGCGGGGAGCAGTGGGACTGCTTATTCGGCCCCTGCCGCTGGGCCTTAGCTTTTTATACGCACCCCGGGGCCCGGTCTGCGATCTTTCCGACCGAGAGGCCCTGCGGGACCTCAAGGCCGGCTGCGATGCGGTGGCCAAAGCCCGGGGCGCCTACGCCCTCACCTGGGATCCCGACACGCTGATTACCGACACCGACTGCATCGCCGCCATGGAGGCCATGGGTTTTAAGCACATCACCGGCGGACTGGGATTTGAGACCATTCAGGCCCGATTTAACTACCGCCTTGACCTTACGGGCCACACCGAGGAGAGCCTGATCCAGTCCTTCAGCCAAAAAACCCGCTACAACATCCGATTAGCCCAAAAGCGAGGGGTGGTGGTGCGAGCCTGCTCTAAGGAGGCGCTGCCCATGTTTATGCCCATCATGGAGACCACCGGTGAACGGGACGGCTTTGGTATTCGGCCCCAACACTATTTTGAGAGCTTTTTAGACGGCTTAGGGGAATATGCCCGCCTCTACATGGCCTTTGTGGAGGACGAACCGGTGGCCGGAGCCATTGCCACCTGTTTTGGAGGCAAGCTCTGCTATGTCTACGGCGCATCGGGCAGCCACCACCGCCAGCTTATGCCCAGCTACTTGGTGCAGTGGGCCATGATGCAGTGGGCATTAGAGGAGGGCTGCCACCTGTACGATTTTATGGGCGTCACCGGCGACATCACCGACGAAAGCAGCCCCACCTATGGCCTATACCGCTTTAAGAAAGGCTTTAACGGCCGACTGGACGAGCTGGTAGGCGAGTTTACCTACACATACCGGCCCTTTGCGGCCCGCCTGGTCAGTTGGGCCATGGCGCTGCGTGAGCGCCTTCATGCACTTAGGCGCAGTTGGGGTAAAAAGGCGGAATAAGGCAAGCTGCGGTATTTGGGGTAGCACTCTCAAGGTCTTTGCCGTCGCCCCCTTACACTAGGCCCCGGAGAGGAGGAATTGTTATGCCGGGACTCAGCGAGGCCATGCAGGCCTATATCGAGCGGGAGGCGGTGCGGATGCACACCCCCGGTCACAAGGGAATGCTGCCCCGTCCGCTGGCCGAGGCGGCCCAATACGACCTCACCGAGCTCGAGGGCACCGGCAGCCTCTATGCCGGCGGCCCCCCCTTTGCCGAGGCCGAAACGCTATTTGCCGGCTTTTACGGCGACGGGGCCACGCTGCTCTCGGCGGGCGGCTCCACCCTCGGGGTGCAGACCATGCTGGCCACCTTCCTCGAACCGGGCAACACGGTCATTATGCTGCGGGGCTGCCACAGCTCGGCGGTGGCGGCCTGCGGGCTTTTGGGGCTCAACCCAAGCTGGGTGGCCCCCATGCCCGGCCAGGAAATCGAGGCCCTTGCCCAGGCCATGGACAACTGCCCCGAGGCGGCGGCTGTCTATGTCACCAGCCCCGACTATTTGGGCCGGCTGCTGGACATCGAGCGACTGAACGCCCTTTGCGACCAGCGAGGGCTGCCGCTGCTTGTGGATGCGGCGCAGGGCGCCCACCTTGGGTTTTTCGATCTTCACCCGGTGGCGCTGGGAGCCACCGCCTGCTGCACAAGCCCCCACAAAACCCTGCCCGCCCTGACCGGGGCTTCGCTGCTGCACCTTAAAGAAGACGCCCACGCCGAACTGGCCCGCTCCCGCATGGCGCTGTTTGGCTCCACCAGCCCCAGCTACCTTGTGCTGCTAAGCCTGGATATGCTGGCCGGCCAACTGGCCAAAACCGCCCGGGACTACTGGGTGCTGGCCGAGTATGTAGAGCGGCTGCGGGCACGCTTTAGCTCAAAAGGCATATTCCGGCACGAGGGGGCCCAAGATCCCATCCGCCTGACCTTAGACTTTTCGGCCATGGGGCACACCCAGGCCGAAATCGAGACTATGATGGCCAAGGCGCGCATAAGCCCCGAGCTTGTTTGGGGCAGCCGGTGCGTGCTGCTGCCCGCCCCCAACACCGACTTTGGGCCGCTGGAGGCGCTGCTTATGGCCCTGCCCGACGCACCGGCCGCCCACAGCCCATCCGAGCCTCTTTGGCTGCCCACGCCGGCCGTTCCGCTGCGCACTGCCCTCTTGGGTCGCACCGAGCGTGTGCCCCTAACCGAGGCCATAGGTCGGGCCTGCGGCTGTATCCAAACGGTCTGTCCGCCGGGGGTTCCGCTGGTCATGCCGGGCGAAATACTCGACCAGCAGACCGTGAATTTACTTTTACAGGCTGGTTTTGACAGCATCCATGTGCTAAAATAATCTTGAGCGGTTGTTTTTGAATTTTTCAGCTTCTCTTTGCAGACCTTAAGGAGGTTTTATTATGAAACTTATTCTTGCTATTATTTCTAACGACGACAGCTCCAAGGTGCAGTCGGCCCTTACTAAGGAGCGCTATCAGGTTACCCGTTTGGCCACCACCGGCGGCTTTCTTATGGCCGGCAATACCACCATCATCTGCGGCACCGAGGACGACAAGGTCGACCGGGCCATCGAAATCATCGGCAAATACTCCAAGACCCGCACCCAGGTGGTGCCGGCTTCGGCTTCCTATGGCGTGGGGATGTATTCCTCCTTCCCGGTAGAGGTCACCATCGGCGGCGCCACCATCTTTGTGCTGGATGTAGAGCGCTTTGAAAAGGTCTGATGCCCGCTGACCTCAGTCGGCATTACCCGCTGATTCGCAGCCTGTGCGGGCTGCCCGGCGTGGCTTTGGAGGGGCCCTCTGCCCAAACCGAGCCCTTTGCCTTGCTGCTGGCTGCCGCCATGCTCTATCCTGCCGAGGGACCGCTGCCCTATCGGGAAAATCGGGACACCGATATGATTTTGCGAAAGGTCCACCCCGATGTGCAGGAGGTGGAGCACAAGGGAAAACGCGGCGAAGTTTTAATCGAGACCGTGCGCGATGTTCAGATGGAGGCCCATCTTATCCCCAATCAGGCTCCCGGGCGGGTGTTCATCCTAAACGCCGCCGACCTTATCACTCCCGAGGCCCAAAACGCCCTGCTTAAAGTCACCGAGGAGCCGCCGAAGGGCGTGCGGTTTATCTTCACCTTAGAAAACAGCCACAACCTGCTGCCCACGCTGCGCTCCCGGCTGGTGGTGGTGCCGCTGTCCGCCTCTGTGGCAGATCTGCCCGGACATCTTTCGCCCAAGGCTCGGACCATTGCGGCTATGCTGCCCGACTGGCAGGGCCTTGTGGACAGACTGGGCGCCAAGGCGGCCGATCGGCTGCTTGACGACTGCGCCGCCGCACGGGAGGCCATTTTGTCGGACAATGGCTACCGCCTACTTGTGCTGTTTGCGGCGCAAGATAAAAAGCGGGAGGGCTTTATCGCCTTTTGTCAGGCGCTGCGGGTGGTTTGCGTCCACGAGCTTTTGGCGGCGGGCGGATATGCGCCCCGGTTTTTGCGGGCCATAACGGCGCTGGACGAGGCAGCTACAAAGGCCGGCGGCAATGTGCAACTGCCGCTTTTGGGCATCCATACGGTGGCCGCCATCCTGCCCTGAGAGGCAGTAAATTTTATTTTCCATCCGGGCGGGTCTGCCGCCCATTAAGGAGTTACACTATGGCAGAAGTGATCGGCGTACGCTTTAAGGATATTGGCAAGGTCTATTATTTTGACCCGGTAGGAGAACAGTTTGAAGTGGGCGAACAGGTGATTGTCGAGACGGCTCGGGGCCTTGAGTGCGGCTTTGTGGCCACCGCCAACCGGGAGGTTGAGGACAGTCAGATTGTAAAGCCGCTTAAAAAGGTTATCCGCCGGGCTACCCACAAGGACCTGCTGCAACTGGAGAAGAACCAGGAGCGCCAGCGCTACGCCATGGAGCAGTGTCAGAAAAAAATTGAAGAACACAAGCTGGATATGAAGCTGGTGGATGTGGAATATACCTTTGACGGAGCCAAAATCCTCTTTTATTTCACCTCCGAAGGCCGGGTGGACTTTAGGGCCCTGGTAAAAGATTTGGCGGCCATGTTCCGCACCCGTATTGAGCTGCGCCAAATCGGCGTGCGAGACGAAGCCAAAATGATGGGCGGCCTTGGCATATGCGGCCGGGTGCTCTGCTGCAAGAGCTTTTTGGGCGATTTTCAGCCCGTGTCTATCAAGATGGCCAAGGAGCAGGGTCTTTCGCTCAATCCCAGCAAAATATCGGGCACCTGCGGGCGGCTTATGTGCTGCCTTAAGTACGAGCAAGAGGCCTACGAGCATCTGGTTGCCACCACCCCCAAGGTGGGCCACCGGGTTTTAACCCCCGACGGCCCCGGCCAAGTGGTGGAAGTGGGACTGTTAAAAGGTATGCTCAAGGTCCGCCTCGACGAGGAGGACGCCAGCATTGGCATCTACCACAAGAGTGCCCTTAAAAGCGCCCCGCCGCCACGCACCGGGCGAGAGGGCCGCAGCGCCAAGGTCGGGCCCGTGGTAGAGCCGTAAAAATCCCATTTTTTCTTTGCCCACGGCTGTTTACTTTGCCGGGTGCTTGTGATAAAATATTTACGAAACACAAACCACTGTATGGAGGAATGTAAACATGGCGTATTTCATTCACGACACCTGCATCAGCTGTGGCGCCTGCGAGCCTGAGTGCCCGGTGTCCTGCATCTCAGAGGGCCCCGATAAGTATGTTATCAACCCCGACGAGTGCATCGACTGTGGCGCCTGCAACGCCGTCTGCCCCGTGGACGCTCCCCAGCCCGCCTAAAATAAGATGCAAAAAAGCCGCCTTTTAGAGGCTTTCACATAGGGATTGAGCAAAAACTTAAGTGAATAGCTTTAAAGGTTAGCACAATGAAGCCTACAAGATTGTATTATCATCTTGTAGGCTTTTACCTTTAGTAAAGAGAATATAATTTTATGTCTCTATAATTTGAACATAAGAATTCACTTACTTTATCTATGAAATTAAATTTATTATTTGCCCATTCATATATTAAAAAATCATTATTTGACTTAATACAAATAAAAGTATCATAGTTGTTTTCTTCATTATTCCTGTAATTCATAATAACTGAAAAAGCTGATGTTAGTAATTTTTCAAATTGTAAGGGGTTTATATTTTTGTCAGTAGAGAACTCATATGGATAGTAAAAAAATAAGTTTTTCTCTTTTTTTATGTTTCTACAAATATTTTTAATAGTTTTACTAACTTTGTTACTTTCCACATCTTCTTTTTTAAGAGCTATTAAATCAAACAAAAGTGTATTGTCTGGAACAGGCAAAGGATCTTTCTTAGTATTGACAGACACAAACCCATCTTTAATTTTTGAATAATCAATTTCAGGCATATTTTTACTCATTGCGTTCATTATATCTTGATCTACAAGAAGTTTAAAATCAAGGCTAAATTGTGAGCATTTTATGTCATCTTCACCATGTGACTCATCCTCTATAAGTTTATATTGCTCATAAAAAGGACGCTTGCTTCTAAAAAAATTAGAGTGATTAATAACTTCTATTAAATAGTTTTCATATGTTACAGGTTGACTAGCAAACCCTATAAATTTGCAATTCATCATAAAATACTTTGGAGTAATCATATTTACATACATAATGTTTTTCTCCTTATATAGTTTAGCAAAATAGCTACACCAAGCCAAAATACTTCTCAAAGAAGGCTAATAGCTTATCTATTATAGTCTGTTTTTTAATAGTTCTAGAGTTAGACGCAAATCTAGATACAGGAGGCATTATCCTATCTATATCAGTTCCTGTTGTCTTCATTAGGCCATCCCTAAAAGAGTTCTCAATAAATCTTCTTGCTTCCTCTTCCTTAAGGTTTTCTTCCTTGATAAGCTTATCCATATCTTTTTCTTTGTTTTCACTTAAAAAGACTTTCCATTCTTCGTCTACTTCAGTAGATGCATTAACTTGGGCAATAAATCTTTCAATAAGATCCTTTTTGCTCCTAAGCTCTATGGATGAATTTATAGCCTTATCAATAGTAGTTAAAATATCCTTGTCCTTGCAATTAGAATCCTTATACTTAGCCACTAACATAAGAATATAATCTATATTAACTTCTATCTGCCTAATAAGCTCCATTTCAAAGATAATATCATCATTTATATTTTCCTTATCACCTGTTTGCTCTCCCTTGAAATCTTGGTAAAGGTCTATATAAATACTCTGATAGTCTTGAAGGTCTCTTTCTGCTAGGAGGCTATCATCTTCAAATTCATCGAAGGATGTCAAGATATTTCTAACCCTTAAGATTTTACCGAATAGTTTTATAAACTCTTTTTGATTATATTCGCCTATGATGGGTTGTCCTAATTGATATTTTCCCTCTAATTCACTTACTAGCTCCCTGTATCCTGCTTGATGCTTACCATCCTTATCAAAACCTTCATAGTATTCTTCATAGGTTTTAAGAAGGACTATTCCTCCTGCATCTTTATCACCAAAAAGAGCTATTGCCTTATCAGTTTCCTCCTTCAAGTCCCTAAAACAAACTATATTGCCAAAGGACTTTACACTATTCAAAATCCTATTTGTTCTTGAAAAAGCTTGTATTAGACCGTGTTGTCTTAGGTTTTTATCTACCCATAGGGTATTTAAAGTGGTAGCGTCAAAACCTGTTAGGAACATATTAACTACTATCCCTAATGTTTGCCAACCAACTCAAGGTTGTAATACGGGGGAGATGTGTAAGGGCGGCGAGCCCCCATCTTCGCATTGAGTGAGCGCAGCGAACGGAGAACGCCGCCGCAGCGGACGCATTTTGCACAGCAAAATGCGCAGGGAAGGGCCTTGGGCCCTTCCCTACTGCGCCGCCTTCACTGCGGCATAGGCGGCCTCGTAGTCGGGGGGATTGCCCACCTCGGGCACATACTCCACATAAGTGATGTCGCCCGCACTGTTCACCACAAACACCGCCCGAGCCAGCAGCCCTATATCGGTCATCAAGGTGCCGGTGGCCTGGCCAAAGCTGCGGTAACGGAAGTCGGACAGGGTTTTAACCGCCTCAATGCCCGCCGCCGCACACCAGCGCTTTTGGGCAAAGGGCAGGTCCATGGATACGGTGTACACGCTGACTGCGCCCAGCTGGCCCACCTTCTGGTTAAAGGTGCGCACCTCCAAGTCGCAAACCGCCGTGTCCAGCGAGGGTACCGCCAAAAAGAGCCGCACCCCGGCCGTGTCGCCCAGCGAAACCGTCTCGAGGGCGTTGCCCACAAGGGTAAAGTCGGGCATTTTGTCCCCCACTTTAAGGGGCGTTCCTGCCAGCGTAACCGGTTGACCTTTGAATGTTACCATAATTGACCTTCCTTTCTGTTTGGGCGCTTATATCTTGGTTCTTTATGGGGCCACTACCGAACACATAGTCCCGCCATAGCAATTTTTGGGGTTCTGGTTAAGTATAGCATTTTTTGTACGGGGTTGTAAATTGCCACCGAGGTTCATAGGCTTAAGGCAGGTGATATTGATGAAAGAGTGGACAAAGACTCTCGACCTCGACCCCCTGCGTGCCCAGGCGCTTATCGCAGGGCGATGCGTGCTGGTTACCGGGGCGGGCGGCTCTATCGGGGGCGAGCTCTGCCGGCAGATTGCCCCGTGGGGTCCCCGCCGCCTTGTGGTGCTCGACCACAGCGAAAATGGTGCCCTGAGCACCCATCAGGCGCTCTGCCACCGGCACCCCGAGGTGGAGTCGGTCATTGCCATTGGCTCGGTGCGCGACCGGGTGCGCATGGAACATCTCCTGCGCCGCCACCGCCCTGAGCTGATTATCCACGCCGCTGCCCACAAACATCTGCCCCTTATGGAGGAGGCTCCCGAGGAGGCGGTTAAAAACAATGTGGGGGGCACCCTTGTGATGGCCGACCTGGCCGGAGAGATAGGCTGCGAGCACTTTGTGTTTATCTCCACCGACAAGGCTGTAAACCCCAGCTGCGTCATGGGACGCACCAAGCGCCTTGGAGAGCGCATGGTATCGGCCATGTCCCAGCGCCACCCGGGCACCCGTTATCTTTCGGTGCGCTTTGGCAATGTTTTAGGCTCGGCCGGGTCGGTGGTGCCGCTGTTTCGCCAGCAGATTGCTCTGGGCGGGCCGGTTCAGGTGACCCACCCCGAGGTGACCCGCTACTTTATGACCATCCCCGAGGCGGCCGGGTTGGTGCTGGCTGCCTGTACCATGGCCCGAGGGGGCGAAATCTTTGTGCTGGACATGGGCGAGCCCATCCCCATTGTGCGGCTGGCCGAGCAGCTTATCCGGCTGTCCGGCCTGCAGCCCTACCGGGACATCGGCATTGTGTTTACCGGGCTGCGGCCGGGCGAAAAGCTGCACGAGGAGCTGTATACCCACGATTGCCCACTAAAGGATACCGACCATCCCCGCATCAAGGCCCTGTGGGATTCGCCGGCTGACGGCGAGGCCCTGCTCAGGGCGGCGGCCGAGCTCTGCCGACTGGCCCAGCAGGGCCGAGTGGAAAAGATGCAGAGGCGGCTTAAGGATCTGTGCACACTGCAGCCGGCCGCCCACCGCACCGCCGGCGAGACGGCCCTGCTTTAGAGTATGCCCGCCCGGCTAATCCTCCCGCCGAAGCAGCGTAAAATGATTGCGATGATAGCGCAAAATGCCCTCGTTTTGCATACGGGCCAGCTCGCTGGACATGGCGCTGCGGTCCACGGCCAGATAGTCGGCCAAATCCTGCCGGTTAAACGGAATGGTGATTTGGTCGCTGTTTTGCTCGGTGGCCACGGCCGACAGGTAGCTTAGCAGCTTTTGCCGGGTGGTTCGCCGGGTGACATGCCAGAGCTTCCGGGTGAGGGTCTGGTTTTTGTGCGCCAGCACGCTGAGCATATTGCGAATAAGCTGCCCATGAAAGCCACACCCCGCCGGGCACTGGTGCTGAATACGGCGGTAATCGATAAACAGCACCTCCAGCGGCTCGGCGGCTATCACGCTCACGGGCAGGTGGGGAGTGCCGGTGCAGCTAAAGGCCTCGGCAAACAGCCCGCCCGGTCCCACGCCCGACACCAGCGTCCGGTTGCCCCAAAAGTCCTCCTGCACCACATGCACCCCGCCCTCTATCACAATGCCCACATCGCTCACCGGCTCGCCCATGCTCAGAACGACGCCCCCTTTGGGATACCTCCGCCGAACGGCCCCGAGGCAGTTAAGAAGCTGCTGGAGTTGGTGGGGTTCTATCTGGGAAAAAAGTGGACAGGCAGTAAGCACTGCGGGAAAACTCGACACAAAAAGACCTCCTTTGTTGTAAAAACAACATAATCATTGCGGCCAGTATAGTATGCTAAGAATACAAAAGTCAAGAGAATCGTTATTTTAAGGAGGCAACCTTTATGGTAAGAAATATAATCCAGATAGACCGTGAGCGCTGTGTGGGCTGCGGCCTGTGTGTCAATGCCTGTCAGGAGGGCGCCATCGGGCTGGTAGACGGCAAGGCCATGCTGCTGCGGGACGACTACTGCGACGGACTGGGTAAATGTCTGCCCAGTTGCCCTGTGGGTGCTCTAGAGGTGGTGCAGCGCAAGGCCACCCCCTTTGATAAAGCCGCTGCATCGGCCCATAAGGCCGCCACCGGCAAGGCCGGCGCTGCTTCTGAGGGCGGATGCCCCGGCAGCCGGGCCCAGAGCTTAACTCCTTCCATGGGCGGATGCCCCGGCAGTCGCAGCCAGACCATCAGCCGCCCCGATACATCCGCCCCGGCCGATGCGGCCCCTGCGGTGGCCAGCGCCCTGCGCCAGTGGCCGGTACAGATTAAGCTGGTGCCGGTTAACGCCCCCTATTTCAGCGGTGCCCATCTGCTCATTGCGGCCGATTGTGCGGCCTTTGCCATGGGGGACTTTCACAGCCGGGTGATGAAGAATAAAATCACCCTCATCGGCTGCCCCAAGCTTGACGAGGGGGATTACAGCGAAAAGCTTACGGCCATTCTCAGCCAAAACGACATTCGCAGCGTCACCGTGGCCCGCATGGAGGTGCCCTGCTGCGGTGGCCTTTCGTCGGCGGTGATTACGGCGCTGCAAAACTGCGGAAAGATGATTCCCTGGCAGGTGGTTACCATCTCCACCGACGGCCGAATTTTGGAGGATTAAGCCGGCTTCAGGCAGCCAACGCGTGGTATAATTCATTGTGATTATACCGCGCGTTTTCTCATGCTCTTCTGGACGGCCGGGGGTAAACTGTGTTACAATATCAGCATAGCAGCGCAATGCGAGGGGGATTATATGCGGGAGGAATTTTTAGCCCATGTAGGCGGACGAATGCGGCTTTATCGCAGAGGACGGGGTATGAGTCTGGCCGAACTGGGCCAGAAGGTGGGCAAGAGCAAAGCCAGCCTGTCTAAATATGAGTCGGGGCAGGTGGCGCTGGACATCCTGACCCTCTATGAGATTGCCGGTGCCCTTGGCATCACACCGGCCGCTTTGCTCGATTACGAGTCCAAACAAGGCCCCCTTATCACCACAGGGGGACGGGCCCGCAACGCCTTTGTTGCCCAGAGCCATCTGTATGTCTACCATATGCACCGCAGACAAATATTTTTCTCTCAGCTCAAGTTGGGCTTGGCCGACGAGGAGGGCCGCATGGAAGCCACCCTCTTTTATAAGGCCGACAGCCCCGACCGTGTAGAGCAGTGCGACTGTATTTATCGGGGTGTGCTGCAGGGGCACGACACCGTGATAAGCCTGCAGCTAACCAACTACCACAACCCGGTGGAGACCATTCTGCTCAACTTTTCCATCCCCATGCGCAAGGCCGACAGTCTGATTGGCATGATGAGCGGGCTGGATGTCAACACCTACCTGCCGGTGGCCTATCGGGCACTGCTCTCTAAGGCCCCCATTGATGATAAAGAGATGCTCACCGAGGCCCTCACCATTCCCCCCGAGCTTTATCGGGATATGCGCCACAACAACAATCTTCAGCCCTAGGGCTTTGAGCAAACTGACCAAGTTTTAAGCAAAATAGTTATTATTTTATCACAATAGGCGGCTTGGAAAAGACCGCCCCCGAGTGGTATGCTATACATATAGAGATAAAGTGGGCGGCCATTTGTCGCCCATGGGAAAGGAAAGTGACCCTATGAAGGTTCTGACCCACGCTTTTGCGGGCACCCTCGAGTCCAGCGATGTGTTTGTAGAGGTGCGTCCAAGCGCCGAGACCCACATCGAGGTGGAATCGGTGGTGGCTGCCCAGTTTGGACAGGCCATTGAACAATCGGTGTTGGAAGTGATGGAGCAATTAGGCTCCGGGCCGGCTCACATCACGCTAAAGGACCGAGGCGCGCTGGACTGCACGCTGCGCGCCCGGGTGGAAACGGCGCTGCGCCGCGCCATGAAGGAGGCCGCCCATGCTTAGAAGTATGCTGTTTTTGCCCGGCAACAACCCCAATATGCTGCTAAACGGCGATGTTTTAGGGGCCGACGGCGTCATCCTCGACCTTGAGGATGCCGTGGCGCCCGACGATAAGGACGCCGCCCGCATTCTTGTGCGCAACGCCCTCACCAGCCTCGATTACAGCCGGGTCGAAGTGATTGTGCGCATCAACGCCATCGACCACACCGGCTTTTGGGAGCAGGATTTGGAGGAGATTATTCCGCTGCGCCCCGACCGCATCATGCCCACCAAGGTGCAGGACGCCGACTATGTTAAAACCGTGGCTCAGAAAATTGACGAGATCGAGCGCCGCCACGGCCTGCCCGAGGGTGAGGTCAAGCTCATTCCGCTCATCGAGACTGCCTTAGGCTTAGAAAATGCCTTTTCTATCGCCGCCGCCCACCCCCGTGTAACCGCCATCTTTTTGGGGGCCGAGGATCTCACCGCCGATTTGCGCAGTGCCCGCACCAAGGAAAGCGGCGAGATCGCCTATGCCCGGGGCCGCATGGTGGCCGCCGCTCGGGCCGCCGGCGTGGATGTTTACGACACACCCTTTACCGATGTCAACGACGATGAGGGCCTGATAGCCGACGCCCGCACCGCCAAAGCGCTGGGCTTTTCGGGCAAGGCGGCCATCTCGCCCCGGCATGTGGGAGGCATCAACCAGGTGTTTAGCCCCAGCGAGGACGAGATTCACTACGCCCATGAGGTGCTTCAGGCCATCGAGGAGGCCAAGGCTCAGGGCAAGGGGGCCATCTCCCTCTATGGCAAGATGATCGATGCCCCCATTGTGCAAAGGGCCCGGCAGGTGCTGGATATGGCCGAGGCCATTCGGGGAGGTAAGAGCAGATGAGCAAGCTGGTAGCATCCATTGCCGAGGCCATAAAAGCCTCCGGCCTAAAGGACGGCATGACCGTCTCGTTCCATCACCATTTGCGCAACGGCGACTATGTGCTCAACGCCGTCATGGCCGAGGTTGCTCGGCTGGGCATCAAGGACATCACCATCAACGCCAGTTCCCTGTTCGACTGTCATGCGCCACTGATTGACCATATTAAAAACGGCGTGGTCACCGGGCTGGAGTGCGCCTATATGGGCGGCCGTATCGGCCGTGCCGTCACCGAGGGGCTGCTTGAGCGCCCGGTGGTATTTCGCAGCCATGGCGGTCGCCCCGCCGATATTGAGAGCGGGCACAGCCACATCGATGTGGCCTTTATCGCCGCCCCCACCTCGGACAACATGGGCAACTGCACCGGCAAGCGGGGTCCCTCGGCCTGCGGAAGCCTGGGCTACGCTTTTGCCGACGCCCAGCACGCCGACCGGGTGGTGGTGCTCACCGACAATCTGGTGCCCTATCCCCTATCCGACTTCTCCATAAGCGAAACCTGCGTGGATTTTGTGGTGGAGATGGAGCAGATTGGCGACCCGACGGGCATTGTGTCGGGCACCACCCGCATCACCCGCGATCCGGTGGGCCTTGTGATGGCCGACTATGCCGCACAGGTTATCCGCCACTCGGGGCTGCTGACCGACGGCTTTTCGTTCCAGACCGGAGCGGGGGGTGCATCACTGGCGGCGGCCGGCTATCTTAAAGATATCATGCTAAAAGAGCAGATTACCGGCAGCTTTGCCATGGGGGGCATCACCTCCTACTTGGTGGATATGCTGGAGTGCGGCTGCTTCGAGACGCTGATGGATGTGCAGTGCTTCGACTTAGGCGCCGTGGAGTCGCTGCGGCAAAACCCCCGCCACCGGGAAGTTACCGCCGCTCACTACGCCAGCCCCACCGCCAAGAGCGCCATTGTGGACAATCTGGATGTGGTAATTTTGGGCGCCACCGAGATTGACACCGGGTTTAATGTGAATGTGCACACCGACAGCGAGGGCTATATCATGGGCGGTAGCGGCGGCCACAGCGATACGGCGGCAGGTGCCAAGCTCACCATGATTATCGCACCGCTGGTGCGGGCTCGGCTGCCTATTATCAGCGAGAAGGTGCTCTGCACCACCACCCCGGGCCACACGGTGGATGTGCTGGTCACCCAGCGGGGCATTGCCGTAAACCCGGCTAAGCCCGAGCTAAAAGCCCGCCTTAAAGAGGCCGGCCTGCCCATTGCCGATATTGAGGAGCTCTATCGGCTGGCCATCGATATGACCGGTGTACCCCAAGCCATTAAGCGTGGCGACCGGGTGGTGGCCGATGTGCGCTACCGGGACGGCTCTATCATCGACCGCATTTATCAAATTGCAAAATAACCATTTTAGCAGTCCCCCTGCCTTTTGGCGGGGGGATTTTGGTTTGGGGGGGGAGGGCCTATGGAGCCCTCCCTGCGCATTTTGCGTTGCAAAATGCGTCCGCTGCGGCGGGGCTATTCAAATGGAAGTGGGGGCTCGCCGCCCCCCTTCCAAACCTTTCCCCCGCATCGCAACCTTAAGTTGGTTGAAAGCATCAGGGATTCCAAAGGGGCTTAGTCCCTTTGGCGGGGTCTTAGGGGCAAGGTCTGGCCCAGTGGCCCTCTCTGCGCATTTTGCACCACAAAATGCGTCCGCCGCGGCGGGGCTATTCAAATGGAAGTGGGGGCTCGCCGCCCCTTTTCCAAACTTTTCCCCCGCATTGCAAAGCAAAATGCGCAGCCCCACATAGGGGGGATGCTTTTAATGGGCAAATATGCTATACTAACCTTTATCATCTATTTTCACACGCTACCGTAACCTTTGGAGGACGCATTATGTTACCTAAAAAGCTCATCAGCCTGTCTCTTGCCTTGGCGCTGACCCTGCTCACTCTGCCCGCCACCGCCGAGACCGCCCCCCTAAGCACCCCCCAAGACCTGAAATCGGCCCTCGAGTCCCCGGGCGAGGGCAGCTATACCCTCGCCGGCGACATCACCCTCCCTTTTGGCATGACCATCGAGGTACAGGGTGATAAAACCCTGCGCATACCCAACGAGGCCGCCCTCATGCTGCAGGGCCAGGTGACCGTTCCCGCCGAGTCATCCCTCTCGGTGGACGGAGGCAATCTTGTGCTCGATTCGGACGGGCCGACCGCGCTCACGGTGTCCGGCGCACTCAACCTATACGAGACCATCCTCTACGCCTACGCCCATGACTGGGGCGTGGCCATCGAAAACACCGGCGGTCACATTGCGCTAAAAGGCAGTGCGCTCCGGGTGGCCTGCCAGCAGGACGGCGTGGGGCTCTATAACCACCCCGATTCCACCTTTACCCTGAGCGACGGGCTGCTGGAAGTGCGCAGCGAGGGCGGCGAACACGGCTACTACTCGGTGGCCCTGCGCAACGACGGCGGCCAAATGCACTTTGAGCAGACGGCCATGATTCTTTCCAACGGCGGCCTCAGCATGGGTATTCAGCAGGCGGAAGGCGGCAATATGACCATCGCCGGCGGCTCGCTGTTTGTCACCAACTTCCATATGAGCACCGGCATCGAAACCGACGGCCAGCTCACCCTCACCGATGTGCCCATCTTCTTCTCGAGCAACGCCGAGGGTCTGGTCGCATCCGGAGGCATCACCACCTTTGAGCGCTGCACTTTGAGCTTTTTGGCCGGTGAGAACAATCCCCCCAACCTGACCCATAAAAGCGGCAGGCTGCACTTTGCAAACAGCGCCTTTGTGGTGGATACCCACAGCCGATGCATCGCCTCGGCGGGCGAGCTGAGCTTTGACGGCAACAATGTGCTGCTTCGCCGGGGCGACGGGCTGCTGCTTAGCTCGATCGACGGCCATGCTATAGACCAGCCCCGCTGGGCCGGCGTGTACCGGGATATCTCGGTGCAGGCCTACGAGACCCGCCCCCGGCTGCGCTATATCGAAGATTTTACCGTAAAGGGCAGCTGGCCCGGCCATCCGGTGTATGTGATGGACTGGATGACCCAGTCTCTGCTGCCCCGGCAGGCGGTTAAAGTCGAGGGCGAGACCCTCACCCTGCAGGCCGAGGGCTACCTCTCCGGCCGACTGCGGGTAAGCGGAAGCGCCGTTGCCGACAGCTATGGCCTCGAGCTCCATCGGCTGGACCCCATGGCCGGTTATATGGCCGCCCTTACGGCCCTCTCCGCCGCAGTTATGCTGATTTATCAGGTGCGCTGGGGTGCTACCTACATCCCCGAAAGGCGGCGCCACCGGTCGTAAATCGCCACTAAGTTCATCACAATTATTGCAAATTAGCACTCGACATGGTCGAGTGCTAATTTTTTTGTAAATATTTTATTAAAACGATTGACATCATAAAGTTGAAATGGTACACTAAAACCATCTTAGCACTTGGCTTAAAAGAGTGCTAAATCACCAAAACAGCTAACAGTATCGAGAGGAGGGGGCAGGATGATTGACGAACGCCGTTTGCGTATTCTTGCCGCCATTGTGGAACAGTATACCCGAACCGGCGAGCCGGTGGGCTCTAAGTTTGTGGCCGAAACGATGGGCGGCACCATCTCCTCGGCCACGGTGCGCAACCATATGGTGGCGCTCGAGGAGCTCGGTCTTCTCGAGCAGCCCCACGCATCGGCCGGACGGGTGCCCACCCATATGGGCTACCGGGTTTATATCGACCACCTCATGCGGGCCAAACCCCTGAGCCCCGAGGAAAAACGCGAGATTGATGCGCTGTTTAACCTGCGCAATCCCGACCCCGACCAACTGGTGCGGGAGGCAGCCGAAACCCTGGCCGAAATGACCCGCATGGCCGCCATATCCTCGGCGGCGGTGCGCCAGGATTCTATCATTCGCCGCATTGACATCATTCCCGTGGCCCAGCGCACGGCGGTGATTATCGTGGTCACCTCCACCGGAGCCATCAAAAACAAGGTGGTGCGGCTGGACTTCGACCTGACCGATGCGCTGGCCGAATTTCTCACCCGCTTTGTCAACACCCGTCTGGTGGGCCGCACAGTCAGCTATATCTCCCAAAGCTACATCAACAGCCTGGCCGTGGTGCTGGGCGAATACGGGCGGCTGTTCAGCCCGCTTTTGTCGGCTATTCTCGAGCTGGTGCAGGAGATTGGCGCCGGGGAGTTCTATACCGGCGGCACCGCCTATCTGCTGGGCTACAACGAGCTCAAAGGCATGGCCTACGACCTGCTGAGCTTTATAGAAAACCGCAGCGAGCTCATCCGGCTGCTCAGCGGCACCACCGGCGCCACCAGCGTCATCATCGGTCCCGAGAGCGGCACCAGCGAGCTGACCGACTCTTCCATCATGCTCACCCGCTACCCCATTGGACGGGCGGGCAGCGGTATGCTGGGGCTGATCGGCCCGGTGCGCATGGACTACGCAAAACTGCTGCCCCATCTGGAGTATTTTGCCCAGACCCTCGGGCGGCTGCTGAGCGAGGCTTTTGACGAATAATCGCGCTGCGGCGCAAAACGATAAAGGAGGCTCATGCCGTGCCCCATAAAGACGACCCCACCCTAAACAAGGATGTCTCTGCCGCCTGCGAGGCGGACCATCAACCCGAGACGCCCGATATCACCCCGGACGCCGGCTCGGAGCAAGCAGCCCAAAGCTGCGAAAACAGCGAAAATACCGGCCCCGAGGCCGAGATTGCCCGGCTTACGCAAGCTCTAAGCGAGCAAAACGACCGCTATTTGCGGCTGCTGGCCGAGTATGACAACTACCGCAAGCGCACCCAAAAAGAGCGCGAAAACCTCTATGGCGATGTGCAGGCGCTGACCCTTAGCGGATTTTTGCCGCTGGCCGACAATTTTGCCCGAGCCATGGAGGCTCCCACCACCGACCCCGAATTCAAAAAGGGCATGGCCCTTATCCAAACCGGTCTTGAGGAGATTTTTTCCCGGTTTGGCGTGGAGCCCTTCGGCACGGTGGGCGAGGTCTTTGACCCGGCCATCCACGAGGCGGTAGCCCGCATGGACAGCGATGAAGCCGAGACTGACTGCGTCTGTGCCGTGTTCAGCACCGGCTACCGCATGGGTGAGCGCATTTTGCGACCGGCCAGAGTGGCTGTGGCCAACTAGGGCCGAACTTAATTTACTCACCATACTATTCACTTCAAATATACTCACTGTTATTTTAGGAGGCATGTTTTATGGCAAAAATCATTGGAATTGACTTGGGTACCACCAACTCCTGTGTGGCCGTTATGGAAGGCGGCGAAGCCGTTGTTATCCCCAACCCCGAAGGCGCCCGCACCACTCCCTCGGTGGTGGCCTTTACCAAGGCTGGCGAGCGGCTGGTGGGTCAGGTGGCCAAGCGCCAGGCTGTCACCAACCCCGACCGCACCATTGCGTCCATCAAGCGCAAAATGGGTACGGCCCACATAACCGAAGTCGACGGTAAGAAGTATACTCCCCAAGAGATCTCGGCCATGATTCTGCAAAAGCTTAAAAGCGACGCCGAGGCCTACCTGGGCGAGAAGATCACCGAGGCGGTCATCACCGTGCCCGCCTACTTTACCGACGCTCAGCGTCAAGCCACCAAGGACGCCGGCCGCATCGCCGGTCTGGAGGTCAAGCGCATCATCAACGAGCCCACCGCCGCTGCCCTTGCTTACGGCATCGACAAAGAGGGCGACCAGAAGGTGATGGTCTACGACCTGGGCGGCGGCACCTTTGATGTGTCGGTCATCGAGATGGGCGACGGCGTGCAGGAGGTTCTCGCCACAGCCGGCAACAACCTCTTGGGCGGCGACGACTTTGACCAGCGCATTATCACCTTCCTGATCGACACCTTTAAGAAGGACACCGGCATCGACCTCTCCAAGGACAAAATGGCCATGCAGCGCCTGCGGGAAGCTGCCGAAAAGGCCAAAATCGAACTTTCGGGTATGCCCAGCTCGGCCATCAACCTGCCCTTTATCACGGCCGACGCCGAGGGGCCCAAGCATATGGACATCACCCTGACCCGGGCCAAGTTTAACGAGCTGACCGCCGACCTGGTGGAAAAGACCATGGGCCCGGTGCGCCAGGCGCTCGAAGACGCCAAGCTAAAGCCGGCCGACATCGACAAAGTGCTGCTGGTGGGCGGTTCTACCCGTATTCCCGCCGTGCAGGAAGCCGTTAAAAAGTTTATGGGCAAAGAGCCCTTTAAGGGCATCAACCCCGACGAGTGCGTGGCACTGGGCGCAGCGCTTCAGGGCGGCGTACTGGGCGGCGATGTAAAGGGCCTGCTGCTGCTGGATGTCACGCCGCTGTCTCTGGGTATCGAGACCATGGGCGGTGTGTTTAGCCGGATTATCGAGCGCAACACCACCATCCCCACCAAAAAGAGCCAGATCTTCTCCACCGCCTCGGATGGTCAGACCTCGGTCGAGGTGCATGTGCTTCAGGGCGAGCGCGAAATGGCCAGCGGCAACAAGACCCTGGGCCTGTTTAAGCTGGACGGCATCGCCCCCGCCCCCCGGGGTGTTCCCCAGATTGAGGTGACCTTCGACATCGACGCCAACGGCATTGTCAGCGTGTCGGCCAAGGACAAGGGCACCGGTCGGGAGCAGCACATCACCATCACCGCCTCCACCAACATGACCCAGGAGGAGGTTGAAAAGGCCGTTCGGGAGGCCGAGCAGTTTGCCGCCGAGGACAAAAAGAACCGCGAGCAGGCCGAGGCCCGCAACGCCGCCGACCATATGGCCTACCAGACCGAAAAAACCCTCGCCGATATCGGCGATAAGATTTCGGCCGACGAAAAGGCCGAGCTCGAAAAGAAGCTCGAGGCCCTGAAAGAGGCCCTTAAGGGCACCGACACCGACTTGATGAACAGCGCCCGCACCGAGCTGGAGCAGGCCTTCTTCAAGGTGAGCGAAAAGCTCTATCAGCAGGCCGCCGCCGAGGCTGAGGCGCAGCAGCCCGAAACCACCGTGGACGGCGAGCCGGTGATCGACGCCGACTTTGACGAGGTTCAGGAATAATCGCCGTCCGGCGAACAATCCGGGTATAGCCCGGCATAAAATACCACAGAAACATCCCAGCGGGCTCGGGGGGCACTTGCCTCCGGGCCCCTCGGTGGGATGATGGGAGGTGACGGCCTTGTCCCAGAACAGTAAGCGGGACTATTACGAAGTGCTGGGCGTAACCCGCTCGAGTACGGACGATGAAATAAAAAAGGCCTTTCGAAAGTTGGCCAAGGACAATCACCCCGACCTCAACCCTGGCGATAAGGCCGCCGAGGCACGGTTTAAGGAGATAAACGAGGCCTATGAGGTGCTCTCGGACCCCGAGAAAAAGGCCCGGTACGACCAGTATGGCCACATGGGGGTAGACCCCAACTTCGCCGGTGGCGGCAGCCCCTTTGGCGGCTTTGACATGGGCGATATGGGCGACTTGTTCGACAGCCTGTTTGGCAGCTTTGGCTTTGGAGGCGGCGCCACCCGGGCCCGCAACCCCAACGCCCCCATCCGGGGCGGCGATATCGACATCGGCCTGGTGCTCTCCTTTGAGGAGGCGGCGCTGGGCTGCAAAAAGACCCTGAACATAAACCGCCGCGAAACCTGCCCCGAGTGTTCGGGCAGCGGCGCCAAGGCCGGTACCTCCCCCGAGGTCTGCCCCGACTGTGGGGGCAGCGGCCGGGTGAGCACCACCGAGCGCACCATCATCGGCGTGGTGCAGACCCAAAAAACCTGCCCCCGCTGCCGGGGCCGGGGCCGGGTTATCAAGGAGCACTGCCCCAACTGTGCCGGCGAGGGTCGTATGCGCCGGGATGTCAAGCTGGAGGTAACCGTACCAGCCGGCATCGACAACGGACAGGTGTTCTCGCTGCGAGGACAGGGCGACCACGGCCTCAACGGCGGCCCGCCCGGCGATGTGAATGTGGCCGTTTCGGTGCGGCCCGACCCGATTTTCCGCCGGGAAGGCTTTGATGTGTGGTGCGACCTGCCCGTGACCTTTGCCCAGGCTGTGCTGGGAGACGAGGTCACCGTGCCCACCTTGACCGGCAAGGTCAAATACACCGTGGGCGAGGGCACTCAGCCCGGCACCATATTCCGCCTAAAAGGCAAGGGCATTCCCTACCTAAACGGCCGGGGTCAGGGCGACCAGTATGTGCGGGTGGAGGTTGAGGTGCCCACCAATCTTTCCCGAGAGCAGAAAAACGCTCTGTCGGCCTTTGAAAAGACGCTGGGCGAAAAAAACTACCAGAAGCGCCGGGGTTTTTTTCACAGGTTTAGAGATCGGCGTGAATAAATATAAAAGGCTCTGTTCGGTTTCGAACAGAGCCTTTTTGATGTTTTATAAAGCCGTTTAGGGCCGCAGCCCCTTTTGGATAAACCCTCGGCGGGCTATCCTGCCCCTACATCCGGTCGGGGGCGTCAATTTTGAGCATGGACAGCGTATTTTTTAGCACCACCTGCGCCGCAAGGCAGAGATTGAGCCGGGCCTGCATCAGGTCCTTATCCTCCACCCGGCAGCGGCAGGTGTCGTAAAACCTGTGGAAGTCGGTGGCCGCCGCCACAATATAGTGGGTCAGCTTGGCCGGGTCGTGGTACTGGGCCGCCGCAATAATCACCTCGGGCAGCATACTGAGGCGCCAAATAAGCTGGCGCTCCTGCGGCTCGATTAAGAGGCCAAAATCCACCTCTTCAAAGGGGCGGGGGCTTATGCCCTCGGCCGACATATTCTTAAGAATGCTCACAATGCGGGCATGGGCGTACTGCACATAGAACACGGGGTTCTGGCTGTCCTGCAAATTGGCAAGATCAAGGTCAAAGTCCAGCGGGCTGCCCGGCTCGCGCATATTAAAGAAGAAGCGGGCCGCATCAATGGACACATCCTCCATCAAATCGGACAGAGTGACCGAACGGCCGGTGCGCTTGCTCATCTTGACCACTTGTCCCTCACGCATCAGGCGCACAAGCTGCATGATGATAACGGTCAGCTTGTCCCCCTTAAGCCCCACGGCGTCCATGGCGCCCTTCATGCGGGCCACGTGGCCGTGGTGGTCGGCTCCCCACACATTGATGCAGAGGTCAAAGCCCCGCGCAAATTTGTTTATGTGGTAGGCAATGTCGGCGGCAAAATAGGTGGGAATGCCGTTTTGCCGCACAAGCACCTCGTCCTTGTCGCTGCCAAACTCGCTGGCCTTAACCCAGAGGGCGCCGTCCTTTTCATAGGTGAGACCCCGCTCGATGAGCAGCTTGATGGTGTCCTCCACCGCTCCGCTCTCATAGAGGCTGCTCTCTTTGAACCACACATCGTACTCGATGCGGTAGCGGCCCAAATCTTCTCTTAGGGCGGCGATATTTTTGGGCAGCGCATAGTCCACCAGCGCCGCCTGCCGCTCTTTAGAGGGCAAATCCAGCAGCCGGTCGCCATACTGGGCGATATAGTCCTCGGCGTGGTCCACAATGTCGAGGCCCTGATAGCCGTCCTCGGGGAAGGGGTAGTCCTTCTGCCAGTGCTGGAGATAACGGGCCTCAAGCGAGAGACCGAACTTTTCAATTTGGTTGCCGGCGTCGTTGATATAAAACTCCCGGGTCACATCGTAGCCGGCCCAGTCCATTGCGGCGGCCAGACAGTCGCCAATGGCGCCGCCCCGGGCGTTGCCCATGTGCATGGGGCCGGTGGGGTTGGCCGATACAAACTCCACATTGACCCGCTTGCCCTGGCCAAAGTCGCTGCGGCCAAAGCCCTCGCCCCGGCGCAGCACCGTTTTTACGGCCTCGGTGTACCAGCCGTCGGCTAAATAAAAGTTGATAAAGCCCGGCCCGGCCACCTCCACCCGGTCAAAGGCAGTGCTCTTTTGGCTCATGCCGGCCACAATGGCCTCGGCAATGGCCCGGGGCGATTTTTTAAGCGTTCTGGCCCACACCATGGCGGCGTTGGCCGCAAAATCGCCGTTTTTGCGGTCGGCGGGCTCGTCCACTTTATAGGGGGGCAGGGCATCGGGTGCGATGCCGGCCTCGGCACAGAGGGCGGCCACCGCCTGACCAATCATGGTCTTGGCAGCCCGTCTGGCGTCCCGAATAGGATTTACTGGCATGGGCTAACACTCCTTTACAGTGATATGAACCTTATTTTCGCAGAGGGTTTGGCTGTCTATATCCATCACATAGCTAAACTCCACGGCCCCACCCTCGGCACCCAGGCCGCCGGTAATGCGCCGGCCGCTGATGCCGATGAGCAGATCGCCGTAGCCGGTGCCGTAGCGGCAGATATGGCGGCGGCCCCGCTCGATCATCAGGCGGCTGCGGGCTTGTCCCACCCGCTGCATGGTCACCCGGTCCTGCCCTTCGAATTTGAGCACCACCCGGTGGTCGGCAAAGCCGTGCTCCTGCCGCTCGCGGTAGTGAAGAAAGTAGTGTCCGCCAAGCTGTCGCATCCGACCGGTTACGGTCATTTCGGTAAAGTCGCGCTGGCCGTCGGCCCGCTGCTCCCCCCGTATGGTGATTAAAACATCTTTATTCATTGAAGTGGCTCCTGTGTGGTATAAGATGGCCCCTCTAAGAGCAGGGCCTCGATGGGCACCCGGGTCACGCTGCCCGTGATGGGTCGGCCCAAAAAGATATGGGCAATGTCTACAAAGCGCTCGATGGCGTCGGTAACAAAAAAGTCGCAACGCCCCTGCCGACCGGGCGAGGCCAGCAGGTCGAGGGCCGCAAGGATGTTTTTGACATGGCGGGCCGTGGTGGCCCCCGCATCAATGAGCTGCACCTGCTCGCCCAGCACATGGCCGATAACCGGAGCCATAAGGGGGTAGTGGGTACAGCCTAGGATGGCCGTGTCGATGCCCTGGTTTAGCAGCGGGGTTAAATACATCTCGGCCGTAAGCCGGGCAATGGGGTTGTCGGCCTCGATGAGGCCGCTCTCGGCCAGCGGCACAAAGAGGGCACAGGCCTGACCCGTCACCTCGGCCTCGGGCCGCAGCGCCCGGATGGCCCGCTCAAAAGCCCCCGAGCGGATGGTGGCCGGGGTGCCCAGCACCGCAATGCGCCCGGAGGCACTCTGTCCGGCGGCCGCCTTGGCTGTGGGCTCTACCACCCCGGTAAAAGGCACACTCAGGCTGCGGGCCACCGTTTCGGGCAGCGTGGCGCTCACGGTGCCACAGGCCGCCACAATCATTTTAACCGAGCGGCGGGTAAGAAACTGGATAATCTCCATGGCGTAGCGCACAATGGTATCCTCGCCCCGGGTACCGTAGGGCACCCGCCCGGTGTCGCCAAAGTAGAGGATGTCCTCCCCGGGCAAAATGCGGCTAAGTTCCCGCAGAGTGGTCAGCCCACCCACGCCCGAGTCGAACACGCCGATGGGGCGGCTATCCACGGGCATCCTCCAGGCAGATGTCAATCAGCCCGCTGACCAGGGCTCGGCCGCTTAGTCCGGAGGCGGCCAGCAGCTTGGGGTACATACTGATGGAGGTAAAGCCGGGTAGGGTGTTGATTTCGTTAAAGACAACCCGGTTGCCCTCGGGACAGTAGAAAAAGTCCACCCGGGCAAGACCCCGGCAGCCGGCCGTCTCGAACACCTTGATGGCGGTGCGGCGCACCCGCTCGGCGGCGGCGGCCGGAATGCGGGCCGGAATGTGCAGCGAGGCGTTGTCGTTGAGATACTTGCTCTCGTAGTCGTAAAAGCCGTCGGGGGCCACAATCTCGCCCACCAAAGGGGCGATGAGGTCGTCGCCGCCAAAGACGGCGCACTCCACCTCCTGCCCCACAATAAGGGCCTCAATCAGGGCCTTGTGGTCCTCGTCAAAGGCGGTGAGCAGGGCTTTGTGCAGCTCCTCGGGCTTTCGCACCTGGCTGCCCCCCACCGAGGAGCCCGAATTGGCCGGCTTTACAAAGACCGGATAGCCCAAAGTGTCGGCCACCCGGCGGCAGAGTGCATCCATATCCTCCATATCCCGGCGGCGCACGCACAAATAGGGGGCCATATCGATGCCGGCCCGCTCCATGATGATATGGGTAAATTCCTTATCCATGCACAGGGCACTGGCCGTTACGCCACTGCCCACGCAGGGGATACCTGCCAGCTTAAACAGGCCCTGAAGGGCACCGTCCTCGCAGTTTTGGCCGTGAACGGCCGGAAAGGCCACATCCACCGGAATAAACATCCCGCTGCCGTCCAGAGCCACAAGGCTTTTCAGGCCCCGATCGGGGGTGATGGCCGCATGGATAAGATGGGCATTATCCTTGTGCCAACTGTCGTTTTCAATGCGGTCTATGGGGCCGTCGTACAAATACCAGCGGCCGTCGCGGGTAATGCCTACCGCAAGAGGCTCAAATCGATCCCGGTCTAGGTTTTCCAGTATAAAACGGGCACTGCGCAGCGATACACTGTATTCGCTGGACACTCCACCAAAAAGAACGGCCACAGATAGCTTTCTCAAAACCCTATCTCCCTTAACAGATTTCGTAAACTTTATATTAACACACTTAAAGCCGACTGACAAGCGGCCAAAGGTGCCCATATCCATGTATATGAAGAGCGGTACCCCGGTAGCACGAAAGCCGGCGCCCTAAGCAGTAAATGCCCGTAGAATATACACTTTTATACAAATGGGGCAGATGCTCTATGCAAAGCCAACAATTCGTGATAAAATAGGGCTGTTATCGAGTTTTAACCGCATTGTCCCCTAAAAGGAGGATACTTATGAATAGACAACTGCGCATATTGGCGCTGCTTGCCGCCGGACTGCTGCTGATCGGCGGGCTGGTCGCCTGCCAAAAAGAGCCGCAGCCCCCCTCGGAGCCGACCTCGGCTTCCGAGCCCGAGCAGTCTGAGCAGCCCGAACAACCCGAGCCGCCCGCCTATCCCACCGTGGACACCGGCGACCTCGACGCTCTGGCTGACACCTATCTTGCCGCCCTTGCAGACTCGGGCTGGCTCAGCGAGAGCTGGGAGCACAAAGACGGCATGGCCCCCGATGGCATTGAGAAAAAGGCGGGAGCCAACAGTACTCCCATAAGGGTGACCGACGCCGCCCAGACCGAGGATGTGCTCACCCTGTGGGTGGAGGGGCTTGATCCCAAGGACGGCAAGACCCCGCTCTATGCCAGCGTGGTCACGCTGCGCCTTGAGGGCGATGGTTTTGTCTACCTAAGCTGCGAACATACCCCCGCCGACACCCTGACCTACACCGGCCCCGAGGACGCTGTGCTGCCCCATATGTCGCCTGCGTGGCTGATGGCGGCGGCGGTTGTGCTGGGTGCGGCCATTTGGCTGCTGCGCCGCCAGGTGCGGGCTGCGGTACAGAGGATATTCTAAATCAGGATAAGAAATAAAAGCAAAAAACCGCCATAGGCGGTTTTTTGCTTTGTGTGGGCATTTCCGGTGCTTGCCAACCAACTCAAGGTTTCATTCATTTTAACTAAAGTTTTTAGTCAAGTTTTTTACAAAAAGCTTGCGGGGTTTGGGGCGGTGCCCCGAGATCTTAAATCCCCTTTGGAATCCTTTTGCCATCTAACTTAAAGCTGCGCTGCGGGGGAGATGTGTGAGAACGGCGAGCCCCCACTTCCATTTGAATAACCCCGCCGCAGCGGACGCATTTTGCAAGGCAAAATGAGTAGGGGGAGGGCATGGCCCTTCCCCTGCTCCGAGGTTTTTAAGCCCCTTTGGAAGCCCTATTGCTTGCCAATCATCCGGGGCTTATCGCTCATTCATGGTTTCTGTAAACCTCTCGGGCGTAGGCGGCGGCGCGGCCGGCGTCGGCGCCATAGAAATGTGCGCCAATGTGCTGCGCATAGCCCTCGGTCAGCACGGCGCCCCCCACCATCACCCGGCAGTCGGGGTGTTCGGTGCGCAGCAGCGCCACGGTCTCGGCCATGGCGGGCAGCGTGGTGGTCATCAGCGCCGACAGGCCCACCAGTCCGGCCCCGCTCTCGCTAACCGCCCGGCTCACGGCGGCGGGCGGCACATCCCGCCCTAAGTCTATCACTCTAAAGCCGTAGTTCTCGAGCAGCACTTTGACGATATTCTTACCGATGTCGTGCACATCGCCCTGCACGGTGGCCACCACCACGGGCGGCCCCTCGGGGGCCTCGCCGCCGGCCAGCAGCACCCGCCGCACCTGCTCGAAGGCTGCCTGAGCCGCCGACGCTGCCGACAGAAGCTGGGGCAAAAAGGCTCTGCCCGCCTCAAAGTCGCGGCCAATACGGTCGAGGGCAGGCATGAGATGCCCCTCCACCACCGCCATGGGCGCCTCGGTGTCAAGCAACTTGAGGGCCGCTCGGTCGGCCTCGGTTTTAAGACCCCGCAAAATGGCCTCCTCAAGGCTGAGCGCCTCGCTTGCAGTCGCAGCGGGCGGCGGGCTCTGTTCGCTGTGGCGGGCAATAAAGTCCCGGGCCTCGCTGTCCTGCCCGCTCAGCAGGCGAAAGGCGTCCACCGCCCCCATCATGCCGGGGTTGCCGGGGTTTAAAATGGGCAGCGTGAGCCCGGCCTGCAGCGCCATGGTAAGAAAGTTCTGGTTGATAAGGGGCCGGTTGGGCAGCCCAAAACTTATGTTGCTCACGCCCAGCACGGTGTGCAGCCCCAGCTCCTCACGCACGGTGCGCAGGGCCTCTATCGTCACGCCGGCGCTGCCGGGCAAAGCGCTGGCCGCCAAGGTCAGGCAGTCGATGCAGACATCCTCGCGGGCCAGTCCGTGGTCGACGGCCGCCGATAGGATGCGCCGGGCAATATCTACACGGCCCTCGGCCGTTTCGGGAATGCCGTCCTCGTCCAGGGTCAGGCCCACCACCATGGCGCCGTATTTTTTGCACAGGGGCAAAATGGCCTCTAACTTGTCCCGTTCGCCGGTGGTGGAGTTGACCAGTGCCCGTCCGCTCACCACCCGCAGCGCCGCCTCGATGGCGGCGGGGTTGGCACTGTCTATTTGAACGGGCAGGCTGCTCACGGCCTGCACGGCTTTGACGGCCCGGGGCAGCAGGTCCACCTCGTCGCCGCCGGGAAGGCCTACATTGATGTCCAAAATGGCGGCCCCTTCGTGCTCCTGTTCGGCGGCCATGACCTGCACCACGCTCAAATCCCCCGCCTTAAGGGCCTGGCGCAGGGGCTGTTTGCCGGTGGGATTGATGCGCTCGCCGATGGGGTGCACCCCCTCTAACTCCAGCACCCGGGTGGCCGAGCAGACCCGGCTGACCCGCCGGGGGCTACTTGGCCGGGGCGCTTTGCCCGCAAGGGTGGCCTTAAGGGCAGCGATATGCTCGGGCGTGGTGCCGCAGCAACCCCCCGCCATCACAATGCCGGGCAGCTCGGTGAGGGCGGCCATCTCCCGGGCAAAGGCGTCGGGAGGCAGGTTGTGCCGGCCGGTGACCGGGTCGGGCAGGCCGGCGTTGGGTTTAATAAACAGCGGCAGGTCGGTCACGGCGGCCAGTCGTTCTATCAGTGGCATAATGCCCGCCGGCCCCACCGAGCAGTTGATTCCCAGCCCATCGGGGCCCATGGGACCCAGCGCAACGCCGAGGGCCTCCACCGGAACGCCGGCAAAGCTGCGCCCGTCGGCCTCAAAGGTCATGGAGAGCAGCACCGGCAGGTCGCTGTTTTCTTTGGCGGCCAGCAGTGCGGCTTTGGCCTCCAATAGGTCGGCCATGGTTTCTATCACAATGAGGTCGGCCCCGCCCTCGGCCCCGATCCGAACCAGGCGGGCATAGCGGTCGTAGGCCTCCTCAAAGCTGAGCAGGCCGCCCGGCTCCAGAAGCTCGCCGGTGGGGCCCATGTCCAGCGCCACGGCCACATGGGTTCCCGCCCGGGCGGCTTTGGCGCACGCGAGTGCGACTTTAACGGCGGCCTCGATGTCAAAACCGGGCTCGGGCCGGTTGGCCGCCCCAAAGGTGTTGGTTAAAATCACCTCGGCGCCGGCGGCGATATAGGCCTTGTGAATGGCCACCACCGCATCGGGGGCGGTCAGGTTCATGCGCTCGGGGGGCTGTCCGGGCTGCAGGCCGGCCGATTGCAGCAGCGTGCCCATGCCTCCGTCGAGCAGAAGATAGCGGTCTTTAGGTAGGGTCCATCCCATGGCAAGGCTCTCCTCTTTGTCGTTTTTGGCAGCTCTCTTTAATGGCGCAGCCCTCGCAGCCGGCCAGATGCCCCGTTACCGGGTGGTGGGCCAGCCCCAGCAGCGCCGTGATGCTCTTTCGGGGCAGCAGAATATGGCTTGGGCTCACCGTGAGGCCGATGGCGCGGGCGCTTCCGGTTATCCGCAGCAGTTCGGGCTGCAAAGACAGGGGCAGGTCACCGTAACCCGGCGAAAACCGACCGGTGAGATAGAGCCCCTGCTCCGCCACCTCCCGGCGCAGAATGGTCTCGGCGGCGTCGGCGCAGGCCTCGGTGAGGGCCGAGGCGGCGGCGTCGGTCATAAGCCCCATGGCGGCGTCGGCAGCGCCGGCAGCCCGGATAGCCCGCTCGACCCCCGGCCCCAAAGTGAGGATGAGCACGGCGCAGCTGTGGCAGCCGCTCAGGTGCCGGGCAATGTCCTCTCCAGACAGAACCGGCCCCGTCGGCAGCAGCGACAAAGGCTGCCGACCCAGCGCAAAAATCCGGTAGATATACCGGGGGCGGGCGACGGTGCGCACGGTGTCTTCAGCTCGGCTCAGCGCGGCTTCGGTGGCCGGGTCGGGCCGGGTTTGGCCGTAGCCCAGCAGGCTGAGCAGGTCCCGGCGGTCGGGCCGGGGCAGGGGGCTTAGCTCCACAGCGGTCTCCTCCTAAAGCAGGTCGGCAATATTCTCGTAAATGCGCCGGGCCACCGAGGGGCGGTTCATGGCATAGAGGTGAATGCCGTCGGCCCCGCCCTCGATGAGGTCGCGAATCTGGCGGGAGGCATAGTCGATTCCGGCGTCGAAAAAGCCCTGGGGATCCCCCTCGTACCGGGCCAGCAGCTTGGAGAAGTCGGCGGGCAGACTGGCCGACGAGAGCGCCAGCGTGCGGGAGAGCTGCTCGGGCCGCACCACCGGCATGACCCCGGCCTCCACCGGGCAGGTGATGCCCCGCTTGCGCAGGCGGCTTAAAAAGCGGTAATAGCGCCCGTTGTCGAAAAACAGCTGGCTGACCAGATGGCCGGCTCCGGCCTCTATTTTGCGTGCTAGGGCCTCGATGTCGGCCTCGGGGCTGGGGCTTTCGGGGTGGCCCTCGGCGTAGCAGGCGGCGGCGATGTAAAAGCGCCCGTCGGCCGTGATGTCGGCAATCAGGTCGCTGGCATAGCGGTAGTCCTCCCGGGGCGGGGCGCTGGGATTTCGGTCGCCCCGCAGCGCCAATATGTTTTTAATGCCGGAGGCGGCCAGCCCCTCGAGCTCCTCGGCCACCTCCTGCCTCGATGAGGACAGGCAGGTGAGATGGGGCAGCGGCTCGATGCCGATTTTGTCCTTAAGATAGCGGGCAATCTCGCCGGTATAGGCCCGGTTTCCGCTGCCGCCGGCGCTGTAGGTGACGCTTACATAGTCAAAGGGCAGCTCCCCGAGCTTATCGAGGGTGTTATATACACTCTCGACCCGGGAATCCCGCTTGGGGGGAAACACCTCCAAAGCAAATACACAGGGCTTTTTCTTAAACAGTGCACCAATATCCATGCAAACGCCTCCTTTGGGGTTGTTGCTGCATTTTTAATGCTATAATTGTATTATTATACACCCGCACCCGGGCGCTGACAAGCGCAGGGCCGCCCGAGTCTGCAAGAAGTGGCGCTGGCCGTTGCATTTTTAAGGCTTTTGCTCTACAATGAGAGGCGACATACCTTATTTTTTGTAAATTCCTGTTGGACGGTGAGACAATGAAGGTGTTTATCGTATCGGTGCCCTTGTTTGACGCTCGGATGGCCGTTCAGGCTTATCGGCTGCGCGACCGCAGCGGCGAGACCACCATGGGCCTTGCCAGCGGCGACTTTAGGCGGGTGAGCGAGTCGCTGCTTTCCCCCGGTCTTGACCTGATTGAGCAGATGGGGGTAGAGCCCTTTGCGCTGGACAAGCCGCTGTTTGTAAACGCCAATGCCTTGCAGCTGCTTACCGGCTTTCCGCTGCACATCGATTTGGAGCCTCGGCGCCTTGTGTGTACGCTGCCCGGAGACACCAACATCACCGCCAACCTGCTAAGTCGCTGCCGTATGCTTAAAGAGCGGGGCTATCTGATTGCGCTGGACGGCTTTCCCCCCGACGGGTTGGCCAGCCGGCTGCTGCCCCTGGCCGACTACATCATATTAAACTGCCAGGACAGCTACTTCGACACCTGGTACCGCTTGGCCGAAAAGCTGGGCTCGGTGCGGGTGGTGGTGGATGCCGTGCCCGACCGGGCCACATTCGACCGTCTGAGCGTGGGCAGCAATGCGCTGTTTTCGGGCGACTTTTACAACCGGCCCATCACGGCGGGCACCAGCCGACTGTCGCCGGTTAAAATGAACGCACTGCAGCTGCTGAATATGGTCAACACCGAGGACTTTGAGCTGCAGGACATTGCCCGCATCATCGAGCGGGACCCCTATCTCACCATTTCGCTTCTGCGCTTTATCAACAACGGGCCACTGCGCCGGCGGAACAAGGTTGAATCGATTATGAGCGCCGTGGCCATTCTGGGTCAGCGCGAGGTGCGCCGCTGGGCTACCGTGGCCATATCGGTCGGTCTGGCCGAGGACCGCCCCGGCGAGATTACCAAGCTGTCGCTGGTGCGGGCCAAGTTTGCCGAAAATCTGGCCCGTGCCTTTGGGCTTGGGGTATTTTCCCATCATCTGTTTATGGTGGGGCTGTTTTCGCTGCTGGACATCATCCTCGAAAAGCCCATGGCCGAGGCGCTGGCCGAAGTGGCCGTGGACAATCGGGTGCGCCAGGCTTTGCTCGACCGCACCGGCGAGCTTGCGCAGGTGATGGAACTGATTTATGTTTACGAGCGGGCCGATTGGGACGCCGTATCCTTCATGCTGATTCGGGCAGGGGTGACGGTGGACCAGCTGAGCGCCGCCTTTGTAGACGCCATGGGCTGGTACCACGACCTGCTCCACAGCATCGACGAGGAGGAGGCCGCCGCCGAGGCCGACCATCCGGCCGTTTCTGCCGGGGCAAAATAGCCTATTTGTTCATGATTTTTTTGTCGAATTGGGCGACAAATATATTTGTCGCCCTGTATTGACAGCAGCTCTTGGGGCATGCTATAATACAATCATATATCTGGTGTTCATTGTCTCACATGTTTTTGTAAGTCATTGGCCCTGGCGATGGTTTATAAAAACATGTGTTTTTGATTGTCCAGACATATAAATATTTTATTTTTTGGAGGCTCTATAATGCACAACGGTACTGTTAAATGGTTCAACGCGGACAAAGGCTTCGGCTTCATCTCTGACGACAACGGCGGCGGCGATGTGTTCGTGCACTTCTCGGCCATCCAGACCTCCGGTTTCCGCACCCTCAACGAGGGGCAGAAGGTGGTTTACGATGTCGAGCCCGATCCCAAGGATTCCAGCAAAATGCGCGCTGTCAATGTGAGCATTGCCGAGTAACTAATCCTAAACTCTTAAGCGGCCGCCCTCCGGGCGGCCGCTGGCATTTTAAGAGCTTGGATGCACCTGTTATAAATCTCCTTTAACCCTTGACGCAGGGCGGGGGATGTGCTAAGATGATGCTACCTCAAAAGGGCTTATTTTTTGTGCGTAAAATCGCTTACAAAAATTGGCAACGAGGGAGGCTAACAGCCGCCGTGTCCCACCGGATACAGGCGGCCCAATCCAATAATAGGAGGTGCCGATATGCGAGTTAAAGTAACCCTTGCGTGTACAGAATGCAAACAGCGCAACTACAACACCACGAAAAACCGAAAGACCAACGAGGGCAGACTGGAGTTTAACAAATACTGCCGCTTCTGCCGCAAACACACGGTTCACCGCGAAACCAAGTAACGAAAGGAAGGTGCCAACCCATGGCGACCCAACAAGAGGGCAAGCCCGGCATCTTTACAAGAGTATCGCGCTACCTGCGGGATATGCGCGGTGAGCTTAAAAAGGTTGTATGGCCCTCAAAAAAGCAGGTTATCAACAACACACTGGTGGTTCTTGGTGTGGTGTTGGTATCGGCCACGGTGGTCAGCGGCTTCGACGCTGTGCTTACCTGGCTGGTTAAAACCCTGATCAACCTGGGCGTTTAGGGCGTGTTAGCCATGACAGACGCAGCACGCTGGTATGTGATTCATACCTACTCGGGCTACGAGAATAAAGTAGCCACAAGCATCGGCAATGCGGTGGAAAACCGCCAAATGTCCGACCTTATCCAGGAAATTAAGGTGCCCACCGAAATGGTCACCGAAATTAAGGATAATAAGACCCGAGAGGTCGAGCGCAAAATTTACCCCGGCTATGTGCTGATTAAAATGGTCATGACCGACGAGACCTGGTATGTGGTGCGCAACATTCGGGGCGTCACCGGCTTTGTGGGCCCCGGTCCCAAGCCCGTTCCCCTCACCGACGAGGAAGTCGCCCGCATGGGCGTTGAAAAGCGCGAGATTATCGTGAACTTTGAGGTGGGCGATTCGGTGCAGATTGCCGAGGGCTATCTCGCCGGCTTTGTGGGCCGGGTAGAGGAGATAGACACCGACAAAAACCAGGTGCGTGTCACCGTGTCCATGATGGGCAAGGATGTGCCGGTGGAGCTGACCCTCGAGCAGGTTCAGCCCGTTCAGTAGTTTTTCTTTCCGCTTTTGGCGGACAGGCCGCGCACCCCATGCGCGATAAACAAGGCCGCCTTCATGCGGCCGGTGGGAGGGAGTGTGCCACTCCCGGTCTTACCACAAATATGAGAGAGGTGCAAACAAAACATGGCTCAAAAAGTAATTGGCTATATCAAGCTGCAAATCCCCGCCGGAAAGGCCACTCCGGCCCCCCCTGTGGGTCCGGCTCTCGGCCAGCACGGTGTTAACATTGTGGCTTTTACCAAAGAGTTTAACGAGCGTACCAAAAACGACATTGGCCTGATCATTCCGGTGGTCATCACGGTCTATGCCGACCGCTCCATCAGCTTTATCACCAAGACCCCCCCTGCCCCCATCCTGATTAAAAAGGCCATTGGTATCGAAAGCGGCTCGGGCGAGCCCAACAAAACCAAGATAGGCAAAATTACCCGCGAGCAGGTGAAAAAGATCGCCGAACAGAAAATGGTCGATCTCAATGCCGCCGATCTGGAAAGCGCCATGTCCATGATCGCCGGCACCGCCCGCAGCATGGGCGTAGAAGTCATCGACTGACCCCCCGGTGGGAGGATCATTCCGCTATTAACCACTCAAGGAGGATTTTTAGGTAAATGAAACGCGGTAAGCAATATAAAGAGAGCGCAAAGCTCATTGATAAACTTCGGCAATACGAAACCGACGAGGCCATTGCCCTCTGCATCCAGACCGCCAAGGCCAAGTTCGACGAGACTGTGGAGATGCATGTGCGTCTGGGCGTAGACTCCCGCCACGCCGACCAGCAGGTGCGGGGCGCCGTGGTGCTGCCCAACGGCACCGGTAAATCGGTGCGGGTTCTGGTGTTCTGCAAGCCCGAAAAAGAGGCCGAGGCCAAGGCCGCCGGCGCCGAGTTTGTGGGCGCCGAGGATTTGGCACAGAAAATCCAGTCCGAAGGTTGGCTGGACTTTGATGTGGTCATCGCCAGCCCCGACATGATGGGCGTGGTGGGCCGTCTGGGTAGGATTCTTGGCCCCCGGGGCCTCATGCCCAACCCCAAGGCCGGCACCGTTACCCCCGATGTGGCCCGGGCCGTCACCGAGGCCAAAGCAGGTAAAATTGAGTACCGGCTGGACAAAACCAACATCATCCACTGCCCCATTGGCAAGGTTTCTTTTGGCCCCGAAAAGCTCAGAGAGAACTTTGACGCGCTGATGGAGGCCATTCTGCGGGCACGCCCCGCAGCGGCCAAGGGTCAGTATGTGCGCAGCTGTGCGCTGGCCACCACCATGGGCCCCGGCATTCGCATCAATGCCGCCCAGTTCCAGGCCATGCTCAACCAGATTCAGGCGCAGGCCGCCGGCCGCTAATTAAACTGAACACAAAAAACCCACCCTTAGAGGTGGGTTTTTTTGTGGTTCCCAAAGCCCAAGAGGCAGCATTTTGTTAGCTTGAAATCGGGCATCACGCCCCCGGTAAGGGTTCCCCACGGTACAACAGTCCACTGGATTGTTGTACCTCCCCTCCTGCGCTTGCTAACGCTTAAGACCTTATAGGGGCTCCGCCCCTAAGACCCCGCCAAAGGGACTGAGTCCCTTTGGAATCCCCAGTGCTTGCCATCAAGCTTTGCCATACAATACGGGGGAAAGGTTTGGAAGGGGGGNNGGGGCGGCGAGCCCCCACTTCCATTTGAATAGCCCCGCCGCAGCGGACGCATTTTGCCTTGCAAAATGCGCAGGGAGGGCCAAAAGGCTCGACCTCGCCCACACTGCCTTAAAAATTTTTCTCTGTCACTTCAAATATTCCATTTATTGCCTTGCAATACTATATATAGGCGTGTTATTCTGGAAAAGTCACAATATATTGTACAACGCAAAGGATGCGATGGTATGACAAACATCAGCAAAAACGCCATGGAAGTCCTGAAAAGGCGCTATCTTTCTAAGGACGAACAGGGCAACCCCACCGAAACCGTGGAGGGTATGTTCCGCCGGGTGGCCACCGCCGTAGCCGCCGCCGATGCCCACTTTGACCCCCAGGCCGACATCGCCGCGCTGACCGAGCGCTTTTATGGCCTGATGACCCGGCTGGACTTTTTGCCCAACTCCCCCACCCTGATGAACGCCGGTAAGGAGCTCGGCCAGCTTTCGGCCTGCTTTGTGCTGCCCGTGGGCGACAGCATGGAGGACATCTTCGAGGCGGTCAAACAGGCGGCCCTCATCCATAAGTCGGGCGGCGGCACGGGATTTTCTTTCTCCCGGCTGCGTCAGGCGGGAGCCATGGTGCGCTCCACCGGCGGCGTAGCCAGCGGGCCCATCAGCTTTATGCGGGTGTTTAACATGGCCACCGAGGCCGTCAAACAGGGCGGAACCCGCCGGGGCGCCAACATGGGCATCCTGCGGGTAGACCACCCCGACATCCTCCAGTTTATCGACTGCAAAAAGAACAATGCCGACATCACTAACTTCAACATCTCGGTGGGCCTCACCGAGGCGTTTATGGAGGCCGTGGCCCAAAACGCCCCTTACAATCTTGTGGACCCGTCCACCGGTCAGGTGACCGGACAACTGCAGGCCGCCGAGGTGTTTGGCCGCATTGTTGAGGGCGCCTGGCGCAATGGCGAGCCCGGCATCATCTTCTTAGACCGGCTCAACCGGGACAATGTGGTGCCCGGTCAGGGCGAGATTGAGTCCACCAACCCCTGCGGCGAGCAGCCGCTGCTGCCCTACGAAAGCTGCAATTTAGGCTCCATCAACCTGGTCAATATGCTCAAGCGGGACGAGCAGGGCGCCTATACCATCGACTACGACAAGCTCAAACACACCGTGCGCGAGGCCGTGCATTTTCTTGATAATGTCATCGAAATTAACAAATACCCGCTCGACAAAATTGCCGAAACCACGCTGGCCACCCGTAAAATCGGCCTTGGGGTGATGGGCTTTGCCGATGTGCTGCTGGCGCTGGGCATCGGCTACAACACCGACGAGGGCGTGGCTTTGGGCGAGAAGCTGATGGCCTTTATCAACGAGGCAAGCCACGAGGCAAGCCGGGATTTGGGCGCTTTGCGGGGGGCCTTCCCGCTGTTTGAGGAGAGCACCCTCAAGGCTCAGGTCACCGACGGGCGGCCCTATCGCAACGCCACCACCACCACCATCGCCCCTACGGGTACCATCTCCATCATTGCCGGGGTATCCTCGGGCATCGAGCCGGTTTTTGCCTATGCCTATGTGCGCAATGTGATGGACGGCACCGAGCTGGTAGAGGTGCATCCCTTGCTGCGCAAAATGCTCGAGGACAACGGCCTTTATTCCGAAGCGCTCATGCGCCGCATCTCCAAAGAGGGCAGCCTTAGTAATATCGAGGAAATTCCCGAGGCCATCCGCCGGGTGTTTGTGTGCAGCCACGATGTTTCGCCCGAGTATCATGTTCGGATGCAGGCCGCCTTCCAGCGCCACACCGACAACGCCGTGAGCAAAACGGTCAACTTCCCCCACAGCGCCACCGCCGAGGATGTGCACAAGGTCTTTATGCTGGCCCACACTCAGGGCTGCAAGGGGGTTACCATCTATCGGGACGGCAGCCGGGAGGGTCAGGTGCTCAACATCGGCACCGCCGATGCGCCCAAGGCCGATGAGCAAGCCCCCGACCAGAACCAGCCCATGCCCACCATCTATCCCCGACCCCGACCCGAGGTGACCTTCGGCCTGACCGAGCGTATGCGGATTGGATGCGGCAACCTGTATGTGACCGTGAACTACGACGAAAACGGCATCTGCGAGGTGTTCACCTCCACCGGAAAGGCCGGGGGCTGTCCCAGCCAGAGCGAGGCCACGGCCCGGCTGACCTCGGTGGCGCTGCGCAGCGGCGTGGCGCTCGACGAAATCCTCACCCAGCTTCGGGGCATTCGCTGTCCCTCCACCATCCGCCAGAACGGCATGAAGTGCACCTCCTGCCCGGACGCCATCGCCCGGGTGATTCAGCGCACCGCCGAAAAGATGGAGCGAGAGGGTATTACCCTGCCAAAACCCGTGCAGCGTGCGGCCCTGGCGGCGGCACCCGCCGCACCGCCCGCCACCCGAGGCCCCCGCTTTTGCCCCGACTGCGGGGAGATGCTCGAGCACGAGGGCGGCTGCGTCTCCTGCCGTGGGTGCGGGTATTCCAAGTGTAATTAAGTTGGTTGGCCAACACTGGGGATGATTATTGCTGTCCAAAAGCTCGGTCGTATTTGAGGCAAAATCTAATACAAAAAGGGGAGGGCCATCGGCCCTCCCTTAATTTTATGGCGCAATCAGCTCGCCGCTTAGGCGATAAATCTCCCGGGCTTTTGCCCGCATCTGTTCCACAGCGGCCTCAGCCTGGCGGGTCTGCTGCTCTAAGAGCGCAATTTGGGCGTCCTTGGCCGCCAGCTGTGTACGCAAAGCGGCCAGTTGGTCGGCCGTATCCGCATCGGTGGCAGGCGGGCGCCGCACCAGCCCCAAATAGGCAAGGCAGCCTTCCACAATGGCCCGGGCATAGGCCGGCAGGTGCAAATCATACAGTCGGTTGTCCTCGGCGTTGGTGATAAAGCCCAGTTCCACCAGCACGGCCGGCATCTTGGTCAGGCGCAGCACCGCAAAGTTATTGGCCGGCGGGCAGCGCTTGACCCCTCGGTTGCGGCTGATGCCCACGGCCTCGAGGCGGGCCAGAATCAGCCCGGCCAACATCTCCTCGCCGGCGATGGGGGTGGTCTGCACCAGCACCTCCACCCCCTGAGCCGAGGCCGCCCCATAGGCGTTGCGATGCAGGCTGACAAACAAATCGGCCCCGGCGCTATTGGCCATGGTGGCTCGGGCGGTCACGCCGGGCACGGTGGCGGGCTTCTGCCCGGCGGTGCGGGTTAGGATAATCCGCAGCCCCTGCTCCCGGGCGTCGGCAGCCACCAAATCGGCCAGGCGCATCACATCCTCCCGTTCAAGCCGGCTCCCGCTCACCGCCCCGGGGTCCTCGTAGCCGTAGGCGTTAAGGCCGCCGTGTCCGGGGTCGAGCATCAGGGTTTTCATTCGCTCTGCTCCTTATATTCCCGCATCTGTTTATGCCCTTGGTGGACACCGGTAGCCGCAAGGCCGCTGGTAACACCCAGCGTGGCGGCCAGCACGGCGTTGTCGGCCGGGATGCTGCCGGGAACCAGATAAAAGCACACAAGGGCAATAACTAACCCGCACAGACCGCAGAGCTCGGGGATAAGATGGCTCTTGGCGGGCCAAATCTTTTTATAAAGGCCGGCCAAAAGCCCACAGAGGGTTGTAATGGCCGGAAAGGTGAAAAGTTCCATAGATACCTCCCAGTTCATGTGGTGTATGCGCTTTTGCTCTTTTTGGGCAAAGCGCCCGGTATCATCCGGCCAACAGAGAGGCCGGCTATACAGTCTATGTCGCCGGGATGGGGGCGGGTGCATAAAGCAAGACCGGCCCCAAATGGGGCCGGTCTTGTTAAGGCAATATTTTAGAAACGATTATTCGTATTTGGCCATGGCGTTTTTAATGCGCTCACAAGCATCAAGAAGAACATGCTTGGGCGCTGCCAGGTTCATGCGGGCAAAGCCGGCGCCGGCTTCGCCAAAGGCCGCTCCGTCGTTCATAAACACCTGGGCCTCCATGCGCAGCACACGCTGAAGCTCCTCGTTGGAAAGGCCGTAAGCCCTAAAGTCCATCCAGAGCAGGTAGGTGGCCTCGAGGGGGGTGAACTTAATTTTGGGCATATGCTCGTTGCAGTAGGCAATCACGGCCTGGCTGTTGTCGTAAATCACTTCGAGCAGCTCATCGAACCACTCTTCGCACTGGTCATAGGCCAGCTCGCAGCCCTTAAAGGCCATCACATTGAGGCGGCCGCCCATGGCGCGGCTCTGGAGCGTAGTGAGATAGGTCTCGCGCAGCTGTTCGTTGGGGATGATGATGTTGGAGCACTGCAGACCGGCCAGGTTAAAGGACTTGCTGGGGGCGGTGCAGAGCACGACATTCTGCTCGAACTCCTCCGAGATGGTGGCAAAAACCGTGTGCTTATAGCCCGGCATGATAAAGTCGAAGTGGATCTCGTCGCTGAGCACCAGCACGCCGTTGTCGATGCAGATGCGGCCCAGGCGGGTGAGCTCCTCGGGCGTCCACACCCGGCAGAGGGGGTTGTGGGGGCTGGAGAGCAGCAGCAGCTTGGTTTTGGGGTCTTTACACTTCTGCTCAAAGTCCTCAAAGTCGATGTCGTAGCGGTTATTTTCGTCCCTGACCAGAGCGCTCTCAACCACATTGCGACCGGTTTTGTTTATGGCCGCATAGAAGGGATGATAAACCGGGGTCATAAGTAGCACATTGTCGCCGGGCTGGGTAAAGGCCGAAACGGCCTCGTAAAAGGCGTTGACAATGCCGGGGGTAAAGACGATCCACTCGTTTTTAATCTCCCAGTTGTGGCGGCGCTTCATCCAGCCGGCCACGGCATTGTAATAGGCGTCGGTTGGGCTGGTATAACCCAGAATGGCTGTATCTAAGAAGGATTTAAGACCCTCGATCAACTCGGGGGGATGCTTAAACTCCATATCGGCCACCGATAGCGGCACCACACCGGGCTTTACATCGGGGTTCAGGGTGCGCATCTGGTTCCATTTGCTGGCACCAGTGCCTGTGCGGTCTACGAGCGTTGTGAAATCGTACTTCATGAGACAACCTACCTTCCTTTTATTTGCCGGAGCTGCCGGCGGCAAACTTCTATAAAGCCCGTTGCGGGACTTGTTTTGCAGTATATCACAAAAAAATAAAAAAAGACAGGGTGCAGGAAAATTTATGTGCATCTTGCAATTTCGGCTATTAAAGTGGTTGCACAGCGAAGTTTTTTTTGCTATGATACCTCACATGTATCAAAAAAAGGCGTGCTACAGGCCGCCGATCTACATACGGAAGGTGGAAATATGAACAGCGGAATCCTTATTCTCTTGGTCTTTGGCGTTATGACCCTGGTGCTCAACTTTACAGGTAAACTCTCTTTAGGTGTAACAGCGGGCATTGTGGCCACGGTGCTTTTCTTTGGCCTTCCCATTGGCGAGGCTCTCAGCCTGACGGCGAGCAGTGTTGTATCCTGGAGCTGCATCCAGATGGTGCTCATCCTTTATGCCATCACCTTTCTCCAGCGTATGCTCGAGCGCGGGGGCGACATCACCCGAGCCCAGCGCGCTATGGACGCCCTGAGTGGCAACCGACGGGTAAACACCTGCCTATCCCCCATCATTTTGGGCTTTTTGCCCTCGGCCGGCGTGGTTAAAATCTGCGGCGACATTGTGTCCGAATCGGCTGGTGACTATCTGGACACCAACGAAAAGGCCTTTGTGGCCAGCTATTACCGCCATGTGGCCGAAAGCTTTTTGCCTACCTATACCTCCATACTGCTGGCCATTACCCTAAGCGGCCAGTCCACCTCCGGCTTTGTGGTGGCCATGCTGCCCATGGTGGCCGTGCAGGTGGCGCTGGGCTACTTCTTCTATCTGCGCAAGCTGCCCATTAAGCCCGACACCCCGCCCAGCACCGACCGCTTGGCCGACTTTAAAACAGTCATTCTGGGGCTGTGGCCGCTGCTGCTGGTTATCGCTCTGATTCTGGCCCTTAAGGTGGCCGTGCTGCCCGCCGTGGCCATTGCCGGCGTGCTGTACATTCTGGTCAACCGTGTGCCCCTCAGTGCTTTGCCTAAGATGTTCGTGTCGGCCTTCGAGCGCAGGCTGCTGCTCAATGTGGTGCTCATCTACATATTCAAGGACATTGTCACCCACACGGGGGTTGTTCAGGAGCTGCCGGCCATGTTCTCGGTGCTGCCCATCCCCCAGTATCTCATCTTCATGCTGCTTTTCTTCTTCGGCGCCGTCATCGGCGGAGCCAACATGATTCACTCCATCGGCATTCCGCTGGCTTATGCTGCCATACCCAATGGGGGCATCCCGCTGCTGGTGCTGCTCAACTGCGCCGCCTACATGGCCATGCAGGTTTCGCCCACCCATGTCTGCCTGGGCATTGTGGTGGAACACTTCAACATCACCATGGGCGGTCTTGTAAAAAAGACCCTTCCGGTGGCCGTGTGTTTTCTGGGCATTGCGGTGGTCTACTACCATTTGCTCACTTTGGTGCTATAGCCCAAACTAAAAAGCGCCCCTTCTGGGGGCGCTTTTTTAGTTAAACCACAATTTTGCGGATGCGGTAGTTGGCATTGACATAGGCCCAGTTTTGGGCAAAGGGCCGCATGACGCTCCAGTATCCGGCACCCAAGAGCTGGCTGCGATCGATGAGCTCCCACTTGCTGCGGATGCTGCGCACATCCTCAAACCAGATGACATGCTCCAGCCCGTCGGGGTTGGTGTAGTAGAAATAGGGGGACTGGGCCCGCTCGTCGAACAAAATTTCGGCCCGGTAGCGGGCGGCAATTTGCACGGCAAACTGGTTGCCCAACGAGGTGCCCACGGTAACACCCCGCATATAGGGCAACTGCCAGACATAGCCGTAGTTGGGAATGCCCATGAGAATATGCTCGGGCGGGATGGTCGAAACCGCATAGTTCACCACCCGCTCCACCTGATCGATGGGCGCCACGGCCATGGGCGGCCCTTGGGAATAGCCCCACTCGTAGGTCATGATGAGCACCGTGCTGGCAATGGCCCCGGCCCGGGGGTAGTTGTGGGCTTCGTAGAGCAGGCCGAGCTGCTCGCCCGACACCTTGGGGGCCAAATCCACATTGACCGTAAAGCCCTCGGCCTCAAGCCGGGCGGTGACATTGGCTAAAAAGGCGAGAAAGGCCTCGGTATCCTCGGGGGCGATGTACTCAAAGTCCACATCCAGCCCGAGGTAGCCTTTTTCGTGCATTTTCTGCAAAACTTTGTCGATAAGGGCGTTTTGGAAGTCGATGTCCCGAAACAGCCGACTGGCCCGTTCGGTGCTAAAGGTGCCGGCTTCGGTAATGGAGGACAGCAGCATAATGGGCGCCACCCTAAACCGGTAGGCCATGCTGATAAGGGCTTGGTCGTCTATCTCAAGCAGATCGCCCGTCTCGGAAAAGCCGTAGCCAAAGATGGTGAGCATGGTTAAAAAGGGCAGCGTGCGCAGCAGCACATCGGTGTTGACATGGGGATAGGCGTAGCTGTTTATCACCACCTCGCGCCCGGGTACGGTGCGATAGCTCAGGGTAATCTGCTCGCCCGGACGCAGCCCCGGCTGGGTGACCAAATGGGGGTTGTTCTGCTGAAGGGTCAGCACGGTGGTGTCGTACTGTTCGGCTATGCTTATCAGGGTGTCGCCCTGCTGCACGGTGTGCACCTGGGCGGGGTACAAAATAAGCAGCGCCTGACCCACGGCCAGCCGGTTTTGATTTTCCAGTCCGTTGTCGGTGATGATTTTTTGGGGGGATACGCCATACATCCTGGCAATGGCGGTGACCGTTTCGCCGCTTTGCACCACATGAATGTTCATGCCAGACGCCGCCTTTCTTAAAGCGTTTTCTAGCATCTTATTCATGGGCGGCGGGGTTTATGTTGAGGCTTGGGCGGGCGGGCTTTGGGACAGCCCGGCAGCATAATAGAGCGGCTATAGCGGCGCACCCATGGGGGGCGGACAATTTTGGAGGGATTTTCCCATCATTTTAATGGGCTGATAGGGCAATTATCATCATTGGAACGGCTCGATTTTGGACATATTGATAAAATTCTCCCAAACCCCCTTTCTTGCTTGCTTTTTCGATTTGTGTATACTATAATGACCATGATTCTAATTGTGTTAAAAACTTAATCAATAATTCGTATGAAGATTGCGGGAGAGCCCGCCCCCCTACGGGAGGCGGCACCGAAGGAATAAGCGCGGAGAGCTGTAGCTCCGTGTGAAGATCTCAGGTAAAAAAACCGCAGTTGGACGAAACTCTGGAAAGCGCAAGCACCGAAGGAGCAACCTTCTTTTTAAGAAGAGAATCTCTCAGGTCAAGAAACAGGGCAAACTCAGACTATAGCGGAGTTATTTGCCCTGTTCTTTTTTGTCCTTATTTGTCCCTAAAGGAGGGTGCAGCCCTGGATAAACTGATCACCAACAACCCTTTGGCGGCCAAGGATTTTGCCGATCGCTGTGCGGTGGAATATGCTGATGTGTCTTTGCGGGATATTTTGGTGCGGGTGAGGGATTATGTTCATAAAGGCCACAAGCTGCTCACCCATCCCCTATCGGGCAGCATTAAGCCGGGGGAGACGCCTTATAAATCGATTCTTGTTTCGGCTGCGCCCGGGCAGGGTTTGGATCTGCCTTCGCTGCGTATCATCGAGGACAGCATTGTCACCTGCGATAAGTTTCCCATAAAATATCCCCATATCCCCGAGCATGTTCTGGCGGACTTCCAAGAGGTAGACCGCACCTTAATTGCTGGTGCGCTGTACAAACACAGCTCATCTAAATAGCCGGGCGCTTGCCCGGCAGACTATAAAAGATAAGGAGGGAATTCATTTGAAATTGGAAGTCGGCTATATTGACATTACTGACATTCAATTTTCAGACAAGGCAAGTCTGCAGGACGGCGTGCTCTATGTCGACCGGGATGCTATAACGGCTATGATTCTGGAAGATGAGCGCATCCGTGCTGTGGAGCTGGACATCGCCAAACCGGGCGAGAGCGTACGCATCACTCCGGTCAAGGATGTTATCGAGCCTCGGGTCAAGGTAGAAGGCCCCGGCGAGATTTTCCCCGGCGTTTTGTCTAAGGTTCAAACGGTGGGCTCGGGCCGCACCCATGTGCTCAGAGGTGCTGCGGTGGTCACCACCGGTAAGATTGTGGGCTTCCAGGAGGGCATTATCGACATGACCGGCCTGGGGGCGGAGTACACGCCCTTTTCCAAGACCTTTAACCTGGTGGCAAACTTTACCCCGGTAGACGGTCTGACCGCCCACGACTATGAAAACGCACTGCGTCTGGCCGGCCTTAAGATGGCCAAAGCGCTCGGCGAGCTGGGCCGCGAGGTCGAGCCCAACGAGGTGAAAACCTACGAGCATCTGCCGGTGATGCAGGGTGCCGAAAAGTACCCCGAGCTTCCCCGGGTGGGCTATGTTCAGATGCTCCAGAGCCAGGGCCTGATGCACGACACCTATGTCTACGGCGTGGACATGAAGCAGTCGCTCACCACCATGATCAGCCCCACCGAGGTGCTGGACGGTGCCATCATCAGCGGCAACTGCGTGTCGGCCTGCGACAAAAACACCACCTATCACCACCTTAACAACCCCGTTATTCACGATCTGTTTGAGGCGCATGGCAAAACGCTCAACTTTGCGGCCATGATCATCACAAACGAGAATGTCTACCTGGCCGACAAGGAGCGCTCCTCCGACTGGACAGCCAAGCTGGTGGAATATCTGGATCTCGACGGCGTTATCATCTCTCAGGAAGGCTTTGGCAACCCCGATACCGACCTGATTATGAACTGCAAGAAGATCGAGGCCGTGGGCACCCGCACCGTCATCATCACCGACGAGTACGCCGGCCGTGACGGCACCTCCCAGTCTTTGGCCGACGCCGACGCCAGCGCCGACGCCGTGGTCACCGGCGGCAACGCCAACCAAGTGGTGGTTCTGCCCAAGCTGGACAAAGTGATTGGCACGCTCGATTATGTAGACAAAATTGCCGGCGGATTTGAAAACAACCTCCAAGAAGACGGCAGCATTGTGGTGGAGCTTCAGGCTATCACCGGCGCGACCAACGAGCTGGGCTTTAACCGGCTAAGCGCCAGATAAACTAAAGGAAAGGAGAGAGATTGTATGGGCAAATTAAAGGTGCTCCACTATATCAACCAGTTCTATGCCGGTATTGGCGGCGAAGAAATGGCAGATGTAGCCCCCGAGCTTCGGGAAGGCGCCATGGGTCCCGGTCTGGCCTTTAACTCAGGCTATGGCGACGAGGCAGAGATTACCCACACCATTGTGTGCGGCGACTCATTCTTTAACGAGAGACTGGACGAGGCCAAAGAGCTTATTCTGGACATGGTCAAAAGCGTAAAGCCCGACCTGTTTGTTGCCGGTCCGGCCTTTAACGCGGGCCGCTACGGCGTAGCCTGCGCCACCATCGCCTACGAGGTGCTCAGCCAGCTGGGTATTCCCGTTCTCACCGGTATGTACGAGGAAAACCCCGGCGTGGATATGTTTAGGGACAAGCTTTATATTGTTGCCACCCGCAACAGTGCCGCCGGTATGCGCGATGCGGTTTCCAAAATGGTTCCGCTGTCTCTCAAACTGGCCCGGGGCGAGACCATTGGTGCCTCGGCCGAGGAAGGCTATCATCCCACGGGCGTTCGGGTCAACTTCTTCGAAAAGGAGCGCGGCTCCAAGCGTGCGGTTAAAATGCTGCTTAAGAAGATGGCCGGCAAGCCCTTTACCACCGAGTTCCCCATGCCCGACTTTGACCGGGTTCCCCCCAATCCCGCTGTCAAAGACATCACCAAAGCTACAGTGGCTCTGGTTACCTCGGGCGGCATTGTGCCCAAGGGCAACCCCGATCGTATCGAATCTTCCAGCGCCTCTAAGTATGGCGAATACGACATTACCGGCGTGATGGATCTCACAGCCGAGACCTACGAGACCGCCCATGGCGGCTACGACCCCCTCTATGCCAATCAGGACGCCGACCGGGTTTTGCCGGTAGACATTCTGCGCGAGTTTGAAGCACAGGGCAAGATTGGCAAACTGCACAACAAATTCTACACCACCGTCGGAAACGGAACGGCGGTTAAGAGCTCCAAGGTATTTGCAGAGGAATTTTCTAGAAAGCTCGTGAATGATGGCGTGGATGTCGTCATTCTCACCTCCACCTGAGGAACCTGTACGCGTTGCGGTGCAACGATGGTTAAAGAAGTGGAACGCGCGGGCATTCCCGTGGTCCATGTATGTACGGTCACTCCAATCTCCATGACGGTGGGCGCCAACCGCATAGTTCCCGCGGTGGCCATTCCCCATCCTCTGGGCAACCCCGCCCTGAGCATGGAGGAGGAAAAGCAAATTCGAAGAAAAATCCTGGATACTGCCTTGAAAGCTCTGTCGACCGAGGTGGAAGAACAAACCATTTTTGAAGTGGAATAGTGTGGGAGGCGGCATCTTTGGATAAAATATATGATGTGATCATTATTGGCGCTGGCCCGGGGGGGCTGGCTGCGGCTCTGTACGCAGGCCGCTCGCGTCTTGATACCCTTCTTATCGAGAAGGAAAAAGAAGGCGGCCAAATTGTTATCACAAGCGAAATAGACAACTACCCCGGCGGCCTTAGGGAAGAAACCGGCCCCAGTCTGATTGCCCGCATGGTGGATCAGGCCGAGCGCTTTGGCACCCAAAAGGTCTTTGATACGGTGGTGGATGTCAGCCTCGAAGGCGAGATCAAAGTGGTCAAGGGCCTAAAGGGCGAATATCGGGCCAAGACTGTGATTATCGCCACCGGCGCCAATCCCCGGCCCCTGGGCTGCCCGGGCGAGAAGGAGCTCACCGGCAAGGGCGTTTCTTACTGCGCCACCTGCGACGCAGCCTTTTTCGAGGACTTTGAGGTCTATGTTATGGGCGGCGGCGATTCGGCCGTGGAAGAGGCCATCTACCTGACCAAGTTTGCTCGCAAGGTGACCATTATTCACCGGCGCGACGAGCTGCGGGCGGCCAAGTCCATTCAGGAGCGGGCCTTTGCCAACGATAAAATCGACTTTATGTGGAACAGCGTCATCACCGAGTTCAAGGGCGACGGCATCCTCACCTCCATGGTGGTTACCGACACCAAGACCGGCGAGAGCCGCGAGATCGAGGCCGACGAAGAAGACGGAACCTTTGGCGTCTTTGTGTTTATCGGCTTTAATCCCCACTCCGAGCTGTTCGCGGGCAAGGTCGATATGGAAAACGGCTATATCGTCACCGACGAAAATATGCGCACCAATCTGCCCGGCGTTTTTGCCGTGGGCGATGTTCGTGTTAAATCTCTGCGCCAGGTGGTAACCGCCGCAGCCGACGGCGCCATTGCCGCCAGCCAGGCGGAAAAATACCTCGGCGACAACATCTGGTAGATCATTTGAAAGGAGGTATACCATGCTGGAGCTGACCAAAGATACCTTTGAGCAGGAGGTTCTTAAAGCCTCGGGCAAGGTGTTTGTGGACTTTTATGGCGACGGCTGTGTGCCCTGCCAGGCTCTGATGCCTTTTGTGCACGAATGTGCCGAAAAATACGGCGACAAGCTTAAGTTCACCGCCCTTAACACCTCTAAGGCACGGCGTTTGGCCATTGGCCAGAAGATTTTGGGCCTGCCGGTTATGGCCATCTACGAAAATGGCGAAAAGATCGAAGAGCTGGTGAAGGACGACGCCACCGAGCAAAACATCGAGGCCATGATTTTGCGCCACATCTAAGGGCGCACCCCTGTTCTTGACGAAAGGGGCGAACCCCGCCCCTTTCCTTGAGATAGAAAAACTAAGGAAAAGGAGGATTTACCTGTGGATCTGCTAAAAGGCAAGAAGGTTATTGTCGTTGGCGACCGAGACGGCGTTCCCGGCCCCGCCATTGACGAGTGCATCAAAACCGCAGGCGCAGACATTGTATTTTCCTCGACGGAATGCTTCGTCTGAACCGCCGCAGGTGCAATGGATCTGGAGAATCAGAAGAGGGTTAAAGAGCTTTCGGAGCAGTATGGCCCCGAAAATCTGGTAGTCGTTCTTGGCGCTGCCGAGGGCGAGGCCGCCGGCCTGACGGCCGAGACCGTTACCGCCGGAGACCCCACTTATGCCGGTCCGTTGACAGGAGTCCAGTTGGGACTCAAGGTTTATCACATTTGCGAGGAAGAAATCAAATCCGAGGTTGACCCGGGCGTATACGACGAGCAGGTCGGTATGATGGAAATGGTTCTGGATGTGGACGAGATCGTCGACGAGATGTCCGCTATCCGGGAGCAGTTTACCAAATATTAGACTCTGTCTGTTAGGCACGGCACAGGCAGCGTTTTATAGTTTGCAATCGCTGCCTCTGCCGCTGCCTTAAGGATGGGAAACTGCTTGCAGGCTGTATGCGCCTCGTATAGAAGTTCTCCCACATAACTTGAATGGCGCAGGCTTATATCTTACAGCCTGCTGCCGGGCGGTGCTGTGGAGAAGTTGTCCACGGCACCGCCTTTTCTTTATGAGAGAGGAGAGAATAAACCCGATGAACAGTGTAATCAAGGGCGCTTCTTATATTTTGGCCCACACCCCGGACATGGTTATTCATAACGGCACCACCCAAACCACCGAGCGCATTGTCAATCCGGGGTCGGAATACCTGGTGGAGCTGCCCGGTAAGCTGCGCCCCTATGACGACGCCATGCGCTATGCCCCCAACCAGACCTATATTGGCAACCTGACCCCCGATGAGCTGAGCGCCGTTGCCGCCCCCTGGTACGAGCAAAAGCTCGAGGATGCCGACCGCTTTGGCAAGATGGGCGAAATTATGCCCCAGGACGAGTTCTACATTTTGATGCAGGTGTGCGACGCCTTCGATCTGGTCAAGCTGGAAAAAGGCTTTGTTGAAGAAGTAAAGCCCCGTTTTGAGCAGCATCCCCTTATGGACGAGAGCATTATTGCCCGAATTAAGGGCGGCGTAGAGCAGTCCGAAATCGACCGTGCCATAGGCGAAGACCACGCCGAGGGTCTCTACCAGGACGGCAAGCTGGTGGGTTATGTTAAAAAATCCCACGATGTGGATGTCAACCTCTCGGCCCATGTCATCTTAGAAAACCTCGTTTCCAAGGCTAGCTGTGTGCTCTCGCTGCTGCACCTGACCAAAAACACCGGCATCGACAAAGCTGAGGTGGATCTGGTCATCGAGTGTTCCGAGGAAGCCTGCGGCGACATGAACCAGCGCGGAGGCGGCAACATGGCCAAAGCCGCTGCCGAAATTGCCGGCTTTAGCTCGGCCTCGGGCGCCGATGTGCGGGCTTTCTGCGCCGCACCGGTCCATGCCCTGATTCACGCTGCGGCTTTGGTAGCCAGCGGCACCTACGACAATGTGGTCGTGGCCGCAGGCGGCAGCACCGCCAAGCTGGGCATGAACGGCAAAGACCATGCTAAAAAGGGTCTGCCCATTCTTGAGGATGTGGTGGGCGGCTTTGCCACGCTCATCAGCAAGAACGACGGCATCAACCCCGAGCTTCTCAGCGCCTATACTGGCAAGCACACCGTGGGCAGCGGCTCGTCGCCTCAGGCGGTTATCACAGCGCTGGTCACCGACCCGCTGGATAAGATGGGCCTTAAAATTACCGACATCGACCGCTACTCGGTTGAAATGCAAAACCCCGATGTCACCAAACCGGCCGGCGCCGGCGATGTGCCCCTGGCCAACTATAAGATGATTGCTGCGCTGGGCGTTAAGCGGGGCGACCTCGAGCGCGCTCAGCTAAACGACTTTACCACCGAACATGGCATGGTGGGCTGGGCTCCCACACAGGGCCACATCCCCTCGGGCGTGCCCTATCTGGGCTTTGCCAGAGAGGACATTCTCTCCGGCAAAATCGAAACCTGCATGGTCATCGGTAAGGGCAGCCTGTTCCTGGGACGCATGACCAATTTGTTCGACGGCGTTTCCTTTATCATCCGCAAAAACAGCGGAGAGACCGAGCAGACCTCTGCCGTGCCCGAGGAGCAGATTAAAAGCCTGATTGCCGACGCCATGCGCAATCTGGCCGCCTCACTGGCCGGGGAAGGGCGGTGAAGGAATGTCTGAGCAGGTAAACAAGCTGATTGCCAAAACCTTTTTAGATATAGCCGACGCTCTGGAAACCGGCTCCTTCGGTGCCCGGCCCAAGATTGCCGTAACCGGTCTGGGCAGCGAGCACGGCGAGGAAAATATGCTCGAGGGTGCGGTGATGGCCGCCGCCCGGGGCATTGATGTGACCTATATCGGCACGCTCAGCCATCCGGCCGTGACCAGTGTTTATGCCGACTGCGAGCGAGATCTGCTCGATAAAATGGAGCAGATGCTGTCCGACGGCCAGATAGACGGCGTGGTCACCATGCACTACCCCTTCCCCATCGGTGTGTCCACCGTGGGGCGGGTGGTCACCCCCGGCCTGGGCAAAAACATCTATATCGCCACCACCACCGGAACCTCCTCGGCCAACCGGGTGGAGGGCATGGTGAAAAACGCCATCTATGGCGTGATTGCCGCCAAAGCAAGCGGCGTTGCCGAGCCCACCGTGGGCATCCTCAATGTGGACGGGGCCCGCCAGGCCGAAGCCGCCCTCAAGGAGCTGGCCGGCGCAGGCTATCCCATCCGCTTTGCCACCTCGGCCCGGGCGGACGGCGGCATTATCATGCGGGGCAACGACCTGCTTACCGCCTCCTGCGATGTGATGGTCACCGATTCGCTCACCGGCAACATCCTCATGAAGTTGCTTAGCTCCTTTACCACGGGCGGCAGCTACGAGTCGGTGGGCAGCGGCTACGGCCCCGGCATTGGCACCGATTATGACCGACTGGTGATGATTGTTTCGCGGGCTTCGGGCGCACCGGTGGTGGCCAATGCGGTGGAATACGCCGCCCAGCTGGTAAGAGGCGACTATCGCAAGGTGGCCGCCGAGCAGTTTGCCGCCGCCGAAAAGGCCGGCCTTAACAGCATCCTCCAGAAGATTCGGGCCAAGGCCGCTCCTGCCCAGCCCCAACAGGAGGAGGTTAAAGCACCGCCCAAAGAGGTGGTCACCGGCGAGATTGCCGGCATTGAGATTACCGAGCTGGAAGACGCCGTGGCCTGTCTGTGGCAGGCGGGCATCTATGCCGAAAGCGGCATGGGCTGCACCGGCCCCGTGGCCATGGTGAGCGAGGCCCGCTTAGAGGCCGCTATAGAGATTTTGACCCAAAAGGGCTTTGTAGCTCAGTCATAAAATCCAATAGGAGGTGAGGGGATGAACAAACAGGTGCTATTGCGCGCGCTGCCCAAAGTGGATGCACTCATTGGGCGCGTCACAGCGCTCCCGGAGGGGGCGGGCATCCCCTACGCCGCCCTCCTTGGGGCGACAAGGGGGGCGGTGGACCGCCTGCGAAAGGACATTCTGTCCGGGGAAGTAACCGCTTTGCCCACCGAGGAAGCTCTGCTGGGCGAGGTGCTAAGAGCCGCCCGGCGGCAGGCCGCCTTTAGCCTGCGTCCGGTGATTAACGCCACTGGCATTGTGCTGCATACCAACCTAGGCCGCTCGGCTTTGGGCGAGCGAGTGGCCGAACATATTAAACAGGTGGCCATGGGCTACTCCACCTTGGAGTACGATTTGCAAAGCGCCACCCGGGGCAGCCGCCACAGCCACATCGAAGGGCTGCTCTGCCGACTGACCGGAGCCGAGGCAGCCCTGGTGGTCAACAACAACGCCGCCGCCGTGCTGCTCATGCTCACCGCCCTCTGTGCCGGGCGGGAGGTGGTGGTTTCGCGGGGCGAGTTGGTGGAAATTGGCGGCTCCTTCAGGGTGCCCGAGGTGATGGCTCAGGGCGGGGCCATCCTGCGCGAGGTGGGCACCACCAACAAAACCCACCTGCGCGATTACGAGGCAGCCATCGACCCCGAAGTTACCGGGGCGCTGCTAAAGGTGCACACCAGCAACTATAAGGTGGTGGGCTTTACCGGCGAGGTGGACATAGCTGCCCTATCCCGGCTCGGCCGGGACCGGGGCATCCCGGTGCTGTACGATTTGGGCAGCGGCGCACTGGCCCCCCTGGGCGAATGGGGACCGGCGCTGCTGGGCAGCGAGCCCACGGCCGCAGAGCAAATCCGCAGGGGGGCCGATTTGGTCTGCTTTAGCGGCGACAAGCTGCTGGGCGGCCCGCAGGCCGGCATTGTGGTGGGGAAAAAGGCGCTTATCGACAAGCTGAAAACCCACCCGCTGGCCCGGGCGCTGCGCATCGACAAGCTGACCCTATCCGCACTGGAGGCCACACTGCGCCTTTACTTAGAGCCCCAAGAGGCCCTGGCGCACATTCCTACATTAAATATGCTCTGCATATCCGACCAGCAGCTGTCGGCAAAGGCCCACCGGCTGCTGGAGGCTCTGCCCCCGGGCGACTACGGGGCTGAGGTGCAGCCCACCCAGGGGCAGGCGGGCGGCGGCTCCTTCCCCGGGCAGGACCTTCCTTCCTATGCGGTGGCCGTGCTGCCCGAGGCTATGTCGCTTGAGCAGTTGGAGCGCTGCCTGCGGGAGTTTGAAGTGCCCATTATCGCCCGCATCTATAAAGAGCGGCTGCTGCTTGATGTGCGCACCATCGACGACGGGCAGTTTTCCACCATCTCCCGGGCCTTTGCCCTTATCTTTTCAAAAAAGGAGGGCCAGCCCCATGCGTAACACCATTATCGGCACGGCCGGCCATGTGGACCACGGCAAAACCTTGCTGATTAAGGCCCTGACCGGCATGGACACCGACCGCCTCCGCGAAGAAAAAAGGCGGGGCATCACCATTCAGCTCGGCTTTGCCTATCTGCCTTTGCCCGACGGGCGGCGGGCCGGCATCATCGATGTGCCGGGCCACGAAAAGTTTATCCGCAATATGCTGGCCGGTGCAGGCAGCATCGATGTGGCGCTGCTGGTGGTGGCGGCGGGCGAGGGCTTTATGCCCCAAACCCGCGAGCATCTGGACATATTGTCCCTCTTGGGCATCAAGCGGGGCGTGGTAGCCATGACCAAGGTGGACTTGGTGGACGACGAGTGGCGGCAGCTGGCCGCCATGGATATCGAGGACGAGGTGCGGGGCACCTTTTTAGAGGGCGCACCGGTGGTGCAGGTGTCGGCCCAAACCGGCGAGGGTATCGAGGAGCTGCGCCAGTGTCTCTACCGGCTGCTCGAAGAAGCCGAGGAAAAAAGCGCCCACACGCCCTTTAGGCTGCCCATAGACCGGGTGTTCCACATGGACGGCTTTGGCACAGTGGTCACGGGCACCCTCATCGAGGGCCGCCTCTCGGACGGGGACGATATTGTGGTGTTCCCCTCCATGCTGACCACCAAAGCCCGCAACATACAGGTGCACGGCCAGTATACCGACACGGCCCATGCCGGCCAACGGGTGGCGGTCAACCTGTCTGGGCTAAAGTGCGAAGACATATGCAAGGGCGATGTGCTGGCTGCCCCCGACTCGATGGAAAACAGCTCGCTGCTCGATGTCAAGCTCAAAATTTTAGACGGTGCCCAGCGGGTGATTACCAACAACTCTCGGCTGCACCTCTACCACGGCTCGCGGGATGTGCTCTGCAGGGTGGTGCTGCTGGGCGAGGATGCCCTTAACAAAGGCCAGGAGGGCTATGCCCAGCTTAGGCTGGCCCAACCCATTGCGGCCAAGCCCGGCGACCGGTTTGTGGTGCGGTTTTATTCCCCGCTCGAAACGGTGGGGGGCGGCGTTATCCTCGACCCCTGCCCCCATAAGCACAAGCGGCTAGACGAAAGGGTGCTCAAGGGGCTTACCACCAAGGAAAAGGGCAGTTTTGCCCAGAGGCTGGCCGCCATGGTGCAGGACCGCAGCGCCAGCTTTCCCACTGCGGCCCATATAAAGCGCCGGCTGTTTGGCGAGGATCCCGAGTTCGATGCGGCGCTGGCCGAGCTAACCGAGCAGGGCGTGCTGCTGAATATCGGCCAAAGCCTGATTCACCGGGATTTTCTTGAGGCGGAAGGGGGCCGCTGTCAAGCGCTGCTGCTGGAATACCACAGCCAAAATCCCCTCCATGCGGGTATGCGGCGGGACGAGCTGCGCACCCGGTTGCTGCCCCAGGCCGATTTGGCCACAGCCGACGCCGTTATCGACCTGCTCTGTGAGAGGGGCTACATTTACAGCCGAGAGGGCCGGCTGGCTCACAAGGACTTTGTGGTGGCCCTAAGCGACAGCCACAAGCGCCTGAGCCAGCAGATACTTGCACGGTTTTTGGACGGGGGCTTTGCTCCGCCCTCCCTCGACGAGGTGGCGGCCGAATTCCCCAAGGAGAAAAAGGCCTTTAAGCAGACCACCGATGCCCTCATCAGCGAGGGTATGCTGGTGGTGCTCTCGCCGCAGGTATGTATGCATGGGCAGCATTATCAGGCCGCCTTAGAGCAGTTTGCCCAGCTGGCCGCCCAGCAGGATGCGGTGACGCTGGCCCAGTTTAGGGACGCCTTAGGCACCTCGCGCAAGTATGCAGTGGCGCTGCTTGAGTATTTCGATCGCAGGGGCATCACCAAAAAACAGGGTGATGCCAGGGTTATGGCCTAAATAGGCCTTAAGGGTTTGTGGGGCGTGCGCCAGTGGGCGCCGGCGCCGCCCCCATCCCGCCCTTTTTCTCGGATATTGACCTGATTATGCGAATATGGTAAAATGATATCGGAAAATGCATATATGGGAATAGATGGGTGCTGGTGTGCCCTCTGGTCTTCAAAACCAGTACTGGTGGTTAAGAGCTGCCTAGGTGGGTTCGATTCCCACATATTCCCGCCAGATGCATGGGGCCGGTATCTTAAACGATACCGGCCCTTTTTGCGTAAATAAACTGATTCAGGAGGACGATTTTGTGTTAAAGGACAGATATAAACTGCCCCTTGTCGGGGTACTGGTGGGCGTCGTGGCTCTGGCGCTTACCCATTTGGGCAACCCTGCCAACATGGGCTTTTGCATCGCCTGCTTTTTGCGGGACATGGCCGGCTCCTTAGGGCTGCATCGGGCGGCGGTGGTTCAGTATATGCGCCCCGAAGTTATCGGCATTGTGCTGGGCGCCTTTGTTATATCGGTACTTAAAAAGGACTTTTCGGTCAAGGGCGGCTCGGCTCCCTTCTCGCGCTTTTTGCTGGGCTTTAGCGTCATGATTGGCGCCCTGATTTTCCTTGGCTGCCCGCTGCGTATGCTGCTGCGCATCGGTGGCGGCGACCTGAATGCCGTGGTGGGTCTGGCCGGCTTTGTGTCGGGCATCGGCGTGGGCGTTGTGTTCCTTAACAAGGGCTTTTCGCTCAAGCGCAACTACAGCCTCACCAAGACCGAGGGCTATCTGTTCCCGGCGGTCAATGCGGGCTTTTTGCTGCTGCTGGTGGTGGTACCCTCGGTGCTCATATTTAGCGAGAGCGGCCCCGGCTCCATGCGTGCACCCATTTGGGCGGCTCTGGCTGCGGGTCTCATTGTGGGCGTGGTGGGCCAGCGGGTTCGGCTGTGCTTTGTCAGCGGCATTCGCGACTCCATTTTGTTCCGCGAGTTCGGTATGCTGACGCTCTTTATTGCCCTAACCGCCACCGTGGCTGTGGGCAATATCCTAAGCAATAAATTTGTACTTAGCTTTGCCAATCAGCCCGTGGCTCACACCGAAAGTGTGTGGAACTTCCTCGGTCTGTTCCTGGTGGGTCTGGGCTCGGTTCTGTTAGGCGGCTGCCCCTACCGTCAGCTGGTGCTGGCCGGCAGCGGCAACTCGGATTCGGCCGTAACCGTGCTGGGGCTCCTTGTGGGTGCGGCCTTTGCCCACAACTTTGGTCTGGCCTCCTCGGGGGCGGGCACCACCCCGGCCGGCAGAATTGCTTTTGTCATCTGCCTGATTATCACACTGACCATCGGTCTAACCAACCTTAACAAATCCAGCGCATCCGCTTAAAACAGGGAGGATTTTATCATGATTAAAATTGATGCCAGCGGGCTTTCCTGCCCCGAGCCGCTTATGCGTCTTAAAGCCGTGATTGACCAGCACAACGAAATCGAGCTGGCTCTGGACAGCCAGACCGCGGTGGAGACCTGCAAACGCTTTGCCGAATCTAAGGGCTTTGATGTGACGGTCACCTCGGCCGACGACCTGTTTACCCTACTTATAAAGAAGGCCTGACTGCTATGCGTTATATCGCCACCTTTCACACCCATTATGGTGCCTTAAAATTTCAAAACGACTGCCGCAAGGCCGGCTTTCCGGCCAAGACCATGCCGGTGCCCCGCAAGCTGAGCTCCTCCTGCGGCATCTGCGTGGAGTTTGAGTCCTCGGTGCTCTGGCTGCCCGAGGACCGAGAGGACCTTGAGGCCTATTATCTGGTGGGGGAGGATGGCGGCTATCTGCCCTGTCAGATTGAGGATGGCCACGCCTGACACAAGGAAGGAGTATGCCACATGGATATGGATGTTCGCAAGCTTAACAAGTTCACCTCCTGCGGCGGCTGCACGGCCAAGCTGCCCCAGGGTATGCTAAAGGATGTTATCTCTAAAATCCCCGTCTTTTCCGACGAGAACCTGCTGGTGGGCTTTGACACCTCGGACGACGGCGCGGTCTACAAGCTCAGCGACGACCTGGCCATCATCCAGACCCTGGACTTTTTTCCGCCCATGGTGGACGACCCCTATCTCTTTGGCAAAATTGCCGCCGCCAACGCCCTGAGCGATATCTACGCCATGGGCGGCAAGGTCAAGCTGGCGCTCAACATCGTCTGCTTCCCCGAGGAGGACGACCCCGCCATGTTGGGGGCCGTGCTGCTGGGGGGCGGCGAAAAGGTGATGGAAGCCGGCGGCGTGCTCTGCGGCGGCCACTCCATCAGCGACAAGGAGGTCAAATACGGCCTCTCGGTCACCGGCGTGGTGCATCCCGACCGCATTATGTACAACAACCGCTGCCAAATCGGCGATAAAATCATCCTTACAAAGCCCCTTGGGGTGGGCATGATTACCGCCGCCTACCGGCTGGGCGAGGCCTCGCAAGAGAGCTATAATCAGGCCGTGCGCAGCATGCAGACCCTTAACCGCTACGCCTTTGAAATTGCCGAGAAATACGATATTCACAGCTGCACCGATGTCACCGGCTTTGGCTTTTTGGGGCATCTTAACGAGATGGTCACACCCCGGTACTCCATCGCCGTAGACAGCGCCAAGGTGCGCTATATCCCCGAGGCGATGCGGTTGGCCGAGAGCTATCTGCTCACCGGCGGCGGCCAGAAAAACCGCAATTTCCTTGGGAATAAGGTGCGCTTTGAGGGCGTGCCCGAGCCCCTTCAGGAAATTCTGTTTGACCCCCAGACCTCGGGCGGACTGCTTATCAGCGTGTCCGAGGTCGACGCACCCGAGCTGCTCAAGGAGCTGGAAAGCCTGGAGCTGACCCCCTGCCTTGTGGGCGAGGTGCGCGACCCTGCCGACCGGAATATTGTGGTTTATTAGCCCCGCCGGCATTTAGAAAGGTAGAGCCATGATTTATTTTGACCAGTGCAGCACCTCTTACCCCAAGGCCCCCGGCGTGGCCGAACAGGTGTACGAGGCCATTAAGACCGGCTGCTTTAATATCAACCGGGGCGGCTACGCCGGCGCCCTCTCCACCGGCGAGACGGTGTTCGACACCCGGGAGCGCCTATCCCGGCTGTTTGGCGCACCCAAAAGCCGCAATGTCATCTTAACCGGGGGCATCACCCAATCGCTCAACATGATATTAAAGGGGCTGCTCAAGCCCGGCGACCATGTGGTGACCACCCAGATGGAGCACAACGGAGTACTGCGGCCGCTAACCCAGCTTAAGGCCACCGGTGTGGAGGTGGACATCGCCGCTTGCACCTCCGAGGGTGAGCTGATTATGGAGGACTTTCTCTCTAAGCTGCGGCCCGACACCAAGCTGGTGGTGACCACCCATGCCTCCAATGTCTGCGGGGCGGTGCTGCCCATTCGGGAGATTGGGGCCATCTGCCGGCAGCGGGGCATCCTCTATGTGGTGGACAGCGCCCAGACCGCCGGCGTGTTGCCCATCCATATGCAAAACGACTATATCGATGTGCTGGCCTTTGCCGGACATAAGAGCCTGCTGGCCACACAGGGCATTGGCGGCTTTGTAATAACCGATGAGGCGGCCCGCCACATGATGCCGCTGCTCTCCGGGGGCACGGGCAGCTTTTCCAGCTCGCTCGAGGTGCCCGAGCACCTTCCCGACCGCTTTGAGGCCGGCACCCTCAACCTGCCGGGCATTGTGGCTTTGCGCGCCTCCCTGACCTATATTGAAGAGACCGGGCCCCAGAACATCTACGCCGCCGCCCATGGGCTGTTTAGCCGCTTTATCTCGGAGGCAAAGGGCATACCCGGCCTGCGGCTGGTGGGGCCGAGCCATCTTGAAAACCGCTGCCCGGTGGCCGCACTGGACTTTACCGAGCTGGATAACGGCGAGGTGGCTTATCGTTTAGACGAAACTTATGGCATCATGACCCGCAGCGGCCTGCACTGTGCGCCGCTGGCCCATCAGGCACTGGGCACCTTTCCTAAGGGCGTGGTGCGCTGCTCCTTTGGCCACACCAACACCCAAGAGGAAGTGGATGTGCTGCTAAGTGCCCTACGGGAAATCACCCGCAGCGCATAAATACCACCCTGCAATAAACCAAGCCCGAGGGTTTGCAAAGACCCTCGGGCTTTTTATATTTTAAAGAAAAAAGTCATGCAAAATGCTTGCATGACTCTTTGTTGGTGCGGATGAAGGGACTTGAACCCCCATGAACTTGCATTCACTAGAACCTGAATCTAGCGCGTCTGCCAATTCCGCCACATCCGCAGATTACAGAGACTATCTTATCATCCGCTATCCAAAATGTCAACACACTTTTGCGGTTTTCGCCAAAGAAATAAAAGGATATCCCTCTCGCTCCGCAGCGGGGGACGACGGCTGCCGGGTCCAAAAGCGAGGTGCCAACCGGGGCGGGGCAGAGTGCCGGCCTTTCATGTTCGCTCGGGGCGGGTGCGGGGCTCTAATAGGCGGTAGAGCAGGTAGGTGGTAGCCATCACCCCGGCCGACAGCCAGGCCGATGCGGACGGTCCGGCCGCCTCGATGAGGGCGCCGTGCACCAATCCTCCCACAATCTGGCCCATACCCAGGCTCAGCGCCGCCCCCAGTCCGGCGGCCGTCGCCTGAAGGGCCGGGGGGGTGATGTCGGCCATGTGGGGCACAAAAATGCGGGTATACAGTCCGGTCTGGGCAGCCTGCAGCAGTTGGGTGACCAGCACCAGCCCAAAGGGCAGGCTGACCGCCAAAAGCCCCAGCCGCACCACCCCAAGCAGCATGGAGAGTCCAAAAAGGCTCGGACAGCCCATTCCCCCGTCAAGGCGTCGACCGGCCCAGCGCATAAAGGGAAGCTGCCCGGCATAAACCACGCCCAAAAGCAGGCCCAGCTCCAGGCTGCCGCCCCCTCGGTCGGCCATAATCAGCCCCAAAAAGGTGGTGGCCGTGCGCATGGAAAACTGATACAGCCCGCAGCAGGCCACAAACAGCACATAGGCGGGGTTTTTTATAAGCTCCCCAAGGGCAGCCAGCGGGCCGGGCGCATCGGCAGCCATGCGCTCCTCCTCCCGGCCAAGACTGCGCAGCAGCAGCAAGCCCATGCCAAAAAACACCGCCACCAGCGCATAGAGCCACGACAGCGGAAGGATAAGACCCATCGCTCCGGCCGCAAGGGCCCCAAGGGCGCTGCCCAGCGGCCCCCAAGAGCGGATTTTGCCGTAGTCCAGCTCGGGGCTGTGGGCACGGGAGCGGAGAATCAAGCTGTCAAACAGCGTGGCCTGGGGCTCGCAGAGCAGGCTGAGGGCCACCACCCCCGCCGACAATGCCCAGCCCCGCCCCAGAAAGGGCAAGTACATACCCAGCGGCAGTCCGGCCGTAAGACAGAGCATAAGCAGGCGCCGGGGGGGCGTAGTGCGGTCGCCCAGATAGCCCAGCGTGGGCTGCAGCAGCAGCGTGCCCAGAGCCACAGCGCTGGCAATGCGCCCGTTTTGGGTGGCCGAGTAGCCCATATGGCGCAAAACGGTTGCCAAAAAGCCCACCATCACCGAGACCCCCGCCCAATAAAAAAACAGCGCCGCACTCAGGCGCACCGCCCAGCCCCTCTGCCCCTCCATGGCCGTCCTCCTCTGGCTTTTCTTATAGTATGACCGGCGAGAGAAGGCTCATGCGGCGGGCAGGGAGAGAGCCGGCTTTATACCGGGGCTATTTGGCACCCGGGCGGACACGGCCCGCAGCGCTTGCCAAGACTCGGGGACGGGCCGGCGAACTCCCGGCGGCAGGGGTGGCCGTGCGCTGGCGCAGCGCTGGCACAAGCACTGGCAAAAAGACCCCACAAGCCAGCAGCATCATCAGTGCGCAGAGCCGAATATAGCCGTAGGTGCCCAACATCTCCATGATATAGCCCCCCGACAGATTGCCCAGCACCCCGCCAAAAAAGAAGGTAACAGCCGCGGCAATGGTGGTGGCGGTGCCGCTGATATTGGGCGGCGTCAGGCTGCCCACCAGTTGGGGAAACACCCGGATATAGATGCCCACCGTCACCGAGCTGAGCGCCTGCCCGGCAATCAGGGCTCCTACGCCCAGCGGCAGGCTCATAAGCCCCAGGCGCACCACGCCGCAAATCAGCCCCACAGCGTAGAGCAGCTCCATGCGCACCCCCCGCCGCATGAGCTTGGAGACCAGCATCATCACAAACACCTCGCCAAAGGCGCACACAAAGGTGCCCGCTCCCGCATGCCGGCTTCCGCCGCCCAAAGCCGCTGTCACCATGGAGAAGTAGGAGGCCGCCGGCCGAATGCCAAACTGATAGAGCGCCACCGACAATAGCACAATGATATAGGTGCGGTTGCTTATCAGCCGACCCATCACCTCTAAGATGGACAGGCCCTTGCCTCCGCCCTCCTCGGACTGATTGAGGCAGGGAGCCGCTTCTATGCGGGTGATGCAGAGCATACACAGCACAAGCAGCCCGGCGTGAAAGGCAAACATCACCCAAAACCCCATCCGGTCGATGAGGCTGCCCATCAACAGAGCCGATAGTGCATAGCCCAGCGAGCCAAAGGCCCGGATGCGCCCAAAGTCCACATAGCTGTGGGTTCGACCGGCCTGGATAATCCAGGCGTCCAGCAGGCAGTACTGGTAGTTATCCAGCACCGATTGGCAGATAAATGCCACAAAAATAAGCCCTCCTCGGCCGGCCGCTAAGGGCAGCAGCGCCGTAAAGGGCACGGCCACTCCAAAGCAGAGCAGGAGCAGCTTTTTGCTACTGATATAAGTGTCGCTGATATAGCCGATGGCCGGCTGCACCACCAAACTGAATATCCAAAGCGAGCCGGTGGCAAGGCCGCACACGGCGCTTGAATAACCTAAGGAACGCAAATACAGACTAATAAAGGCATAAAGCGCGCCGTTTGAGGCCCAGTAGCTGGCCTGGGCCAGCGAGAACCAGATCGGCTGGGCATGAAAGCCCGGGTGCGCCCAAGGGCGCCAAAGATAACGCACAATACAACCTCCGGCAATGGTATGTAAGAGGCATTCTATCACCTGTCCACCCGAAAAGCAAGGGGGTTACAGGGCTAAATTTTGGCTTTGTTATGCGGGTTTAGAGCAACCTGCTCCCCGTGGCGGGTTGGCGGTGCGCCGGCGCTTTGGGCGGTGCTGACATCCCGCTGCCCCCGCCCTGACCAAAGCCGGCAGATGGAGCGGTGCGGCGGTGCCGGAGCCCACTGTCGGACCGCTCCATCTGCCGGCCAAAAGGGCGAAAAAACATGGGGCTGGGGGCTATTTGTCGGTTGTTCGCCGGGCGGCGACATGCTATAATAGGCAGCAGAATATCAGCGGGTTACAAAGAAAGGGGATTTCTGCCGTGGAAGAAAATCGAACGGTCATTGGGGAGGACAACTTATTTGACGCGCGAAAGCTAGGACTGCCGAGGATGCTGCTGCTGGGTATGCAGCATACCTTTGCCATGTTTGGTGCCACCGTGCTGGTGCCGCTGCTCACCGGGCTGGATGTGTCTACGGCGCTGCTTATGGCAGGACTGGGCACTTTGCTGTTTCATCTGCTTACCGGCGGCAAGGCGCCGGTATTTTTGGGTTCATCCTTTGCCTTTTTGGGCGGCTACTTTGCTGTGGCTCCCATGCTGCCCGGCCCCGACGGCACGCCCATGCCCAACCTCGAGATGCTGCCCTATGCCTCGGGCGGCGTGTTGGCGGCCGGCCTTGTCTATGTGGTGCTTAGCGCCTTTATCACATGGTTTGGGCCCGAGCGGGTCATGCGCTTTTTCCCGCCGGTGGTCACGGGGCCCATCATCATCGGTATCGGACTTATTCTGGCCCCCACAGCCATTCAAAACTGCCAGACCAACTGGTTTTTGGCCTCTGTCGCTCTGGGCACCATCATCGTCTGCAACATCTGGGGCAAGGGCATGATTAAAATCATCCCCATCATCTTAGGGGTGGGCGTGGCCTATGCGGTGGCGCTGCTCACCAATCAGGTGAACTTTGCCCCCGTGCTAAACGAGACGCGGATATTCGGCCTGCCCAGACTGGCCATGGCTAAGTTCGATATCTCGGCCATTATCACCATCATGCCCATTGCTCTGGCCACCATGATGGAGCATATCGGCGATATTTCGGCCATCAGCGCCACCACCGGCGTCAACTATATCCAGGATCCCGGTCTGGGGCGCACGCTGCTGGGCGACGGTTTGGCCACCAGTATGTCGGCCCTGTTTGGCGGCCCGGCCAACACCACCTATGGCGAGAACACCGGCGTGCTGGCTCTCACCAAGGTCTACGACCCCCGTGTGGTGCGCATTGCAGCGGTGTTTGCGGTGCTGTTGTCGCTGTTTCCCAAGGTGGCGGCGGTCATCTCCAGCATTCCGGCGGCTGTCATCGGCGGCATTTCGCTGATACTTTATGGTATGATTTCGGCGGTGGGTGTGCGCAACCTGGTAGAGAATCAGGTGGACTTCTCCCGCAGCCGCAACCTCATCATTGCGGCGGTCATTTTGGTCAGCGCTTTGGGCTTCGAGAGCGTGGGCGGGCTGACCTTCCATGTGGCCGGTGCGCCGGTTACCCTTTCGGGTCTTGCCATTGCGGCCATTGCGGGTATTGTGCTCAACGCGCTGCTGCCCGGCAACGACTATGTTTTCACTGCCCCCAGCCAGGCCAGCGAGGCTGTGAACTTCGAAATCAGCCCGGATTAAGTCCAACCTTTGCTCCGCCTAAGACCTCGGGGCTTTGCCCCGAACCCCACAAGTTTTTTGGAAAAACTTGTAAAAACTTTAGTTTAAAGAAATTAACACCAAATGGTTGGCAAGCATTAGGGATTGTCAACCAACCTAAAGATGCAATACGGGGGAGATGTGTGAAGAGGGGGCGGAGAGCCCCCCTTCCAAACCTTTCCCCCGCATCGCAACTTAAAAAACAAAAACCCCCCCCGCCAAAATACGAGTAGTCATAAAGACAACTTGTGAACCGAGGGTCAGGGTAAACTGAATACGGAAAAAAGAATGATATAAAAGACGAGCAGACAGCAGGTAAAACAGCTGCCTGTTCGTCTTAACTATTATGCCACATTTTAGAATTCTTCTGTTTTATTCAAAGATGTCTCATAGTCTATTTCCGCACTTTCCGCAAAAGCGAGCGCCGGAAACAACACCGGAGCCGCATTGGGGGCAGAAATTTATTTGCGGATCGGCCTGATAGGTGGCGGGTAAATCCTNNCAGAAACAGCCAGTCGATGTCCTCTCCGTCCTCGCATAAGCCGATGGCTCCGGCGCGCGATACCACATAAAAGCTGTCCTCATCGATGGGGTTTTCACTGTCGCTTGTCTCGGCAAGCACCAGTAAACCTTTTACATCATATCTATCATCGGAAGTGGCAAAGCTCCAGCTCTTGCAGAGTGTGGTGGCAAACTCCGCCGCCTCCAGCAT
>DBQC01000018.1 GCA_002305075.1 Ruminococcaceae bacterium UBA1404 | reverse complement strand
GCACCAGCGGAAGGGACCGTAGCCGTAGTCAAAGAGCATGGGGCCCATGATGTCCTCAACATAGGAGGGGAAGATAAAGCCTTCGCTGGTGTCCACGCCGTTTTTGGCGATGTCCTTGGCGCCGGCATCGAACACCGACTTCATAAAGGCGTTGCCGTAGTCGAAGAAGTAGGTGCCCCGCTCCACGAGTGTTTTAATCAGATGATAGTGATGGATAAGGGTCTTGTTGACCAGCGCCCTAAAGCCCTCTTTGTCGTTCTGGAGCATCTCGGTGCGCTGCTCAAAGGTCAGGCCCTGCGGGCAGTAGCCGCCGTCGTAGGGCACATGGCAGGAAGTCTGGTCGGACAGCAGGTCGATGCGGATGTTGTTCTCTACCGCATACTCTAAGAGGTCGACAATGTTGCCGTGGTAGGCGATGGAGAGAACCTCTTTGTTCTCCTGCGCCTTTTTGGCCCAAGCAAAGGCCTCTTCGATGCTGTCGGTCACCTTGCTGACCCAGCCCTGGCTGTGGCGGGTCTCGATGCGGGACATATCCACCTCAGCGGTGATGGATACGCAGCCGGCGATGTCGGCGGCCTTGGGCTGGGCGCCGCTCATGCCACCGAGACCCGAAGTTACAAACAAATGCCCGCGCAGGTCGCCGTCATCGGCTACACCCAAAACCTTGCGGCCGGCGTTGAGTAGAGTATTAAAGGTTCCGTGCACAATGCCCTGGGGGCCAATGTACATCCAGCCGCCGGCGGTCATCTGGCCGTAGCTGGAGACGCCCATGGCCGTGGCCTTGGCCCAGTCTTCGGGGTTGTCGAACATACCAATCATCAGGCCGTTGGTAATGATAACCCGGGGGCTGGTTTTGTGGGACTTAAACAGACCCATAGGGTGGCCGGACATGACCACAAGGGTCTGCTCGTCGGTGAGAAGCTCAAGATACTGCTTAAGGAGCTGATACTGCATCCAGTTCTGGCAGACCTGACCGGTCTCGCCATAGGTGACCAGCTCGTAGGGATAAAGGGCCACATCGTGGTCGAGGTTGTTGTCGATCATCACCTGGAAGGCCTTGCCCTCCACGCAGTTGCCTTTGTACTCATCGATGGGCTTGCCATAGATGCGCTCTTTGGGCATAAAGCGGTAGCCGTAAATGCGGCCGTGGGTGTGCAGCTCCTCTAAGAATTCGGGGATCATCTGCTCGTGGAGCTCCTCGGGCAGATAGCGCAGGGCGTTTTTAACGGCCAGCTTGATCTCGCGCTCGGTCAGCGTGAGCTCCCGCTTGGGTGCACGGCGCACACCGGGCTTAAACTCCGGCGGCTCGGGCAGGGTAGCGCTTAGGCGCACAGTCATGGCCTGTGCAATCTCTAAGTTGTTCATACTATAAGAAACCTCCTCTGATATGTTCAATGCTTTGTGGCTATCATAACAGCTTGCGGTCTAAATACCGTCTATTAAAATCACTCAAGACTGCGTTTTTTTTAAATTTACAGATGCTTAGGGGATGCTTTTGTAAAACTTTTATGTATAATATAAATATAATCTATGTCTGCCTCCTATTTGGGCATCTATTTGCCCCTGGCACGAAAGAGAGGTACTATTATGACCCAAATTTATTTTAGGCTGCTGTCCACCCCCGCAATCCTTATGGACGGCAGGCCGGTTATGTTGCCCCTAAAAAAGGCCGAGGGGCTGCTATACTACCTGGCCCTTAAAAAGACCGTGACCCGGGAACAGGCGGCCGAGCTTTTGTGGGACGATGCCGCAACCGCCAAAAAGAACCTGCGCCACACGCTGTATGCCATCAAAAAGGCCTTTGGCATGGATGTGGTAGTATCGCCTAAAAAGCATCTATTGGCGCTGGCCCCCGGCATCGACTACGACACCGACTACGACCGCTTTATGGAAAGCGGCAACCTGTCCCTCTGCGAGGGAGAGCTGCTGCCCGGCTTTGGGCTTAAAAATGCCGAAGGCTTTGAGAGCTGGCTGGAGATGGAGCGTCTTGAGCTGCGCACCCACTATCTGCAGCTCATTTATACCCGCATGACCGAGAGCGACGATTTAGACGAGGTGGAGGCGCTGTTCGCCCGGTATCTGAAAAAAGACGCTTTAGACGAGCGGGTTTATCAGCTGATGATGGCCTGCTACCAGCGGGAGGGGCTCTATTATAAGGGCATTAAAGTTTATCAGAATGTGCGGCGGCTGCTTAATGCCGAGCTGCGCATAGCCCCCTGCGCCGAGTTGACCGAGCTGCACCGGCAGATGCTCAGAGACTGGACCGAAGCCACCGCCGAAGAAGAAGAGGCCGAAAACGCCCCCACGGGCCAGATTATCGGCCGAGCCGACGCTATGGGCAAACTGATGAAGGCCTATCGGGACTTTTTGATGGGCTCGCCCACGGCGCTGCTGCTGCTTGGGGACAACGGCGTGGGCAAAACCTACTTGGTCAGCCACTTTTTAGACAGCATCGGCGAGGAATCCTGCATCATTTTGCGGGCCATTTGCTTTCAGGAAGAGCGGGACTTTGTGCTGCAGCCCTGGGATACCATCATGCTGCAGCTTGCCCGTCAGCTCAGAGAGCGGGGCATCGAGGTGCCCCAGAGCTATCTAAACCACATCAACACGCTGTTTCCCATGTTCAGCGAGCGGTCACCGGGCTCTCCCACCCCCGAGGACGCCGCCTACACTTACTCCTACCGCACCGCCCGCAACAGCATGATGCAGCTGCTTTCCTTGGTGGGGGAGGAGACACCCATCATTTTGTTCTTTGACAACATCCATTATATGGACCCCCTCAGCCTCGAGCTGCTGTCCATGATTATTCGGGACCGCAGCCCCAACATCTTCTGCCTGTTAAGCTGCCTCGATGTGCAGCCGCCCCCACTGCAAAAGCAGATAAACGCCCTGACCCGCGAGAAGTTTTTAAACCACCTGCTTATCGAGCCCTTTACCCGGCAGGATGTGGCCGACATCATCGAGGCAAGGCTGGGACCCGATGCCCTGAGCGAGCAGGTGATTGACCATATCTACCGGGATTCGGAGGGCAACGGCTTCTTCCTCGATATGCTGCTCGGTTACCTGGGCAGCGCCGAAAAGGCCGCTTTGGGGCAGGTGCCCCTCAACCCGCAGGATATGCTGATGGCTCGCTTAGAGCCGCTTTCCACCGAGGAGCGCCAACTGCTGGACATTCTGTCGGTCTGCCCCGAGTCGATGCCGCTGGACATTGTGGAGGACATTCTAAGCCGCGAGACCATCGAAATCATCGAGCTTATCGGCGCGCTCAAGGAGCACGGGCTTATCCGGGAGCGGGTGGAGCGGGGCGAAATACGCTTTCAGTTTCGCCATGCCAAAATGCAGGACTTTGTGCACTCCCAGCTCTCGCCCTCCAAGCGGCGGCTGCTCCATGCCCGGGTGGCTGCCTACTACGAGCAAACCCCCGGTCTGCTCCACACCGGCAGTTGGTATCAGCGCATCATCTACCATTATGCCCAAGCCGGCAGCGAGGCTAAGGTGCTGCAGTATAAAATCCTCAGCCTTGCCGATTACTCCCGGTATAATTACGAGCTTTATCCCGTTTTTCAGCCCAAAAAGGACCCCGACTTAGAGGCCCCGCAGCAGCTTACCAAATATTTTGACGAGCTGATTGCCGAGCTCACCCGGCTGAGCATTCATCAGCCCGGCGCTCTGGACTATGCCGAGCTGGAAAACCGTCTGTTTTACATCATCGGCAAGCACGATATTTCCCAGGGCCGGTATAAAAGCGGCCTTGCGGCCCTCCGCCGCAGCCTGAGGCAGGTCGAATATTTAGAGGAGCATCCCACGGACCATATCAACTGCCTGCGCCAACTGACCTTTTACGGCATTCAGGTGTGGGATACCAATTTGATGCAGCAAAACATCACCCGCAACATTGCGCTGGCCCGCACCCACCGTCTTGGGGTGGACTACGCCGTGGAATGCCGCCTGATGGGGCTTTATCTCATGATGAGCGGCCGCTACGAGGAGAGCAAGGAGCAGCTGATGCAGGCCATCGAGCTGTTTGAAGCCACCCCATTAGACGGCAAAAATTACAACCTCAATCTGGCGGCCTGTTACAATTATTTGGGCGAGCTTTCCCGCCGGCAGATGCGCTTTGCCGAGGCGCTGGAGGATTACGACCGGGCGCTGGCTCTCTGCCACGGCTCCGAGCATATGAGCAACCCTACTTTTTGCACCAACAAGGCGCTGGCGCTGCTGGCCCTAGGCCAGATTGAGGAGGCCGATGCGCTGCTGCACAGCGCCCAAAGGCTCTACGACGCCTCCCACATTCTTGTAGGCAGAGCCACGACCCAGTCCTACCGGGCGCTGCTTGCCGCTATGGCCGGCGACCACGACACCGCCCGCCGGCTTATTCCCCAGGCCGACCGCCACGCCACGGCCCTGGGCTCACCCATGGAGCAGGGGATAGTGGCCCGCAACAAGGCGCTGCTGCGCACCCATTTCCCCGAGCACTATGCCGACCTGATTCCCGAGCCCACCGAGAGCTATCTGGCCGAGGCTCGCCGCCATCTGGCCCATCTGCCCGGCGCCTATGAGCTCAAGATGCCGCTCGAGCTGCCGGCCTAACGGCAGGCACCTTCGCCCCTGTCTCGGCGTAACAGCATATGCGTCCCCGGCAGGGCATAAAACCAACTAAACAAAAGACCTCCCCGGCAAAGGGGAGGTCTTTTTTATAAGGGTTAAGCATTGTGCACGCATGCCCACTTGGCGGGCAGGGCTTTAGAACAGTCCGGTAATGCGGCCTTCGGCGTCCACATCGATGCTCTCGGCGGCGGGCACCTTGGGCAGGCCGGGCATGGTCATCACTTCGCCGGTCAGAGCCACAATAAAGCCTGCGCCGGCCGATACCTTAAGGCTTCTCACGGTCACTTCAAAGTCGTCGGGAGCGCCAAGGAGCTTGGCGTTGTCGCTAAAGCTGTACTGGGTTTTGGCCATGCAGATGGGCAGGTTACCAAAGCCCAGCTCCTGAAGCCGCTTGGCCTCGCGGGGGGCGCTGCCCACCAAAGAGACCTGCTTGCCGCGATAAACCCGCTTAACAATGGTGCTCAGCTTATCTTTAATGGGCAGGTCAAGGTCATAAACAGGGGTAAACTGGCTCTCCTGCTCGCACAGGCGCACCACTTCTTCGGCCAGCTCTACGCCGCCGGCGCCGCCCTTGCCCCACACTTCGCTAAGGGCCACATTAACGCCCAGCTCGGCGCATTTTTCTCTAATCAGGTTCAGCTCGGCCTCGGAGTCGGTGGGGAAGCGGTTGATGGCCACCACACAGGGCAGATTGTAAACCTTGGTGACATTTTCCACATGGCGCAGCAGGTTGGGCAGGCCTTTTTCCAAAGCGGCCAGATTCTCGGTGCCCAGGTCGGCTTTGGCCACGCCGCCGTGATGCTTAAGCGCCCGGACGGTGGCCACCACCACAACGGCGCTGGGGCTGAGTCCGGCAATGCGGCACTTGATGTCGAGGAACTTCTCGGCGCCCAGGTCGGCACCGAAGCCGGCCTCGGTTACGGCGTAGTCGGCGGCCTTTAGGGCCATGCGGGTGGCGATAACCGAGTTGCAGCCGTGGGCGATGTTGGCAAAGGGTCCGCCGTGGATAAAGGCCGGGCTGCCCTCCAGGGTCTGCACCAGGTTGGGTTTAATGGCGTCCTTCAGAAGTGCGCACATGGCACCGGCGGCCTTGAGCTGTCCGGCGGTGATGGGCTCGTTGGCCCGGTTGTAGCCGATGATGATGCGGCCTAAGCGCTCCTTCATATCCTCGAGCGAGGAGGACAGGCAGAGCACGGCCATAATCTCGGAAGCCACGGTGATGTCGTAGCCGTCTTCTCTGGCCACGCCGTTGGAGCGGGCACCCAAGCCGTTGATAATGCTGCGCAGCTGGCGGTCGTTCATATCCACCACACGGCGCCAGGTGATGCGCTTGGGGTCGATATCCAGCGCATTGCCCTGATAGATGTGGTTGTCGATCAAAGCGGCCAGCAGGTTGTTGGCGGCACCAATGGCGTGGAAGTCGCCGGTAAAGTGCAGGTTGATGTCTTCCATGGGTACAACCTGGGCGTAACCGCCGCCGGCTGCACCGCCCTTAACGCCAAACACCGGGCCCAGAGAGGGCTCGCGCAGGGCCACGGCGGCCCGCTTGCCAATGTGGTTGAGTCCGTCGGTCAGGCCCACGCTGGTGGTGGTTTTGCCCTCGCCCGCCGGGGTGGGGGTGATGGCCGTTACCAGAATAAGTTTGCCATCGGGGCGGCTCTGCATATCCCGCAGCCAGAGATCGTCCACCTTGGCTTTAACACGGCCATAGGGCTCCAGATAGCGGTTCTCAATGCCGGCCTTCTCGGCAATTTCCCGGATATCCCGGGGTGTGTAGCTTTGTGCGATTTCGATGTCGGATTTAAAACCCATACGCCATTCCTCCAAAAAAGGTATTTTAAGTTATGATGAGGCCGTCCAGCCATCGGATAACAGATATTACGGTAGCATAAACTTCTGTTTAATACAATGTCCAAAAAATTAATCTTTCATCATTTTAAGCGATAAAGCTCACCCGGGCCAGCATAACCCGGCTTGTAGCCTTGCCGGTATGACCGAGCCTGGCGCCCACCGGGCTCTCGCCGGGGGCCAAATCCAAACGGATAAGCTCGCCCTCGCTTAGGGTGGTCGAAGAGTCGCCGAGGTTTAGCACCGCCGACCCGGACGCACACCACAGCAGCCAAACCTGCCCTGAATTGTGGGCGGGTGCCCCGGCCGGCAGGCTCAACTCGGCCGCTGAGCTCAGGGTTAGGGCCATCATGTCGCCGGTGCACACTCCATGGCGCAGCATGAGGTTTAGGTCTTTTGCCTTGCCCCGGCTTTGGGTGGGCCACGCTCCCTCAAAGCTCAGGCAATCCAGCGGGCCGAGGGTAACCGGCGGGCGTGCCTCTCCAAAGCTCAGGGTGAGCGGCCCGTCTATGGGGGCGATGATGCGGTGATAGTCGGGCAGAGGTGTAAAAACCGAGTGGTCGTCCTCCACCACGGCGCTGCTCAGCCTGAAATCAAAGTCTCGCTGGGCATACAGGGCTTCGGGCGGGTGGATGGCCAGCTCGGTGGTGCTGCCGCCCGACCAGCGACTCTCTTTAAAGCCGGCGGGGGTGATTTTGCGTATCTCCATCTATGCAGGCTCCTTTCGGCGTGGGATAGGGCCGCATTTTAATACATGAAGCGCCGGCCCTACCCAGATAATCGCATGTGAAGCGTCTATTTTCCGTCCCAAAGCATATCGGGGTATGTCGAAAATGGATTGAAACGGTTGTTTTATTTTTGACTTTAAGTTAAAATAGAGTCATGCCGAGGGGCAAATATAGCCACATTAGTGGAATAGGAGCCGAGTTATGAATAGAATTATGGAGTGTGTACCAAACTTTAGTGAGGGCCGCGACCTGGAGCGGGTGGAAAAAATTATCGCCCCCTTCCGTGGCAAAGAGAATGTCAAGCTGCTCGACTACAGCACCGACAAAGACCACAACCGCTGTGTGGTTACCGTCATCGGAGAGCCCGAGGCTCTGAAGGATGCTGTAATTGAGGCTATGGGCATCGCCGCCGAGGTTATTGACATGACCAAGCACGAGGGTCAGCACCCCCGCATGGGAGCCACCGATGTGGTGCCCTTTATCCCGGTGCGCGGCTGCACCATTGAGGACGCCGACAAGCTGGCCAAAGAAGTGGCCGCCGCCGTGGCCGACCGCTTTGGCATTCCCAGCTTCCTTTACGAGCGCTCTGCCAGTGCGTCTCACCGGGCCAATCTTGCCAGCGTGCGCAAGGGCCAGTTTGAGGGCATGGCCGAAAAGATGAAAGACCCCCGCTGGAAGCCCGACTTCGGTCCCGAGACCATTCACCCCACCGCCGGCGTGACCGCCATCGGCGCCCGGATGCCGCTGGTTGCTTTTAACATCAACCTCGACACCCCCAATCTTGAGATTGCCACCCGCATTGGCCACCAGATTCGCCATCTTAGCGGCGGCTTCCGCTATGTCAAGGCCATGGGCGTCATGCTGGAGGAGCGCAATATTGCACAGGTGTCCATCAACATGACCGACTATACCAAAACCTCCCTCTACCGGGTGTTCGAGACGGTTAAAATGGAAGCTAAGCGCTATGGCGTGAATGTGCTTGGCAGCGAGATTATCGGCCTGGTGCCCATGGCGGCCCTCATCGACTGCGCTGAGTACTACCTGCAGATTGAAGACTTTAATATGGATCAGGTGCTGGAGACCCGCCTATAACTTACCCAACCGGAGGAATGACCATGGAAATGAAAAAGATGACCCTTGAGCAGTTCTGCGCCGAAACCGCCTCCAACCAGCCCGCTCCGGGCGGCGGCAGCGTATCGGCGCTGGCCGGCGCACTGGCCGCTTCGCTGGCCGAGATGGTGGCCCAGCTCACCGTCGGCAAAAAGGGCTACGAGGACGCCGAGGCCGAGATGGCCGAGCTGCTGCCCAAGGCCGCTGCGCTGCGGGAGAAGCTGCTTGATGACATCACCCGGGACAGCCAGTCCTTTAACGGTTATATGGACGCACTAAGCCTGCCCAAGAGCACCGATGCCGAGAAGGAGGCCCGCCGGGCCGCTATGCAGCAGGCGCTTAAGGATGCCGCTCAGGTGCCCCTTGAGGTGGCCCATACCGCCGCCGAGGCTATGCCCCTGGCCGCCACTTTGGTCAAAAAAGGCAACAAAAACGCCGTGACCGACGGTCTTGTGGCTGCCATGATGACCCGCACCGCTGTGCTGGGCGCCCTATATAATGTTAAAATCAACCTTGGCTCCATTAAAGATGAGGCTTTTGTGGCCGACCTAAAGGCCAAAATTCACCGTCTGGAGACCGACATTGTGGCCGCCGAGACCGCTGTGCTGGCCGAGAGCGAGCTGTAAAACCTTGGGGGAGGGCCTATGGCCCTCCCTGCGCATTTTGCACAGCAAAATGCGTCCGCTGCGGCGGGGTTATCTAAATGAAAGTGGGGGCTCGCCGCCTTTACACATCTCCCCGTATTGCAACCTTGTAAGGTCTCAATCGCACAAAGCGCCACGCAGGGCAGCTTTAGATGCATCGCAACTTTAAAGCGATAGTTCTATGAACAACCGCCGGGGAGGGCAGAAGCCCTCCCCGGTTTTGGTTATCTTGCCTGCATTTAACTGCCCATGTGTATAGTATGCGCAAACAGTATACAAACTTTTGCCGGGCTTGCATTTTGTGTTTGCACCCGAGGCTTTAACCTGTTATAATTTGCGTCAAAGCCGATAGGGGCTTTTTTTGGGCCCCATTCGCTTTAGTTCGGTAGCATGGTAGCAAATTACCATAGTGATATATCATTTGCTTGCCATACTAAAAATCCATCTTTTTTCCGTCTGTTAAGGGTTAACCCATGACAAGGGCAGACGGACGAAGGGCCGGGCATTTCTTGTGGCAAAATCTGACACAGCTTTGCCCTTTTACGCTTAGGCGACACTTTAAGGAGGTGTTATCTTGCCCAAAATCGCATTTTCATGCCCTTTTTGGGGCATCCACCCGACGCTGACTTCGGCGGGGCAACCTCCGCACCGTTTTAGGTTGTCGCCGAAAGGTTAGACGCATAATTGACTGAATTGCTGTATAATGGGGTTGTCCTAGTGCAAACTGTGAGTTCTTTGCACATACTTTATGCTTAAAGGAGAAGAAACCCCATGAAAACGGTTATTTTGACCGGGCAGGATCTTACTATTGAAGAACTTGCCTTGGTCTGTCGCCAGAATGCGCCGGTGGCCCTCTCGGAGGAAGCCAAGGCTCGGGTGCTGAAATCCCGTGCAACCGTGGAGCGCATTGTGGATGAAAAGCGTGTGGTCTACGGTGTGACCACCGGATTTGGAAAGTTCAGCGATGTGGTGATTAGCCCCGACGAATGCGCCCTGCTGCAAGAGAACCTTATTGTAACCCACGCAGTGGGAGCCGGCAAGCCCTTTAGTCGGGATATTGCCCGGGGCATTTTGCTGCTACGCATTAATAATGTTATAAAAGGCTTTTCGGGCATTCGGCCCGAGACCGTGGATACCATGGTCGAAATGCTCAACCGTGGCGTTACGCCCATCATCCCCGAAAAGGGTTCCTTGGGTGCCTCGGGCGACTTAGCCCCCCTCTCTCACATGGTTCTGCCCATGATCGGTCTGGGCGAGGCCGAGTATGAGGGCGAGGTGCTCCCCGGTGGCGAGGCCATGGCTCGTGCCGGCATCCCCACCATCCAGCTGGGCGCCAAGGAAGGTCTTGCGCTCATCAACGGTACACAGGCCATGACGGCTGTTGGCGCTCTGACCGTCTACGACGCCATCGAGCTGCTTAAGATTGCCGACATCGCCGCCGCCATGAGCTTTGAGGCTCACTATGGCGTGCTCGATGCGCTGGATCCCCGCATCCACGAGATTCGGGCCCACAAGGGCCAGATGGACACCGCCCGCATTCTGCGCGAGCTGCTCTCGGGCAGCAAGAACGCCAGCCGCCAGGGCGAGATCCGGGTGCAGGACGCCTACTCTCTGCGCTGCGTGCCCCAGATTCACGGCGCCAGCAAGGACGCCATCAACTTTATTAAACAGCGGGTGGAAATCGAGATCAACTCGGTGACCGACAACCCCATCATCCTTTCCGACACCATGGAGGGCATTTCGGGCGGAAACTTCCATGGCCAGCCCATGGCGCTGCCCTTCGACTTCTTGGGCATTGCCCTCGCTGAGCTTGCCAATGTGTCCGAGCGGCGGCTCGAGCGGCTGGTCAACCCCTCGCTTAGCGGCCTTCCGGCCTTCCTGGTGCAGGACGGCGGCGTGAACTCCGGCTTTATGATTGTTCAGTACTCGGCTGCGGCGCTGGTTTCGGAGAACAAGGTGCTGGCCCACCCGGCCAGTGTCGACTCCATCCCCTCGTCGGCCGGGCAGGAGGACCATGTGAGCATGGGTACCATTGCCGCCCGCAAGGCCCGCGAAATTTACGAAAACGCCCGTCGGGTACTGGCCATGGAGCTTATGTGCGCCTGCCAGGCGATCGACCTCAGGGGTGACAAGGGTCTTGGCAAGGGAACCGCCCCGGTTTATGCCGCGGTGCGCGAGCAGGTGGCTCACCTTGATAAAGACCGCCCCCTCTATGAAGATATCAACCGCTGCGAAGCTCTGCTCACAGACGGCTCGCTGCTTGCTCGGGTCGAGGCGGCCTCGCCCATCGAGTTCTGAGCTGCGCCCTCTCCCTCATAGGCATTAGGGTTAAGCCCCCAAAGGGCGACCCTTTTACCTCGCAGGAGCACATGGGCGCGCCCCCCGATGTGCCCCGCGAGGTTTTGCTTTGCTCGATCATTCGCTCTAAACTTTAAAGGAGGAAAAACCGTGGATACAAACACTGTAAAACCCGCCAAAAGATCGGCGCTAGACAAGTTCCTAACGGGTATCGAAACCGTTGGTAACAACATGTGCGATCCTGTTACAATCTTTCTTGTCATTATCGTAGCCTTTATGATCGTGTCGGCCATTCTGACCGCAACAGGGGTCCAGGCTGTGCACCCCGGCACCGGAGAAGTGCACACCGCCAACAACCTTCTGTCTAAGGACGGACTGCGTTGGTTCATATCCAATGTGTCGGCCAACTTCCAGAACTTCCCCCCTCTTACACAGGTTATGATTGTCATGCTGGGCGTGGGCGTGGCAGAGAAAACCGGATTCTTGTCTATCTTCCTGCGTAACCTGGCACTTAGAATTCCCCGCAACATGGTCACCTTTACCATGGCCTTTATCGGCATGAACGCCGTGGCCGCCGGTGACTCGGGCCCCATCGTTCTGCCTCCCCTGGGCGCTGCCATCTTCTATTCGCTGGGACGCCACCCCATAGCCGGTCTTATTTTGGGCTATGCCTCCACTACGGTGGGCTTTGCGGCCTGCGTTATCGTGCAGATGGGCGACGTTATCGCCTCGAGCTTTACCATTCCCGCCGCTCAGCTTATGGACCCCAGCTTTAACGCTTCTCCCGCTATGAACTACTACTTCATGGCCGTTTCGGCTGCGTTCCTCGCTTTTGTTCTGACCTTTGTTAACAACAGCATCATCGAACCGAGACTGGGCAAATACGAGTCGGCCGCCGTCGAGATGGAAGCCGACCTCACCGAGCAGGAGCAACAGGCCTTTAAGAAAGCCGCCCTTGTGGCCCTCATCTTTATCGTCTGCGTGGCTCTGCTCTGCCTGGGCAACGATCCCTTTATGGCAAAACCCGGTTCGGGCGGCGACCTGCTGGCCTCCGACTCGCCCCTTATGAAGGGTATTGTTCCGCTGATTACCGTGCTGTTCTTCATCCCGGGCACCATCTATGGCGTGTACACCGGCCAGATTAAGAACGACAAGGATGTCGCCGGTCTTATGGCCGACGCCATGCGCACCATGGGCGGATACTTTGTGATGGCCTTTGCCGCCTCCCAGCTGCTGGGTATCTTTAACTACTCCAAGCTGGGCATCATCATCGCCATCAAGGGCGCCGAGTTCCTCGAGATGATCGGACTTCAGGGCGTGCCCCTCATGGTAGTCTTCATCGTGCTCACCTTCTTCATCGACCTGTTCCTGGGCAGCGCCGGTGCTAAGTGGGCCATCATGGCACCCATCTTCGTACCCATGTTCATGCTCATGGGCTACCACCCCGCCTTTACCCAGCTGATCTACCGTGTGGGCGACTCGCTGGCCAACGGCATCACCCCGCTGTCCTCTTCGCTGCCGCTGGTTATTGCCTATGCCAAGCGCTACGAAAAAGACTTTGGTATCGGCTCCATCATGTCCAACATGGTGCCTTATGTGGGCGTTGTGTTCCTCATGTGGACGGCGCTTATCGCTGTGTTTATGATCTTCGACCTGCCCATCGGACCTACCGGCCAGATTTACCTATAAGCCTTTCGCCTGACTCAGTTTAAGAAACCGGAGGTATACTGTGAAAAAAGATTTAGCCTTTATCGCCAAATACATCGACGACAATGCCGACAAGTTCATCAAGCTAAGCCAGGATATCTGGAGCTATGCCGAGCTGCCCTTTGAGGAGTTCAAGTCTGCCGCCGATCTCATTGCCGCCCTTAAAGAGGCCGGCTTTGAGGTGGAAGAAGGCGTAGCCGATATGCCCACCTGCTTTGTGGGCAGCTATACCCACGGCAGCGGCGGCCCGGTGTTCGGCTTCCTCGGCGAGTACGACGCGCTGGACATCCTGAGCCAAGAGGCCAGCAACCCCGAGTTTAACCCCATAAAGCCCGGTGCTCCCGGCCACGGCTGCGGACACAACCTGCTGGGCGTGGGCGCTCTGGCCGCTGCGTTTGCCGCCAAGGAGTACATGGTGGCCGAGAACAAGGCCGGCACCGTTAAGTTTTATGGCTGCCCCGCCGAAGAGGGCGCAGGCTCCAAGCAGTTTATGGCTCGCGCCGGCGTGTTTGACGATGCCGACTTTGTCTACACCTGGCACCCCGCCGACAGCACCGAGGTGCAGTCTACCCGCAGCGTAGCCATCATGGGCGGCAACTTCCTCTTTAAGGGCATCACCGCTCATGCCGGCGGCTCTCCCTGGCTGGGACGCTCGGCTCTGGACGCCGCTGAGCTCATGAGCTCAGGCTGTAACTACCTCAGAGAGCATATGTTCGACCAAGAGCGTATCCACTACGCTTACATGGATGCCGGCGGGACCGCCCCCAACATCGTGCAGGAGCGCGCACTGGTTAAGTACGAGGTGCGTTCGCCCAAGGTTGCCGATCTTAAGAAGCTCTGGGAGCGCGTAGTCAAGGTTGCCAAGGGCGCCGCCATGATGACCGAGACCAACCTCGAGTACGAAGTTACCATGGCCTTCTCCGACTATATCTCCAACGATCCCCTCTCTCTCGTCGCCGAGGAGTGCCTCAACGAAGTGGGCGCCCCCCAGTGGGACGAGGAGGACTACAAGCTGGCCAAGGCCTTTGTTGACAGCTTTAACCCCAACGCCCAGGCCTCCATCCGCGAGAAGATCGCCGAGCGCTACGGCGCCGATAAGGTGGATGCCATTTGGGAGCGGCCCCTCTCCAGCGAGATCGGTCCCTTTATCCCCGGCTGCACCAAGTATCAGTCCGGTTCCACCGATGTGGGCGATGTGTGCTACGCCGCCCCCACCACCCAGTTCAGAGTTGCCACAACCTGCATTGGCAATGTGGGCCACTCCTGGCAGATGACGGCTCAGTCCAACAGCAGCATCGGCCACAAGGGCATGATCGTGGCTGCCAAAGCCATGGCGCTGTCGGCCATCCGCACCATGGATCGCCCCGATGTGATCGAAGAGGCCAAGAAATTCACCCTGGCCCAAAACGGCGGCAAGTATGTCTGCCCGCTGCCCGATGATGTAACACCTCCCATCGGTCGCTATTAAAGCCATCTGCTCTATATAGCATACAAAACCTCCCCCGCATCTGCGGGGGAGGTTTTATTATTGGAGCTTTGCTACTTTAAGCTGTCTAAGTATGCCTGACGGCCGCTGGCGTAGAGGTTGGCGCCCTTGCTGTCGATAACCACGCTGAGGGGGAAGTTCTCCACCTCGAGGCGGTGCACAGCCTCGGCACCCAAATCCGCAAAGGCAATGACCTCGGCCTTTTTAACCTGGCTGCCCAGCAGTGCGCCAGCGCCGCCAATGGCACCAAAATAGACCGAACCGTTACGCTTCATGGCCTCGACCACTTCGACGCCCCGCTGACCTTTGCCAATCATGCCCCGCAGCCCCAAGTCCAACAGGCGGGGAGCATAGGCGTCCATGCGGTAGCTGGTGGTAGGTCCGGCCGAACCCAGTGCCTGACCCGGTTTGGCCGGCGTGGGGCCCACATAGTAGATGACGGCGTCTTCCACATCAAAGGGCAGCGCCTCGCCCCGGTCGAGCATTTCAATTATGCGCTTGTGGGCGGCGTCTCGGGCGGTGTAGATAACGCCGGTGAGCAGCACGGTGTCGCCGCTCGAAAGCTTGGCTGCCTTTTCTCTTGTAAGGGGCAGCGTGATGCGATGTTCCATATTACAGCACCTCCGTTGCGTGGCGGGCCACATGGCAGTTCAGGTTGACCGCACAGGGCAGCCCGGCAATATGGGTGGGCAGATGCTCGATGGCCACACTCAGAGCCGTGGTTTGCCCGCCAAAGCCCTGCGGGCCAATGCCCAGCGCGTTGATTTCTTTTAGCAGCCGAGCCTCAAGTTCGGCGTAAAATGGGTCGGGATGAGCAGTGTCCAGCGGGCGTAGCAGCGCCTTTTTGGCCAGCAGAGCGGCCTTGTCAAAGGTGCCGCCCAGGCCGATGCCCACCACAATGGGGGGGCAGGGGTTGGGCCCGGCCTGCTCCACCACCGAGAGCACAAAGTCCACCACGCCCTCCACCCCGTCCGAGGGGCGCAGCATGCGCAGCTGGCTCATGTTCTCGCTGCCAAAGCCCTTGGGGGCCACGGTGACGGTGACCTTATCGCCCGGCACAAAGTCGATATAGAGCATGGCGGGCGTGTTGTCGCCGGTGTTTTTGCGCTGCAGGGGGTCGCCCACCACCGATTTGCGCAGGTAGCCCTCGTCGTAACCCTTTTTGACGCCGGCATTGACGGCGGCCTCCAGGTCGCCCTCGATATAAACCTCCCGGCCGATCTCCACAAAGACGCAGGCCACGCCGGTGTCCTGGCAGATGGGCATCTGGTTTTGGTCGGCCAGGTTGTAGTTTTCGATAATTCTGTCCAGCACGCCCTGGGCAATGGGCCAAGGCTCGCATTGGCGGCAGGTCTCGATGCAGTTCCGCACATCGCCGGTCAGGCTGCGGTTGGCCTCGATGCACAGCCGGCTGACCACATCGGTCAGCTCTGTGGCATTAAAAATGCGCATACTATCCCCTCCTGTATGTTTGGTTACCGCAGGGTATTCAGCTCGCTGATGCGCTCGGCATCCCGCTTACCCACGGTGCCCACCAGCAGATAGCGGCCGCTGGTGGGGTCTTTGATAATCTGTTTTTGTATATGAATGGCCTCAATCTCGTCGGTGTTCTTCACATGCATCCGGGGCCCGGTGCAGGGAAAGCGCTCGCCGTCGATGAGAATATGTCCCTCGTCGCAGTAGGACACCGGCAGCCCGGCCTTAATCATCTCGTTGAGGTCGGCCTCGAGCATATCCAGGTCGATTTGCGGGTCTTCGTTAAAGCCCAAAATAAAGCCGTGGCGCACATCGGCGTGCCAGAGCTTATCGCCCTTGCCCCACTTTCTCAGCAAAAAGCCGCAGAGGTCCTCGGCGGTGTGGGCCATGCGCCGATAGGGGAAGGAGGCAAAAACCATATTGGCCACATCCCCCGGCTCGGGGCCGAAAATGCTGGGCCGGGTGATGAGCACCTCCTCGCCAATGCCGATGAGCAGCTGGGCGTTTTGCCCCAAAAGCGGATAGACCAGGTCAAAATGCTCTACCACCACCCGCCGGCCCAGCCGCAGGGCCTCTTTAATGGCGTCGGCCAGCACATGCATCTGGGTAAAACCGGCCTCAAAGCGGATGTCCACATGGTAGGTATGGGCGGTGTAAAAGGCGCCCTCGTCCTCGCCCACGCTCAGCAGAGGCAGCGGGCGGACATTGACGCCCTCGTCGTCGTTAGAGAGCTCCAGCCCCGGGAACATACCCTTGATAAGCATGCTCTTGCCGCTGCCGGCCTCGCCGATGACGCCGATGAGCTGGTCGAAGGGGCTGAGATACTGCTGGGCAATTTCCACTCCCAACTGGGCCATGCGCCGATGGCCCCGAGGAGCAAAAAAGACGCTGTAAAGATGACTGTTGCTACCGGGCTCTCTGTAAGGCATGGCGTCCTCCCTTTGGGGCGTATAGAGCGGGGCGCCGGCGGCAGGCGCATGGCCTTTTGCCGGCGCCCCTGGCCCGCTTTAGTTCTAAGTTTATTTAGTCAGTGCAAGAATGCGCTGCATCTCATTATAAACGATCATGTAGCCCTCGTCTACACCCATGCCGGGTTTGGCCAGCATTTGGTCGGGCTTGGAGGCCATGGCCACATGGACACAGGCCTGAGCCGAGCGGTCGGTCTCGTTGCAGGTGCCGCCCAGATAGGCGCCCACGCCCTTCTCTTTGCAGTAGAGCACGGCTTCGAGCGAGTTGCTGATGCAGCCCAGGTCGGGGGTTTTAATCTGAATCATATGGCCGGCTCTGTTGTCGGCAAAGTATTTGATGTCCTCAAGGGTGTTGCACCACTCGTCGGCCACCAGCTGCACCTTGATGCCACGCTCGTCGATGAGCTTGGTCAGGGCAGACAGCGCCTTCATCTGGCCCTCGCGCTCGTCCACATCCATGGGGCCCTCAATGCGCAGCATAAAGGGATGGGCAGCTTCGGCCAAGGTGCCCAGATAGTCGGCCATGGCCTCGTAGTTGTGGTTGCCAAAGGCCTGACCAATGGTGCCGTAGACATCGATGTGCATCACGGGGGTGTAGTCCTCGCTGGGGCGCAGCTTGAGGATGCGGTCGCGCAGCCAAGCCACATACTCCTTGAGCAGCTGGCCGTCTTTGCCCAGCTTGGTCTCCACATTGTTGATAAGCGCATGGGGCAGCACCTGGGCGCCCTTCATGATCATCTTATCGGCGTTGTCGTAGCGGGCGTCGCCCGACTGGGTGAAGATAGGCACCATCCGATCGGACACCTCGGTGTTATACTCGGCGGCCAGCACCTCGCACATGAGCTTGTGGCTCGCCCGAGCCACGGCGTCCAGCACAGCCTGAGAGACGCCGTAACGGATGGCGGTGTGCAGACGCTTGCCGTCTACCTCGATCTTCTCCACCTTCTCGGCCAGGCGGCGGAAGCTGTCGGCCTCCTCGCCGATGAGGGCGGGGAGCACATGCTGCTCGATAACCGGGATAAAGTCCTCGGCGAGGAACAGCGGGTCACGGCCACCGGCTCCCGAGTACTGCACAGCGGCGCAGTCGCCGTAGGCAATTTGGCCGTCCTCAAGGATGAGCATGACCGAGATGGACTCGCCGGCCTGGCGCACGGCGGTAAAACCGGGGGTTTTGGGCTCGCCTATGTAGGCAGAGCCGTCGGAAACAGCGCCGGCTTTGATGGCACGCTGGTCGTCGAAGTAAAAACCGGTGCGTCCGGGTGCGCAGACTGCTTTAACAATTTTCATGGTAAAATAAGCCTCTTTTCTTTATAATAACCGAAACTTTAAAACACAAGGAAGGGGTCGGCCGCTCTAGTAGCCGACCCCGTTGTGATTGTTAGCGGGGACGGCCCACCAAACGACCCTTACTGATGGCATAGACATCGTCGATAACCATCTGGAAGGAGGGGGCACGGCCCTCGGCCTTGGCCCGAGCGCTGAGCTTATCCTGATGGAAAGCCAGCAAATCGGCGCTGAAGGGCAGGTTGCCCGGCGCAAAGATGCGCACGGCGCCCTCGTTGTCGCGGCAGGGCAGCATCTTGCCGGCGTTGAAGCGGCTGGGAGCAAAGGGCACATCGAGGATGCCGGCGGCAAAGGCCCGCACGGTGCCCACGGCGATATCGCCCTCGCCCAGCTCGAAGCACTTGTCTACCAGGCAGCGGGTCTCGGCGGTGATGATCTCCTTCTCAAGCTTGAGCGAGTTGGGATCGAGAGCCTGATCCTGCAGCATGGAGATAACCTGCTTGGTGCAGAGCAGACCCTGGGCGTTGGCTTCCTTGGTGGGAATGCCCATGGCCTCGTGGGGGGTTTTAACAATAACCTTGGTGGCACGGGAGAGAGCCGCTGCGGTGCTGCCCCAGGCAATAACCGAGAAGGCCTTGGCCTCGTCCTGAGGGAAGCCGCCCATCCACTGGTGCAGAACGGTGGTGACATCCACCTTGTAGCCGTATTTGGTCAGGTACTCGTCGGTGAGCTCCTGAAGGGTCTGAATGGCGGCCACATCCTGCACAAGGTTGCCGCACTGGCCGTAGCCCACGGTGATGTTGCGCACGCCCTGCTCGGCGGCCAGCAGTGCCTCGATGATGCCCACGGCATGGGAGATGCTGGGGGGCACCAGGGTGCCGGTGAGGGGGCCAAAGGGCTCGCGGTTGATGGAGACGCCGGCCTCCTCGTACATACCGGTCAGACGGTCCACATACTGCCAGTCGCGGATGGTCTTTTCAAGGTCAACATTCTTGGCGTAGGGGATGTTGTAGGAGATGCCGCCGCCCTCGTAGCTGGTAAAGCCGCCGGTGTAGCAGATCTCGGTGAGCAGACGGGCGTCGGGGGTGCCGTGGCGCACCTGAACGGGGGTGTCCAGCTGCTCGATAATCTGGCGGCAGCCCTTAACACCGTGGTTGACGGCCGGGAAGCCGTTGAGCATGCTCTTGCCGGTTTTAACCGACTCTTCAATGCCGATTTCGGCCTTCTGGTAGCGGTTTTGGCGGGTGTAGCTGTCGATGGTGGTGGGCAGCAGGTCGGCCTCGCCCACATCCTGGAGGTAGCTGAGCAGCTCAAGATGCTCAGGAATCAGGGCCACACCGGCTCGGGGCTGGGTGAGGGTGCGCCCCTCGGCCTTGGCCTCGAGGAGCTTTTTGCCAAACTTTTTGTGTTCGGGCAGCGCCGCCTGATAGGCCACGCCCTCCTCAAAGTTCACATCGGCACCGGTGGGCCACTGGGTTAAAACTTCTTCGCGCTGGCGCTGGAAATCGTCGTCACTAATGCGCTTATTCCGCAGTTCCATGGTATTCAAGCTCCTTCTTCATAATGGTAAGGGCGGCGTCGGGATGGTTTTGGCCTAACAGGCCCATGGACGCCAGGATGTATCGGCGATCGATATAGATGTCGGCCGTCTTCGGTTTGAGCGAGAAGGGGGCCGATTCGGTATAAAAGGCATGGCGGGCAATAAGGGGGGCCTGCTGGTTGTGAATAATGGCCCCGCCGGTGACCACCAGCTTGGTTACGCCCGTTAGATTTTTGCCCATTTGCATATAGGCCGGCCCGGTGGGCGTATAAATCTCCTCAAGATGTCCGGCGTGTCGGGTAACCGCCGTTTCGATGGCGGCACAGGCAATGGCGTAGTCCAGGGCAGCGTAGTCCTCGGTGTCGGGCAGGCTGTCGGGCTGGGCGCTGATGTGCTCGGTCATGGCCAGCACCTGCGCCTCGCTCAGACCGCTGAGCTCGGCCAAACGCTCGACGCCCACGGCCTCCAAAACGCCCAAGGCACTGTAACGCATACCGATGTCGCCTTCCACCGTCCGCTTGGCATAGGGCTCGGGCAGCCCCTTCATCACGGCGTCGTGGTCGGGGTGGCCGGCGGCGATGGAGTAGATGTCGGTGGTGGCACCACCCAGGTCTACGCCCACCAGCTCGCCAAGACCGGGGGTGGTTTTGGTGCCGCCCGAAAGCAGCTCCATGGCGCTGAGCACGGCAGCCGGCGTGGGCATGAGAATGCCGTCGATAAGCTCGGCGGCGGTGCTCAGTCCCTTGGCCTTGATGATGCGCTCTAAAAACAGCGCCCGTATCTCATTTTGGGTGGGCTCGATGTTGAGCGCCCCCAGCTTGGGCATCACATTGGGGCAGGCGGTGACCTCTCGGCCCTCAAGGATGCGCAGACAGGTGGTGGTGGACGAACGGTTGCCCGCCACCAAAATGGGAAAACGGGTTTTGCACTGGGCCAACATACGGGCATTTTGCTCGATGTAGGCTCGGTTGCCCCCGTCGGTACCGCCGGTAAGCAAGAAGATGTCGGGCTTGAGTGCGTCGATCTCCTCGATGTCCTCCTCGGTCAGCTCGTAGGCGTACACCTTAATCACCTTAGCGCCGGCACCCAAACTGGCCAACCGAGCAGCCTCGGCGGTGAGCTCGGGCACAAGGCCGCTGGTGATCATGCGCAGGCCCCCGGCCGCACTCGAGCAGGCATAGCGGGCGGTATAGTCGAGGGTGCCCACTTTTTTAGAGAGCTCCCCCAGGGCGTTGTTAAGCCCCTCGTTGATGTCGGTCTCCACGGTGGTAAAGTGGGCGGCGGTGCCCAGTAGGGTGGGGCCGCTCAGATCCACCGCGGTCACCTTGGTGTAGGTACTGCCAAAGTCTATGAGCAATACAGGCTGCATAGTGGCCCTCCCTCCCCTTTACTCTGTGATGTTGAGATCCTTCTTCAAAAACGCAATGCCTTCGTCGGGAGAGGTGCCAGGACCGAACACACGGTCGAAGCCCATATCCTTAAAGCGCTGCTCCACTTCCTCAAAGGGCTGCTTGCCCACCACGATGTTGCCTCCCACATAGAGCAGGATGTCGCCGATGCCGGCCTCTTTGCACTTGTCTCTGAGACCCCGGCAGTCCAGCTCGCCGTGGCCGTAGAGCGAGGACACGACGATGGCGTCGGCCGCCGTCTCGATGGCCGCCTCGATGAACTCCTCTTGCGAGACCAACACCCCCAGGTTGATCACCTCAAAGCCTGCGTGGGTAAACGCATGGTCGAGGATTTTGTTGCCCACGGCATGAACATCGGCGCCTATAACGCCTAGAACCAGCTTTTTCTTCTCCACAATGATACTCCTCCGTCTGATTTAAGGGGTTGTGACCCCCCGAGATACAGTTTTGTGTGCGTTCGGAAATAAAAGTACTATATCAATTTACATTATACCGGGATTGTTGCAAATTTGTCAATGGGCGTTTTCGCAGTTATGAACAGTTTTTCCGGTGGGATTATGTCTATTATAACCAAAGTTGGTCAAGATGCGCACAAGGGGCAAAAAAACGCGCAGCCGGTCGGGACAATCAGGCCTCCTCGTCCTCCTCAAACAACAAATCGAGGGCGGCCTCCACATACATCAGCTGCCGGCGAATGGCCGACAGGGCTTCGTCGGCGTTTTCCCGCCGCCCCTTGGCGGGTTGCGCCCGCTCCCGCAGCTTTAAATCGAGAAAAATGCGGATTTCCCGCTCGCCAAAGCCCAGCTCCTCCAGCTCGTTTAGCAGCCGATCTATGGCATAAAGGGCCTGCGCCTTGGTGCTGCCGCCTAGGGTGGCCCGGTTTTCCACCACAAAGCTGCCTCGCCCCTGTATTTTCTCGATAATGCCCATATGGGCCAGCCGGTCGTAGGCGTGCTTAACCGTGCCCGGGCTGGTACCCAGCTCGGCGGCCAGCTCGCGCACCGTGGGAAGCTGATAGCCCACCGGCAGCTCGCCGCTCTCCACCCTCTGGGTGATGGCGTCCATAATCTGTCGATAAAGCGGGGTTACGCCATCGTCAATCATTTTTATGGTCACCGGACAGAACCCACCTTCAAAATGTTATAGTACAATTCTATATTGCCCGCCCCCTACTGTCAATAGCCGGGGGATTTTTGGCAAATATGAAAGGCCCCGGAGCCGGTCCGGGGCCACAAAGGCGTTTATGTAACCTATGGAGCAAGCTCAGTGCTGCTCGCACATATGGGCCAGTGCGCTTAGCTCGCTGTCGGTATGCTGGGCGGCTATCTCCTTAAAGCGGTGGGAGGCCACTGCAAACGCCCCCATCAGATTGGGGTCAAAATGGGTGCCGGCGTCGGCCATCATGATGTTCACCGCCTGCTCGTGGGGCACCACATCTTTATAGACCCTAAAGGCGGTCAGCGCGTCGTAGGCGTCTACAATGGCCATCAGCCGGGCGGGCAGCGGAATGTCCTCGCCGCTGAGCCCCTGCGGATAGCCCGAGCCGTCCCACTTTTCGTGGTGGCAGTAGGCAATCTCCCGGGCACAGGTCAAAAAGGTCTCGGCCCGGCCAATCAGCCGCTCGGCACTTAAAATGGCGTCTCGGCCAAAAATGGTGTGCATTTTCATCAGCTCGAATTCCTCGGCCGAAAGTCGGCCGGGGTTTAGAAGAATATGGTCGGGAATGCCCACCTTGCCAATGTCGTGCAGCGGGGCCGACATGGTGATGTTGCGAATGCGCTCGGGCGTTAAAATGTCCCGGTAAGCCGCCTCCCGGCTCAGGCAGCAGGCCAGCTCCTGGATGTAAAACTTGGTGCGCTGCAAATGGTGGCCGGTCTCGTTGTCCCGGGTTTCGGCCAGGGCGGCCATGGCCATGATAGAGGCCTCCTGCAGCACGAAGATGTGCCGGGTGCGGCGCTGCACCTCGGCGTCTAAGTCCTGGTTTTGCCGCTTTAGCATATCCCGGCTGCGCTTTAGGGTGATGTGGGTGTGCACTCTGGCCAGCAGAATGGGCGGACTTACGGGCTTGACAATATAGTCGGCGGCGCCCAGGGCAAAGCCCTTTCGCTCGTCGTCCTCGTCGGCTCGGGCTGTGAGAAAGAGCACCGGTATGTCCCGCAGCCGAGGGTCTTTCTTCAGTTGGGCGCAGGTCTCGTAGCCGTCCATCACCGGCATGACCACATCGAGCAGAATGATGTCGGGCGGCGACAGCCGGGCGGCTTCCAGCGCTCTTTGGCCGTTGGTGGCCACCCGCACCCGATAGGTGCCTTTTAGAATTTCGTTGACCAGTGCGAGGTTGTCCAGCGTGTCGTCCACCACCAGCACCGAGGGTTTTGCCTGTGTGTGCTGCATAACATCACCTCCTAACGCATTGTAAGACCGGTGAGCAAAGCGCCGGCCTCGGCAAACTCTAAGCGTTCCACCGCCCGCTCCAAGGCCAGATAATCGGCGGCCGACAGATACCCCCTTAGCTGCGGGCCCAAGGCTCTAAAGTGGTCCAGCGCCTCCATGTCGCTCTCGCTGAGCAGCCCTATCAGTTGCTCTAAGGCCTCGGGGTCGAGTTCGGACTGCTGTTCGGGGCGGGCAATCTGCCGCAACAGGGGCTCGGCGGCCAAAATGCCCCGGCTTATGTTGTCCAGCGCCTCGGTGACCGGCTCAAGAAGACGGGCAAGGGCGTCCGACTCAAGGCCCCGGCGCAGACCGGCTTCCAGCTCGAGGATGAGGGGCAGCGCCTGCTCGGCACCGATGTTGCCCGCCATGCCTTTTAGAGTGTGGGTGAGCCGGTCGGCCTGTGCAAGGTCGCCCTGACTTAGCGCATCGGCAATGCCGGCGGTCATCTCGCTTTGGTCGGCGGCAAAGCGCAGCAGCAGGCGGCTATAAAGCTCCCGGTTGCCCGCCGCCCGGTTGAGGGCACTGTCCACATTGAGCCCCTCCAGCGCCAGCGGCACCGAGGCATTGGGCAGCTCGAACGGGCGGGGTTTGGCTCCCAGCCACTTGGAGAGCACGGCAAACAGCCGGTCCACCTCGATGGGCTTGGAGATATGGTCGTTCATACCCACATCAAAGCAGCGCTGTTGCTCGTCGGCCATCACCCGGGCGGTCATGGCCACAATGGGAATGTGAGGGTCCATTTGGCGGATGGCGGCGGCGGCCTTGTAGCCGTCCATCACGGGCATCATGATGTCCAAAAGGATGATGTCCAAGCCGCCTGGACCGGCCGCCTCAAACAGTTCGACCGCCTGCCGGCCGTTGACGGCCTGGGTGACCACCATGCCCTGGCTCTCTAAAAGCTCCACGGCAATTTGCAAATTGATGTCGTTGTCCTCGGCGATAAGCACCCTAAAACCCCCAAGGCCGTATTGGCGCTGGCAGGTAGGAGCGGGGACCGGTGCGATGGGTTGGCGGGTAAACAGCCCCACCAGACAGTCGTAAAGGGCCGAGGGACCCACGGGCTTGGTCAGCTCGGCGTCCACATACATTTGGGCATAGGGGTCGCTGGGCTGGCCGGCGCCGGTGAGCAGCACCACCGCCGGCTTGTGCACAATGTTCTCGGCGGCTTTTAGGCGGATGGCCGTTTCAACGCCGTCCATGCCCCCATTCATCCGCCAGTCTATCAGGGCCAAATCATAGGGCTTGTGGCTGTCGGCCGCCCGCACAGCCTGCAGAGCCTCCTCCCCCGAGCAGAGGGCGGTGGCCTCTAACTTCATGTCCGCAAGGTATTCTATCAGAGTGCTGCGCACGGTGGGGTTGTCGTCCACCACCAGCACCCGCCTGCCCAGCAGGCCGGGGGGCACCACCTTGGGGCTGCTGCAGCGACCCTGGGCCATATCGAACCAGGCGGTGAACACAAACACGCTGCCCACACCCTCCCGGCTGCTCACATCCAGCGTGCCGCCCATCAGCTCGGCCAGCCCCTTGCAGATGGCCAGACCCAGACCGGTGCCGCCATACCGGCGGGTTGTGGAGCCGTCGGCCTGGGTAAAGGCATCGAACAAATTGGGCAGCTGGTCTTCGGGGATGCCGATGCCCGTATCGGTCACGGAAAACTGCAGCTTAATGCGGGTGTCGGTGCGGCCGGCGGGGCGCACATCCACGGCCACCTGGCCCTTCTCGGTAAACTTGACGGCGTTGCTGACCAGATTGGTGATAATCTCGCCCAACCGCAGCGGGTCGCCCAGCACATAGGTGGGCACCTCGGGGTCGATGCGGCAGATGTACTCCAGCCCCTTCTCCTGAGCCATGCGGCCCGAGTAGAGCATACTGCTCTCGAGGATATTTTCGATTTCGAACTCGATGTTTTCCATGGCCATGCGGCCCGATTCGATTTTGGAGAAGTCCAGAATATCGTTGATGATGCCCAGAAGCGAGGAGGAGGAACGGTGAATTTTTTCCACATAGTCCCGCTGCTTGGGCGTAAGGTCGGTTTTGAGGGCGAGAAAGGCCATACCGATGATGGCGTTTAGGGGTGTGCGGATTTCGTGGCTCATGTTGGCCAAAAACTGGCTTTTGGCCCGCTCGGACTGCTCGGCCTGGTCTAAAGCGGCCAGGAGATCCTTCTCCCGGCGATAAAGCTGCTCGATGCGGCTTCCCAGCCGCTCGGACATGGTGCGCAGCGAATCGGCCAGCATACCCAGCTCGTTATTAGAGCGGTGGACAATCTTGGCATCCGGCTCCCCCCGGGTGAGGGCGGTGGCTTCTCGGGCCATGCGGGTTAGAGGGTGGGTAATCATGTGGTGCACATAGATCTGCATCAGTATAATGACCACGCACATAATTACAAGCTCGGTGATGATCATGCGGCGCAGCGAATCCTGATACAGCGAGTAAGCGGGGGCCGAGGCACTGCCCGTCGCCATGGCGCCCACCACCTGGCCGCTCGAGTCCACAAGGGGCTTAAACCGCACCCGGTAGCGCATGCCAAAAATGGTGTCCTCGCCGTGAAAGACCTGTCCCCGCCGCAGCACCACATCGGCAATGTCGGGATTCATCTGGGAGCCGATGGCTCGGTTGCCGTCCGGGTCTAACACGGTGGTATTGACCCGCACATTGTGGATATAGACGGTGAAGTCGTTGTTGGTCAGGGCCTTAATCTGATCGGCAAATTCGGGGTCGGTCAGCGCATAGCCGGCCAGAACCACCCCGATCAGGTTGCCCTCGGCATTATAAACGGGCGCGGCGGTGCGCACCCCAAGGCGAATTTCGGTGCCCTGCTCCAGATAGGTGGCCAGTTGGCCGGACAGCGCATGGCGCACACTGGGCTTATAGGCCAGCGAATCGCCCACCCGGTCGCTGTGCATACGCAAAATAACATTGCCCCGGGCGTCGGTATAGGTGATATAGCGCATATTGAGCGAGAGCCCGTCCGTAGCGTAGTTGGTCAGGGTGCGCAGCGCCTCGATGTCCTGCGCCTCGAGAGCCTCGGCAATGTCCCGGTCGGAGGAGAGCTGCCGCCCCACAAAGGCGGCCACAATCTCGTAATGCTCGAGCAGTTTTCCCACAGTGGCCAAGGAGCTCTCGCTGCGCTCGGACAACACATCGGTCACAATGCTCTGGGCACTGCGGGACATATAAAAATAGGAGGTTATCCCCATAGCCAAAATGGCGCAGACCGACAGCAGCGCCAACATAAAGGAAATGCTGCGATAGAAGGGCAGATTTGGCATAAGGCACCTCCATTTAGGATGGTGGAGCGATGAGACCGGCAAGTGCCGGCAACAGACTGTACCGCTTGGCCCGCATGCTAGGGAAGCACCCTAAGACGGGCCCAAGGCCGCCTTGCGCATATTGCATAAAAAGCGTCGGCCATAGACGAGGCATCGGGTAGACCACGCTTGTTTGCAAAAAGCGCCCATTGGCAGCCGGATTTTGGCCGAAAAGGCCAAAAATTCGCAGTATATGTTCAATATTATCATAAACATTACCAGCCTACAAAACCATTTATTCCCTATGTTGGTGGACATAACCTCGCCTTTTGGAACAAAACGGGGGAAATCCGTCGTGTTTCTCGACCGGTTTTTTACGGGATCTACAAAACAAGTATTTATAATATGTGCATAATATGGATTTTTGGCGGTATTCCGGCACTTTTTGCCACAATCCCCCAGATTGTTGATCCACAGATCGCGATAAAAATCTGCGATATAGCCAAAATAAGCCGCTGCATGTTATTCATATTGACGAGGGGAAAGGGGCAGGCAGCGGCCATGTTGTGGCCAAAAACACCCGCTGCAGCGGGTGTTTTGCCCATTTGGGTGGCCGGGCACAAAAAAAGAGGGCGCTCGCCCTCCTCTGCAGCGGCTCCGCAAGAAGCCGGACTATAAAATTGGCTTAAGCGGTGGCAGTGGCTCTGCCCTTTGCAACCGGGGCTTGCAAAGCACATTTAGAGCGCTTTGCAAGAGGGTTAGCACCCCCCGAGGGCTTTAAGTGCGCTCTCGCTGGCGGGGTTTAAAGGGCCGGAGCACAGCCGGCAGGCGCAGACCAAAGGGCAGCCGGCGAACTTCGGGCGGGGTGTCCTCGTCCGGGTAGGCAGGGGAGGGGTCGCCCTGTGGCGGGCCGATATCGGGCAGCATCTCGTGCAGCCGGCTGTCCCGCGAGTCGGTTTCGGCATCCTCGGTCGGGTCGGCGGTTGCCTGGCTGCGGTTTTGCCGGTAGCGATACAGCAGCATAGCCGTGCCGCCCAAAATGGTCATCATCACAAAACCCAGCCCGATGGCCCAAAACGGGATGTCGGCCGCCGTGCGGGCGCTTTGGGCATCTTTTTGCTCCTGCAGGGCTCGGGCGGCCAGCTCCTCCTCGGTGGGCGGGTCGATATAGCCCTCGGCCACCTGGTCAAACAGCGACAAATAGTGGGCCAAGGCCTGCTCGTTCATATCGGGGCTAAGCCCCAAGGTCTCGGGGCTCAGGTTGGCAAATCCTTTTTTAAGCTGCTTTTGGCTGAGTGCTCGATACTTGCCCAGCGTGAGGCATTTAAGATAGTAGCGCCCGGGAAAATGGGCCGCATCCACCGGCTGGCGGCTTAAAAAGAACACATAGTCCTCCATGGGCAGCACGGGCATATAGTGGTTATAGGTGATCATCTGACCTTCGGAGCCGGTATAATAGCGCTCCACAAAGGGGATTTTATCGCCGGGCAGCAGCGTGCCCTTATAGCATTCGCGCACCACCAGCGTGCTGGTGGTAAAGCCGCTGCGTGGGGTCTGGCTGTCGGGATGATAGTTGATGACCTCTTGGCGGTTGCCTAAGATATATCCACGCACAATGAGGGACGAGTCCTCCTCCAGTTCGGCCAGACTTTGAGGCTCCCAGTCCACCTCGGCATCGATGGATACAAAGGTGATTTCGGGGGCATAAGGGTTAAACAGGGGCGGGGGCTGGGGGGGCGGATTGTTCTTGCGGTTGTAGAGATAATAGCCCCCATAGCCGCCGATCCCCGCCATGACGGCGAGGAGCAGCAAAAGGGCCAGCGCCCGTTTTATAAAGCGTTTGAAAGCCTCCATTGAACCAAAGACCCCCTGAGTACCCCTTTTTGTGTCTTATTCATTATACGACAGACCCCGCCCAAAAGAAAGTAAATATTCCCTTTATCTGCTCTCTTGGGCAGAAAAACTCGGCTTTAGCCTACCAGCCGTCCAGCCCGTCTCGCTTCATGGCGCCGAAAATGCGCCGCTTAAAGCCCCGGTCGCCCTGACACATCGAGCCGATATACGCCTTGATGCGGGTTCGGTGGCCCTCCCCTTCATAGGGGCAGAGGCTTTTTACAATGGACAGCCCCCGGCTTTCCACAAAACCTCGGATTTGCCCCTCCTCAAGAAAGACCATGGGTCGGATAAGATGAATATCCTTGCGGGAAAGATAGGTCACCGGCGAAAAGCAGCCGATGCGCCCCTCGTTATAGAGGTTGAGGAAGAAGGTCTCCACCGCATCGTCCATATGATGGCCCAGCGCCAGCTTTTTGCAGCCGTGGGCGTTGCAGAGGTTGTGCAGTGCCCCACGGCGCATCCGGGCGCAGAGCGAGCAGGGGTTTTTCTCCTTTCGCTCGTCGAACACCACCGGCCCTATGTTGGTGCGCTCGATGATATAGGGCACCTCAAGCTCCCGGCAGAGGGCCTCCATGGCCGAGTAGTCGGTGAGCTGATTATTAAAACAGGGGTCGAGCGTAAAGGCCGTCAGGCTAAAGGGGTAGGGCAGAACCCGGCGCAGACCGGCCAAGCCCATCAGCAGCGTGACCGAGTCCTTTCCGCCGGACAGCCCCACGCCGATGTGGTCGCCGGGGGCAATCATCTGGTAGTCCTCAATAGCCCGGCGCATGTGACCCAAAATATGCTGCATAATATCTCCTTAATGGCTGGTTTTTGCTCTATTGTAGCTAAAACTATTCTTTGTCGCAAGACAAATTGACAACCTACCCGCAAGGCGTTATAATGAAATGCCGACACGCACCAGCGCAAGGCCACCCACCCCCCGGCGGACCGGCCTTGATCTGCGGCGTGACGGCCCCTATAAGATAGGCGGATGTGGCGGAAATGGCAGACGCGCCAGACTTAGGATCTGGTGTCCCCGACGTGCAGGTTCGATTCCTGTCATCCGCACCATAATGTAGTCCCAAAAAAGATGTCCTGCGGAGAAAACCGCAGGACATCAAGCTTTGTGGGGACTTTTATGTGTGATTTTGCCTGTAAAATAGGATGCCAGTTTTGGGGATGTCATTTCGATATTTTAGAGAATCCCCGTATTTGAACTCACACACCGGATGTTTTGCGATGATTGTCGCAGCAATTTACCCTTGCAACGCTCAGAATAGCCCCCTACACATCTCAAGCCCCTTTCAACGAACGGCTATTTTATAGCTGCTGAAAAAATCGACAATTGGACACTTGATAAAATTTAGAGAGACTCGGAGACTCATACAGAAATGTACGGGTCTTTTTTTATTTCAGAGAAAAATGAAGGGAGAATCTTATGGATACAAAAAGATACTTTACAGAGCTTTCCCGCCTTCTCGGTAAACACGGGATCGAGACAGCGCCACCGGAAAAGAACACCCTCCCCGTCCTGCTCAATGGTCATCCTGCCTGCCGTGTGGGACCCTGAGGAGAGTTATGCAAATTCCCCAGCGACTTGGACAGCCCGACAGCCAGTGATTTGTACTTTAAGGTCGCGCCCATCGCCATCATGGTAAAAGAATATATGACGGTGATGGAAAAGTCACCATTGCTCGTAGCAGCAGCGTTGGACGAAGAATTCCGGCGGCTTGCCGAGTTTAACGGAGCTGTGCTTGCAGGTCGGGAAACCCAGTATGGCTATAAGTTTGTCACATAGGAGCGTGACTATGACGGCTCCGGCGTCATGTGGGGGCACTATTACATGGACAACTATACTGCAGCAAAACAGGATTTTGCTGTGAGAGCTGGCCTGATCAATGAACAGAAGATATTCAGTGGCAAGCAGCTCATGGATATCTACCAAAGCGTAAACGATACCTTTGAGGCTGGATATGAGCTAAGCGACGCGGAGGTAGAGCAGCTCTCCGGTATCCAAGCACAGATCGAAGCGGTCATCCCCGATATCAACCAGCAGATTTATGAGATGACAGAAGAAAGCCTCCGGAAATCCCAGGAACAATCCATGTAAAATATAATAAGCCCTATGCCAAGGCGGAGTCCAGCGGTCACACAGACCGTATAGACTCCGCTTTTTTTATTTCAGGACAAAAAGAACTTTAGCGGCAGCCTGTTCAAAGACAGCCTCCATCGGCAGCGTTTTGAGCACGCGAAAAACAATCTGCGAATGCTGTTTGGCAAGAATTCGGTCACAGTGGACGAGGAAAGCCTTCACGCCGCAATCATGGAAGCAATCCATGCAACCCGCGGTCTTCGCCGAGAAATGCTCCCGGTGCTCGCCGCCCATGTGGAGCGCACCCTGCGGGAAAAATCCGGCGGTACAATCAATGTGGAACAGTCGGAAGTGAGTGAGCACAATGACTGCCTTGTCCGCCAGCTTATTAAAACAATTGAAATTAAAGTATCAACAGTCATCTTGATTTTGAAGATGCAATGTATAGAGAAGCGCTCGAAAAACAGGGGAGGCTTTGAGGGGAAAATAACGCTTGGCGGCAAGCTCGTCAGCCTGACCCCACGCGCCAACCTGATCCATATGAATACTCCCATCCCCTGTTGCTGAAAAACCTATCAAAGAGCGCCTTGACCGCATCAACCTCCGCATCTTTTACTGGAACCTCAAATAGAATCAATGAAAATGGGGGATTAATTGATTCCCATCTAATTTTCTGGTTTGTTACAAACCAGAAAGCAGGTACCCGGCAATCCGAATTGGGTAATACTTCAAAAGCTATAAATCAATCCGATTATGTACATATTGACTAATAATCCGAACAATATGGCGTGCAAGTTGGCTAATAGTTCTTTGTAGATGCTAAGAGCACTTGAACCCCCCAAAAAATGGATGTAGAATGTAATTGACAATCAATTGGCGATGGGGGGTGAGATATCATGAGACAGGTGATGCGGATCCAAGCAATAATGACGGCTATGAGACCTATTACGTTGTTTATCCACAGCCTTCAAGCCCTGCCTCTGCCGGCTGGTACTGGCCTAACAACTCGCTTACAAAATTGACGGGGCCTTGGCCGCAATACTATTCGGGAGTTCCCCATGCCGGTGTTGACTTTGTTAACCCCAATGGGCAGACAAGCGGGCTGCCTCAAAGGGCAGTTTATGATGCTGATTTTTATGCTGCAGGGTACAGTATAGTTGATAGCCGGGGGTATTTTATTGCATATGAGATAAAGCAGCTCCATTGGCAAACAGGCAACCGGCCCATCGTTGTGCATATGCATTTTAATCAACCACCATCCCTCGATTTGGGGACGCTGCCCATTATCGGAGGTCAGACCATTGTTGGCTACACGGGTGAATCGGGTGTGGCTTCAGGGGGTACTAACAACCATATGCACCTTGAAATAAGGAAGAACGGGAAACCAGTTACCAGTTATTCTGCCGGTACAGTCGCCAATGTCATGCAACAGACCGAAAACCCGCTAGACTATTACCCAGACTTATCCTATACCACAGCATCGGCAATTGAAGCCATATCGCAGAGTGATATACGCAGGCAGACATTTCAACCTCTTTATCCAGATGAATGCTATGAAATCCCCCTCAAGTTAATTCATATCATTGGAGCCAATGCTTTTGATGAATGGATCAAGGACACCCCGCCCGCTCATCAGCATATTTTCGAGTTGTTACATGCCTTTAATGTCACCGAACACACATATGAGACGGTTTTGAAAAATCATCCGAATCTGGATGCAGAACAGATCTTGGCCATGAACAAGTAATCCTCTCCGATAATACACCTTAAATCCCATAAAGGAGGCCCGCTATGCCCAGACAATCTATCTTGCTATTCAGCATAAGCCTTTGCTTACTTATACTGTCTGGCTGTGGCGGGCCATCCGTCTCTATGCCGTCTGTCCCTGAGTCGTCCGTTTCGGCGGGATTCGCCTCCCCGCCACCTAACCCGGGCTCGCCGCCGCGTCCATCATCCAGCCGCCCACCTTCTGCCCCTGAGGGCCACCCCAGCCAAGATTTTGCGCTTATAAATGCCCATTTTATCGACAACACACGGGTGATTCTTTTCTTAGGCGAGCAGCTCCCTGGCAGTGGCATTTTTGAGTTCTATAAGACGATTATCTACGATTTGGAGACTCGCGAGGCGCTGGCGGTGGTCTCCCAGACCGCCTCGAGCCCTACCAGCTGGATAGAACTGCACGAAAACAAAATTGTTGCCATCCAACAGGAATCGGGTCGTATAGAGGTCTACAACCTCGACGGCACATGGGAACGAGACCTAGAAATTCCAGTTGTGGTGGATGGTATTGCGTGGGCGGGTGCCATCTCGAAGGACTTTACCTACTACACCGCCTATAGCCAGAAAGATGGCTCCTTTATCTATGACATCGAAAAGGGGAAGGTAGTGTGGAGCAGTGAAACCAGTACTGCGGCAGAGGAGTACTATATTGAAAACCTACACTTTTTAGAAAACCGCTATGTGGTATGTACTGTGAGCCCCCAAAAGAGGCCTTATTCTAATAGGCAATTGGCCATAATTGATTTTATAGAAGATAAAATAGATGTACTTGGCCGATATGATGGACCGTACCTCACAAAGAGCGGCGCAATGTATATCAATTACCCCGAGAACGGTGGAGCGGCACAGTACTATCAAATCGGGATGAAAAGCGACAGTCCTGCGATAACCCTTGTGCCACCGCCGCCGGGGTTGGAGGGCAGCGCCTTGATTACAGACAGAGGCTCAGATTGCATCGGCTATCTTTCTTTTGACAGTGAGGCCTCCAAGGCGCATTTGGCAGTTCAAGTCGGCCAGCAGCGGATTCTCTACAACGGCACATGGGCATTTGAGAAAATGATAGATGTCCTTCATAATGCTCGTATTTCGCCCGACGGCAGGCGGATATTCGGCTGGCGACTGAGTTCGCACATCATTAGCCTCGATTTCGAGACGCAGGCTATCGATTACCACCTCATTGCCGATATGGACGTGGAATGGGCCACTGACGACCGGCCGCCCGTCGCTTAGTAGTACCTTCACAAGCTATGGCAGCCCAGCCTCTGCCCCTGAAGGCCATCCCAGCCGGGGATACGGCTACACCGAATGTATCTGCAAATGAGTGGGCCGTGTTACTGTTATGTGTCGCAATGTTGATTGGCGGAATAGTATTTGCAAAAAGGAGATAAAGAAAATAGAGTATCATCACTGCGCAGCGGCAGCTAAAGCCAGCTGGGGTTATAAAATAATGTGATAGTTCGAATATGCCTCAAGTTTTGAATGATATCCTAAATGCAACTACTACACACCAGCATAAAGCTGGACAAAAGCCGCGCACCAAAATGGTGCGCGGCTTTTTCTTTTGTGCCCTGCGCGAAGAGACAGCGCTTTTTACCAGGACAAAAGTCCGCTTATGCGCAAAAGAGCAGACCGGCAATCTGCCGGCCTGCTTTTGTTTGTGGTATAGACATTTAGGAGGGGGTATTTACGAGAATGGTGGCTGCGGCACCTTCCTGCAAAGCGCCCATATTCCCGGTGCGGGTGACCCTGATGGACAGAAGGTCGCAGGCCAAAACTTCGTATTCGGCTGGTACAAAAGCGCAGCAATTTCGGTCGCCTGGGGTGCTCGGGCCGTTTACGGTGGCGATAATGCCCGTGTCGATCAAGTCGTCGCCGCAGGTTGTGCTGCGCACAATCTCGGCCGATACGGTATCGTCCTCATCCAAGTCTTCGTTTCGGATGCTAAATGCCAAGCCGACAATCATGCCGTCTTGCGCAATGACCACGGTATTTCTTGCAAAGTCGCCCGAGGCGGTTCCAAGGCCCAAATACTCGTTGCTGGGCAGCGCTTCGTCCGTAGCCAGATAGAAGGTGTTGCCGCCCGGGCCGGGAGGTCCGGTAGGTCCGATATCACCGGGAGGGCCGGTAGGTCCGGTATCGCCGGTGGGGCCTCGCAGACCCCTTGCTCCCTGCGGCCCGGTGGGTCCCGGTACGCAGCAAATAAATCCACAGCCGCAGTTGCAGCAGCCGCGTGGGGCACCGCACCGACAGCATCGATCATCATGATGATTAAACATATATTTCATTCCTCGCTTCAAATTTGGGTGACTGAACTTTGAACAGGATGAGATCTACTCTCAGTCATTTTATTCCCAAGGCTGATGGAGGGTGAATCGCACGGGAGGGCGCCGATTGTGCCGATGTGTGTACCATGCGCAAAATGTAAAGCGGCAAGTGGCCTAAACTAGGCGCGCCCGCGGTTTCCCGAGGGCGCACGTAATGATAGCGATAAGGTCTGGATTTTTTACCCGGTTCTTGCCCGAGGTGCTTCTGCCTATTAAACCGGCAGGCGCTCCTCCCACTCGGACGGCTTAAAGCCCACCAGCACAAAATCCTCCGCCACCAAAATGGGGCGCCGAACCAGCATTCCGTCGGACGCCAGCAGGCTAAACTGCTCGTCCTCGGTCATGTGGGGCAGCTTTTTCGAAAGCTCCAGCGCCCGATACTGCTGGCCGCTGGTGTTAAAAAAGCGTTTAAGGGGCAGGCCGCTCAGACGGTGCCAACTGCGCAGCTCGTCCTCGGTGGGGTTTTGCTCTTTGATATCTCGGCTTTGGTAGGCGGCATCCCGGCCGTCGAGAAAGGCCCGGGCCTTGTGGCAGGTGGTGCAGCGGGCATAGCAGATAAACAGCATGATGATTCCTCCGTCCTGGGTGATGTGCAAGGGTGTGCATTGCATAAGGTCGGGCCCGATTGAGAGCGTTCCAAGAATCAGCCTTTCCTTTTGGGACTTGCTCAGCGCCTTGAGCCGGTGCTCCAGCCTTTGGGCCGCTGCCCGGTGGGGTGCCCTCCAAGCCGCCTCGTAGCGCAAAGGTGGGTGGGAGGCGGTGTATTTGGCCCCCCTTCCCCCCAGCCCGGCGTGCTCGGCAAAGCGGCGGGCAAGGTGGGTGGTGATGCCGGTATAGAGGCTGCCGTCCTTGCAGCGCAGGATGTAGGTATAGTAAGCCACCGGGCACCTCCAGCCAAGTTGGTGGCTACATTATAACACAGTGCTGCCCAAAAACCCAGCCGATTGGCTGTCGGTGCGAGGGGGCTTTTAGCAATAAAGCGAAAACCCTGTATGAGGTTTTAGTAGGCAGCGTGGCCGGTTTATGGTAAAATAAACTAATCATGGCAAAGGAACAGTCCCCGTGGTGATGCCTCGTGAATAAACAGCGGCGGCCGGAAAATGTCGAAGTTTGGTATAATGGGCGGATAATATACAGAGGATAGAGTCGATATGGCCTACATATAGTATCAAAGCCACACAATTATACTGAATGTATGCCATCTTAGTGGCCATAGCGCACCGGCGCTGAGTGGCGTGGGTGATGCCCTATGAGCACAAAGCGGCGCAGGCGGCCGCCCACCGGCAACCTATGAAGTGCCCCCTTTTGCTTATGTATCCTACTCCGGAAGGTTACGGCTGGTATGGGCTTATAGCTGTGGGTGTGCATGGCGGTGTGGTGCCCCCAAAGTTGTGTGCGTAGGGCGGCACAGGTAGCCTCGATTGAAAAGGGCCAAAAGTCGTATAATTCCCCATAAATATACCTTTGGTATTGTAGCAAAGCGTGAAACAACCGCACAATTTGTATTATTTCCGCAGATTATACCGTCAGCAATGGCATTGGGGCCGCTACGGCCCATTTGTCCGCAACCATCCGCCCCATCGCATGGCCGGGAGTGCCCTGCAAATAATCCAACAGCCATGGCCTGTGCCGAGAGCCAAAGGGCTGTGCAGCAGACAGGGTGCCCCAAGGCGGCGCTTGGCAGCCACCCAACTAAAGGAGGACTATCCATGCAAAGGAGTATCAAAGAGCAGGTTAGAGGATTTAGAACGCAGGACGGGGCTGGGGTCAGCCTTGTACGGGTGCTGGGCAAGAGCACGGTGGAGGGCTATGACCCCATCCTGATGCTCGATTCGTTCGACAGCATCAACCCCGACGAATACACGGCCGGCTTTCCCATGCATCCCCACCGGGGCATCGAGACCATCAGCTATGTCTACCGGGGCCGCATGACCCACAGCGACAGCTTAGGCAACTCCGACACCATCGGCGACGGCGAGGTGCAGTGGATGACGGCCGGCTCGGGCATTCTTCACGAGGAGCGTCTGCCCGCCTCCGAGCGGTTGCTGGGCGTGCAGCTCTGGCTCAATCTGCCCGCCAAGGACAAGATGGTGCCCCCGGCTTACCACAGTATCAAGCATGACGAGATTGCCGAAATTCCCCTAAAGGACGGCAAACTGCGGTTGCTGGCCGGGGAGTATATGGAGCACAAAGGGTATCAGAGCCGCTATCTGCCGCTGGATTACTATGATATCCACCTCAAGGCGGGCGGCGAGGTGCGCATTGACACCCATCCCGAGCGGGCCGTCATGCTGTTTACGCTGATGGGTAATGCCATCATTGCCGGAGAGCCGGTGCGAGAGAAAACCGCCGTGCGGCTTACCGAGGGCAGCCATGTGACCATCGGTGCCGCTCAGACCGATGTGCAGGTGCTCTTTGTCAGTTCGCAGGCCCTTGGGGAGCCCATCGCTTGGGGCGGCCCCATTGTGATGAACACGAAGGAGGAGCTGCAAAAGGCCTTTGACGACCTTAAGCAGGGCACCTTTTTGCAGCAAGAAATTGTCTATTAAAGCGCATGAGAGGCTTGCTGCCCTCTCCTCGTGGCCTTAAGCCTGTTGCAAGCCCAAATCCCCCAACAAAAGCCTAACCCAAGAAAAGACCTCCCCCATATGGGGGAGGTCTTTTTGAATTGCTTGGGCTGCCGCTTTGATGGGCGGCGTGAGTGGCGACTATTCACGAGCCCTGACGGGGAAAAACGCGCAGGCGGTGCGCTTGCACTCCCGGTTGTTGGGATAGAAGGCGCATACGATGCTGTCCGGTACATCAAAATGCGTATCCAACACGGCGTTGCTGTATGCGGTGGCCTCTATAAGAGACAAAAAGGTATCCCGCTTGCAGCAGCGGGGGCCGCCCTCTCGGGAGATGACATGGCCGCAGCGGGCCGTTAGCTGCCCGGTGATTTTCCATTCATCCTCCGAATAGGGGCTGGCTTCGGTGAGGATGCTCATATAAATCCCGCTGGAAACCGCTGCGCCACATATGCCCCAGGCACCGCAAGCCCCACCGGGCACGCCGAGGCTGCGCACATTTGCTTCGTCAAGCAGCTTCGGCAAATCTTCTGTTTTATTCTTCTCGTGGGCATAGGCTGTGAGCAATGCGGCTGCAAGCAGCAGATGATGCTCGGGCCCGTGCATGGCCACCTCGGGCAGCTCCATCAGCTCTAAAACCAGTGGCAGCGGCTGCCGCTGCGGACTTTTCAGGCAGTGGGCAATGATGGCCTGACGCGTGTTTTTCTGCCGGCACATGGGGCAGACATAATGGCCGTTTTGGCAGGTGTCGTAGGCCTCAAACCGGACGCCGCACAGATGGCAGGACGCCGTTTCTCCCGCGTCAAAAAAGATTTTGTCTTCGCTGCATACGGGGCATTTGGGCAGAAGTTTAATGGGCATGGCGTCTCTCCTTCTATAAAAATGCATGAGCATTAATCGCCCAAGGTATCCTCGTCTTCGTCCAGGCTGTGGGGGGCAGTCTCAATCATGGCGGGGTTGAGCCAGGTGTCCTCGGGTTTGCAGATAACCCGGGCATTGTTGTAAGCCCATGCCAGCTCCAGTACGGTTTCGGGGATACAAAAGCGGCTGCTGCCCACCTTTTCTTCATTGAGCACCAGTGCAAAGTCGGGCTTTTGCCCGTATTGGCGGTCCAGGTAGATGGGCATAAGAAACTGTATTTTGCTGGGCTCGCCCCCCTTGGCGCTTCGGTACTGGGGCACCACATATTTATAATTTCTTTTTGCAATCTTTTTGGCGTTGTGAATGGCCGTCTCCAGCGTGCTGGCAATAGAAGAAAAGTCGCCTTTGCGGTAGAGCTCGATATACTTTTCGGGGAATCGGCCTCTTTTTGCACCGTCGCCAATGATATGCTCCATCTTTTCGGGGCTTAGGTCAATCTCCACATCGGCGTCGAAAATAATCTCGTTGAGGTTGTGGAAAAACTCAACCACGCCCGGAAAGGGCTGCAGGCTTTTGGGGTCAAACTGATATTGCCTGGCCAAATCCACAATGCCGGGGGCAATTTTGGGGCCCGAAAGGTGGAAGATGTGGTTGGGGCGCATATGATAGACCTCGCCCACCAAGTAGATATCCCGGGCATATTGGTCGAGCAGACCCGTATTAAACAGTGCGTACTTTTTATCCTGCGAGAAGACAATTTTTCGATAATTCTTGGATGTGGGATCGGCATACTCGGTTACCAGCTTATCAAAAACATGCTGTAGATAACTTTGCAGAATATCGTATTGGGTCTTGCGGCGATAGCCCTCGGCGCTGCCCTCTTTGAAGCTCCACACCTCTCCGGGCAGAAGGTTGCTGTGAAGGTGATTGATAAATCGGTCGGCGTCACCAAATGTGCGAAAAACAATGTACCCGAACCGATAGAGATTCAAACGATTTTCCAGCCGATACTGGGTAAAAAATTTGACCCCCGTCCAGTTGTTGTCGTGGTTTCTTTTAAAGCAGGCATAAATTTCTTCATCGGGAAAACCGGGATTGGGGTTGGTGGCATAATAGCCCGTTCCAATGGCGTAGATCGTGGTTTTATCCGTATCAAAGGGAAGCAGCACAGGATTGCCGTCGGCGTCGTATTGGTAGCACAGCTCGTTGCCGGCTTGGTAAGATGCCTCGACCTGCCGGTTGAGGTCGGGCAAAGTGACCGGTGCATTCGAAAGGCGGTCCAGTGCGCCTATAACGGTGTTGGGAGACATCACAAAGCCAAGTCCAAACAGACCGCTTTTGGTATGATCAAAGTCCTTTTTCATCTGCTGGCTCCTTTATAAAATTTGTCTATATTGGTGGGAATCTTAGGGCATGGATCATTATAGCACAACTTGCCCATCCATGCGAGCCAATATTGGCGCACAAAACTGCGCAAACCCTTATTGCTTCACAATAAGTCAGGCTTTTGGCAGTGGTTACTTTTAAAGAACATAATGCTCAAAGCTGCTGGTGACACCATAAGCTGAGCTTTTCTAAGGACCCCAAAAAGCACCTATTAATAAACCATAAAAAGGCAGTCTTACAACGGAATAAGGCGAGTTTAGCCGTGTTCGGCGCCCGAAAACACCTCGATGAGGGCCTTCATGGGCTGGGTGAGATATTTGCTTTTATGATGCACCAGCGAAAAGCTGCGGCTGAGCTCCATGTCGCACAGTTCTATTTGGCACAGCTGCCCGCTTTGTACATAGGGCCGGGCAATAAGCTGCGACAGCACCGATACGCCCAAATTCTCCATAAGCGCCGAAATAATGGAGCCAAAGCTGTGCGAGGTCCATGCTATATGAATGTGCGCCCTGTGCCGCTCCAGCTCCTTTTCAAAAAGCTCCCGGGTGCCGCTTCCACCCTCCCGCACCAAAAAGGGGTAGCCTACCACATCTTTTAGACAGACCCGGCTGCGGGCTGAGAGCGGGTGGTCCTTGTGGCAGACCAAAACCAGCCGGTCCTCTATCAGCGGACGGGACAGAATGTCCTTGTGTTTAATCTGCCCTTCCACCAAGGCAAAGTCCAGCTTGCCGGTGAGCAGATTTTCTTCGATGACGGCGGTGTTGTCCACCAGCACCGAAACCGATACGGCGGGGTTTTCGGCCTTAAAGCGGCGCAAACCCGGGGCCAAAACGCTCTGGCCGATGGTGATGGTGGCCCCCACCGAGAAATGTGGAGACAGCGCCAGCGCATTCATTTCCTCGTCCATGGCGCCGGTCAGGCTTAAAATCTGCTTGGTATAGTCCAGAAGGCGCAGCCCTTCCTCCGTGATATAGAGCTTTTTGCCAATTCGGTTAAACAGCAAAACCTGATATTCATTTTCTATTTCCCGTATGGCCTGGCTGATGGTGGGTTGGGCAATGTGCAGCTCGTCGGCCGCCCGGCTCATGTTCATATGGCGGGCAACGGCCTCAAAAATTTCCATAGAACGCAAAGTCATTGGCATCACCTTATAGTAGTTTTCCTATCGTTATCATTTATATTATATATTTTACTTAATAAAGAATCAAGCTTACAATAAAGTAAAAAGATAAGGAGTGTTCTATATGCAAACAGCTTTAAAGGACGGCACCGGTGTGTCTGCGCCGCTGACCGCAGAGCAAATTAAGCAGGTTAAGGGGCTGGGCTTTCTTCATAATAAGAATAGCCGCAATTTTTCGGCCCGTGTCATCACCGAAAACGGCATTCTAACCAATGCGCAGATGGCCGTGGTCCTCGAGGCCGCCCGGCGTTTTGGCAACGGAGACATTGCCATGACCTCGCGCCTCACCCTCGAGCTGCCGGGCATTCCCTTTGAGAAAATCAACGAGATGATCGCCTTTTTAGAGGCAGCCGGAATCAAAGTTGGCGGAACGGGCTCCCGGGTGCGTCCGGTTGTGGTCTGCAAGGGCACAACCTGCACCAACGGTCTGTGTGATACCGCCGGGCTGGGCACAAGCATCCACCGGCGTTTTTACGAGGGCTACCGCGAGGTGACGCTGCCCCACAAGTTCAAAATCGGTCTGGGCGGCTGCCCCAACAACTGCATCAAGCCCGACCTCAACGACATCGGTCTTGTGGCCGTTTTGTCCCCTCAGATTATTTCCGACAACTGCAAAGGCTGTGCAAAGTGCGGTGTGGTGGCGGCCTGCCCCATGGAGGCGGCTTCGGTGAAATACAACAAAATCGAGATTGACGCCGAGCTTTGCAACGCCTGCGGCGCCTGTGTCGGAGCCTGCCCGTTTTCGGCTTTGGAGGAGGTTGCACCCCAGTATAGGGTCTTTGTGGGGGGAAGATGGGGCAAGAAGGTGCGCCACGGTTCGCCGCTTTCGAGAGCCGTATCTGAAACCGAGGCGCTGGACATGATTGAAAAAGCCATTTTGCTGTTTAAAAAAGAGGGCCGAAGCGGCGAGCGCTTTGCCGACACCATCGAGCGCTTGGGCATGAATGTGGTGGAGCCCATGCTCTACAGCTCCGAGCTGCTCGATAACAAGCAGGATATTCTGGCGGTTAAGACGGTGGGCGGCGCTAAGTGTTAAAGGAGGCAGCATCCAAAATGCGCACAAAAACAGGCTTTATCTTGGTGTGGGCAGTTCTGCTCATGCTGCTGCTGGCCGGCTGTCAGACGGCCGACAACCCGCAGCCGCCCGCCGATGCGGCCTATTACAGCTTTACCGACAGTTTGGGCCGAAATGTCACGCTGCAAAGCCGCCCCCAACGGGTGGCCGCCATTTCGGGCAGCTATGCCCACATCTGGCAGTTGGCCGGCGGAGAGCTGGCCGCCGCCACCCAAGACGCCTGGGAGGACGACCGGCTGGATTTAGGCGAGCAGGTGACGGACATCGGCTCGCTAAAAGCCCCCAGCGTGGAGACTATTCTTGAGCAGAACATCGATTTTATTTTGCTCTCGTCCAAAATAGCCGAACATATGCAGGTGGCCGACCAGCTTGAAAAGCTTGGCATTGCCTGCGCCTATTTTGAGGTGAAGGTGTTTGAGGACTATCTCGATATGCTCAAAATCTGCACCGACATCACTGACCGGCCCGATTTGTACGAGCAAAACGGCGCCGAGATACAGGCCCAAATCGAGGCGGCCGCAGCCCGCAGTCAGGGTGAGGCGCCCCCCACCGTGCTGCTGGTTCGGGCCCATTCCACCGGTGTGCGGGTGCTAAACAGCCGCAACATGACCGGTGCCATGCTTAAGGAGCTGGGCTGCGTCAACATTGCCGACCAGGATGGCGCGCTGCTCGAGAATTTGAGCATCGAGAAGATTATCGAGCAAAACCCCGACTTTATCTTTTTTGTCACCATGGGCGCATCCGAGGAAAAGGCTTTGCAGTCCATGCAGTCGGCGCTCGAGGACAACCCGGCCTTTTCCAGTCTGTCGGCCGTAAAAAATAAGCGCTATATGCAGCTGCCCAAGGCCCTGTTTCACCTAAAACCCAACAACCGATGGGGGGAAAGCTATGAATTCCTTGCGGACATCCTCTATCCTGCGCAAACTGCATAGCCCCCATGTGCTGCCGGCGGCCGGCGTGCTTTTGCTGCTTGCCGCCATAGCGGCCAACCTGTGCTTTGGTGCGGTGGCTTTGTCGCCGGCCAGGCTGATAGCCGATCTCTCCGGCACTGGGGACGGTTCGGCCCTTCAAATCATCCGCCATGTGCGCTTTCCCCGCACCGTGGCCACGCTGCTGGCCGGTTCGGCCCTTGCGGTGTCGGGCATGGTGATTCAGTCGGTGCTGGGCAACCCGCTGGCCAGTCCGGGCATCATCGGCGTCAATTCGGGCGCCGGATTTATGGCCACGCTGGCCTGCGCCGTATTTCCCGGGCAGATGGCTCTGGTGTCCCCGGCCGCCTTTGTGGGGGCGCTGCTGGCCGTTTTGCTGGTATACGGCATCGGCCGGATCACCGGCGCCTCGCGCATGACCATTATTTTGGCCGGCGTTGCCATAAGCAGCATTTTGTCGGCCGGAATCGACATGGTTGTGACGCTGGTGCCCGATGCGCTCATGGGCAGCGCCATGTTCCGCATCGGCGGCGTGGCCGGGGTGACGCTCTCCTCTGTTTTCCCCCAAGGGGGCGTGATGCTTGCGGCTATGGCGGCGGTGTTCTTTTTGCGCAGCGAGATAGACATTTTGACCCTCGGGGGCGAGACCGCCCAAAGCCTCGGGCTGCCGGTGGGATTTTATCGGTTTTTGCTGCTGGGCCTATCGGCGCTGCTGGCCGGCTCGGCCGTGAGCTTTGCGGGGCTGATTGGCTTTGTGGGCCTCTTGGTGCCCCATATTGCCAGACGGATTGTGGGAACCCAGAGTAAAGAGCTGGTACCCTGCTGTATGCTGTTGGGTGCGGCTTTTCTCACGCTTTGCGACCTGCTGGCCCGCACCTTGTTTTCGCCTTTTGAAATTCCCGTGGGCTTGGTGCTCTCGCTGCTGGGCGGACCGTTTTTTCTCTGGCTGCTTATTTGCCAAAAAGGGAGGGGCTCGGCATGATTGAACTGAGAGAGGCCACCGGCGGATACCGAGCCAAGGCTGTGGTGAACCAAGTCTCCCTGCGCTTTGTGCCCGGCGCCATCAATGTGGTGGTGGGGCCAAACGGCTGCGGCAAAAGCACCCTGCTCCGCATGGCGGCCGGCCTTTTGCCCCCCATGAGCGGAGAGCTGCTGCTAGACGATCAGCCCTTTTCCGCCATTGGTAGAAAAGGTCTGGCACGGCGCATGGCCTATCTGCCCCAAAGCCGGAACATTCCCGATATTACGGCCAAAAAGCTTGTGCTGCACGGGCGCTTTCCCCACCTTGGCTATCCGCGCCGCTACCGGGAGGAGGACATGGCCATCGCCGAGGGAGCCTTGTCCCGGATGGGCATTGCCCACCTGGCCGAAAAGCCCATGGATACCCTCTCGGGCGGGGAGCGACAAAAGGTTTATATCGCCATGATGCTGGCGCAGGACGGCGATGTGCTGTTTTTGGACGAGCCCACCACCTATCTGGACATCGGCCACCAAATCGAGATGATGGACATTCTTTCCTCTCTCCAAGATGCGGGAAAAACCTTGGTGGTGGTTTTGCACGACCTCAATTTAGCCCTGCGCTATGCCTCGCGCATCTTTGTGATGCAGGCCGGTCGCCTGCTCTACGAGGGCGACCCCGAGGCGCTTTTCGCCTCCGGTCTGATAGAGAGCGTTTTTGGCGTAAAAACCGGTCGGGTAGACACCCAAACGGCGGGAATACATTTTTATTTTTCTTAACATGGACGCTCTTTAGCCTTGATTAGTAACATGATGGGCACCCCCAAAAAAGCTTCCAACAAGCCCAAATATGGAAAAGCCAGCTGTTATCAAGCCTGAAAAGCTTAAAATAGCTGGCATTTATATTTTTTAGGATGTTTCCCCTCTTGCATAGGGGTCTGTATACTAAATCACTCCCGCTTAATAGATAACATATAGTGCAAGAAAGGAGTGATTAAATTGAATGATACGGATGAAAGATGCTCAAATATAACAGGAGCTTATAAACCTATGGTTGAAAAAGACGGCAGAATAAGTTGTTTTAAAAAATTGCTCGAGAAAAATGGCTCTATCGTGCAAGAAGGACGGCTTGAGTATATAGATATACTCAAGTGGTAAGCGAAGGCAAATCCAACACAGCTTTGGGGAATATTGTAGGCGCGCCCTATGCAACCTATCTCCTTCCTCCGGCACCAAATCAAGCGCCATCGCCCGGGCAGAGGCCGCCAAAAGGCTATGCTCCTTGCAACCCCAATCATTACCCGCCTAACTTAGATTTTATTAAGCCGGGGCTGCGCTATAAGCTGTGCCCGGACGAAGCCATCGTTCTGATTGGACGAACACCTCCGCCATCAGCATACTTTGCTTTAGAAGTTATCTGGCGTTAGCCCAAAACAAACCAGGAAAAGACTACCGGGATACCATTACAGCCGGCGATGGCTGCACAGGCTGCTACCATTATATAGGTGCCAGTTTGGGCGACCAGATTAACAATTAGCTATCTGGACTGGCAAGACCCCCTATGGAACCCCCGGAAAACCTTTTGACACTTTAACCATCATCATTACCACGGCTGACAAAAGAATCAATCGGGCTATGCGCGATGCTTTGGTCGCCCGCCTTAGTTATACTATTCATAGCATAAACCACCGCCCCGCCGCATTTAAGCGGCGGGGCGGTGGTTGTGGGAGATGTTTTTGGCGCTACTCTGCGGCTTTTATGCGCAACAGGTTACCGCTATCGTCAAAGAAATAGGCGGTTTTGCTCACTTTGTCGCCGATTATCCACCAGCCGGTGAGCACTTTGTTCCCGCGGTAATACCGTCGGTAGCCGCCGTGCAGCACCCAGCCGGTTTTTAGCTTGCCGTCGGCGCCGAAGAAGTATTGCATGCCGCCGATGGTCTGCGCACCGGTGAGCGCTTTGCCCTCCTTATAGTAGAACCACTGCCCCGAATCGTTGAGCGCCCAGCCCTGGGCTGTGTCGGGGTCGATGCTGAGCTTGATAAGGCGGTGGAGCATGGCCGCAATCTCGCCTCGGGTGGCGGGGCTTTTGGGGTTAAACCGATTGTTTGCGCCCCCCATCACAATGCCGGTTTGCTGCATGGACAAAACGGCCTCTCGGTAAACGCTGCCGATGCCGGACGCATCCGCATAGACTACGCCGGTGCGGGCTACGGGCAGCTTATAACCGGCGGCTTTTACAGTGTTTGCAAAGACCAGCGCGACCTCCTCACGGCTAAGCGTGCGGTTGGGGGCAAACTTTTGGTCAGTCACCGGGTTTATCAGGCCCATGTTGTACGCCCACTCGATATAGGGGGCGCTGCTTTCGTCCACATCGGCAAAGCTGCGGGTGGGGTAGGCGTTGGGGTCCACTTCGTGCAGTTTTCCAAGGGCTGTGGCCAATGCCCCCCGGGTGATGGGGGCATCGGGCGAAAAGGTGGTTTGCGAGGTGCCGGGGAGCAGCTCTCGACCCGCCACATAGTCGATGGCTTCGATAGCCCAGTGGCTGCCTATGTCGGCAAATGTGTGGGGCGGTGCTGTATACCCCACGCCGTATACCGAGAAGTGGCGGGTGGTTATCAGCAGTTTTGCGCTGTTTGCATCATAGACCGAGCCCGGAATGCGCACCGTGCGCCCCGCCGAGTCCACATAGACGCCATAGAGATGCCCCGCGGCTTCGCCCTTTTGGGGCGTGTAGGGAATCGCAAGGGTGACACGGCCGTTTTCAAAGCTGGTAAGGCTCCGGGAGTTTCCGTCTTTGTCCGTATAGGTGATGCGGATGTCGAAAACCGGGCGGCCGCCGATATGGGCCCTGGCCGCATTCGAAAGGCCGGTGGCCGGCACAAAGCTTAGGGTGACGGACCCGCTGCTCCGCCTGGCTATTTCAGAAAGGGCCTGTCGGTCAAAGCTGACCGCACCCAGTGAGCCGCTCAAAGTAAGGCCGAACACCCCTGCGGTTACCAGGCTGCTCAGGGCCGGGCGGTCGAGGGTGAATGACAGGGAGGTTGTGCCCTCGGGCAGCTCAGCGGCCAGTTCCACGGCCACGCCGCCTGCTGTGCCCTGTGCCTGCGCCTTGCGGTTGGCCTCGGCGATGGTGCCGCCCGAAACGGACAGAGCCGCTTGGCCGCCTACACCCGCTGAGGCCGTTACAGATGCCGTCGCCCTCAGGGGCAGGTCGGGCGGTTGTCCCGGTGCTGCGCCGGTCGTGCTTGGGGCGTCGTCCTCCCAATCATCGCTGCCGAGATAGACCCATCGGGCCGTCACCACAAGGTCGGAGGTCACATGGTCAAAGGCTTTGTCCCAGCCGATAAAGGCGTATCCGCTGCGGGTGACGGTGGGGGCTTCCGCCGCTGTGCCGATGGCCACCACTTGACTCAGGTCGCCGCCGCCCGTGTGGGTGCCGCCGCCGAGGTTAAAGGTCACCGTATAAATATGCTCGGCCACCGTTAGGGTGCCGTCCGTGCGGGCGGTGATGATGTAGTTGTGGGTTTCGGTGCCGCCGGTTAGCGTGATGGCATAGGTGCCTAAGGTATAGCTGTCAAATTCGGGGCAGGCAAGAATGGGCTCGGCGCTCAGGGCGTCCGATTTGCTCTTGCCGCTTGGCAGATTGACAATTTTATAAGTCAGCGGGGGCATATCGTCGCCCGGCAGGATGGCCTTGTTGTGCGCCACCAGCGCAATCTCCCGCTTTTCTATGGTAAAAGTCGAAGTCCAGCTGCCGCTGTAGTGGGCACTCATTTCGGGCACCGAAACGGTCAGCCTGTATGCGCCTGCGTCGGTGGGCGTGGTGCTGCTGCTGTAGCCGCCGGCATCGGTGGATTCATACAGCCACTCAAGCTGCTCTAAAGGAAAGCTCGGGCTGCAATTAACCGTTCCAAGGGGTGCGTAGGGCAGACCGTCGTAGATTTTGTCGGGGGTGGTCATGCCCGAGAGGGTCACCGGGTTTTTGACCACCGTCACCTTGCGGCTCACCGTCAGGTCACTGGGCAAACTCAGCCAGTCAGGGGGACTTACAAAGCTTACGGTGCCGCTAAAGGTATGGGTGTTGCCGGCGACGGTTATGTCTAAGCTTTGGTCGCTGTGCCACGCAATGGTGTAGTCAACCTGTTCGCCCATCACCGTGATGCTGCCCGCCCCCGGCAGCACAGATTCGCCCAATTGGCTTGGCGTGGCGGCGGTGTCGCTGCCGATAAGTACGGTGGTGTCGCTAAATGTGGGCTTTCCGGCTCCAATCGCCGTGACAATGACCAACACGCTTTGGGTTACACCGTTGGGGTCGATATTGCTGTTACCCACAAGAGTACCCACAACCACATAGACGGTGCCCTTTGGATTGAAGGCTGTGGAGGTTGACCACAGGATGGGCAGCGTCTGGGTGCCGCCATCGGTGTCGACGAGGACGCTGGAGGGCAGCTCGGTCAGCTCGAGGAGTTCCTGCGCAGTCTTGGCGCTTTGTGCTTCATAGGCGCTCAAGATGACATTTTCCACAGGGGCCATATCGCTCACCTTGGCCTGATGGATGGTGAAAATAAAGTCGCCATCAGCCAGGGACAGATGGTAGTTGCCGCCTGCGCTCAGGCTGCCCAAAGAGATGGCATAGGTGCCCGCATCCTGACTCGGATCCCGGCTTAGAGAGCCGGTGTAAGCGTCGCCATCGTATAGCGCATCGGACGCCGTGTAGGTCAGCGTGGGGTCGGCCTGGCCGTAAATCTTGCTCTGGCCCGAGGTGGGCACGATGGTGATGGCCTTTTGCTCGATGGTGTAGGTGATGCTTTGGCTGCCGTAAAAATTGCCCATGCCGGTGACGGTAAGGGTTACCGTGCCGGCGTTTGTGCCTGCGCTGAAGCCGTCGCCGTCTGTGCTGATGATGGCAACCGTATAATCGGTGCCCTCGGTCAGCGTTTCGCTGTTAAAGGTCACGGTCAGCGCCGGCATCTGCTCGAGGCTGTTGTAGGTTAGACGGTCGGTGTCCGGCTCTATGTGGGCATCGCCGATGTTGCGGGACATCAGATAGAGGCCGGGGGCGCCCGACTGCCCTGCCAGCCCTTTTAGCACGGGCAGCTTATGGCTTTCAAATGTCCAGATGTCGCTATCCCAAGCGCCGCCGTCCCAGCTCCCGGCTGCGGTCCAGAAGCTGCCGCCAAACAGGGTTTGAGAGGTCAAGTCGGTGCCGTCTCGCTGGTCGGGGCCAATAACTGTGCCTGCAATGCGGCTAAACGCATAATTGTGTGACAGCGTGCCCGAAAACACCATCCCCGCCACCCGGCGAAAAATCGGGTTGCCGATGATAGAATCATTTAGGGCCACGCAGTTTTTCAGCGTACCGCTGTTGCCGCCTACCACGCCGCCGACATTGCTTTGGCCGGCAACGCTTGCGATGCTGTAACAGTTTTGCATCGTGCCCTCATTGTTGCCCACCACACCGCCGATGTTATTGCTTGTGCCGGTTATGCTTGCGGTGGTGTAGCAGTTTTGCACGGTGCCTCTGTTGCTGCCCGCAATACCGCCCACCGGGCCGGTGCCCTCTACGACGGCGGCGCTGTAGCAGCTATTTACCGAGCCGCCCGCCCCTACTGTTCCTGCCACGCCGCCCACATTGGAGAGGCCGCTGACCGTGCCGGTACTGTAGCAGTTTTGCACTGTGGTCGACACAATTTGGCCGGCCACGCCGCCTGCACCCTCGTTAATGGTAGCTCTGACGGTGGCGGCGCTGTGGCAATTTTTCACCGAGCCGCCCGACATATCGCCGACCATGCCGCCCACAAAGGCGCGGCCGGTTATGCTGCCCGAGATGTCGCAGTTTTCTATTGTCGCGCCCGAGGATGTTCCCGCCACACCGCCTATATAATAGGCGCCGGTGATGTTTGCGCCTTGGATGCTGAGGTTTTGCACCTTACTGCCGCTGTAAAGATAGCCAAACAAGCCTGCGTAGTTCATTGTGCGGTTCATGTACAGCCCTGTGATGGTTTTGCCGTTTCCGTCAAATGTCCCCCTAAATGGGCTGGATGAATTGCCTATGGGCGTCCAGCCCTGGCCGTCGTCGTAGCTCTCGCCGTAAGCAGACAGGTCGATGTTGTTTTCCAGCCGGTAGTGTTTGCCGTTGCTGCTGGATACCTGCTCGGCCAGCCTTTTTAGGTCTAAAGCGGTGTAGATGCGGTAGGGGTCTGCGCTGGAGCCGGTGCCCTCAAAAAAGCCTGCCCCTCCGGAGCGCAGGTGAACGGGTAGGACGGCGTCCTGCCTGCTTAGGCTTTTAAGCGTCGGCAGCATATCGGCTTTAATGGCCCAAACATCGGTATCCCAGCTCTCGGCAAAGCCGGCGGCTTGGGTCCAAAAGTCCGATGCGGCAATTTGAGCAGCGGTTTTGGACAGTCCGTCTGCACCGTCTGCATCGCTGGTGACGGGCTGCGCGGCGGCGTCTAAGAGCACCTGCATGCCATCAAAGGCCAGGTTGCCGCTTAAGATGACATTGTCTAAGAGCGTTGCCACACGCTGGACCTCCAGTGTGCCGCTCACTAAGGGGTTAAGCGCAGCGCAGTTTTCTACTGCGGCTTTATTGACCAAGCCCACGATGCCGCCTGCATATCGACTGTCGGAAACCGAGCCGGTGCTAAAGCAGTTTTGCACCCAATAGGGATTTACGGTAAGGCCTTCGCCATCAAGAAAGCCCACCACGCCCCCGGCCAGTTCGGCACCCGAGACATTGCCGGTGCTGTAGCAGTCTTTCACGCTGCTCTCCCAAGATTCCCCCACCACGCCGCCGGCCTTGCCTCTTTGGTTAGCACGGGAGACATCGCCGGTGCTGTAGCAGCTTTCCATCGTATTGCTGCCTATAAGTGTGCCGGCAACACCCCCTGCAGATGTGGCGGAACTTGTGGTGCTTGTGCTACGGACACGACAGGTGCTGTAGCAATTTTGTATGGTGGAGTGGATTGCCATGCCCACCACACCACCGGCATGGTCAGTAGCCTCTAAAGAACCGGTGCTGTAACAGTTTTGAAGGGTGGTGTATAAAATATCGCCGGCAATGCCGCCCGCTTCGGTGCGGCCGCATATGTTCACATCGGTTACGCCGAGGTTTTTTATCACTCCGTTAACTACATAGCCAAAGAGTCCCTGATAATTGCCGGTGGTGCTGTTGATGGTCAGGTTGGCAATGGTGTGGCCGTCTCCGTCGAATGTGCCGCGAAATGGTTTATCATCAGAAAAGCCGATGGGAACCCAGCCCTCGTCGGCCGCATAGTCGGAGAGGTCGAGGTTGCCCACCAGCCGATAGTGTGCGGCGACATAGATTAGGTCTTTCGCACTCACAAGCTCCCCGAGCTTTTCAAGCTGGGCGGCCGTGGCAATCAAAAAGGGATTTTCGCTGGTGCCCGCACCGCTAAAGTGCGGGTCGCTTCTGTCTTCGATATAGGCGGGCAGCGCATCGTTTTGATCGGAAAAACCGGATAGAACCGGCAGCTTGCCGTTCGAATAGATCCAGGCTGCATCGTTTTCAAACAGCGCCGCAAAAAAGCCCGGCGCCACGATATCGGCGGCGGTTTTAGATTCGCCGTCCACCCATTTTGGGCCTTCCTGAAGGGTTTTGGCTTTGTCTTTTTGCATCACGGTCATACCGGCAAAGGCAATGTTATTCTCAAGCGAGGGGGAATTGTCGCCCGTAAATATATGCCCGCTTACACGCCCGACCGTTGACACGCCGATGACCGTTTGGCACAGCGAAGCGCAGTTTTCGATCATTCCGTTCTCGCCATTGTGATAGCCCACTATGCCGCCGGCACAATAGGAGGACGCTGTTGTTTCCAATGAATCGATCACGCTGCCGGTGACATAGCAGTTTTTTATAACCGCAGGGTTCGGCACCTCTGGGTAGTCGTAGAGAGCCCCTACCAGACCGCCTATCATAAAGGCGGTATATGTTCCGAGAACGCTGCCCCGGACATAGCAGTTTTGCACGGTGCTGTCTTTAAGGCAGCCCACCAGGCCGCCGACATAGGTATCGCCGCTCATGGTGCCTGTGGCGTAGCAGTTTTGCACCATGCTGCAGTCTATCTGTGCGGCCAAAGCGCCGACATATTCCGTGCCCGAAATATGGGCATCTTCAATGCCGAGGTTTTGTATCAGGCCGCCCTCGCCCACATAGCCAAAAAGCCCCTGTTCGTTCTGGTTGCGGTTGATGATGAGGTTCAAGATTTTGTGGCCGGCGCCGTCAAAGGTACCTCTAAACGGCTGGTCTTTGCCGCCAATGGGCACCCAGCCCTCTCCCGCCGCATAAGCCGAGAGGTCGATGTCGTCTTTAAGCTCAAGCGCAACATGGGCATCGGCCCGGTTAAATAAAAACAGCTCCAGCCCCCTGTCCCGGGCATTGACCAAGGTGGCAATCTCGGCCAGCTGGGCCGGCGTAAAGATTTCCAGCGGGCTTTCCGATGCATGGCTGCCCGCCATCAGCATGGCCCTTTTGCCCGTGGTCTGCGGGATAAATACGGTTATGCGGGGGGAATGAAGGCCGTCCGCAAGGGTATAGCCCTCGCCCAAATTCGCCGTGAATACATAGAGCCCCCAAGCGGGAGAAAGGGGGTCGTAGTCGTGGTCGGCCTGCCATACAACCGTGATGTCGGCGGCTTGGCCGTCCACGGTGCCCGACAGGGTTTCGGGAAGATTGGGTGCGGCGGTGTTTTGCCAGCGGATAGACTCGGGCAGCGCTTCAAAGGCCGTCACCCTGCCGGCGCTCGACACCGGGTGGGCTACGGTCACGGTAATATTGGGCGCTAAAAGGTCGCCGGTCAGCCCAAGACTCTCGGGCAGCATGGGCGCAAATATGTAGGTGCCGGGCGTTTGCCCATCGTACGGCGGAGAGGATGTCCATGTGACAGGCAGGTCGAGCGTTACGGCATCTGCAGGGGCCGGCTGCTCCGTAGTGTCTGAGTTAGAATCGCCCTCGTCTTGGGTTTGGTGGGAGAGCGCCTCGGTCTCATCCGACGCGTCGGTCTCGGTGGCCTGTTCAGTAGCCGTTTCCTCCTCGGTGGCGGGCTCTGTATCGTCGCCGCCAGGGGCGGTGTTATCGCAAGTGGGCGCCGCTTCGTTATCGGGCGCCATTAGACGCACCGTCGCCTTTAGCGTGTCGGGCAAAACCAAATCATCTTCGGCTGTGCCAAAGGGGATGTTCCGCGCCGCGATGTCCGGCTCCAGCGCTTCAAAGGCCACAATCTCCCCCAATGAGCCGGGGGGAAGAATGCCCGGTTCGGCCATGGCCGAAACCGGAACCACGCCCATTATCATGGCGACCGATAGCAAGCCGGCCGCAAGCCTTTGGATAGTTTTTCTTTTGCCCATGTCGTTCCTCCGTTTTGTAAAAAAATTGGCTGTCCTTCTACCCGAACTTACCCCACAGGTGCAAATTACTGCAATTACTGCTATAATCTAACTGAAATCGAACACTAATAGAGATGGTGACCGAGTTTAGTAAACAAAGTTACCTAATTATACATCGCTTTTTGCCATAGATTCAATAGAGGAGACGAAAATGAGCGAAAAAAAGATCGATAAAAGAAGGGCGCAGGGTGCCAAAACCAAACAAAAGCTGTATGAAATTGCCGAAAAGCTATTTTCCGAGCGCAGCTTTACCCAGGTTAATGTCGAGGACATCACCCGTGCGGCCGGTATTACCAAGGGCGCTTTTTATGTCCACTTTGAATCGAAGGATGCGCTTATCGCGGCTCTCATTGCAGATAACACCGCCAAAGCCGACGCCGAATATCAAACCTTTTTAGAAGCACTGCCCCAAGATATGCCCACCTGGGAAGTGCTGCTGTCCCTATCCCGAAAAATTGCCGATACGCTGTCCAACAGCATCGGGTACGAAAATATGAGCAAGGTCTACCAGTTGATGCTCGCCGGGGCCATCGATGCCGAGCCGGTAAAGGGCTATGGCCGGCTGCTTTATACGCTGCTTCGATGCGTACTTGAAAAGGGCATCGAGCGGGGGGAGTTAAGAACCACCCTCGCCGCAGAAGCCTTGGCGCAGCATTTTGTCATGGCCTTTAGAGGCGTTGGCTATGAGTGGTGCGTGGGTCATCCCCATTTCGATTTAAAAGAGCAATTAGAGCAGCACTGTCTGCTGCTTCTGCGGGGAATATGTCCTCATATGGATGAAAACGGCTAAGCTGAGCTTGCTGCACATATAAAGCACCTGCGGCTGTGCGCAGGCGCTTTATAAATATGGGCGCTGCAATACAAAAAACCGCCCCGGAAAGCATTTTCCCCGGGGCGGTTTTTGTTTACGAGCTCCGCTGCACTAAGATATCATTGGATTTTTAGCTGGGATTGGAACTAACATCACATAGATTATACGCCTTTCTCCCAACGCATTCTTAATTCGATTTTCCCTGTATTTTCATCAATCTGCTCATTGGAGACAACAAAACCCTCACGGATATAGAAGTTTACAGCTCGGCTGTTCTCCTGATAAACATTTAAAGACAGCGCAGATTTTTTATCCTTAACATACTCTAATAATTTTTTCCCTATACCAGTTGATTGTACCTGCTGGGAAACAAATATTCCTGCTATATCATTATCCATTAAACCTACAAAGCCTTGAATAACGCCATTTTCTTCATAGAGATAGATGGTGGCATGAGGCATCATTGCTTTTACAGTATCATATTGACTTTTCCAATATCCATTTTCTATAAAAGAATGAGCAGAAATATTGGTATGTAACCACAAATCCATGATTCTTTCTAAATCTTGCTTTTTGAATTTCTAATCATAAAAACTCCTGTTTTATAAATAATCTACACTTTACCATATCATTAGCAAAGTAAAAAGTCATGTATGAGTTCAAATCCCATACATGACTTTTTGTTTGGCGGAGAGGGAGGGATTCGAACCCTCGGCACCTTGCGGTGCAGCAGTTTTCGAGACTACCACCTTCAACCACTCGGACACCTCTCCCTATTCAGTTGGGCTACCCTGATGCGCAGAGTTTCATTCCAAGGATAGCGAGGGTAAGTATACTACACTCGGCGGCAAAAGTCAACGATAAACCGTCCCGCCCACGCCTGTGTCGCCCTTTGCAGCTTGGTGTTGGTCTTTCCAACAGCGCAGGGGGCGTACTATACAAACCCGTCAAAAATAAAACACCTGTTCTATGCAATCTTAGCCTACTAAAAAATAGCAGTTACATCTATAATGGCGGTAATATTTCCTATTTTTCGTCAAAAAGCGGCAAAGGATAAACCCACTTACCACCGAGGTATTAGGATTTGGAGGGAGATGCTATGAGAAAACCGCAGGATTTCACGGGACGATTATTAGTATTCATACTACTATTTTCGCTGGTCGGACCATGGCTGATGGTGCCTGCCCGGGCCGACACGCAAACCATATCCACCGCTGCTTCGCTCATGAGTGCGGTGGCAAATCTTGAGGAATATGTTGACGCCACACTCATTATCGACAATGCCCTGGGCCCCATCGCCATAAGTGAGACCCTATCCCTCAAAAAGAACCGCCGGCTCACCCTGCAGGCTCTCCATCCATCCAAGCCGGCGCTCACCCCTGCCGAAAGCCTAACTGGGGAGCTCATCAGCATTACGAAAGATGCCATCCTGACTTTGCAGGATATCATGATAGACGCTGCCGACCACACCGCCATCAAGATAAGGGGCGTGATTTCGCTGGAGCCGGGCACCACCATCGAGGGTTCGCCCCTGTCCGAGAGCGACTGCCCTCTCATTGTGCATGCGGGCAAAAAGCTGGATATTAAAGCCGATGTACGATTGGGAAGCGATGGTCAAAACGGACTCTACATCGAAACGGGGGAGTTTGAGCTGCAGCAGCCCTTGGGCTCCGAAGGCTGGCTGACCCTGTGCGGAGTGGAGGGCCCCGTTGCCGGTAAACTGCTGGGCCGGCTGACCTACGGCGCCGACCGCAACCTCGAGCGCATCACCTATCTTCCCGACGACTTTGCTCTTTCCCTTTTGGAGAACGGCAGCGTCGTGCTGGCAGACCTCCCCGATGAACCACCGCCTCAGCCCGAAATCCATATTGACCACAGCTACAAGCAGGGCCAGCCGGGCGACCTCATTATCCGCCTCCAAAATATCACCGAAGCGCCTGAGAGTCTCTCTATCGGCGGCGCTCTGCTGCCCTTTAGCTGGGATGCCGAGGCAGGCAGGCTCACCGTAGCTACCGGCGATTTGAGCGAACTCACGCCGGGCGAGCATACGGTGGCGATCGTGCTGCACACAGGCAGCGCCA
>DBQC01000006.1:118628-166646 GCA_002305075.1 Ruminococcaceae bacterium UBA1404 | reverse complement strand
CAGCAACGGGCGGGATGAACCAGGGGGCAATATGAATGTAAGACATTCAGTGTGTCGTTAGCCGGTTTGCCATGCGCACCCTGGCTGCCCACGGAATCGGGTTGGATACCATATATAAAAAGCACAGGGCCACGGACGGTTATGTCCGCGGCCCTATACTCTCATCACCTATGTATTAGGCGCATGGAGAACAGCTATCCTCTGCTCTTAACGCCATGCTCTGCACCGGCGATTAGCAGCAGCCGCCGCAACCACCACCGCAGCCGCCAAAGCCACAGCCACCAAAGCTATTGCCGCAGCAGCAGAACAGCAGGAGGAGGATGATAATAATCCAGCAGCAGTTGTTGCCGCCAAATCCATTAAACATGCAGGTTTCTCCTTTCGCGAAAAGTTTATGAGGGTTGCCCCCGCCTGCCGGGGGCCTCTCACAACCCATTCTATGTCTACCCCCGCCGGGGTGTTCGTAGTCCGGACGCATATTCCCATGGCAAGGCGTATAGCAAGCGGTTTTATCCGCCCTTTTAACCGCCGCTTTTAGGGCAAAACTGTCAAAAAGCTAAAGGCGGACACAAAAAACCACATAGCATTCCCTTTTGGCCTATAACTGAAATTTATAGCGCCTTCCACCGACTTGCCACCAGACAAAGAGCCCGCCCATATCGGGCTGGCTCTTTGTGGGTAGATTCCGGAGATTGTCCTATGCAAAAACAGCGCCGTGGCCTGCGGCCACGGCGCTGTTTATATGAGAGAAAAATTAGCGATTTTAGGCAGCCGCCTCGGCCTTGGCCTGCTCCTTCTTCTTGGGAGCCTTCTGCCAGGCGTGCAGCGCCAGCGACATGGCGATAACACCGTAGGAGATAAACACACGGAAGTATTCGCCCAGCTGAGCGTTATCGAGAAGATTCTTGCCCGCGATGGGGGAAACGATAAACAGCGTATGGAACAGAATAACACCCAAAAGCGCATGTTTGATCGAAGCCTTTTGCACCGACGCACCGCCGACCAGCAGCGAGGCGATGGCAAACTGTCCCACCTGAGTGTGGGCGCCATAGGTAGAGAAGGTGCCCAGGTTCTGCAGCAGGATGATCTGACCCCAGCCCGCAAAGACCGTGGACATCATCATGGCGATGATACGGGTTTTATCCACATCGATGCCCGATGCCCGCGCAATGTTGCGGTTTTGGCCAACCGCCCGCATATTCTGGCCCAGCTTGGTTTTGGTAAAGGCCGTGAGGAACACGCAGAGCAAAAAGATCATCATCCAAGTGACCACCGGCACCCGAATGCCGATCAGCAGCCTTGTAACATAAGGCACATAGGTCAGGGCATAAACAACACCTGCGCCTACAATACGCACGATAAGCTTACGCGCTTGGGGTGCACGCAGGTCGGAGCGATGCTTGCGCACCAGCACAAAGATGTTGTAAAGCACAAACAGCGCCACACCGATGGTCACCAGGTTAAGGGCGTCCATCCTCCAAAGGTTGTCCAGAGCATAGCGGATGGTGCCGGAAAGCTCCAGCGTACCACGGACGCCGATGCCGCTGGTGATCATAATCTCGGGGCGGTTGATGGGAATAACGCCGCCTAGGATAAACAGGAAGAGGAACTGATACAGACCGTCGGCAAAGAAACCGAGCACCATGCCGCCAATCATCTCGGAGCCCTTCATGTTGTTAAACAGCTTGCCCACCAAAAGGCCGAACAGACCTGCCAGAGGTGCACTGAGCATCATGGCGACAATAACGCCCAAAATGCCCTGTATCTCGAGAAGGATGACTATAAACACCGAGATTTGCGCCGCCATGGCACCAATAACCATGGCAAAGTTAAGACCCATACCGGCCATAACCGGAATAAGCAGCGCCAACACCAAGAAGGCGTTACGGCCAAAGCGTGTGGCCAGCTCGCCGAGCACAAAGCTCAGTGGCTGCTGCGCCGCGATAACACCAAATATGCTAAGCACTATAAAGAGCAGGGTGGTTTTTTCGCGGAAGATGGTATCCTTAATTTTTTGCATATTGAAATTCATAAGTTATCGTGCCCCCTTTGCCTTAGTAAGGGCATAAAGAATAATGCCGTTGGAGATGATAAGCCTCAAAATTTCCGAGAGGTTGCTCTCCGGCAAAATTTTATTGGCAACCGGCATACCCATAGATATAACGGACTGGAAAAGGAACACACCGATAAGCACATTGGCTATGCTCGCCTTTTTGATGGAAGCGCCGCCAATAAGAATGGACGCCACAGCCGCAAAGCTCATCATAAGAGGCGCATTATACAGCTGAGCAAAGCCGTAGCCCTGAGAGTAAGTAAGAATACCAATCGACGCAATGGCCGTGGAGAGCGCTGTGCCCAAAATGCGCATCTTGTTCTCGCTGATTCCAGAGGCTGCAGCAAACTTGGCGTTGTTGCCCACAGCCGACATGGCCACGCCCAACTTGGAGTTGAGGAAAAGATAGACAATACCGCAGCAGGTCAGCAAAAACAACAGCGAGCCCACGGGAATATGAATGCCGCCAATGTTAACGGCGAGGAATTTGTTGAGCACCTCACCATAGGATGTCTCGAGGGAGATGGTGTTGCGCAGACCGGTACCAATCGGCCAGCGGATGGTGCCGTTGGTAAAGGGCAGCAGCAGCCAACCCATATTCATAAGGGCGATGGCCGAGAAGCCCACATAGGTGGAAACGGTCATCTCAGAGCCTTTAACGCGGTTGAGCAGCATGCCGTACAGCGAGCCGATAATGGCGCTAAAGAACACGGAGATACCGCAGGCAGTAAAGAAGGCCGGAAAGCCCGTTAGGTTAAACTCGATGGCCAGCAGGCCGCCGAGCAGGCCACTTACGATACCCAGAGAGATACCAAAGTTAAGCCCGATGCCGCACTGGATAGCCGGCACCATGGCCAGCACCAGAATGCCGTTCATGCCAATGCGGTTGAATACATTGGAGATAAGATCCTTTAGGTCGAGCTGCAAAACGGCCGCCAGTATACAAAGCACAAGGAAGAAGCCGAAAATGATGATGCGGGGCAGGCCGATTGTTTCGACATACGAGTTCAGTTTTGCTTTATCCAACCAGAGCACCCCCATCTATTTTAACACCGGACATCGCCATACCGAAGTGGGCGTCGGGCGCGTCGGGATCGAGTATCTCGGCCAACTTGCCGTCGGTGATAATGGCAATTCTGTCCGAAATAGAGCGCAACTCAGCCAGCTCGCTCGATACGATGATAACGGTAATTCCCTGCTTATTGAGCTTGACCAGCTCCTCAAGCACAAGGTTTTTGGCACCAATATCAATGCCGCGGGTAGGCTCGACAGCCAGCAGCAGCTTGGGATTGAGCGCCAACGCGCGCGCCAGGCAGACCTTTTGCTGGTTGCCGCCCGAAAGACTGCCCGCCTCCTGCTTATGGCCGGTGCAGCGGATGTCTAGGGCTTTGATGTATTGGTTGGCAACCTCGGCGGCCTCCTTGTGGTTCATCTGGGTAAAGGGGCCGATGCGACGCAAAAAGCGGTCGTTAACCTGCAGCGCCGAAAAAGCGATGTTGTGAGCGATGGAACGGTCGAGCAAGAGACCGACGCCCCGGCGGTCCTCCGAGACGAAGGCTACCTCGTTGCGCAGGCTCTCTCCTAGGTTGGCTACATTGACTTCCTTACCGAACACCTTAACTTGACCCTCGCTGGGAGCAATGCCCATGATGCCATTACAGATGCCGATTTTGCCCTGGCCGGCCAGTCCGCCAATGCCAAAAATCTCGCCCTTGCGTACCTGAAGGTCAAGACCCTTGACATTTTCGCCCTCCATGTGCACATAGAAGTCTTTGAGCTCCAGAGCGTATTCGCCGTCGGATTGAAACTCTCGCCGGCTAAAGGTGGTATCCAGTGCGCGGCCCACCATCAGCTCGGCCAACTGGACCACATTGGTCTGTTTGATGTCCGTGGCGGCCACCTGTTCGCCGTCGCGCAGGATGGTCACCGAGTCGCATACAGCCATAACCTCGTCGAGACGGTGGGTAATAAAGATGATGGCAATGCCGCTGTCGGCGATCGCACGCATGGTTTTGAGCAGCTGATCGGCCTCGCTCTCGGTAAGAACGGCGGTGGGCTCGTCGAACACCAGCACCTTAACACCGGTTTTGTCAATTTCGCGGGCGATTTCGACAAACTGCATATGGCCAACCGGCATGCCGGCTATTTTCGTATATTCACTGATATCCAGGCCCACGCGGTCCAGGTCAGCACGCGCGTGCTTGGCCATTGTATCCATATCCAGTCTTTCCAGGTTCTCTCCAAACACTTTGGAAAGCAAAGACGGAGTGGTGATTTCGCGACCAATTTTGATGTTTTCGGTTACGGTAAAACCGGGAATAAGCATAAACTCCTGATGCACCATGCCAATACCATGCTCAATGGCTTGTTGTGCGCTGGTAATGTCGACCTTCTCGCCGTCGATAAAAACCTCGCCTTCAAAGCCACCCGTGGTGTGGATGAAGTCCATGCCAAAGAGGATGTTCATAAGGGTCGATTTTCCGGCGCCATTTTCGCCCAATAGCGCGTGGATCTCACCTTTTTTAACAGAAAGGTTTACCCCTTTAAGTACTCTGTTCCCATAATACTCTTTGGCTATGTTCTTCATCTCGAGAACAAATTCGCTACTCAGGTTGCTCCCCTCCTTCTGATAGAATTACCTTGATTTTTTATGCAAAAAATCTGCCTGCAAAACAGCCATTTTACAGGCAGATTCTTAGTGCTTCATCCTGCCTGCCCGGCCCCCAAAAGGGGGCCGTCAGGCATTATAGGGCAAAGTAAACGGTTTGTTTAGAACACGGTGTGGGCGCAGTACATACGGAAGTTGTTCTCGATGACCACGTCGTTCAGGCGGTAGTAGTCAACGGTAGCAACGCCTTCACCGGCGACCTGATCGATAACGCTCCGCAGGGCAGCCTCGTCCATACGGCCATCGGTCTGACCCTCGAGGAACAGGCGAGAATACTCAACGCCGATCTCGATAAAGGCCATGTTCATGGGCATACGATAGGTGCTCATACGGCCGCTGTTGCCGCCCTCGGCGACCTTCTGGCCAATCTGCTCGATGATGTAGTCGATATCGCCCTGTTTGTCCTCGGGGATCGAAATGTTAAGAGCAGCGGGGTAAGCATGGTAGGGGGAGGGGCAGCACTGCTGAGGCATAATGGCGCCGCCAGCCATGATCTGCTTAATGAGGGGCTCCATCATAGCGCAGTTGGTGCCGAAGAACGCGGTGTCGGGGCCATACTCGGCCAGCTGACGGGGAACGTCTTCCAGAATGAACTGCTGGGTGCCAGCCACGCCGGAGTCACCGGTGGGGTCGGGGGCGATGACGCTGACAAACTTAATGCCGCGCTCCTCGCAGTACTTCTGGAACAGGGGCACACGGGCAGAGTTGGTCACCGAGCTGAGGTGACGGGGGAAGGAGTAGTGGATAAAGGTCTTGGCGCCGGCCTCGTGAGCTCTCTCAACGATGGGCAGGGCGGCCTGGATGGCGTCGAGACCCAAAACGACATCAGCCTTGCTGGAGATGATTTCGGGATCCTCGTGAGCGGTACCAAGCACAAAGAGCATTTCGGGACGGGTCTCGCGAACCTTATCAATGGCCGCGGCCACGCCACCGGGGGCCTGGCAGATGACGATGGCCTTAACATCGGGGTCGCTGGCCAGCGCAATAATATTGGAGATGGTGGTCTCGGTTTCGGAAGCGAAGTTGTCGGGATAGGTTGTGGTAACAATCATATCGCCGTACTTGGCCTTCATATTCTCGGCCATGCGGAACTCTTCCTCACCCTGCGAAACGGTACCGGTCATGATGCCGATCTTATAGGTGTTTGTTTCCGCCTCGGCGCCATTCCCGCCCTCGGTAACAGCAGGTTCGGTGGAGCGGCAGCCCGCTAGCACGGCAAATACCATTACTAACACGAGCAGCAGGGACAACTTTCTTTTCATTGTCAGTTCACCTCTTATCAAATAATTTATTATGTAGAACATAATAAGCCGAACACAATAAACTCTAAATTCGCATTTTGCAAGTTTAGAGTTTATTGCCATTCACTATAAAACACTTTGATAAAAAATGCAATAGTAAAAAATATATCGGCGAGCTTGGATTTGGTATTTTCGCACAAGTTATTGCGCGCTAACTGTGGCTATATGATAGAATTGTAAAAACGCAGTGAAATTTTTTGGTCAAATTGTTCAGTTTGCCTGTACGCCAATGGTGGACACTTATTCTTTTCTGTGATTTAATTCGGTAAAACACTACAAATGTAATATAATAATTTGTGCATATCCGCAAAACCTATAAGAATTGCAGCCAATTATGGCAAAACCGCTGTATTTTTAGAGTTTTATCTCTAATTTATCTTACTCTATTCCACCTGAAGCCATCTGATGCCATTCTTGCGCATAATATACTATTTGTGTGGACAATTTGAAGGCCACGATGGTGCACACCGCCTAAAATCTATGGCAATTTGTAAGGCTTAAGTAATTCGCACCACCTAAAAGGGTTGTGCCTTATAGGCAGCTTGTTCCATGATTTGCTCTCAATTTTATATAAATACACTATAATTGTATACTACCGTTTGCCCGGATTAAATAAGGAGAGCCCGCCTATAGGGGCTCTCCTTATGCGTTTATGAAAGTTAAAGTGGGTGATGAGTGCATTTATTAGACATAGCCATACAGCCCCCGCACCGATACATCGCCAAAGTTAATTGCCTCGGTGTAAGTGCCAAAGTCCACCAGCAGGTTGGCCCGGTCATCGATGTCCCGTGCATAGCCTTGGCGGGTACTGCCGTCGGCGGCCACAATGCGCACCTCGCGGCCCAAGGTTAAAAGGCGGCTACGGTAAAAGTTAAGCTCCCGGGCGGTATGCTCGGGGTCGCTCAGGCGTTCGGACAGAGCGTCTACCTCCCGGATGAGTCGGTCAGCCAGCGCCGCCATTTCCACGGGACGGCCCCCCTCCACCATGAGCGACGAGGCATGGGGCAGCTCGGCCTTTACAAAGAAGTCGGCGGGTGTGTTCACATTGATGCCGATGCCCACCGCCACTCCTTGAGGCGTTGCCTCGCAGAGGATGCCGCAGACCTTTTTCTGTTTTACCAGCACATCGTTGACCCATTTAAGGCCCACTACGCAGTTGCTTGTGGCCTCGATGGCCCGGGCAACGCAGCAGCTTACCAGCGCCGTAAGGGGCAGCTCGGGGTCGGGCAGCGGGGGCAGACCCAAAGTGATATAGAGCCCAGTGCCCGCAGGGGAGCCAAAGCTGCGCCCGGCCCGGCCCTTGCCGCTGCTTTGCGCCCGTGCGATGACCACCGGCCGGCTTTTGCCCTGCCGCAGCAGCTCCTTGACCACCGTGTTGGTGGAACCGGTCTCTTCCAATATGATTAGCCGCCCGGCCAGGGCGGGGTTTTGCGCTGTCAGGGATTGGGTATTCATAGGCTTCCCTCCTTGGTTGTGTGCCTTGCCCATACCAAAACAGCGGCCCGCACACGGCAGACCGCTATTAAAGCCGTTGTTATAACAGGGTGATTAGTGCTCGAGAGGATGGGCGTCGTCGGCGGCCTCGCCCAGCTCGTCCTCAATGGGTTCCACCTCGGCGTAGAAGTCGAGGTCGAGGTCGGCGTCGTACATCTCGTCTTCCAGCTCGGCCAGAGCCTCCTCACGCCTCGAGCGAATGTAGCACACAGCGGCAACCGCAGCAGCGGCGGCCACGGCGACAAAGGTGGCGAGGGAAAGCATTGCATAAAGCTTCTTCATATTTTACCTCCCTGAACTTTGACGCGCCGTGGGGCGCGTGTTGTATGGCCATTATAATGGAAAAACGGCCCTTATTCAACAGTTTTATCTTGCCCAATCGAGGGATTTATTATCAGCGACCGGCCGGTCATTTCGCTTGGAACCGGCAGGCCCAGCAAATCGAGCACCGTGGGGGCAATATCGGCCAGAATGCCCTGGGACGCCAGCTCTGCCCCCTCTTCCCCCATTAGGCAGAAGGGTACCCGGTTGGTGGTGTGGGCAGTCATGGGCCCACCGCCTGAGTCGATCATCTCCTCGGCGTTGCCGTGGTCGGCGGTGAAAATAAGCCGTCCTCCCGCCGCCTGCACGCCGGCCCAAAGGCGGCCTAACTGGGCGTCGACCGTCTCGACCGCCGCCACGGCTGCCGAAAATACACCGGTGTGGCCCACCATGTCGCAGTTGGCGTAGTTTAGCAGAATAAAATCGTAGTCGGGCAGGGCGGCCAGCACCGCATCGGTAATGGCCTCGGCCTGCATTTCGGGGGCAAGGTCGTAAGTGGCCACCTTGGCACTTGGAATAAGCAGCCGCTTTTCATGTGGGCGGGTTGTTTCGCTGCCGCCATCGAAAAAGAAGGTGACATGGGCATATTTCTCGGTTTCGGCCACCCGCAGCTGAGACAGTCCGGCCGCCTCAAGCACATCACCTAATGTTTGCCTGATGACCTCGGGGCCAAAGGCCACGGTGACACCGGGCAGCTCGGGTTCGTATTCGGTAAGGGTGACCATTTGCAGATTTTGCAGCCGTTCCCGCTCAAATCCTGTAAAATCGGGATCCATAAGAGCACGGGTGAGCTGGCGGGCACGGTCGGGCCTGAAGTTCATAAACACCACCGTGTCTCCGTCCGCAATGCGCCCGCCCTCGCAGCAGGCCACCGGCTCGATAAACTCATCGGTGACACCGGCGGCATAGCTGGCGGCTATGGCCTCGGCGGGGTCCACCACCTGTGCGACAGGCTGGGTCATGCAGCGGTAGGCGGCCTCCACCCTCGGCCAGCGTTTATCCCGATCCATGGCGTAGTAGCGGCCGCAGAGCGTGGCAATCCGGCCCAACCCAAGCCGGGACAAAAAGTCCGCCATGTCCTCGATAAAACCTAGCCCCGAGGTGGGCGACACATCCCGACCATCGGTAAACAAGTGCAGATAAAGCCGGCTGACGCCGTTGCTTTGGGCGAGCTTTGCCATGGCTTTGATATGGTCACTATGGCTGTGCACGCCCCCGTCGGATACAAGACCCAAAATGTGCAGAGCCCCCGAGGCCGCCGCCCGGTTGCAGGCGGCGGTCAAAGCCGGATTGCGGGCAAATTCGCCGCTTTCCACCGCCCGGTTTAGGCGGCTTAAATCCTGATAAACAATGCGCCCCGCCCCAATGTTGGCATGTCCCACCTCGGAGTTGCCCATCTGGCCCCGGGGCAGGCCCACATCCTCGCCCGAAGCCGACAGGCGGCTGCAGGGGCAGCTACCCAGCATCCGGTCGATGTTGGGGGTATTGGCGGCGGCCACGGCGTTGCCAGTTGTGCCCTCGCGCAGGCCAAAGCCGTCGGCAATGGCCAGCACAAGCGGCCCCTTACCCGACATGATTCTCGGCCTCCAACCGGTCGGCCGCCGCCACAATGGCCGCGAAATCATCCGGCTTTAGGGAGGCGCCCCCCACAAGGCCGCCGTTGATATTGGGGCAGCTCAGCAGCCCCGCAGCATTTTGCGCATTCATCGAGCCGCCGTAAAGAATCGGCGTTCCGGCGGCTATATCGTCATCAAACAGTTCGGACAGCTGTCCGCGAATAAAGGCGCAGGTCGCCTCGGCTTGAGCCTCGGTGGCGGTTTTGCCAGTGCCGATGGCCCATATGGGTTCGTAAGCTACGGCCACTTTGGCCATTTGGTCGCCCGAAAGGCCGCCCAAGGCCCCTTTTAGCTGGCTGGACAGCAGCGCCTCGGTCTCTCCGCACTCCCGCTGGGCCTCGCTCTCGCCCACGCAGAGGATGGGCCGCAGACCGGCGTCTAACGCTGCCCGTATTCGGGCGGCCACCGATGCATCGGTCTCGCCGCTATGCTGCCGCCGCTCCGAGTGGCCGAGAATGACATAGCGAACCCCGACCTCGCTCAGCATAGTGGGCGACACCTCGCCGGTAAAGGCCCCGCTTTGGGCAGTCGCACAGGTCTGAGCGCCCAGAGCCACCGGGCTGCCCTCTAAACGGGCCATAACGGCGGGCAGGCTGACAAAAGAAGGACAGATCGCCACGGCGCAGCGGGGGCTGCCCACGGCGCCCACAATGGCGTCGGCCAAAGCTGGCGCCTCGGCGGGGCCTTTGTTCATCTTCCAGTTGCCCACAATAAGATAGCCGGGCTGCAGGGCCCTGACTTGTGCCCCGCCGCTCATGATTTATCCATCAGGCAGGCCACGCCGGGCAGGGACTTGCCCTCTAAAAACTCCAGCGAGGCACCACCACCGGTGGAGATGTGGTCTATTTTGCTGCCCAAACCGAAGTCGGACACGGCTGCTGCCGAGTCGCCGCCCCCCACCACCGTAAAGGCCGGTGTGGTAGCCATGGCCTCGGCCACGGTGCGGGTGCCCGCCGCAAAGGGGGCCATCTCAAATACACCCATGGGGCCGTTCCAGAACACCGTGCCGGCTTTGGCCACCTCGGCGGCATAGCGGGCGGCTGTTTCGGGGCCGATATCCAGCCCCATCCAGCCCTCGGGAATATCGCCCGAGAGGTTGCGTACCGCCGCATCCTCGGCAAAGCGGTCGGCCACCACATGGTCTGTGGGCAACAGCAGCGGCTTGCCCAGAGCCTCGGCCCTGTCCATAAGGGCACGGGCGATGTCGATACGGTCGATCTCAAGCAGCGAACTGCCCACAGAGCCGCCTTTGGCGGCTAAAAATGTGTAGGCCATACCGCCGCCGATCATGAGCATGTCCACCTGCTCTAACAGATTCTCGATAACGCCAATTTTGTCCGAAACCTTGGCGCCGCCCAAAATCGCCACAAAGGGTCGACGGGGATTTTTCAGCAGGCCCTCCAGCACGGCCACCTCCCGGCCGATGAGCAGGCCGCAGACCGCAGGCAGATAATCGGCCACGCCGGCAGTGGAGCTGTGAGCACGATGGGCCGTGCCAAAAGCATCGCTTACAAACACATCCCCCAGCGAAGCGATACGCCGGGAGAGTTCAGGGTCGTTCTTGGTCTCGCCAGCATCAAAGCGGACATTCTCGCACATCATAATCTCACCGGGGGCGAGCGCAGCGGCCATGGACTGGCTTTCGGGTCCGGCCACATCGCCGGCCAACTTGACAGGACGGCCGATCACGCCGGAGAGATATTCGGCCGCCGGGCGCAGCGAATACTTGGGCTCAAAGCCGTTTTTGGGCCGACCCATGTGGGAGAGGATGATCACCGCAGCACCGGCATCTAGCAGATAGCGCAGTGTGGGAAGAGATTGGTCGATGCGGGTGGTGTCGGTGATAACACCGTCTCGCATGGGCAGGTTGTAGTCAAAGCGCACCACGGCTTTTTTCCCGCTCCATGCGATGTCCCGCACAGTCTGTTTGTCCAGCAAAAAAATAACCCCGCTTTCTATATGTTCACACGCCTTTTGCTTTATTTTATTGTACCCCTCTGGCCCCTCTATTGCAAGGCGCAGTTAAATTTTCGTCAGAGTAGGGGGGACCACCCCCCGATTGCGTAAAGCGCCTGTTCTTTTCATCCATGAGCAGCCAATTTTTTGATTAGACCCGCCGCTCTCGGCAAAGCAAAATGAGCCCGCCTTAGGGCGGGCTCATACTACCGAGCGGCTTAGATTAAGCCATTTTATCTTTATATCCGGTCATTTCGTAAGCCTTGCGGAAGGCGGGCAGCAACAGCAGCGCCGCCACCACCGCCAGCACGGCGTTTACCAGAGACACGGTACCCTTTTGCGCCAGCGAGGTCATCACCGTCTCCAAGGGATTGCGCATTAGATAGTAGTCGGTGACAAAGCTCTTGCCGATATACAGCGCCACATAACTAAAGGCTCCGGCCAAACAGCCGATCAGATTGCGCACCGGCCGGCGGCTGTTGGCTCCGCCGCCATTGGTAATCAGGCCGCAAATGGCCCCCATGGCAAACTTGAACACCAGCGTAAAGGGCGCACTGTCGATAAAAGCCGGGTCGGTAAAGTCGAAGAACATCGAGCCGATACCAGCCGCCAAACCGCCCCGCACACCGCCCAGCAGCATACCCGACAACAGGCAGAACACATTGCCAAAATGAAGCCGGGTGCGGCCTATGGCGGTGGGAATTTGTATCTGTATCTTGGTGGCCACAAAAACCAGAGCAGCCATCATGCCGATGGCGGCGATGGTGTAGATGTTTATTTTAGGGCTGCGTGCTTTTTCGGACATCGATATTCCCCCTTCTGTATTGGCGCCGCCGGGTGAACACCGCAGCCCCGGCGGCAGGGGGCAAAGCGGCTTTACAGAATCTGATAGTCTTCGGGCACGGTGCCCGCACTGGTTAGATAAGGCAGCGCTCGCTCGAGCATGACGCCGTGGCGCTGGTCGGTGCCGTAGCTAAAGGTGGTTTTAATGGCAATTTCGGTAAAGCGGGTGGCACGGTCCATGGCCATGGGCAGGCTGTCGCCGTTCATGATGGCCCCGGTTAACACCCCCGCATAGAGGTCGCCGGTGCCCGGATAGCTCACCGGCACATAGTCTATTTCCACCATCCAATAGGCGCCCCGCTCCCGGTCGTAGCCGATGTTGCAACTGCCGTGGCCCGAAAGGGGCACCCCCGTGACCACCGCCTGCTTGGGCCCCAGTTCGGTGAGCCGGGCCAGCATACTGCGGGCCTGCTGCCGGGTAAGGGGCAGGTCGTTATAAGTGTCGCCAAGGAGCAGGCAGGCTTCGGTTAAGTTGGGCGTGATGAGGTCGGCCACCGCTACCAACTCCCCCATGCGCCGCTGCATCTCACGGGTGTAGGTGCGATAGAGCTTGCCGTGGTCGCCCATCACCGGGTCGACCACCGTAAGCGCATTGGGATAGGCATCAAAAAAGCTTAGGCAGTGATCAATCTGATCCACCGAGGCCAAAAAGCCCGAGTAGATGGCCTCAAACTCCAGCTCAAGTCGCCGGTAGTGGGCAAGGGTGGGCTCCATATAGTCGGTGAGATCTCGCAGCACCACCTCGCCCATGCCGCCGGTATGGGTAGACAGCACGGCGGTAGGCACCGCCACCACCTGAATACCCATGGCCGACATGGTGGGCAAAATAACGCTGAGGGCACATCGGCCAAAGCCCGAAAGGTCGTGGATGGCCGCCACTCGCTGAACACGATTCATGCTGGACGCTCCTCTACTATTAGTATACGCCGCCCGGGCAGCTACCCGCAAACGGCGCAAAATTACCAAAAGCTTAAAAAAATTTATGAGTTTTTAATATAATTTGTATTGTATTTACTTTATAGTTGTGCATAATGATGATGTTTTTCCGGCCGCAGTCGGCCGTGCCGAACGGCTCAAAAAATGTGCACAACGCCGAGCGGAGTTTAGCATCTTGATGTGTACAATATGCTGATTTGGTCTTTTAGGTGGCAGAATCTGCAAGGGTTTATCTGCCCGGCTAAAGCCACACTATAACCGACACCATATCAGGAGGGATTTGTATGAAAAACAACACCATGACTTCGGCTGTGGCCGGTATTACGCTGGCTGCCATGGCCGGCGGTGCGGCTTATATGATGAGCCAAAACCGTTCTCGGCGTATGCGTGCTCAAACCCGCAAAATGCGCAAAACCGCCGGAAAGGCCTTTAAAAATGCCGAGCAGATTCTCGGCAGCGTAACCGATATGCTCCAGTAGCACCGCCCCATCCCAAAAAACCTGCCTTATGGGGCAGGTTTTTTGTCGTTTATTCCCGCCGGGGACCCGGATTGCGGGGGCGAGTGCGGCCTAAGTGGGCCTGATACTCGGCGATAATGCGATCTCGGGCCAGACGGATCAGCCACCGGTCGTTCTGAAAGGTGACGCTGCGGTAGGCCGTGTCGATATCCATCCAGCGTATCTCCCGAATTTCCTCCACCTGCCTGCGGAAAAACCGCTGGTTTGTGTGGCCCAAAAAGTAGATGACCTCCTTCATCACACCCGGTCGGGCCGAAAATTCGACCCGCTGCCGAAAGCCCGGCACCAGCGTGATGTCAAGACCGGTTTCTTCTTTTACCTCGCGCAGCGCCGTTTCTTCCTCGGTTTCGTTGCCCTCCACATGCCCTTTGGGAAAGGACCAATGCCCACCCTTGCGATGGCGCAGCATAAGGAGCTTAATCTTGCCGCGCTCTACCCGGTAAACCAGAGCGCCACAGGATTTTTCCTTCTTCATATTGCCTCCAATGCCCCTCTCGCCCCGCTTTGCGGCCTTCTTGCCGCGGGCCTTTTGTGTTGGAGGGGCGCATATTATGCCGCTATTATAGCATGAGTGACCGACAAATAAAACACCGGCATATAAATTTGCGCCCTGATCCGGGTGTTTGTTGGGCTTTTTCACAGGAATAGGCTGGCAAATATTCTTGTAATTGGCCGCATTTATCTTATAATGGAAGAAAAGGCCAAGGAGGCGCAATATGATCACTTTATCCGATATACAGGCGGCTCGGACGCGCATTTCGCCCTATATCCTGCCCACGCCCCTGCTGCGCATACCCGCTTTGGATGCGGCGCTGGGCTGCCGGGTCTATCTCAAGCTCGAGAGCCTTCAGCGCACCGGTTCTTTTAAGCTGCGGGGAGCGCTAAACGCCCTGCTCTGTCTCACCGACGCTCAGCGCACCCGGGGTGTGGTGGCCTCCTCCTCGGGCAACCATGCCCAGGGCGTGGCCTGCGCCGGCCAGCTTTTGGGGGTAGATGTGACCATTGTCATGCCCACAAACTGCAACCCCACAAAGTTGGCGGGGGTAAAAAGCTACGGCGCCCGGGTGCTGCTGGAGGGCACCCTCTCAACCGAGCGGGATGCCAAGGCTGCCCAGCTTGTGGCCGAGGAAGGCCGGGTGGAGATTCACCCTTACGACAATCCCTATGTCAAGGCCGGGCAGGGCACGCTGGTGCTGGAGGCGCTGGAGCAATGCCCCGATCTTGATGTCTTTGTGGCCCCGGTGGGCGGCGGGGGGCTCGTCTGCGGCGTGGCGGCAGCGGCAAAAGGTCTAAAGCCCGATATTCGTGTTGTGGGGGTCGAGCCGGCGGGGGCCGCCCGTTACACCCGCAGCCGGGAGGCCGGCAAACCGATCACGCTGGAAAATGTGGACACCATTGCCGACGGCACCCGTACCAGCCGGGCCGCACCCAGCAGCCTAGAAATCATGGACGCCCTTGGTGTGGAACTGGCCACGGCCGAGGACAGCGCCATCCGCGCGGCCATGCGCCTGATGGTGAGCGGGGCAAGGCAGGTGGCCGAGCCCTCGTCGGTGCTGCCCATAGCGGCCGCCCTGAGCGGTCGGCTGGACATTGGCCCCGAGGATGCGGTTTGCTTTGTGATTTCGGGGGGCAATAACGACCTCAAGCTGCTTAGTGAAATCCTGGCTAAGACCAGCTAATGGCCGCTTTCCCCCGCTTGACAACCCCCGCAGGGCGGGGTAAAATGGAGCGTGCAGCTAAAATGTGCGCCTCCATAGTTAAATGGATATAACAAGCCCCTCCTAAGGGCTAGTTGTAGGTTCGATTCCTACTGGGGGTACCAGCGGACAGCAATAATAAAAAGCGCACCTCACTTTTGTGGGGTGCGCTTTTTTTGGCGGGTCTGCCGCTCTATCCTGCTGCGGAAGATGGGCAGGCTGCTTTTTAGATGTTTATTCGGTCAGGGGCAGCACGGTGGTTTCGAAAAAGCTGCTGGCCGTTTCGGGAGAAACACTGTAAATCTGGTCGCCTAAGCTTACCGACACGCCGTTTTGGCACTGCTTCATGCAGAACTGGGCCTTCATCTCCACCTTTTCGTGGAGACCCTTAGCCTCGATGGCTTGCTGAAAAGCTTGGATAACATTGTAGGAGCCCTTTAGGTAACAACTGCTTCCTATGCAGACATTGAGGCTTAACATAACTATTCCTCCCCTTGAGCAGTGTGGTTGGCGGCGTAGTGGACATGGAGCAGCTCTTTGACCCTACCCTTGAGCAAACCGCTGTAAAGGCTCATCATCAGCGGGTTTTCCTCGCTGCGTTTCAGGCAGCTCTGAAGGTCGGCAGCATAGAGACCCTTGCCCCGCTGAGCCTTTTGCTCCTGAGGCACATAGGGCTGACCGGCACCGGACACACAACCGCCGGGGCAGGCCATAACCTCCACAAAGTCGTAGTGCTCTCCGGCCTTGATGCGCTCAATCAGCGCAGCGGCGTTGCCCAACCCGCTGACAATGGCAATGCGCAGCTGTCGGTCGCCATAGAGAATCCGCGTTTCTTTAACTCCCTCCATGCCCCGAACGCCTTCGAAGGCGATGGCACGCAGTGCCGAGGGGGATTTGTTCCCCGCAAGGCGGCGCAGCACGGCCTCGGTGACGCCACCGGTGACACCGAAGATAACCCCGGCGCCGGTGGAAGCTGCAAAGGGGGCATCCACCGCTTCGGCCTCTAACTCTTCAAACACAAGGCCGCTCTCTCGAATCATATGAATAAGCTCTTGGGTGGTGATGACATGGTCTACATCGGGGTGACCACCGGGAGCAAATTCGGGGCGGGCGGCCTCCTCCTTCTTGGCGGTGCAGGGCATGACAGCCACATGGACCTGCCGCCGCTCTGAGGTGCTGTACTGGGCTTTAATGATGGCCCCAAACATCTGCATGGGGCTCTTGCAGCTGGACACATGGGGCAGCAGCTCGGGGTGGTTCTGCTCGCAGTAGCGCACCCAGGCCGGGCAGCAGGAGGTAAACAGCGGCATATCGGGGTTGGTGGCCAGGCGGTTTAACAGTTCGTTGGATTCCTCAAGCACCGTCAGGTCGGCCCCGGTGGAGGTGTCGAACACCTCGTCAAAGCCCATGCGCCGAAGGGCGGCCACAATCTTGCCCATAGCGTTTTCCCCTTCGCCCAGGTTAAAGGCCCGCCCCAAAGCCACCCGTACGGCGGGCGCAATCTGCACGGTCACCTTGGCATTGGGGTCGTCTAGGTCGGCCCAGACCTTGTGGACATCATTTTTTACCACAATGGCACCGGTGGGGCAAACCGCCGCACACTGGCCACAACCCACGCAGTTGCTCTCGGCGATGGGTCGGTCAAAGGCGCAGCTAATGGTCATGTTGCTGCCCCGGTGGGCAAAGTCGATGGCTCCCACCTGCTGCACCTCGTTGCACATACGCACGCAGTCGCCACAGAGAATGCACTTGTTGCTGTCCCGGGTGATGGCCCGGGAGGAGGTGTCCAGCTTAGGCTGGTCAGCGGTGTTGGGAAAGCGCACACCCTCGATGCCAAAGCGATCGGCCAGCGCCTGAAGCTTGCAGTTGTTGTTGTTTTGGCAGGTGGTGCAGTCCCGGCAGTGGTTGGCCAGCAGAAGCTCAAGAATGTTCTTGCGGTAGCGGCGCAGCCGCTGGGTGTTGGTTTTGATGGAGGCACCGGCACGGGGCTGGGCGCTGCAGGCGGCATCTAGGCCCCCCCACTCGTTTTCCACCATGCACATGCGGCAGGCGCCATAGATGGACAGCTCGGAGTGGTAGCAAAAGGTGGGCAGCTTAATGCCGGCCTTGCGGATGACCTCGAGGAGGTTTTTCTCCCCCTCCAGCGGAACGGGAATGCCGTCGACCATCATATATTCTTGATTAATCATGTCTTTCTCCTCCTCTTAGCCTGCTTTAATGGCATTAAAGGGGCAGGCGGTGATACAGGCCCCGCATTTGATGCACTTTTGCTGGTCGATGACAAAGGGCTCTTTAATTTTACCGCTGATAGCCTCTACCGGGCAGACCCGGGCGCATTTGGAGCAGCCCTTGCACAGATTGGCATCGATGGTGATTTGCACAAGCTTTTGGCAGCTGCCGGCGGGGCACCGCTTTTTGTTGATATGGGCCTCGTATTCGTCTCTAAAGCTGCGGATGGTAGATATCACCGGGAAGGCCGCACTTTTGCCAAGGCCGCAGAGCGCGGTGGCCGTAATGGTGTCGGCCAAATCTTCTAGGAGCTCGATATCCCCTTCCCGACCCTCGCCGGACACAATGCGCTCTAGGATTTCCAGCATACGGCGGGTGCCCTCGCGGCAGGGCACGCATTTACCACAGCTCTCGTTTTGGGTAAAGTTCATAAAGAATCGGGCAACCTCCACCATGCAGGTGCTGTCGTCCATCACCACAAGGCCGCCCGAGCCGATCATGGCGCCCACCCGCTTGAGCGAGTCAAAGTCCAGGGGCAGGTCGAGATGCTCGGCAGTCAGGCAGGCGCCCGAGGGGCCGCCAATCTGCACAGCTTTAAATTTGCCGTCGCCGCGCATACCGCCGCCCACGCCAAAGATGATCTCCCGCAGGGTGGCACCCATGGGAACCTCAATCAGGCCGGTGTTGGCAATGTTTCCGGTCAAGGCGAAGGCCTTGGTGCCCGGGCTGGTCTCGGTGCCGATGCTCTTAAACCAGTCGCTGCCCTGCAGGATAATGTCGGGCACATTGGCAAAGGTTTCTACATTGTTAAGTACCGTGGGCTTGCCAAACAGGCCTTGCTCCACCGTGCGGGGGGGTTTTACCCGAGGCATGCCCCGCTTGCCCTCGATGGAGGCTGTGAGGGCGCTGCCTTCGCCGCAGACAAAGGCGCCGGCGCCGCGGTTGATGTGCATCGTAAAGGAAAAGTCGGTGCCGAGGATGTTCTCGCCGAGCAGCCCCTGTTCCTCGGCCTGCTCGATGGCCATGCGCAGCCGCTCCACCGCCATGGGGTACTCGGCCCGAACATAGATATACCCCTCGTCGGCACCGGTGGCCAAGGCGGCAATCAGCATGCCTTCCAACAGACGATGGGGGTCGCCCTCCATGATGCTGCGGTCCATAAAGGCACCGGGGTCGCCCTCGTCGCCGTTGCAGACCACATACTTTTTAGGTTCGGTCTGACGGCGCACCTGCTGCCATTTGCGCCCCGCAGGAAAGCCGCCGCCCCCCCGGCCCCGCAGACCCGAGTCGGTGATGACCTTAACCACAGCGTCGCCGTCCATATCGAACAGCGCCTTTTCCAGCGCCTGATATCCTCCCACAGCCAGATACTCCTTAAGGGAGGTGGCCCCGATGTGGCCGCAGTGGTTTAGCACCAGCCGGGTTTGCTTTTTATAAAAAGGAATGTCTTCCTGCCTTTTAAACACAATGTCGCCCTCGGTATAGGCCAGCCGGGAGATGTGCTCGCCGCCTAAGATAGTGCGGCTTACAATCTCCTCGCAGTCCTCGGGTTTTACCCGGGTATAAAGCCAACCCTGCGGCTCGATGCGCACCAGCGCACCCATCTCGCAAAAGCCGTGGCAGCCGCTTCGTTTAAGACCCACTCGCTCGGTGGTATGGCTGTGTCCCTCGGTGTCCAGCTCCACATCGCAGCGTACACCGCTCTCTTCAATAAGCATTTTCAGACGCTCGAAAATTTCCAGCGAGCCGCTGGCGATACAGCCGGTGCCCGCACAGACCAATATTTTTTGGCTTTCTCTTTCAGCCGCCTCGATGCAGGCCGCCCGCAGCAAATCGAGAGACTGGCGCGTATCAATCTTGGGCATTTTGCATTTCCTCCCTGAGTGTAATCAGCAACTCGCTGGTTTTTTCGGGTGTCATGGCGGGGTAAACTTTGTCGTTGACCGTGATAACCGGCGCCAGCCCGCAGGCCCCAAGGCAGCTGACCGTCTCTACCGTAAAGGCCAAATCGTCGGATGTCGGCTTTTTCGCCGATAGGCCGAGTTCGCTGTAGAGCCGCTCTAATATGGGAATGGATTTGCGCACATGGCAGGCGGTGCCGTCGCAGACCTTGATGATGTAGTGGCCCTTGGGGGTGAGGGAAAAGTTCTCGTAAAAGGTGGCCACCGAGTAAATTTGCGCCTCGCTGATGCGCATACGCTCTGCGAGATAGGCAAAGATCTCCGAGGGCAGATAGCGGTAATGCTCCTGCGTCTCCTGCAAAATGGCGATAATCGCTTCGGGCTGTGCACGATGCCGGGCCAAAATTTCGTCCAGAACACCGTAGTCAAAAGCGGCGGTCTTTTGTGTACCCATGGAAGAATTCCTCCTGCTTATATTTTCTTAAAGGCACGGCTACTTAAAAGTAGCTGGCCTTAACATGCTTACCCATTTTTTCTAAGTTTTTGGCGAGCTGCTGAACCAGCTTCATTTTGATGGAAAAGTTGATGGGCAGGTTGGGGTTTTGGTGGGCTGGATTGATGGCCTTGCCCACAAAAAAGGTGATGTCGGTGGCCTCTTCAAAGAGCACGGTGGCAATGCGGGAGGCGCCGTCGGATTTGTGGTGCATATCGTAGTAGTTGTAGCGCCCCTCCAGGTAGTCCTCGGAGTATTTGAGCACCTGGCTGATGGTGATAACCCCCTCGGTGACCAGGTCCACCCCTTCAATCCGGGCCATGGGCGGAATGGCGGGGTCGGAGTCTTTGTCGGGCAGACTGGCGTCCAGCGGCTTGCCCAGATGCTCGGCCGCAAGGCTGGCGGTGGTGCCACCGCAGACAATGTGTTTGCCCGATTTGCCAAAGAACAAATCCATCATCTTGCGCACATCCTCGGGGCGCTCGGGCGGACCGATGAGCAGACTGACCGGCTTGCGCCGACGCACCCGCATAACGCAGACCGTGGCGTCGTCCCCCGGGCAGTCCTCGTAGAGTAGCCTGCACTGGTTTATAAGCACGCCGGTGAGGGTGTGGGCAGTGTAATGGCTTTTATAAAGCCCCTCCAAAAAGCGAATGATGTCATTTCGCTGCCAGCCAAAGTTGAGGGTGCGCCCCACCCCTGCATGCTCCACACCGTCGCTAAAGGCCACAAAGACATCCCCCTCCTTAATGGCCAGTTCGGAGATGTGGATGGTCTTGCCCCCGATGGTGCGGGTGGAGCGGGGGAACTCGTAGTGTTTGCCCTTGCGCAGCAGCACCACACCGGGATTGTCGAACTGGATGATTTCGGCCCGGCTGTTGTGGGTGATGCGGATGATGGTAAAGGTGGAGTAGGCAATTTGGCGCAGGCTGCATACGGGCAGCGTGGCCGCAATGGCCGACACGCACTCGTCTATGGGCATGTTCTGGGCCATCATGGTGGAAATAATTTTGGTGGTGAGGGTGGCCAGAATGCTGGCTTTAACACCGCTGCCCAAACCGTCGGCCAGCACCATCACGGTGCTGCTGGGGTCGGGGTTTATCACGGCCACATGGTCACCGCAAAGCTCCTCACCGTGTTTATTCAGACTATACCAGTCCACTTCGGTGCACAGGCTAATCATCTCGCAGAGTCTCCTTGAGTTTTGTGAGGGCAATCTTGGTCTCGGCGGCGGTCTCTCCTAACAGCGAAGCAATTTCCTGCACGGTGCGCATCTGCCGGTTGATCACCTCGTCGGTCACCTTGAGGGTGTGCTGATTCATCTCCCGCCGGGCTGCCCGGGTGCTCTCGTTTTCGGTGACATCCCGCATAATGCCGATGAGCAGGCCGGACTCCTTGTCTTTTAGCACCGTAAGGCGGATATAGCGGTTGTATTCGGCAAGATAGTGGCGCCGGTCGTACACGCTGGGGGCTCCTTCGAGCACCTGCACGAAGAATACGGGTTCCAAAAGGCAGGCCACATGGCTGCCTAAGACATCGTCGGGGTGCTTTACATTGAGCATACTGCAGGCTGCAGTGTTGATCTGCTGCACCACCAGATCTTCGCTGAGCACAATGATGCCGTTGGGTGTGTTTTTGATGATGGTGTCCGAAAAAGATTGGGCCTTTTTCATGAGATAGGGCAGGCACATCTCAAGGTTTGCCTTGCCCGCCAGCACAGCGGCGGCCTTTTCTCGGCAGTTGTCGTAACCGCAGGTGCCGCAGTTTAGCTCGTCCTCGGGGCGGGTTTTGCCAATTTTACGAAGCACCTCTAAAATGGCCTTCTCGCCGAACTTTATCTGGGGCCGTAAATCAAATTGTAGCCGCCGCTCCATATCGGTATCGGGCAGAGGGGGCACTGCAAAATCCTGTGCGGGGGCATAGGCATCCACCCGGCTGGTGCCTCGAATAAGCCCGGCCGCCCGGCTCATGGCCGGCCCGTTAATGCAGCTTCCCCGGCAGGCGCTCATCTCGATAAAGCAGTTGGAAAGCTGACCCTCGGCAATCTCCCGCAGGGCGTCCATGCACTCCTCCATGCCGTCGATGGCTATGTAGTCATAGTTTTTGTTTTTGCGCTCCATGGTGCGCAAAATGCCGCCCGCCGTGGGAAACAGCCGTGCCTTGCCCTGGCGGTCGGTGGTGCGCAGAGCCGGCCCGGTGGGAGGCTCCATACCCCGCTGACCAAACCAGCCGTCCAGCTCCTCAAAGGTGAGCACGCAGTCCACATACTCGGGATAGCGGTCGGCCTCGGTCTTTTTGGAGATGCAGGGGCCGATAAACACCACCTTTGCGCCGGGGTGTTGGTTCTTCAGGCTGTGGGCGTGGGCCTGCATGGGGGTAACCACCGGGGCCATATAGGGCAGCACCTCGGGGAAGTAACGCTCCACCAGCATATTGATCGTGTGGCAGCAGGTGGATACAATGACGCTCTGAGCCTCCCGCTCGGTCAAGGCGTCGTACTGCTGCTTGACCAGCGTTGCCCCCAAAGCCGTCTCCTCGGCGCCGGCAAAGCCAAGCTCCATCAGGGCTGCCCGCATACTCTCAATGGTGGAGCCGGGATAGTTGGCCACAAAGGAGGGGGCCAGGCTCACAAAGACCGGGGCGTCTCCCTCCAAGAGCGCCTGTGCCCGGGGCAGGTCGTCGTGGATGCGCTTGGCGTTTTGCGGGCAGCTTACAAAGCAGCGGCCGCACAGCACGCACTCCTCCTGCACAATTTCGGCTTGATTATCCCGAAAGCGGATGGCCTTAACCGGGCAGTCGCGAATACAGCGATAGCAGTGCTTGCAGTCGGTGGGTCTAAGTTCGAGGTATTCGGTCACAACATCACCCTCCTTGCATATTTGGGATGGACTAAAAGGGCTTTGCGTCGGCAATTTGGCGCCGCAACCGCCGCCGGAGTATGCCTAAATGGGCGGCCATATCGGCCTGTCGCACTTCGGTGGCGTCCGGAGCGGTGAGATGGACAGGTGCCAGGTTCAGGATAGTCCGAACACCGGCCAGAGCCAGGGCATCGCAGGCCGACTGGGCTTGGTCCACGGGCAGGGCGATAACCCCCAACCGGATGTCCCGCTCTCGGCAGACCTCCTCCAGCCGGTCAATGGGCCAGACGGTCAGCCCCGCCACCCGGCGGCCCACCTGTTCCGGGCAGCTATCGAACAAGGCCGAAAGGCTGAGGCCATAGGCCCCAAGATGGGGATGCTCTGCCAATGCGCCGCCCAAATGGTCGGTGCCCAAGATGCAGAAGTCCACCGGACCGCCCCGGCTGAGCCGGCGCTGCAAAGAGACGGTGAGCTGATCGCGGTTGTAGCCGACGCGGGGCCGCCCCTTGCCGCAGGCGGCGGCCAAATCCTTGCGCACCAAAACCTCTCCAAGGCCCAGGGCCCCGGCGATACGGGTGGCCGATACCTGCTCCACCTCATCGGGCAGCGTCCGCAGGTAGCCCAGATAGAGCGGCAGCCGCCGCAGTGTATGTATGGAAAGCGAACGGTTATCCATGGTGGAACTCCTCTCGGGGTGCTTTTTGGGGTTCGGTCTCCCCTTGGTCCTCGGGCGACGGGGTACGGAGATCTTCCTCGGCCCCGGCAGACTCTTCCCCAAACTTGGCTATCCGTTCGCCCAGCCGCCGGGCCAGCAGGGCCAACTGTGCGGGCAGATTCTCATTTTGCAGCAGCACCCCTTGGGGTACCTGCAGATGGATGGGTGCAAAGTTCCATATGGCCAGCACGCCCCCCTCCACCAGCAGGTCGCAGGCCTCCTGCGCTCGGTCGGCGGGCACCGTGATAATGCCAAGGTGGATGTTCATGCGCCGGCAGATGTCGGGCAGGCGCTTGACCGACAGGATGGGATGATCGCCCTCACTTTGGCCGATCACCTGCTCATCTTCGTCAAACGCAGCCACAATGCGCACGCCGTGGGCCTCGAATCCGCCATAGGAGAGCAGCGCCCGGCCCATGCGCCCGGCCCCCACCAACACCGCATCCTCGCTGTTGTGATAGCCCAGACAGCGGCCAATGCTGTCGATGAGATCGGCCACCCCAAAACCCACCCGGGGCTTGCCGGGGCTAGAGCTCACCGCAGCCAGGTCCTTGCGCACCTGCACCTCGTTAAGACCCATGGCCCGGGCAATGGCTGGGGCCGCCACCGAGCTTTCGCCCCGGCGGCGCAGCTCCAAAAGATAGTTATAATAGCCCGGCAACCGCCGCAGCGCCTGTAGGGACAAGGTGGTATCTTTATGCACGCCATGCGCCTCCTTTTTATTGCTTTTTCAGTTCGATAAAATTTTATCGATTTATCATTCTCATAATAGACCGCCTGAGTTGCTAAGTCAAGGTATTTCAGTAAAATTTTATCGATTTTGGAATATCGATTAAAATTGGCTCCAAATTCCCTATTTTTTTAGGCTGATTTTTATTGTCCTAGGCCAAAACACCTATTATAATGAAAACACGCAGGTTCATTCACGCAAGGCATCAGGGGGGATTCTATTGATGAAAGTTATTCAGTGCAAAGACTACGACGCAGTATCCCAACAGGCAGCCAATGAGGTGGAGGCGCTGCTGCGGCAGCGGCCCGACGCCGTACTCGGGCTGGCCACCGGCAGCACACCCATAGGGCTCTATGAGGCGCTTGTGGAGCGGCACCGCCAAAACGGCCTGGACTTTAGCCGGGTAACCACCTTTAACCTTGACGAGTATTATCCTATCAGCCCGCAAAACGACCAAAGCTACCACTTTTTTATGTGGAAGCATCTGTTTGGCTCTGTGAATATAGACCCGCAGAGGGTACATATTCCAAAGGGCGATGCCGAGGACCCCGACGCAGCCTGCCTGGCCTACGAGGAGGCTCTTGCGGCAGCCGGCGGCATAGACCTGCAAATTTTAGGCATTGGCAACAACGGCCACATCGCCTTTAACGAGCCGGCCGAGTATCTGCGGGCAGCCACCCATCGTGCACAGCTTACCGAGGACACCATCGAGGCCAACGCCCGCTTTTTCGACCGGCCCGAGGATGTGCCCCGGGAGGCCATAAGCATGGGCATGGGCTCCATTCTAAAGGCCCGACGCATTTTATTGCTGGCCTGCGGAGAGAAAAAGCGCCGGGCGGTAGAGGAAATGCTCTCGGGCAAAATTACCACCCAGCTACCCGCTTCCTTTTTAAACCTCCATCCCGATGCCATCCTCATCACCGATCTTGAGCTATAAAACCAAACGCCCCTTAACAGGGGCGTTTTTTATTGGGGCCGGGCCGATGATTGTTTATATTTAAGTGTTTTTTTCTTTATAAGCGCTGTGCTATACTATAGACAATTTAACGCAAGGAGGCTCTTCATGTCCGGTTCGCCCCAAAACAACCATACGGGCAGCCCGGTGTGGTACACCCAGCCCCATCCCGATGAATATAGCTACAACCCGGGTTACGGCTTTTTCCAAAAGCCGCCCAGCGCCGCCGAAACCGACGCCCTGCGCCGCTATGCCATGGGTATTGCCGCCGCCCTGATGGGCTATCTGGCCCTTGGGGCGCTGTTGCCGCTTATTGTTGCCTCGCTGCTCGGGCAGCCCGCAGGCTCGGCAGCGCTGCCCAGGAACCCCAGCCATCAGGCTCTCTACTATATGATAAGCGGCCTGGTGATGGCGGTGTCGCTAAGTGTGCCCTTTGTGTTTTATGGCCTTGCCATCCGCATCCCACGGCCGGTGGCTCTGCCCACAGCCCGGCGACCTCAGCTAAGCTTTATGCTGCCGGCCGCCTTGGTGGGGCTCGGCCTGTCGGTAATTGGACGCTTTTTCATGCTGACAACGGCCGCGCTGCTCGGCTCGATAGGCCTCACGGTGGCGGTTGTAGAGCCCCAGATGCCCGACTCGCTGCTTGGTTTTGTGCTCTATGCGCTCAACCTGACGGTGGTGCCCGCTTTGTTCGAGGAGCTTGTGGTGCGGGGGGTGGTGATGCAGTCGCTGCGGCGGTTTGGCGACGGCTTTGCGCTTATAACCTCCAGCCTGCTTTTTATGCTGCTTCACCAAAGCCTGCTCCAGTATCCCAATGCGCTGCTCATGGGGCTGTTTATCGGTTATGCGGTGCTTTATACCGGTTCGATTTGGACCGGGGTTATCCTCCATCTTGTCAACAATGTGTCCGTGCTCATACTCATGGTGGTGGAGCGCACCCTCGGCCTGCCCACACCGGTGGCGCTGCTCTATTACGGCGCTATGCTGCTGGCGGCCTTGGTGGCGCTGGCTTTTTTGGTCAAGCGCAGCCCGGCGCTGTTTTGCATCCCCGCCTCCCGAGCCCTCAACCCCTTTCCCGCCCTATGCCGGATATTTTATAGCGCGCCCATGGTGCTGCCTGCGCTGCTGGCGCTTTTGCTCACGGCTCTACAGGGTATGCGGGTGGCCTTATGAGCGCCGCTAAGGACGCCGGCTTTATGGCCGAGGCCCTGAGGTTGGCCCGGCAGGCTGGAGACATGGGCGAGGTTCCGGTGGGAGCCGTTGTGGTGCTTGGCGATAAAATCATCGGCCGGGGCTATAACCGCCGTGAGACCGACCGGGACCCGCTGAGCCACGCCGAAATCAACGCCATCAGGGAGGCCAGCGCCCATTTAGGGGACTGGCGCCTGTCCGACTGCACCCTCTATGTGACGCTGGAGCCCTGCCCCATGTGCACGGGGGCCATTATCAACGCCCGAATCGGCCGGGTGGTCTGGGGTGCCGACGACCCCAAAGCCGGCTGCTTTGGCTCGGTATGCAGCCTTTGCGAGATGCCCTTTAACCACCGCCCCCGCACCACTCGAGGCTGCATGGCCGAGGAAAGCAGTGCACTGCTAAGCGCCTTTTTCGCCCGGCTGCGGGACTGACCGCCCGGGTTGTATAGAAAACCAAAAGACCCGCCCAAAANNAAACAGGGCGGGGCTTTTTATGCGCATAAAGCCAGAGAGCCTTTGGGCGCACCATTATTCCCCGTATTTTTCCCCACAGCCGCAAAGCCTTTTGGCAAGCCCTTTTTGCAAAACATGTGGAAAAGCCTGTTGAAAATGTTGATAACCCTACTCTTTCACTGGAGTTTTCAACAATTTGGACAGGTTAAGTATAGTAAATTCCAACTATTTCCATATGGCGCCCTACATAGCTATCTCGGAGTGGTGCAATAGCGGCGCACAAATTGGGGATTTTGGTCGGCCGAGTAGACATCAAAGTCGGCGGCAATGCGGTCTAAATCTGCCCGGCCTACCGCCACCTCGCCCCCCTCTATCACAAGGCCGTCCTGCCCTCGCGTGGCGGCAAAGGGCGCTTTGATAAAGGCGGGCATACTGTGGCGCAAAAGGGGACTGTCCACCACAATGCCGGGACCTACAATGCAAAGGCGGTTCTCGTTGGCTCGGTAGAGGGTGGCATCGGGTGCTCTGCCAAAGGGGTCGGCCCCTGCGATGACCAGATCGGCTCCTAGGGCCTTGGCAAGCCAAAAAGGTTCAAAGCTCAGGGCGTCTTGGGCGGTGAGCAAGGCTATGCGCCCCACCGGACTATCGAATACCGCCACCTGCTCGCCGGGCGAAACCCCCATCTTACGCTCCAAATCGCTCAGATAGAGCTTGTCCTGCAGGCCAATCAGGGCGCCCTCGCCGTCAAAGAGCATCTGGCGGTTGACCACCCGCCCCCCGTCGGGGGTGTAGTAGCTGCCGGCTGCCACCGGCAGGTTCCAAGCCCGGGCAAGGCCGGAGAATACCCCCACAAACAGCTCGTCTAAAAAGCCGCCAAAGCTGTCCATGGCCAATAAAAAGGCCTCCTGCAGATTGTTCGCATCGGGGTCGAGGGCCAGTATATCGGACTCCAAGCGCTGGGCACCGGGCAGCAGCCAAAGAGCCATAAGCCCGGAAAGCTCGGGAAAGGCCACCAGTTGGGCCCCCTCGGCGGCGGCTCTTTGCATATAGCCGTTCATTTGGGCGATATAGTCCTCCAAGCGGGTGTGGCGCCGATATTCAAGGCGCACGGCCCCCACCTTGACCGCCTGGCGGTTTACAAATTCGGCGTTGCGACTGGGTAGAATATCCAGTCTGTCGATGGCGGCGTCGATTTTTTTCTGGTTGTATTTTAGCGAGGCTCCAAAGGCCGACAGACGCATACGGGCTTTAAGCATGGCTCTCTTCCTCCCCCGCCGCAGAAAAATAGTTGTCCATAAGGCGGCGGCCGATGTCCAGCCGATGGGTATCCGGCACCAGTGCGGCGGCCTCTATCGTAGCGGTGCGAGAGAGACCCTCCCGTATTGACAGAATCATCCGCCCGTCCGGCCCGGCGATATAGCTGCCTGCGTTGCTCACGCTGACCACATACAGCCCACCGGTGAGGGCGGCCGACAGCACCGGCGCTTTGATGCGGTTTTCCACCGCATCGAACAGCTCCACATACCGACTGGAAAAGATGATTTGGGCACCCCGGGCAGCGGCGGCTCCGATGTATTCGGGGTGGCAAAGGTCCACATCCACGCAGAGGGCCACACGCCCATAGGGGGTATCGGCCACTTCCATGTGCTCGCCCCGGATAAGTTCGCCCCGTTGGCTTAAGTTGAGAAAGAGAGCCTCCTGCCCTAACACCGGCTCTCCCTCGGGAGAAATGAGGCACATACAGAGCCGCCCCTCCCGCAAAAACTTGCCCGGGATGAGGTAAACGCCGTATTTGCGGGCATAGCGCACGGCTCGGCTTAACATGGCAGGCATATCGGCCTCGGGGGTATAGTTGTGACCTTCGCTAAAGATAACCCAGCCCGCTCCGGCGGGCGGGGCTGTAAAAGGCTCGTTAATGGCCAGCTCGATTGGCTGCATAATCGTCTCCTTAAATGGTCGCATTCTTGCTACTTTTATTATAGCCCCCCTAGCTTTTAGGCGCAAGTGTGCGACGGGCGGCCTTACATAAAATCGCCGTGGCAGGGAGAGAATAAATCCGTAAAGATACCCTTAAAGGAGGCTATGTGTCCATGCCCAGTCCCACCCTTAAAAATAAGGATTACGACTACATGGTCAAAAAGGCCACACCCAACACCAAAAGCGCCAAAAACATTTCGGCGGCCTTTTTGGTGGGCGGAGCCATCTGCGCTTTGGGGGAGCTGATGGGCTACCTCTACCGCGAAAAGGTGGGTCTGCCCGAGGATATTGTGCCCACCGCCGTGTCTATCACGCTGGTGGGACTGTCTATTTTGCTCACGGCCCTCAATGTTTACGACAATCTGGCCAAATTCGCCGGCGCCGGTACGCTGGTGCCCATCACCGGCTTTGCCAACGCCATGAGCTCGGCAGCGTTGGAGTTTAAGTCCGAGGGGCTGGTGCTGGGGGTAGGCGCCAAAATGTTTATCATCGCGGGGCCGGTGATTGTCTATGGCGTGGTGGCCAGTGTGCTCTACGGTCTTGTGATTTTTGCCCTTGGGCTTTATTAGGGAGGTGTGTTTATGGCAAAGAAAATCGGAAAGTATACCCTGCGCATGAACAATCCCCCCTCGGTGATTGCCGGGGCAGCCATCGGCTCTAAAAAAGAGGGCGAGGGGCCTCTGAGCGCCTACTTTGACATCATCAACCCCGACTCAAGTTTTGGTGAAAAAACCTGGGAGAAGGCCGAGAGCCGCCTGCAAAAGGATACCATTAATAAAATGCTCGAGAAGGCCGGCATCGCCTCGGTGGAGGTGGATGCGGTGTTCGGCGGCGATTTGCTCAACCAGTGCGTGGGCACCACCTTTGGTATGCGGGAAATTGGCATTCCGCTGTTTGGGCTGTTCTCGGCCTGTGCCACCTTTGCCGAGGCCATGGCTCTGGCCGCCTTATTGGTAGACGCCGATACCCTTGCTCAGGCAGCCATCATCGCCTCCTCTCACTTTTGTTCGGCCGAGCGGCAGTTTCGCTTTCCGCTGGAGTATGGCGGTCAGCGTCCTCCCTCCAGCCAGTGGACAGCCACCGCCGCCGGGGCAGCCCTTATCGGAACCCATGTGCAGCCGCCCTATATCAAGCATGTTACCATCGGCATCATCGAAGATTTGGGCGTTACCGACGCCAACAACATGGGGGCAGCCATGGCTCCCTCGGCGGCGGCCACCCTCACCCACTTTTTTTCTGACACCGGTACCAATGCCGACAACTACGACCTCATCCTGTCGGGCGACCTCGGAGCGGTGGGCAGCGAACTGCTCTACCAGCTCATGGAGCGAGGGGGCTACGACATACGCAAAAAGCACGCCGACTGCGGCCTGATGATCTTTGACCGCGACCGGCAGGATGTCCATGCGGGAGCCTCGGGAGCAGGGTGCGCCGCCGCCGTGTTCTGCGCCTATATTTTGCCCTCTATGCGAGAGGGCAAGCTTAAAAACCTGCTGTTTATCCCCACGGGGGCGCTGCTCTCGCCCACCACCGTTCAGCAGGGAGAGAGCATTCCCTGCATCTGCCATCTGATCCATCTGGCAGACTCGCCCGAGCCTGCGGGGGTCTGAGCTTAAACGACGGGAGGAATTTGCAATGCTGCTTGTACAACTGCTAAAGGCCTTTGTGGTGGGGGGCATCATCTGCGCCATCGGCCAGGTGCTCATCGATTACACCAAGCTTACGCCGGCACGCATCCTTGTGTCCTTTGTGGTGCTGGGCGTGGTGTTGGGGGGCATAGGTCTCTACCAGCCCCTGATCGACTTTGCCGGTTCCGGAGCCAGTGTGCCTCTGCTTGGCTTTGGAGCCTTGCTTGCCCGGGGCGTGCGGGAGGCTATGGCCGAAAAGGGTCTGCTTGGCGCCCTGTCCGGCGGGCTTACAGCCACGGCGGCAGGCATCACGGCAGCCATGGTGCTCAGTATGCTGGCCGCCCTCATCTTTAAGCCCGGAGATAAAAGCTGACGGCTCGGTCTAAAGCAAAAAGCCGCACCCCCATGGGATGCGGCTTTCTAGAACGGATATTTAGCCAAGCTTTTTGGCCAGAGCGCTCTTTTTGCGGGCAGCCGTGTTTTTGTGCAGCACGCCTTTGGCGGTGGCCTGATCTATGCGCTTGATGGCAAGGCGGACGGCGTCAACGCTGTTATCGGCAGAATTCGCGAGAGCAGCCTCGGCCTTTTTGGTGACGGTCTTAAGATTGGATTTAATGGCCTTGTTCTGAGCTGTCTTTTTGGCCGTCACGCGCATGCGCTTCGCGGCAGACTTGATATTGGGCACGGTGGACACCTCCTTTTTGCCTGTTCATTACAGTACAAGTAATATTATCATCCCTACGCGAAAAATGCAACCGTTAAATAAAATTTATTCCTAAAGGAGGCCCCATATGTCCATTCGCACCGATCTAGTCATTGAAGCGGCCGATACCGGCGACGGCCGATTGCCCGAGGGCGTAGCCACCGAGGTGGAGGATCACAATGGCGTAACCTATACGCGAGTGCGTATAGAAACCCAGAGTGCTGCCCTCCGCATAGGACGGCCGCCCGGCACCTATATCACGCTGGATGGCGAGCTGACACTCCCCGATGCCGATACCCTGAGCGATCTGCTTGATAAAACCCTGACCGAGATGCTGCCCGAGGGACTGATTTTGGTCTGCGGACTGGGCAACACCCACATAACCCCCGATGCGCTGGGCCCATTGGCAGCCGGACGGGTGATGGCCACACGGCATATCGACGACGCACTCAAAACCAGCATCGGACTTGAGGGGCTGCGCCCGGTGGCGGTGATTGCCCCGGGGGTGCTGGGCCAAACCGGCATAGAGACCTCCGAAATCGTGCAGTCGGTGGTCAAAAGCGTGGCCCCCAAGGCGCTGTTGGTGATCGACGCGCTGGCCGCCCGCTCGCTGTCACGGCTGGGCCACACCATTCAGGTGTGCGACACAGGCATCGCGCCGGGAGCCGGAGTGCAAAACGCCCGCAAAGAGCTTTCTAAGTCCACGCTGGGCATTCCGGTGGTGTCGGTGGGCATACCCACCGTGGTGGACGGCGCAACGCTGGTAGAGGATCTCACCGGCGGCGCCCCCGGCGAGGAGGCCGCCCGGCTCATGGTTACCCCCCGCGAGATCGACAGCCTGATTGACCAAGGCGCCAGCCTCATAGCCCGGGGTATAAACAGAGCCCTGCAGCCCGAGCTGGATGACGAGACCATCCACTTTCTTATGTCCTAACAACCCACGCCGCTGCCCGAAACCGGTCCCGCCGGCGGGTCGAGTCTCGGCCTGTCATATCCCCGGTACGGCCCGAATAAATATGCCTTATAGGATTTGCGGCCCGCTCCCCCCGCCGGGGTCGGGCCGGGTGGAGGCGTGGCCGTGAAAAGGATGAAGTCCCAGTTTACTCTCGGGCGGATGGCCCCGCCGGCCCTGCTGCTGCTGCTTGGGTTTGTTCTGCTGATTAGCTCCGGCCTATGGCTGCCCTTTTTGGCTCGCCTCACCCAGCAGACTGCTTTTTTATCTGCGGCGCTGGCCATGCCCGAGGGCAGCCTTGCGGCGCTGGAGGAGCGCTTTAAAAGTGAGATCCACATTGTCACCCGGGAAGGCACCCCCCAGGAGCCGGGCATTCCCAGCCCGCCCCCCGAATCCATCGACCCCGACCCCGTCCCCGAATCCTCCTCCAGGGCTCCGGTGGTACTCCCCCATATCCCCGAGTCCCGCCGCCGCCCGGTGCTCACCGAGGATATGTCGGGCAGGGGCAACCCCAACTTTTTGCGCCACGGTCATGCGCTGCTGCGCAACGACACTAAGTACAGCTTTAGCAAAATTCAGGCCATCCTCGCCCCGCCCATGGAGCTTATGCTGGACCACACCGATGCCCCGCAGGTGCTTATTATACACACCCACGCCACCGAAGCCTTTACCCCCTTTGATATGGATGTTTACGATACCGAGTATACATGGCGTTCCACCGACCATACTGAGAATGTCATCGCAGTGGGGGCAGCTCTGACCGAGGCTATCGAGGCCCATGGCATCGGCGTGGTGCAGGACAAAACCCTGCACGACTACCCCTCGTACAACGGCAGCTATGCCCGCAGCGCCCTGACCATCCAGAGCTACCTGGAGAAGTACCCCTCCATCCGGGTGGTGCTGGATGTGCATCGAGACGCCATAGAGCGGGATAACGAGGTGATTGTAAAGCCAACCATCACCATCGATGGCCAAAAGGCTGCGCAGGTGATGGTAATTGCCTGTGCCGACGACGGCAGCCTTGGCATTCCAAACTGGGAGCGCAACTTGCGGTTTGCCGCCGCCCTCACTTCCGAGGTGTCCGAGCACTACCCCGGCCTGATGCGGCCCATCTTTTTCTGCCACCGCAAGTACAATCAGCACCTCACCGACGGCTCGCTGCTCCTCGAATTTGGCACCCACGCCTCCACCATTGAGGAGGCCGTCTACTCGGCCGAGCTCACCGGCGATGTCATTGGTCGTATGCTGGCCGCAACCCTGCCGGTCAAGTAGACAAAAGCCCCGGCGATGGGCAGGATTGTGTTATATTTCGACGAATTATACCCTTTGTATGCCCATAATTGCCGATGGGACAAGCTCCGGGTTAGGTATTGTGCTATCCGGGAGGGACAGGAGGCATGGGCCATGCCCTTTCGACCTTTACCCTACCGGCCAAGCGGACAGAATGCCGGTCAAAGGGCCACATTGTGTTATATTGCGAGCTATTATACCATTTGTAGATGCTTTGCCCCTTTTCCCGCCGGCGAAAAAGCTGTGGGGGACATTTTATCATTTCAAGGAGAATAGTCCCTATGCATAGGCCCACAAAAGCCGGAATCCGGCTGTTTTTGCTCTCCTTTTGCCTGACGCTGGTGGCTATGGCCACTGCGTGGGGCTTTGTGGTGGTGAACCGCCATATGCAGGAGATGGGCATGGCCCCTCAGCCTCAGCCCACCGCCTCGGTCCTTTCACGGCTGGATTACAGCCTGCCCGCCTTTGATATCGCCGGATTGGAGATGCTGCGCCGCAAGGCCGACTGCCTCACGCTGCCCCGGTCGGCGCGGCTTATGCTGAAACTCTATGCGCTGCTTGGCCTTGCGCTCGAGGCAGGCGTGTTCTCTGTGTAAAGTTTTATGCTTTACATAAGAATGTGTTGCGGCCATCCTATCAATCCTGTATAATAGCCCCATAGTGGCTTTGGCGGCGCCGATGTGCCAAGGCCGTTTGCAAACTTTGGCTAAAAGGTGGCTGAACACTTGGACAGATTGTCTAAAATTCGTAACTTCTGTATTATCGCCCACATCGACCACGGCAAGAGCACGCTGGCCGACCGGATTTTGGAGCGCTGCGCCGCCGTAGAAAAGCGGGATATGAGCGAACAACTGCTCGACAACATGGACTTAGAGCGGGAGCGGGGCATCACCATCAAAGCCCGAGCGGTGCGGCTGGAGTATGCCGCCCAGGATGGCCAAACCTATGCCCTCAACCTCATCGACACCCCGGGCCATGTGGACTTTAACTACGAGGTGTCTCGCTCGCTCACGGCCTGTGAGGGGGCGCTGCTGGTGGTGGATGCCTCTCAGGGCATCGAGGCCCAAACCCTGGCCAATACCTATCTCGCCTTGGAGCACGACCTTGAGATTGTGCCTATCATCAACAAAATCGACCTGCCCGCCGCCGACCCCGACCGGGTAGCTCACGAGGTGGAGGATGTCATCGGCATCCCGGCGCTCGACGCCCCTCGCATCTCGGCCAAACAGGGAGTGGGCATCGATGAGGTGCTCGAATCGGTGGTGCGGAACATTCCGCCCCCTGCCGGCGACGAGAATGCTCCGCTTAAGGCGCTGATTTTCGACTCGGTTTACGACAGCTATAAGGGCGTGATTGCCTATGTGCGGCTGGTGGATGGCAAAGTGCGGGCGGGCACCGAGATTAAGCTGATGGCCACCGGTGCCAAGTTCACGGTGGTGGAGGTGGGCGTCATGGGCGCTACCCAGCTGGTGCCGGTGAAAGAGCTGCAGGCCGGCGATGTGGGCTATATTACGGCCAGCATCAAAACCGTGCGGGACACCCAGGTGGGCGACACCATCACCGAGGTCGGCCGCCCCACCGAGACGCCGCTGCCGGGCTACCGCAAATCTCAGCCCATGGTGTTTTCGGGCATCTACCCCGCCGACGGCGCAAACTACCCCGACCTGCGCGAGGCGCTGGAAAAGCTCCAGCTCAACGATGCTTCTTTGGTGTTCGAGCCCGAGACTTCCATGGCTTTGGGCTTTGGTTTTCGCTGCGGGTTTTTGGGGCTGCTGCACATGGAGATCATTCAGGAGCGCTTAGAGCGTGAGTTTAATATGGACCTCATCACCACCGCCCCCAGTGTGGTCTACCGCATTCAGCTTACCAATGGCACCGTGCTGGAGATTGACAACCCCACCAACTACCCCGACCCCTCCCTCATCCAGTCGGCCGAGGAACCCATGGTTAAGGCCAGCATCTTTACACCCACCGAGTATATCGGCAGCATCATGGAGCTCTGTCAGGAGCGCCGGGGCGTTTATCAGGACACCAAATATCTCGACCCCACCCGGGTAGAGATCCATTATCTGCTGCCCCTAGGCGAGATTGTCTACGACTTTTTCGATGCGCTAAAAAGCCGCTCACGGGGCTATGCCAGCTTTGACTACGAGCTGGCCGGCTATCAGCCCTCCCGCCTGACCAAGCTGGATATTCTGCTAAACGGCGAGACGGTGGACGCTCTCTCCTTTATTGTTCACGCCGACAATGCCTATAAGCGGGGACGCCGCATGGCCGAAAAGCTTAAAGAGCACATTCCCCGGCAGATGTTCGAGGTGCCCATTCAGGCGGCTATCGGCGGTAAAATTATCGCCCGCGAGACCGTTAAGGCCATGCGTAAGGATGTGCTGGCCAAGTGCTACGGCGGCGACATCACCCGCAAGAAAAAGCTGATTGAAAAGCAAAAAGAAGGCAAAAAGCGCATGCGCCAGTTCGGCACGGTGGAGCTGCCCCAGGAGGCCTTTATGGCCGTCCTCAAGCTGGACGAGTAGCCGTGGGCCAAACCGAGCCCATGGGGCTGTATGTGCATATTCCCTTCTGTAAAGCTAAATGCCCTTATTGCGACTTTTATTCCCTACCGGCCGATGAGGCGGCCATGGACAGCTATGTGGCCGCTTTGCTGCGGACCATGGCCCACAGCCCCCACACCGGCCCCTTCGACAGCCTGTATTTTGGCGGTGGCACCCCCAACCTGCTGGGGGCAGAGCGCCTTATTGGGCTGGCCGAGGGGGCCTTTGCCCATTTTGACTGGGCTGACCGACCCGAGGTCACCCTCGAAGCCAACCCCGGCAGCCTGACACCCCAGGCGCTGGCTGCTCTTCGGGCCGGTGGATTTAACCGCATCTCTATTGGGGTGCAGAGCCTGTGGGACAGCGAGCTTGCGCTGCTGGGCCGCCTACACACGGCCAGGGAAGCCCTGGAGGCGGTCCGCGCCGCTGAGCAGGCCGGGTTTGGTCACATCTCCTGCGACCTGATGATCGGCCTGCCGGGGCAGGACATGACCCATATCGCCCACAGTGTGGCGGCTTTAAGCGCCACCGCCGTCGATCATCTGTCGGTTTACCTGCTTAAAATTGAGCCAGGCACACCCTTTTACACCCGCTATGCCGAGCCTGACCCCGATGCGCAGGCCGACCTCTACTTGGGCACGGTGGCCGAGCTGGAGCAGGCCGGCTTTACGCAGTACGAAATTTCGAACTTTGCCCGGCCCGGTGGGGAGAGCCGCCACAACCGCAAGTACTGGAAGCTGGTGCCCTATTTGGGGCTGGGCCCCTCGGCCCACAGCTTTGTGGGGGGGCAGCGGTGCTTCTTCCCTCACAGCTTAGAGGATTTTTTGGCCGCAAACAACCCCTTTGAGCTTTGGCAGACCGATGGAGCGGGCGGCGGACTTGAGGAATATGTGATGCTCGGCCTGCGCCTGACCGAAGGTGTGGAGCTTATAAAGCTTGCTCCCCTCGCCCCCAACGGCGACCTTGACAGCCGACTGCGTCCCCTTATCACGGCCGGGCTGGCCCGCATAGAGGGCGGACGGTTGGCCCTAACCCCCCGAGGGTTTTTGGTGTCCAGTCAGGTTATCGGCTATTTGTTGGGTTAGCGCTGCCGGTCCTGCGCAAAACCATGGCAAAGCGCCGCCCTGTGGGCGGCGCTTTTTGGTGTGCCTGTTTAAGTTAAAGCATAAATATTCCGGCCAATCGGGCCTTTTCCACCATGCCCGCGGGCCAGATGGAGGCCTGTACCTCACCGATATGGGCCTTGCGCAGCAAATACATACATATGCGGGACTGGCCAATGCCGCCACCCACCGTAAGGGGCAGCCGGTTTGCCAAAATGTCGGCATGAAAGGGCAGCGTGCGGCGGTCGTCGCAGCCGGCCGCCCTAAGCTGGCGGTCCATGGCCTCGGCATCCACCCGCACCCCCATGGAGGAAATCTCGTAAGCCCGCTTTAGCACCGGGTTCCAGAGCAAAATGTCGGCATTGATGTCCCAATCGTCGTAGTCGGGAGCGCGGCCGTCGTGGCGGCTGCCGTCCGACAGGGTCTTGCCGATCTGGGTGAGCAGCACGGCCCCATGAGCCTCGCAGATGGCATCCTCCCGGGCGTTAGGGGGCAGATGGGGATAGCGGTCCAGAAGCTGCTGGGCGGTCAGCGTAAAGAGCCGCTCGGGCAGATCCATGGGCTCGGCCGCCGGAAAGGCTGCACAGAGGGCCTTTTGGGTGCTGAGCAGCGCATCGTAGGCCAGTCCGGCCATCTCCTCAAGAAAGTCGAGGTTTCTGTCCTCTTTACCGATAATGCGCTCCCAGTCCCACTGATCCACATAGATGGAGTGCAGGTTGTCCAGCTCCTCGTCCCGTCGGATGGCGTTCATGTCGGTATAAAGGCCATAGCCCTTGACAAATCCGTAATCATGCAGGGCTCGACGCTTCCATTTGGCCAGCGACTGCACAATCTGCGCCTCCTCCACCTCGGCCGAGGGAATGTCGAAGCTCACCGGGCGCTCGACGCCGTTTAGCGTGTCGTTAAGGCCGCTGTCGGCCGGCACTGCGATGGGGGCGGATACGCGGGTTAAATTCAGATTGTGCGCAAGCTCCCTTTCAAAGGTATCTTTTATGACCTTGATGGCCAGCTGGGTTTCCATCACGCCGAGATTGGGCCGGTAGCCCTCGGGGATGGTAAGTTTATAAGACACAGCGCGTATCCTCCTTGATATTTTTAGAATAATGGAGATATTCTATCATTTTCGACAGGGCAGCGCAAGTCATACATTCACCGTTATACAATTAATTCCATGCTACCCGGGGCAGCCCACATTGAAGCAAGGGGCAAAATATGCTATGCTGACTTTATCTAACCACAACGGCAAAGGGGGTGGGCGGGTGCCCGTCTTGCAAAATCGCTATGCTGCGCTGGGCTACAGCCTTCCTGCTAACCCTTCTCGGCCCCGGGTGTATGTTTGGCGGCGGCTGCGGGCTTTGGGGGCCGAAAACCTGCGCCCCGGCCTGGCGGTGCTGCCTGATAATCCCGACAGCCGACGGCTGCTATCCGAACTGTCTCAGCAGGTGCGGGAGATGGGGGGCGAGGCTTCGCTCTATACCCTGCTGTTCTCGGACCCCACCGAGGAGCGCCGGTTGATGGCCCTGTTTGCCCAGCGCACCACCGATACCCTCGAAAAGCTAAAAGCCCAGCTGGCGGCCGCCCCCAGTCCGGCAGCCAGGCGGAGGGTGGCCCTTGAGCTTAAAAAGGCCATCGACCACTATCAGCGCCTAAGCGCACCGGAGGATGCCTCTTTGCGCCGTGAGGTAGAGATTGCCCTGCGCAGTGTGCTTGATGCCATGCGGGGCCTGCCGGGAATGTTTACCGAGGAGCTCAGAGAACTGATAGGCCCCTGATGCTAAGGACTTTATCTTAAAGTTGGGCAGCAAAGGCTGCGCACCCAATAAGGCCCGAATTGTCCCCTAACCCAGACCGGACGCCAACATGGGTGTGACACTGCATACTGACAAACCTCCCCCGCTCTTGCAGGGGAGGTTTTGCTTTTTAAGTGGATTTAAGGATGCCATAGCATAGGTCACAGCACATAAAAGTAGACCGAGAAAAAGTGGCACAGACTGCCGGCCAACACAAAAAAGTGCCAAACCGAGTGAAAATAGGGCACGCGCTTAACAAGATAAAACACAATGCCGCCGGTGTAAAACAGTCCGCCGGCTATAAGCAGACCCAAACCCACCGGATGCAGGGCGGCCACCAGCGGCTTTATGAGAAAGACCACCACCCAGCCCATGCCCAGATAGCCAATTTGGGAGAGGGTGTGAAAGCGGTCTACACTCCAGATATTGAGCAGCACCCCCACCACCGCAATGGCCCAGACCACCGCAAGCAGAGCCGGGCCCCCCGCATGGCTCAGCGTGAGCAGCGCATAGGGGGTGTAACTGCCCGCAATAAGCAAAAATATGGAGCAGTGGTCCATCACCCGGAGCACCCTGCGGCGTTCGGGGTGGGTGCTGCCGTGATAGAGAGCCGACATACTGTAAAGCAGCAGCAGGCTGCCGCCATAGACAAGGGCCGACAGCAGAACCCAGCCGTCCTGCCGGTCCAGGGCCCGGATGAGCATGAGCAGCAGACCAACGGCGGCCAGCAAGGCCCCAATTCCATGGCTTAGGGTATTAAGCAGCTCCTCGCCGCGGGAGTAAGCTCGGGCAGAGTGGTTTTTAGCCGACATGACAGTCACCTCCAAGGTTAGAGCAGGAATATCCTTCTTATCCACGGTGGGCACTCCGGAAATACAGCACCCCTGTGCGGGGCAGATAGACGGCTCCGCCCACCCCCGGGGCGCTCACAAAGGCGGTGGCGCTGTGGTAGATGGGCCACAGGGCAAAGTCGCCCATAAGCAGCTCCTCACCAGCCCGGTAGAGGACGGCAGCCTGCCGGGGTGTGGTGGCCGCCTGCGCCTCGATAATGAGCTGCTCGAGCTCGGGCATCTCGGCGCCAAGAAGCCCCCTGCCGCCATGGCCTCCCAAAGCCTGAAGCACCGCCGAGGGCGAACCGGCCGACCCTGCGGTGGCGGGCAAAATGGCCAGTTGATACTGCCCCTCCTGCACCCGGGCGATCAGGTTCTCGGCGGGCAGGGGCCGGATGTCGATATAGGCCGACAGCCGCTGCTGCCAAGCCTGCTGCATAACGCTGCCCAGCGCCATATCGGTGCCCTCGGTAAGCATGAGGTTAAGCGGGGGCAAACCGTCTATTCCCAGCCGCTCGTAAGCGGCAAACAGCAGCGCTCGGGGGTCGCCGTGTGAAGCAGACCAGGCCGGCTGCCCGGCAAGGTCACGATAGTTTTGCCCCGAAAGCTGGGCCGCCGGCGGCAAAATAGCCAAAGCCGGTATGCGTGTGCCGCCGATGGCCTCCTCGATAGCCGCTCTGTCCAGCACCGACACAAGAGCCCGGCGCAGCTCGGCGTCCTTAAAGGGGGCCAGTTGTTGGTTAAAGGCCAGCACAAAGGTTTTGTCATAAAAGCTTTGCACCGTATAGCCGGTACCGAAGCTCCGCTCCCCCGAGCCCAGCCAAAAATCGGTGCGGCCGGCCTCAAAACGACTCTCGGCGTCGGTCTGGTTGAGATAGAGGGTGACACTCTCGGGCAAAGCCGGGTTTTGGGCGCCTTCGTCCCGCCCTAATACCACCCGGCGGCTGTCCCAGCGGGTCACCTTAAAGGGGCCGCAGGTGAGCAGCTTATCCTGCTCGAGGCCGTAGCGCCCCCGCTGCTCGGTAAAAAAGTCCCGCTTGCAGGGCATGGCCGCCGCACCAGTAAGCTGTGCGGGAAAGGCCGCATTGGGCTCGCTTAAATAGAAGCTGATGCGCCGCTCGTCGGTGACCCGCACCCCCAAATCTGAAAAGGGCCGCTCCCCGCTGAGCACCGCCTCGGCGTTGAGCAGGCTCATAAAGTTGCCCACATAGGGCGAGGGCGTGGCGGGCGAAAAAATCCGCTCGAAGGTAAACAAAAAGTCGTCGGCCACAAGGGGACTGCCGTCCGACCAGCGAGCCGTGGGAAAAATCTCAAAGTCGTAGCGCAGACCGTCGGCGCTGACCGTATAATCGGCCACTCCCGGCTCGGGCTCGCCCGTATCGCTCAGGCGCAGCAGCCCCTCAAAGCAGTTAAGAATGATAAGCCGGCTGCCCGCCCCTTGGGCAAACTGGGGGTCGAGGCTGTCTATGGCGCCGGGCAGGTCGTAGCTAAAGCTCTGGCTCTGGTCGTCTGCCCCCGTGCATCCGCCTAAAAGCAGCACGGTAAGCAGGGCCATCAGCAGAGCGGCAAGGCGTGGCAAGGCTCTCTCCCCCCTTAGGTTACTGCATATTATCATAGCATCTGCCCGGGAGACAGACAACCGGATTATTTGAATATTTGGCAAACTTTCAAAGCCTTAACGCAAAAAGGGCCGTCCCTTAAGGGACGGCCCTTTACAGCACAATTTAAGCGGCGACGCCGGTGCCGGGATTGGTCTTAAAGTCGCCGCCGGTGACGGGCACCGTGTAGCCGGGCGAAGGGGTAGGAGCCGGGGGCAGCGCCGGGGTGCTCTCGCCCGAGGAAATGTCCTCTATGCTGGCATAGCCCACGCCCAGATCGTTATCCGACAATACATAGCTGCCCAGGCGGGTGGTGGAAATCACCAGAAAGTCGCCGTTGCGGGTGGCCGGTATGCGGGTGAGATTGTTAAGGCCATCTATCTCGTAGACATAGTTTGCACCGGGGGCAAAAAAGCGCAGCAGACTTTGGTTAAAGTTGTAGTCGGTATAAAAGCGCATATATTCGAGTAGACCCCGGCTGCCGTAGCGACTTTCCACCTCGTAAATCATATCGGTTGAATAATAAAAGTCGATGATGCGGTTCCTTCCCTCAGCCCGGTTGCGGCTGCTGTTGGGCTGAAGATTCGCAATAAACTCGCTGCCTTCGGGCAGATAGATGTAGCAGGTGCTCACCTGATCGCCAAACTCAAGCACCGTCTCGTCATCAAAGAGCTCGTGGGTATCGCCCGATACATAGTAGGCATCGCCGTAGCCGATGTCGAATACCCAGCTCTCGTCGTAGGTATAGCTGCGGTCCCGGCGGTCGGTCACCGTGAGGATGACCTCGATGTAGCTGTCTGCCTGGGCAGCCGCCGACACCGATACCCTGACCCACTGGCGCCGGTTTTCGGTGACAATGGAGGCCGAAACGCCGCTTAATTTAGGGTCGGTGGTCACCCGGTAGGCATAGCCGGTGTTCTCCCCCTGCTCGATCTGATAGCCGTTGTAAAGCAGCGGAAACATATAAACTCGGCCGGGATGGAGCGTGTCTCCATGGAGACCCTCGATGTCCCAGTCCACCGTGATGTCGGCATGGGCAATAGGCGATAGCGCCAACATGAGACAGAGCGCCATAAGCAGGCCGGCAGACAGATGTTTCATGGAAGTTTCCTCCTTGCGCCGGGGAATTTCTAACCATCAGGATACCACCTTTGGCGCAAAATGTCAAAATGGCGGGACACAAAACCCCACCTCCCTCATAGGGGAGGTGGGGTGCAACGGACTGAATAAATCCTACTGCTTAGACCGAGGTCAGCGGGCCCTCGGAGACCACAATGGCGCCGCCCACCGTGGTGCTAAAGTGCAGGTAACCCGCATTATCAATCCAATAGGACGGCGCAGCCAACGGGGCGTAGGTGTTGCGGGCGCTGTTGTAGCTGTAAAATCTTAGCTGCTTTGTGTCCATGCCCGAAAGGTTCATCAGGGTGGCAACCTCCACCTTGGTGCCAAAGTCACCGGACTGACCCAAATTCAGCACCGCCACCTTATTCTTAAACCAGCGGCTAAAGGTGTTGCGCACCGAGGTGGCAGTTGCATCGTCATAGCTGGCCGAGGCGTTAAAGCCCTTGGTCACCGTGGCGGGATAGGCGTAAATGCGGGTGGTCACGCCTCCCGATGCATTGAGCGTATCAAAATAGACCAGAGCGCTCAGACCCTTGGCCCGGGCCTTGGTGGCCACGCTCTGCATGGCCTCTAGGGGCACGCTGCCAATGCCCACAAAGCGCACATAGGGCGACCGGGCGGCAAAGGCGGTGTCGGCCGCTGCGCCGGCGGTGGCGGCGCTCAGGGTGGCACCGGGGCTGGAGGGGGCAGGAGCGCTACCCGTCGTGCTGCCCGTGGTGGTGCTTGTGGTGGCCGACAGCTCCCGGGGCGACATCACATAGCTGTCCAGCGTTTTGGTGGTGAACACAAGGTAGTCGCCGCTGCGGGTAAAGTTGATCTTCTCAAGGGTGTTTTGGTTCTTGATGCGGTAGATATACTTCATGTCCGGGGCGTAAACCCGCAGGATGCTATTGTCGCCAAATGTAGTGTTGGATGCAAAGGTGAGATACTCAAGATCCTCGTTAGGATATTTATTCTCAATGGGAAGAACGGGGCTGGTGGTGGAATAGAGGTTGGTGCGGCGCAAAATGCCCTCGTCCTGATTGCGCCGGGAGTTGGGGACCAGCACAGCCGCAAACCGGCTGCCATCGGGGAAGGTGATGAGACAGTCGGTCAGCGAGTCGGAGAACTCCACCACGGCGGCGCTGTTGTCCACCGTAAAGCTGCTTTCGTTCACATACTCCGAGGAGGAAAAGCCCACCTCAACAACCTCGACCGCAGGATCGGTGTACTCCTTATCCACCTTGTCATAGCAGTTGATGGTGATGGTGAACTCCTGGTTGGCCTTGTTGGCCACCGAGGCGCCGGTGGAGAACTTGAGGTAGCGATAGTCCCCAATGAGGGCAAGGCTGGCGCTGGCGCGGCTGCTGCTTCGGTCCTCATCGGCGGTGGTGTTTTCGACCTTTACGGTGAAGCGGTAGCGCTCCAGCTCCTCCCGGTGGAGCGTATAGTTGCCGTACATCACGGGGATGTAGTAGGTCTCGCCGGGGGAGAGAAAGCCGCTTTCCTCAAGCACTTCGCTGAGGTCCAGGTAGATGGGCGCCGATTCGGCTGCGGCCGGCACAAGCAGCGACAGGGGCAGCACGAGCAGCAGCGCCAGAGAGAGTATCAGGGTTTTCTTCATGAGCAAAGCCTCCATATCTTTTGGTTAAGGTTAGCATACCGTTTATGGGCGGGGAAAATGGGTCGATTTGGCTGGAAGGTCAAGCATGGGCACCGGTGCCGGGGTTGGTCTTGGTGGTGGGAATGGTGGGCGTGGTTGTGTAGCTGTAGGGCGGAGGTATAACCCCGGACGGGGTGGCCGGCTCGGTGGTGGAGGTAAAGTCCTCGGCCTCCCGCTCGTAGATATCCTCGGAGGTGCTTGTCGAGCTGTCCAGCCGCCGGTCGGAAATCAGGTAGCGGCCAAGGGTGTTAGTGGAGAGGGTAAATCCGCCGGTGTCGTAGCTATACTGCTCGCTTGATAGGGTTAGGCGGTTGCTCGAGTCGATGGTGTAAAGGTAGCTTCCCGAATCGGCCGGCAAAAACAGGCTGCCCCTGCGGTTAAAGGTTCCGCCGTTGCCTAAAAAGAAAGTGAGCTCGGCGTCGGGATAGCGGTTTAGGATGGCCGATATGGGAGTGTCGCTAACGCCCAAGGCCACCTCCTGCTGGCCCCGGGTGTTCACCTGGAAGGTGGCGCCCTCCAGAGCCTCGAAGGTAAACTCCATGTCGCCGCTGGTGGTGTCGCTGTAAATCATGGGCTTTTTGGGGATCTCGCTAAAGTCGCCCTTCTCGTAGCCGATGTTGAACAGAACCCGGATATCCAGCGTAAAGGCAAGGCTGTTCTGCCCCGAGGGGGCCGAGCTGTCGGTGCCCGAGGTCTTTTTTAGCACAATGTTGCCCATGACATCCTGAACCGAGCTGAGATTGGCGCCTTTCTTGGCGGTAACGGCCAGCATATAGCAGTAGTCCACCTCATCGCCATCGATAAACTTCTTTTGCACAATCTCAATTTTGCTGATGAGGTCGCCGCCGATGTTCCAGCTGGGGGTAATGCTCACCCCGCTCACCGCAGCGGCGTGGGTCACCATGTGGTTTTGGGGGGTTTTCATCTTAAAGTAAACCGTCTCGCCGGGGGCTATGATGTCCACGCTCTCGTCGCCGTCTCCAATGTCAATCACTACCTCGCCGTCTTCGTTGGCAAGGTAGGCGGCCCGCTCGACGGAGCCCACGCTGCGGGTGCTGGCCTTGGCGTTATAGGCGAGGGTCTGCTCGCGGACAAAGTAGCCGTGGGATGTTATCCCAAGGGCAAACAGCATCAGTATGGCAATGGACAGAGCCAGTAGCTTCTTCATGGGTGATACCTCCTATGGGGCGCCTGCGTTATAAGCAGATAAACTTTGCCTTAAGTATAGTGTAATATTTGACAAAAAGCAACCGGTTTTGTCACTGTATTGTCATGAATTGCCGGGCGCACATGATAATAGTGGTGATTTATTTGGATATTGCTGCACCGGAGGGTTTTGCCGCTAAAGTAAAAGCAACCGGCCCATGAGAGCCGGTTGCTTGTGTGATACTATTTAGGCGGCAGCGCCGGTGCCGGGGTTGGGCTTGGTAGTCACCACACCGCCGGTGGTGGGGGGAACGCTGGGCGCAGGGCTGGGAGCCTCGGGCTGGGGAGCCTCGGTTGCGGGAGGCGTTACATCCAGCTCGATGTCCGAAATCACATAGCTGCCAAGGGTGCGGGTGCGAATCTCGAATTTTTCGGCATACTCATCATAGTGGGCTTTGTTGCGGGTGAGGGTACCGTCGGCATTGAGGTTGTAGAGGTAGCTGCCGGGCTCAGCGTGGAGATAGAGGGTGCCGATTTTGTTAAAGGTGCCGCTGCCGCTAAAGAAGTCCAGATTGGCCTGGGGATACTTGGCGGCCACGGTGGGGTTAAAGCGCACATTGGCCTTTACAAGAATTTTGCTCTGGCCGGTTACATCCACCTCAAAGTAGCTGTTGTCGTCCTTAGAGAAATTAAAGGTCTGCTCGCCTTCGTCACCGTCGGGATCGAAGATTTTGTAGTCCGAGGTGATGATATACTTGCTGCCCTCATCGTAGTAGTAGGCGCAGGCAAGGTTAAGGCGGAAGGTAAACTCGACCTTGGCATCAACATCGTCAACCTTGCCGGAGGTTTTCTTGATGGTCACATCGGCGGCAATGTCCTTGGTGGCGGTGGAGGTGCTGGCCCGCGTGGCTACGGCGAGGAAGTAGGCATAGCCGGTGCCGGTGGCGGGGGCAGTGTCAATGCCGAGAGCAGTTAGGGCAGCTCCGGTTAAGCCACTGTACTTTTTGTAGACGATGGAAATGCTGGACACTTGGTCCTTGCCCAGAATATAGCTGGCCCGGGCGGTGGCGCTCTTCACAGCGTCCGACTTGGTGACAAGGCCTACATTGTCCGAACCATCTTCGGTGAGCAGCGGGATATACAGGGTCTTGCCGGGGGCCACGGTGTTGCTGCGGCCCTCGTAAGGGGCGGCGGCAGGGTCCATGTTCACCATGCCCTCGTACTCGTGGAAGCCGTACTCGGCGATGCTAAAGATACCGCCGGGGGCTGCCTGCTGGTTAACCTCGGTGATGTTCGAGACAATGGTAGCGTCGGGGTCGTAGTTGGCGGCAAGGGCGGTTACGCCCAAACTCAGGGCCATTAAAACGGCCAGCGAAAGCGTTAATAGCTTTTTCATATAGGTTCCTCCTTTTAGATAAGGTGCAATGGCTGGAAGCATATTTCCCAGCTTCTGTATCTATTATATGACAATAGAGCGCAAAATGCAATACTCTTTTGTAATTTTTCTGTAATTATTTTTGCAAGGCTGTGAGTTTGGCCGGATTAAGGGCGGCGGGGTTGTGGTGTGCTTGTAATATAATGGTGCACATTGCCCATGGTTTTATTGCAGCGATATGACAAAATTTTGGTGCGCCGGGGGCATGAGGGCAAAAAGAAAACGACCGGCCAATCGGCCGGTCGTTTAAGGTTAAGTTAATTAGGCAGCAGCGCCGGTGTTAACATTGGGCTTCGGGGTTTCGGGGGTCTCAACCACGGGAGCCTCGGGCTCCTCGACGGGAACCTCGACAACAGGAGCAATCTCCAGCTCGGTGTCGGAGATGGCGTAGTGGCCCAGGGTGCGGGTCTTGATAACGAAAGCCTCGAGGCCATCGTCATACTCAGCGGCAACAGCCTTCAGGGTGCCGTCGGCATTGATAGCATAGAGATAGCTGCCGGGCTCGGCGGGCAGGCGCAGCTCACCGATCTTGTTGAAGGTGGCGCCATAGCCGTTGAAGAAATCGATGTTGGCGGCGGGGAACTTGCCGGCAACAGTCGCGTCGTACTTGGCGTCGGCTTTGATCAGAGTCTTGGACTGACCAGCGACATCAACCTCGAACTCAGCACCGTCGAACTTATCGAAGGTGAGGGTGTCTTCGATCTTGCCATCGAAATTAAACACTTTGTAGCTGGAACCAACAGCACTGGTGGTAACCGTCTCAAATTTTACAGCAATTTCGACAGGCAGCACAAAGTTGAAGGCCAGATCGTCATCATTGGCATCCTTGCCGGAGGTCTTCTTCAGGGTGATGTCGGCAGCAAAGTCGTTGGTGGCAGTAGAGGTGCTGCTCTTGAAAGCAACGGTAAGGAAGTAGCCGTAGGCAGTACCAGCGGCCCCACCAGTGACTGCAGCAATATCGTACTTTTTGTAGACGACCTTGATGGTGTCGACCAGGTCTCTGCCCAGGGTGTACTTGGTGGAGACGCTGACGCTCTTAACAGCGTCGNNGGTGATAACAACGCCATCGGTATTGGTGGTGAAATAACCAGCGGCCAAAGTTTTGGTGTCGTTAACGGCTTCCGCGCTGGGAGCCGCGAAAGCCACGGTGGCCAGGCTCATAACCATAAGCGCAGCCAGTGAAAGAGCAAAAAGCTTTTTCATAGTTTTCATTTCCTCCTAAATATTTGTTTGTAGTGCTGGCAGTTTTTCTGCCAGCTACTGGGGCTATTATAATACGGAAGTTTTTAAAATGCAATACCCTTTTGTCATTTATCTGTAATT
>DBQC01000006.1:0-118510 GCA_002305075.1 Ruminococcaceae bacterium UBA1404 | reverse complement strand
AGGCGCAGCTCGCCCACATTATCAAACACCGGCTGGGCCAAAAACCCGATGGAGGAAAAGCGGCCCTCGGGATAGCGGGCGGCTAAGCTGTGGTGATAGTGGGTGCTGTAATCGAGGTTAAGGGGGCCTTGGCGGCCGGTGCGCACAAAAAACTCGGCGTCCTCGCCAAAGTGCAGGTAGGTATGGTCGTCCTCGTGGGAGAAGCTCACCAGCCCCGCATCGGGCTCGCACCAAATTTCGGTAATCCTCGGCTCTAGGGGGCCTTCCTGCACCGTGGCCAAAAAGGCAAACTCCTCCACCTTTTGCGAGACCTTGGTAGCTATGCGCACAGTGCCCTCCACAATGGGCGGGGTGTCGTAGCTGCCTTCGGCAAAGCTAAGCTGCACGGTGTAGCGGTAGCCGTGGCTCTGGCCATTCGGCCCAAATAGCTCAAGATAGCGGATAAGGGCCGGCCCCTCCAGCGCCTCCTCTCCCCTTTTAAGCCGCAGATAGGCCGAGTAGCCGGCCACATGACCGGCGATGGTGGCATGGTCGATGACAAAATAGAGATGACTGCCCGGCGGCACCCCTTCTAACAGACGGCCCTCGGGGTCATAGTCGATGAGGATGGGGCGCTCCCCCGGCCGCCGCAGGTAGACCCCCGCTCCGGTTACCGCCGGCTGGTCTTGGGGCTCCAACGCCAGGGCGGTGCCCATAAGCAGCCCACAAGTTAGCACCATGGTTATTAAACGCCGCACCCCGCCACCTCCTATATTTGTATGTGGCTATTATATAAGGTATCGGAGTGTTTGGCAAACAAAAGGTGGGCGCCGGCTCCGCACCTTCCGGGGCTGGAAAAAGCTTGGTAACGCTGTGCCCGGCGCAAAGTGGGTGCAGCGCCGGGCTGCACTCCTGCACTTTTTTGTGGCGAGCCGCCGCCCTTGTTCGGCTGTACAGCGAGCGAAAGGCCCTTTAGAGCCTAGCTTGGGGCAAAACTTCAGGATATTGCACACAAAAAGCCGCCCTTTATAGGGGGCGGCTTTTTGCTTTAAGCGCCGGAGCGCGCCTAAGGTTGTGTAAATTTAAGCCGCAGCGCCGGTGGGCGGAACGGGCTTGACGCCAGGCTCGGTGGGCTCGGCAGGAACGGTGGGCTCCACAGGAGCCTCCACAGCCTTGAGCTCGATGTCCGAGAAGGCGTAGGACGACAGGGTGCGGGTCTTGTAGATAAAGGCCTCTTCGTCCTCGTTGTAGGTGGCGTTAAGAGCCTTCAGGCTACCGTCGGCACCAATCTCGTAGAGATAGCCGCCATCCTCGCTGTAAATGCGCAGCTCGCCGATGCGGTTAAACATGGGGTCAGCCTCAAAGCGCAGGAACTCGACATTGGCGGCGGGGTTGTTGTTGATGATGGAAGCCACGGGCTTTTGGTTCCAGCCCATGTAGAGCTTGCCGTTTTGGTTGGTAACGCCCACAGTAAAGGTGGCAACCTCGCCAAAGACCAGCTCAATCTCGTCGGTGGCGTTTTTAAAGTCCACCACAGGGGCGCTGTTCTCCACAGCGCCGGCGTCGGCCTGCATCACGCCGTAGCCTACGGTGAAGTCGGCATTAAAGTTGCCGTTACCCTCGGCCTGGGTCTTGTTGCGGCCAATGCGGATGGTGCCGCAGAGGTCCTGCTCCTTAACCGAGAAGGAGCTCTTGGTGGCAATGGCCACCACATAGATGTACTTGGTAGCGGTGGTGCTGTCCTGCGCAAAGGCGGCCAGAGCAGCAGCGGTGTCTGCACCAACAGCGTCGGCCAGCTCAAGAGCGGCCTCCAGCTCGGCCAAGGTGGCATAGGTGTCGGCCAGATAGTTGTCGGTGTTCGTAAACAGGCTCTCGTTAAGGGCCAGCAGCTCGGCAGCGTCGCCCTCAAACAGCCAGTTGCCGCTTCCGGTGGTTACCTTGGCGCGCTTATACTCGATTTTGGCGCTCTCAACCAGCTCTTTGCCCACGCTCCAGTCGGTGTACACGCGGGTGGAGTTGGCCAGCTTAGAGGGGATGTTGGCCTCGTCGGCCTTGACCTCGATGTAGAGCGTGGCGCCGGGCTTGATGCGGGTGTCCGCGGTGGGCACAAGGGTGCCGTCCACCGACTTGTAGATGACCGAGCTGTCGTCCACATAGAGCATGGTGGCGTCGGCAGCAAAGGCGGGCAGCGCAAGGGTCAGCGCCATCAGAGCCACAAGGGACAGGGTCAGTAGCTTTTTCATGGATGTCCTCCTTGGAACAAAGATGATATGTCCGGCGGGCGCTCCGGAACCCGCCGTCTGTCCCCAGTATAGGCTTAAATATGCATCCGGAACAACCCACAAATGTTTCCATTTTGTCATTTTTGGCTTAGATGCGCCCTCTGCGCACGGGGTGCATATCATAAATAGTGCTTTATATGTGCCAGATTGATGCAAATATATTATAAAGTTACATAATTATTAAGAAATGGTGGGCGAATGGGTTTATTGGGCGCTGTATGTTCCAAATAATCCCTGTATATTTTCGCCGAAAAAACCTGTCGATCCGATGGTGGCGCATATTGACGCCGCCGCCAAACTGCGGTATGATAAGCAAGCAAACGCCGCTGTGGTGGAATCGGCAGACACATGGGACTTAAAATCCCCCGATAGCAATATCGTACCGGTTCGAGTCCGGTCAGCGGCACCAGACCGAAGTTTTGGGTATTTTTAGGGCAAAAACAGGTTGGTGCCCAAACCGGCCTGTTTTTGTTTTGTTGGCTTTGTTGGAAGAAGGTGGAAAATCTTAAAAACGACAGCTTTCGCAGCACCCCAGTGCATAACTAGGTGCATAACTACTTGACGAAGAGGTTTTTATTCATGGAGAAGATGTTCAAATTAAAGGAAAATGGAACCACGGTTTCCACTGAGATTCTCGCTGGCCTTACAACCTTTTTTGCCATGGCGTATATCTTGTTTGTCAACCCTGCCATGCTCTCGCAAACCGGTATCCCCTATGGCGCTGTGTTTTTGGCCACCATTTTTGCCTCGGTAGCCGGCACGCTGGTGATGGGGCTATTCGCCAATGTGCCCTATGCCCAGGCCCCGGGCATGGGTCTTAACGCCTTTTTTACCTACACCGTCTGCTTTGCGCTGGGCTTTACCTGGCAGCAGGCGCTGGCCATGGTCTTCCTTTGCGGCGTTATCAATGTGCTTATCACCATTACTAAGGTGCGCAAGCTCATCATTAAAGCCATTCCCGAAAGCCTGCAAAACGCCATCGGCGGCGGCATCGGCATCTTTATCGCCTATATTGGCGTGAAAAATGCCGGTCTGCTCAGCTTTACCGCCGACCCCGGCACCTACATTACTCTGGGCGACGGCTCGGTGGAGACCACCACCATCATCGCCAATAGCGGCATTGTCCCCGCGCTGGTCAACTTTAACACCGCCCCGGTGCTGTTTGCGGTGGTTTCGCTGGTGCTCATGACCGTTCTGGTTGTGCTCAAGGTGCCCGGCGCCGTTTTTGTCAGCATACTCGCCTCCACGGCTATCGGCATCCCCTTTGGGGTGGTGGACATCAGCCAAATCGGCCTCGACAGCGGCGTGAGCCAGTCCTTCGCCGAGCTGGGCACGACTTTTGGCGCCGCCTTTGGTCCCGAGGGCATACAGTCGCTCTTTAGCGACCCGGCCAAAATTCCGCTGGTGCTCATGACCATCTTCGCCTTTAGCCTTTCGGACACCTTCGACACCATCGGCACCTTTATCGGTACCGGTCGCCGGTCGGGCATTTTTACCTCCGAGGATATGGACGCGCTGGAGAATTCCTCCGGGTTTAAGTCCAAGATGGACAGGGCTTTGTTCGCCGACTCGGTAGCCACCTCCATCGGAGCCATCTTTGGAACCTCCAACACCACCACCTATGTGGAAAGCGCTGCGGGCATCGGCGCCGGTGGACGCACCGGACTGACCTCGGTGGTCACGGCGGCCATGTTCCTGCTCAGCATCTTTTTGGCGCCCATCATCGGCATTGTGCCGCCTCAGGCTACGGCTCCCGCTTTGATTCTGGTGGGTGTGATGATGCTGGCCAGCTTTGCCGACATCGAGTGGTCCGACCTGGACGAGGCCATTCCCGCCTTTTTTGCGGCGGTGTTTATGGCGCTGTGTTACAGCATCTCCTACGGCATCGCCACCGGCTTTATCTTCCATTGCATCGTCAAATGCCTGCGGGGCAAGGCCGATGAGATTCACCCCATTCTCTGGGTCTCCACCGGGCTGTTTATCCTTAACTTCATCATTTTGGGCCGGCTGCAGTAGCATCTGTGCCTACACAAATCAAAAAGCAGGCTGATTTTTCAGCCTGCTTTTTTAGTGGCGGCGATGACCTAAGTTCTTGCTTGGGCCACTGTTTTTAGCTATGATAAAGTAAATAGGCCATTTGTGACTTTTGCGCTTGTTACAACCGCTGACCTGGAGGTAAGCCGAGGTATGAAGGTTTTTTTGTGCGAACATATTCACCCCGATGCGCGCCGGAAGTTAGAAGCCCATGGGGAAATTATTGATGATTGGAAGCGGATAAGCGAATGCTATGCGCTTATCAACCGCAATCTGCAAATTACCGCCCAAGTGATGGCCGAGCTTAAGAGCATGAAGGTCATCGCCATCCATGGCACGGGAACGGACGGCGTGGATCTGGAGGAGGCTGCCCGGCGGGGTATCAAAGTGGTTTATGCGCCCCATCGCAACGCCGTTTCGGTGGCCGAGCATATTGCCGGCCTCATCCTATCCGCTGCTCGCAAAATTGTGTATGCCCGCAGGCTGATAGACGCCGGCGAGACCGATGTGCTGAGCCCGCTGTGCGGCATGGAGCTCAGGGGAAAAACGCTGGGGCTTATCGGCATGGGCGGCATTGCAAAAGAGCTTGCAAAAATTTTTAGAGACGGCTTTGGTATGCGCATTGTGGCAACCTCGCCCTCCTTGACGCCCCAGCGCGCCGAAGCCCTCGGCGTCGACTACGGGCCCGATTTGGCGGCGGTTGTGCGCCAGGCCGATGTGGTCAACATCAGCGTCCCGCTTAATGCGCAGACCCGGGACATGATAAACGCCGAGGTTTTTTCGCTGATGAAGCCGGGGGCCATTTTTGTCAATGCCTCCCGGGGTGCCGTGGTGGACGAAGCGGCGCTTTACAACGCCCTTCATAGCGGACGGCTGTTTGCAGCGGCTAGCGATGTGTTCGCCTCCGAGCCGGCACCGCCCGACCACCCCCTGCTGAGCCTGCCCAATTTTGTGGCCACACCGCACATTGCCTCCAACACCGAGGATGCGCTGCGCCGCCTGGGCTTTGACTGTGTGGACCAGATTCTGATGGTCATGGCCGGCGAGATGCCGCCCTTCCCCCTGGTGGGTTTCTCCGGTTAGTCCCTACATCAAGCTTACGCCGCCGGCCTGCCCCGATGGGTGTATTGCCTGCTTTGGCACTTATAGATAAACAAAAAGGAAGGGCCGGAGCCCTTCCTTTTTTATGCTTTGAGCGTTTTTAGAGGGGTATAGCTGCCGTCGGGGTTGGGCCTGAACACAAAGTGCTCCTTGAGATAGATGATGTCCGGCCTGTCCACCGACTCGAGCTCGGCCAAAATGGCAGCTTTGGCCACCACCTTAGCTCCGGCCGCCACGGCCAGCGCTTCGATGGCACCGATGCTCTCACCGGTGGCAATCACATCGTCGATGAGCGCCACCCGCTTACCCCTGATGCGCTCGGCGTCCACGCCGTCCAACCAGAGGGTCTGCTCCTTTTGGGTGGTGATGGAGTGCACCGAATGGCAGAGGGGGTTTTGCATATAAGGCTTGCGACTCTTGCGGGCCACTACAAAGTTCTTCATGCCCATCAGGCGGCTCATTTCATAGGTGAGAATGATACCCTTGGCCTCGGCGGTCATCAGCACATCCACCTCGGGCAGACGGCGCACCAGCTCGGGGGCCACGGTTTGAATCAGCTCGGTGTCCGACAGCACCACAAAACTGGCCAGCACCAAATTCTCGCCCACCTGTACATAGGGCAGGCGGCGCTTAATGCCCATAATTTCAAAGTTGAAGTATTTCAAAACAGCCCTCTCCCTTACCTTGAATGATACTTTATTATAGCAATCAAGTTTATGGTCTGTAAATACAATTAAAAAGCCGCCCCACCCAGCTGTGGGCAGGGCAGCCGGATGGGCCGGCTTATAGACCTAAGAAAATCCCAAGAACGGCGGCAATGGCCAAAAACACCACCGGATGCACCTTTTTAAACTTGGCCATGGCCGCCACAAAGACGATAAACATGGCTAAAGCCGTTAGGTTAAACAGATCGCCCACCTGGCCCGAGGCCATAAAGGCCGGCAGGTTCAGCACGGCCACCCGGAATACGCCGATGCCGGCGGCCGTAATCATGCCGGTGCCGGCGGCCCGCAACCCTACCAGCGCCGCCTGTACGGTGGGGTTGTCGTTAAACCGGGCCAAAAACCGCGCCACAATAGAGGCAATAATCAGCGTAGGCAAAATGAGGAAAAAAGTGGCCGTTAGCGAGCCCCAGAACCCCAAGATGCTGTACCCCGCATAGGTGGCCATGTTGACCCCGAGAGGGCCGGGGGTCGACTCCGAGATGGCAATCATGTCCATGACCGTTTGCGTGGTATACCAGTGGGGATAGCGCTCGGCAATATCCAGCAAAAAGGGCAGCGTGGCAAGGCCGCCGCCGATGGTAAACAACCCGGTTTTAAAGAACTCGTAGGCAATCAGCACAAGGGTGGTTATAAATCCGCTCATGACCCGCTGGCCTCCCCTTCAATATTATTGCGGTTGTTATACATGCCTATCATAACGCCAATCAGCCCGGCGACCACCACAATGACAATAGGCGAAAGATCGGTAAACACCGACAGCAGCACCGCCCCAAGGCAGATGAGCTGAGCAATGCGGGTTTTAAGGCTGCTCTTAGAGAGCCTGAGCACCGAGTGGAAGATGAGGGCGGCCACCCCGATGCGAATGCCCGCAAAGGCGTGGTTCATCAGGCTGAGGTCGGTGACCTGCTGGAGCAAAATTGCCACAAGAATAATGATGATGAAGGAGGGGGCGGTGACACCGATACCGGCGATAAATGCGCCGGTGGACCCCGCCAGTTTGGTGCCCACAAAGGTAGACATATTCACGGCGATGATGCCGGGCAGACACTGGCTAAGCGAAAAGTAGTCCAGCAGTTCCTCCTGTGTGCACCAGCCGTAGCGCTCGATGGTCTCCTTTTGCAGCATGGGCATCATGGCATAACCGCCGCCAAAGGTAAGCGCGCCGATGCGAACAAAGGCCCAAAAGATGTTCCAAAGCAGTTTCATGGGTCTATACCCCTCCAAATTTGTCGTTACCGGTCAATTATACTCATCTATTCTAAAGAAGTCAAAGCTAAATGACGGCAATCTTGCAGCCTCCTGCCGTCTTTGCCGGGGTTTATACAAAAAAAGATGCCCGCCGCCGGGCAGAGAAAACCGCCCGATATGCGCCTCCGCCTGCCTAAAGCAGCAGGGCAAAGCGGGGCGCTCGGTGAGCCATGTTTGGTCTGTTTTACGCAAGGCAAAAATGCCCGATGGACTAACCCTCCTCTGTATCGAGCAAGGGCAGCAAGGCGGACAGAGCCTCGGCGGGGCGCTGGGTTTGGGTAAAACTGTCTATCGACAGGCTGATTAAAATCCTGTCGTACTCGAGGGGATTGATGTCCCGGATAAGGGCCGGGTCAAAAAGGTCGGCGGCCATATCGGTGCTCAGTATCGTGATGTCCCTAAAATGCAGCGTCAAAAAGCTGATATAGGCGTAGACCGTCCGGTCGCTTAGGATAAGCAGCCGCTCGTCAAACACATTGGCGCCCCGAATATCGATGCGGGGGCTCACACCGCCTAAGATGACATCGGTGGGCCGGCCGAGCTCCAACACATGCTCGGGGAACAGGCTGTGGTAAACCCGGGTGCCCTCGGGACCATAATGGGTCACCCGATAGGTATCATCGGCGTCGGCAAAGTCGTAGACCGATACCAAATCCCCCGGAATGTTCCGGCTATAAACCCGATGGCTCAGCTCTCCCCGGTAATCGTGGCTGACATGGGTCACATTAAACCGCCCGATGCTGCGGGGTTCAAGGCGCATGGCTCCGGCCAGCTCCCGGTAGAGATGATAGCCCCCAAGGCTTGTGAGGGCGCTGTCGGTGCGGTAGTAAAGATAGGCCTCCCCGGCCCGCTCGAGGGCCTCGTAGGCCCGAACGGGACTTAAAAACGGCGCGGCGGGAAAGTCGCTGTGATAGTAGATGCTGCTGATAAGCTGCTTTTGGTCCACCGGATAGGCATAGGCCGAAATATCCTCCTGCCGGATGGCCCGGGCTGTGGGCGTGAGCATAAAGTAAATGGGCTCCACAAGGCCGGTCTCAGCCTGCGAGCGTGTCTGCAAACGCTGCACAAACAGCCGCAGCATCTCGGTGTTGGCCTGGGTGGCCGCCCTGCTTGGCGGGGGCAGCTCCTCGATGAGCATGGTGTCGGTGAGATAGACCCCGTGCTGCAGCCGAAGACCCAGCGCAGTGCTCAGCTCGGGGAACAGCGCCGGCAGGCCGGGCAGGCTGCCAAGGCTGCGAGCCATGGCCGCCGACAAAGCGCTCGGCAGCCCGGCGGCTGTTTTATTGGGCGGGGCGGCGGTGAGGGCGGGCAAGCCCCCCAAAACCGCTATCAACGAGGTGGCCCCAAAGAAGAAAAGCAGCACAAGAGCGGTTAGTCTGCGCATGGTTTAGGTCACCTCCCGTTCCAAATCAAGGCCGACAGACAGAGGGCCATGGCCCCAATTCCCCACATAAGTACGGCGGCGTTATAGAGGGCGGGCAACCGCCCTTTGAGATAACCGGCCGCGCTCTGCACCATCCGACTGGACAGCACCATAGACAATATCAGCAGTGGGCCAAAGACCACAAGCAGCCCCACCGCCCGCTCGGAAACAAGCGGCATCTGCCCAATGGCCCAAAGGCCCTCGGCCAGGTAGCGGCCTCTGTCGGGCAGAAGCAGGGCAAAAGAGACCACTCCCCCGGCCCAGACGGCCAGCTTGCGCAGCGGTCCGCCGCTCCCTCGCAAACCCAGCAGGCGCTCTATCCAGATGAGCAGCCCGAATACACTGCCCCAAACCGCCCCATCGGGCAGTCCCAAAAAGGCCCCCGCAAAGGCCGCCGAAGCCATTACCGCCAGCGGGCTGCCTCCACCCACCTGCCCATCTCCCCCTAAAAGGGGGGCCAGATAGCTGCGGGTGTAGGCGTTTTGGGTGATGAGAAAGCGGTTAAAAAAGCCCGCAAAGCTGCCCGCCCCAAAGGGGTAGGCCAAGTTCCGGGGCAGGTCTATACCAAAGAGCAGCCCGGCGCCCTGAGCCATGTTGGCACAGCCGGCCAGCCTAAAGTACCATGTCAGGGCCAGCGTGAGCACCTCCAGCCCCAAAAGCAGCAGGCTGCGCTCGTCGGCGGACAGGCCAGTTAGATAGCCCCCCACCAAATCAAGGCCATGGGCAAACAGCAGCAGCTGAGAAAGCCCCACAAAGAGGCTGAACACACCGCTACCCATGCGGGTGGCCGAGGTTCTTCTGCGCCCAAGCTGAAAGACAAACTCATCGGCCCCCACCAGCGGACCGTAGATAAGCTTGCCGAAAAACAGGCTATAAGCCAAAAAATCCACGGGCGGGCAGAGGCTATGGCTGTCCTGCCGGTAGAGGTCTGCGGGGTGGGAAAAGGCGCTCAGCAGCACCGTAGCCAGCATCACCCGCTCCAGCGGTCCGGCGGCATACTGCCGTGCGTAATAGACAAACAGCCCCGCTTCCAGCCCAAAAGAGAGCAGCAGCAGTGCCCGTTGGCGCACTGGACTGTGCTGCCCGTGGTGCACGCCGTAGGCACAGGCGTAAGCCACCGCTGTCCCCGCCACGGCAAAGGGCAGCAGCCGAGGAACCCACAGCAGCATAAACAAAGCCGATGCGCCGGCCATTACCCCGCTGCGCCAGCGCTGGGGCACAAGGGCATAGCCCGCCGCCGCAAGGGGCAGAAACAGACCGATATAGCTCAGCTCGATAAGGGGCATCTCATGGCTCCTTTCGGTGCAATAATCGCACGCCGGATACTCTATCGGGCGTCATCCGGCTCAAACAGCGTCCGGCAGAGGTTTATAAAAGCTTCCCGGTCCATCAGGGCGCTCAAGGTGGCGGGCAGTGCCTTGGCCGTCAGGTAGCTGGGCAGGCTCAGATGGGCCAGCAGCCGCTGACGCTTAGTTCCACTGTCGGCCGCACCGGACAGTCCGGTGGCCACAAGGTCAGCCCGGGTGATGGGTTGACCGGCAGGGGGTGCATCCTCTCCGATGGGACGCACGCCGGCATCTTTCAAAGCCTTGAGCAGCAGCGCATCGTCTACCCCTTCCACCCCCAACAAGCCCTCGGCCGAGGGCTTTTTTTTGCGGGGCTCCCGCCCGGCAATCTGGGGCAGGTAGACATGGCGAATGCAGTCGGCGGGCAGGTATCCCTGAAGGCGGCGGCGTATTCTAAAGCCCGCGGCGTCCGAATCGGTCAGGATAATCAGGCCCCGCTCAAGGCCGATTTGGCGAATCATGGCCAGCGCCTTTTTATCTTTGAAGATGCGGTAGCCGTGGGTGGGGATAATCAGCGCATCCAGCAGGCCCATGAGCTTGATTTTATCGTAGCGGCCTTCCACAATCACCGCCTCTTTAAGGCGGATCATGGCAGCATCCTCCCCCGCAGCGCGGCCGAGGCACGCACCACGGCCTGCTCAAGCAGGGTGCGGTCATCTATGGAGGTGGTTTTTATCAGCCAGTCGGCCTCTAATACAGCGGCCATAGCTCCGGCGATGTGGGCCTTTTGCAGAGGTCGGGCATCTCTCAGCGCATTTCTTACCCTAAACTCGTGGCGGTATTCAAAGTCGGCCACAATGTCGGCTTGGGTCCGCCCCTTCTCCTGCCCTACCTTGGCCCGATAGAGGTCGCCAAGGCCACTGCCCAGCGCCGATATAATCAGGCCCGTGGGCGTACGCAGCGCCCAGAGGTCGTCTAAAATGGCCAGGGCTTTTTGAAGGTCGCCGGCGATGAGATGGCGGCACATCCGGTAAACATCGGCCTCTATGGTGGCGGGCGAGAGGGTATCGATGGCCGAAATGGTCACCTCGCCGCCGCCGGCGTGGGCCGACAGCTTGTCGCACTCGGATTGCAAAGTGGCCATGTCATCCCCCACCCGCTCGATGAGATGGCGGGCCGCCTCGGTGGAGATGGTGGCCCCGGCTGCCTCGCAGTGGTGCACCACAAAGCGCACAAGGTCGCCCCCTTTGCGGCCATTCAGCGTGGCTACGGCTCCCCCGGCCTTGTCTATCAGCTTATAAAACCGCTCGGCCGCCTTCTGTTTGGTCTTTTCGGGCGGTGTGGGCTGGCAAAGCAGCAGCACCGTCTCGGCGGGGATATCGGTCAGTATCGCTTCCCACCCCGGTAGGTCGTCCTCGTGCAGGCGCTCGGCAAAAAAGTCCTCCACCACCACGCAGCGCCGCCCCCCCATGAGGGGCAGCGTGGTGAGCGCCCCGAACAACTCATTAAGGTCGAGCCGCTCGCCCGAAAAAACCGTCAGATTGAACCCGGAGGTCTCCCTCTTGGTGGCGGCCGCAATAATCCGAACCCGGTAGGTAGTTTTAAGGTAGTCATCGCCGCCAGTGAGCAGATAGATCGGCTTAAACAGCCGCGTTTTAATGTCCCGCAACAGGGCCCGTTCGTCTCTATAGCGCATGACTACCTCCTTACTGCATAGCGTGCCGCCCCGTCGGTGGCACAGCTAAGCTCTGTGATGTTCTGGCTTTTTGCCATTATAGCATAGATTGGCCCGTTTAGGTTGGGGTTTTGACCGGATAGAGAAGCCCCACCCTCGGCATCGATATAAATGGGCAACCCGATCGCCTCCACCTCCACCGGTCGGTGGGGAAGCATGACCTCGGCCGTGAGGGGATGGGTTCCCTCGGCGGTGCGGCAGAGATAAATGGGCAGGCGCTCGCCCATAAGGCGCACGGTTTGAGGGTTGTGGGCGGTTACCAGCGCAATGCGCCGCACCCCAAGGCGTTCTAAGGCTCCGGCCACTCGGGTGACGCCATAGCCGTCCTCGGGCAGGTCAAGCAGCACGGCCTCAGGGCCGTCGATGAGGGCTGTGCAGCCGTTGTCCTCAAAAACGAGCAGCTCAAAGCTGTCGAGGTAGAGTAGCCGATGGGTGATAAAGGCGCTGCCCGTGGCAATCACGGCGCAGCAGAGGACCCCTATCACAACCCGCCGCCCCGGGCGCAGCCCGATAATGGCCATAATGCCGATGCAAATGGCCGTAAGCAGCAGCAGCTCGTGGCGCTCGCGCACATAGAGCACCGAAAAAGGCAACCCGCTTACAAGCCGGGACACGCCAAGCAGAGGGCCTACCATCAGGCGGGCGGCGGCACTCAGCGCAGCCGCCAGACCCGGCAGCATAAGAAAGAGCACCGCCATCATCGCGGCCATCGGCAGCACAAAGGGCAGCAGCACCATGACCATCAGATTGGCCGGCAGTCCCAGCAGGGGCAGGTAGCCAAAGGCCATGGCCGACAGCGGGGCGGTGGGCAGCAGCGCCCCCACCGATACCGCCACCGCACCGATGACCAGCTTCATCCAGCCGCTATCCCCCCACCGGGCGATAGCCGCATCGCTGAGTATGGCGGACAGCCGGGGGCTTAAAGTGAGGATACCGAGGGTGGCCAAAAAGGAGAACTGGAGCCCCAAATCGCCCACCGAGAGGGGGCTGATAAGGCAGAGCAGTACGGCGGCCACCGAAAGCGAGGTCAACCCGTCGGCCCGTCGGCCCAGACTCTGGGCGATGGCAAACAGCCCGAACATCACCGCCGCCCGCAGTGCCGAGGGGGCAAAGCCCGCCAGCCCGGCATACGCAAAGGCCAGCAGGCAGCCCACTAGATAGCCGTATTTGCGCCGGTGCGGCGGCAGCAGCAGCGCCGGCCACCCCGCCACGGCCGTGACATGCAGCCCCGACACCGAGGTAAGGTGCATAAGCCCACTGCGGGCAAGCCATCCCTCGGCCCGGCCCGACAGACCCCGGCGGCTGCCCGTAACCAGGGCGGACAGCAGACCTCCCGCATCGCCGCCGACGCCGTAAATCAAGGCTCGGTCGATACGGTGGCGCAGACGGGCAAAAAACCCCCGCACAGCATGGGGCGGCTCGGGTAGCGGCCGGACGTCGGCGGGGATATCGAAGCTCAGGTAAAGCCCGTCCGACAGGCGGCGGGACAGCGCCGAGGCATAAAGGCTGGCAGGCTGGGCCTGTGCGCCAAAGCTCAGACCCTCCCCCGGTGTCAGGGGTTCTTCCCCATAGGCCGAAAAGCGCACCCCCACCCCCCGGTAGAGCCGACCATCGGGGGCGGTGAGGTCGGCCAGCGCCTCTCCGGCGGTGCGCCGGCCGCTCTGCTCGGCCGTGAGCAGCGTGAGTGACACCTGACAGTCCTGCCCGATCAGGGCCATGATGGGCCTAAGCCGAAAGCTGTAATGGGCCGCACAGCAGCCCACCGACGCCACCATGGAGAGGGCCGCAAGCAGGGCCGCACTTCGCCTCGAACGGCCCAAAGGCAGCAAACCCCCGGCCGCCGTGAGGGCAGCCAGGGATAGTGCCGGTGTAAATCCAAGATAAAAGCAGACCGCCGCGGAGGCGACAAAGGCGCAGCCGCAGGCAAACAGCGGCCTTTTCATGATTAGGTGTAAAAGATGGGCAGCGGCTCAAGAAAGATGATGTCGGTGCGGTTGGCGGCATCCCCCTCGGCCAGCACGGCCATCTGGCCCACAATCTCGCCGCCGGCCTGGGTCACCAGCTGGCGCAGCGCCGCAAGGCTCTCGCCGGTTGAGATCACATCGTCCACAATGAGCACCTTGCGATCCTTAAGGGCCTTAAAGTCGTCCACATCGAGGTAGAGGGTCTGAAAGCGGTCGGTGGTGATGCTTTTAACATCCACGGCCACCGGGCGCTTCATGTAGAGCTTTTTGCTCTTGCGGGCAAGCGTGTACATCTTGCCCGACTGCCGGCTCATCTCGTAGGCAAGCGGAATGCCCTTAGATTCGGCGGTGATAATCACATCAAAGTCGGACGGGGCCTTTTTAAGCAGTTCGGTGGCGCAGGCAATGGTGAGCTCTACATCCGAGAACATGATAAAGGCCGCAATGGACATGGTGTCGCTGATGGGGCAGATGGCCAGCTCGCGCTCCAAGCCGGCTACCTTGAGTGTGTATGTGCGGTTGTCATCCATAGAATAGACGCTCCTTGCGTTATAATGTTTGCTCTTTAGCCCGGAGGCCAGCCCAAAGCACGGCCGCCCAGCATATGAAAGTGCAGATGACCCACGGTTTGTCCCCCGTCGGCCCCGCTGTTGGACACCACTCGGAAACCCCCGGCAAATTCGGCCCGCTTGCTAAGCTCGGCTATGGCCCGGAAGATGGCTGTGCCGATGTGGGCGTTTTCCTCGGTGATGGCCGAGAGGGAGGGAATGTGGGCCTTGGGGATAACAAGTATATGGGTGGGCGCTTGGGGTGCCGTGTCGTAAAAGGCCACCACTTCGCTGTCCTCATAGGCCTTGGTTGTGGCAACCTCCCCCGAGGCTATCCGGCAAAAAATACAGGACATGGTCTTCCCCCTATCTTTGATTGGTCGGGGCGGGGGCGGCAGGCCCCCTCTCCCTTACTATTATACGATGCAAACGGGCGTAAAACAAGCGGCAAGCCCGCGCTATTTGCGCATAAGGCCGGACACAATGTCTCCGGCGGCGTCCATAAGGGCTTGCAGGTCGCCCGGATTGGGAATGCTGCCCATGGCGCTTTCTGGCCGTCCGCCGCCCGAACCGCCGTAGGGCTTTGCAACCGCCTTGATCACATCGCCGGCCTTAAGCCCAAGGGCCACCGCCGCAGGGGTACACACGGCCATCAGACTGATTTTGCCGCCGGCTGTGCCGCCGATAACGGCCACCATGGGCTTTTTAAGCGTGCGCACCTGGTCGCCCAGGGCCCGTAGAGTGTCTGCGCCGGCGTCCTTAAAGACGGCGGCAATAAGCCCCACTTCGCCCAGGCTTTCGGCCGTTTCGGTCAGCCGCTCCAGCTGCAGCGAGGCCATTTTGCCCTGAAGGGCCGCAATGGCGGTCTCCTTCTCCTTAAGCTCGCCCAACACCGCCGCAAGGCGGTTGAGCAGGTCGGCTCCGGCGCCCACCTTAAGGCGCTCGGCAATCTGATTTTGGCGCTCTTCAAGCTGCTGGATATAGCCAAGCACACCTCGGCCGGTAACCGCCTCGATGCGGCGTATGCCGGCCGCCACCGAGGACTCCTTGCGTATCTTAAACAGGCCGATTTGGGCCGTGTTGTCCACATGGGTACCGCCGCAAAGCTCCACCGACTCATCGCCCATGCGCACCACCCGTACCTGTTCGCTATATTTCTCGCCAAACAGCGCAATGGCGCCGGCAGCTTTGGACTCCTCTAAGCTCATTTCCTCGGCCACCACAGGCAGGGCGGCCAAAATCATGTCGTTGACCTTAAACTCGACCTGACGCAGCTCCTCCTCGGTGAGGCCCGAAAAGTGGCTAAAGTCAAAGCGGCAAACCTGGTCGTCCACATAGGAGCCCGACTGGTGCACATGGTCGCCCAGCACGGCGCGCAAAGCGTGGTGCAAAAGATGGGCTGCACTGTGGTTGCGCATCACAGCCCGGCGGTGGGGAATGTCCACCACTGCGGTGATGCGGTCGCCCACCTTAAAGCTGCCCGACTTCATCACGCCGATATGCATCAGGTGGCCGCCGGCGGATTTTTTGCAGTCGCTCACATCAAAGACATGATCGCCCAAAACAAGGCGGCCAATGTCTCCCACCTGACCGCCCCCCTCGGCGTAGAAGGGGGTGACATCGAGCAGAATGGCGGCCTGCTGCTCCTCAATAAGGGTGTCCGCCGCCGCACCGTCGGCCATCATGGCTATAATGGTGGCCTCCATGGGCCGGGGATTGTAGCCGTCAAAGCGGGTTTTGGCGGTAAGGCCGGTAAAGCTGTCCTCCTCCCAGCCCAGGTCGCCTGCGGAAAAGTGAGCTGCTCTGGCCCGCTCCCGCTGTTCGCGCATCAGCTGTGCAAAGGTCTGCTCGTCTACCTTAAGGCCGTGCTCGGCCAAAATCTCCCGGGTCAGGTCGATGGGAAAACCAAAGGTGTCGTAGAGCTTAAAGGCCTGATCGCCGGGCAGCAGGCTGTCCTGCTTGGCGATGAGCGCATCCATTAGGCCCCTGAGCATCTCCATGCCCTGGTCGATGGTGCGGGAGAAACGCTCCTCCTCAATTTGGATAACCTTGATGATGTAGCTGCGGTTTTCTATCAGCTCGGGATAAGCCTCGGAATTTTCGGCGATAACGCTGTCGCACACCTTGTAGAGAAAGGGCTCGGTGATGCCGATGAGCCGACCATGGCGGGCGGCCCGGCGCAGCAGCCGCCGCAGCACATAACCCCGCCCCTCGTTGGAGGGCACCACGCCGTCGTTTATCATAAAGGTGGTGCTGCGGATATGGTCGGTAATCACCCGCAGAGACTCGTCCTGCCGGGGGCTCTCGCCATAGCCGATGCCGGCCAAAGTGCCGATGTGCTTTAGGATGTTTTGCACCGTGTCCACCTCAAAGAGGTTGTCTACCCCCTGCATGAGGCAGGCCAGACGCTCGAGCCCCATGCCGGTATCGATGTTGGGGTGCTCAAGCGGTGTGTAGGTGCCGGCGCCGTCCGAATCATACTGGGTAAATACCAGGTTCCAAAACTCCATAAAGCGGTCGCAGTCGCAGCCGGGCTTGCAATCGTCGCTGCCGCAGCCGTAGGCCTCGCCCCGGTCAAAATAGAGCTCCGAACAGGGGCCGCAGGGGCCCGAGCCGATCTCCCAAAAGTTGTCGGCCTTGCCCAGGCGCACAATGCGGCCGGGGTCCAGCCCAATCTCTTTGTGCCAAATGTCAAAGGCCTCGTCGTCCTCCTCGTATACGGTGACCCAGAGCTTGTCGGTGGGCAGGGATAGGATTTGGGTGCAAAACTCCCAAGCCCAGCCGATGGCCTCCCGCTTAAAATAATCTCCGAAGGAGAAGTTGCCCAGCATCTCGAAATAGGTGCCGTGGCGGGCGGTTTTGCCCACCCGCTCGATATCCGGGGTGCGAATGCACTTTTGGCAACTGGCCATCCGGCGGTTGGGGGGCTCCTCTATGCCAAGAAAGTAGTTCTTAAAAGGGGCCATGCCGGCGCCGATCAGCAGCAGACTGGGGTCGTTTTGCGGGATGAGGGGGGCACTGGGCATAACCGTGTGGCCCTTGCTTAGAAAGAAATCTAAAAACATGGTCCGCAGATCATTAAGAGATGTCCATTTCAACATAATCACTCGCTTTAGGTGAATTTTTTTACACAAACAAAAAAGCGCCCACACAACTTAGGGGCGAAGAAAAACTTCTCCGCGGTACCACCCAAATTGCGCCAAAGCGCCACTCTTTTAGGGCTTAACGCGCCCACCACGCCTGCCTTTCGACAGAAGCTCAGGATTGGCTCGACTCCACGGTCAACGGGCGGCTTGCAGCCACGGCCGGCCCTCTCTCTGATGACCCGATTAAATGAGTCTTGGATCCCTCAACGCTATTTTGAAAGTATACCTTGACATTATAGTACCGAGCCCGATGTTTGTCAACAAAATTGGAGCGATTGCGCAGCGGCTAGGCTATATAGTATACTTAAGGATAGATACTTATACACCCAAAACTTCTCACAGAGAGGAATGAAGGATGATGACAGTGAAAAATCTGCTTGTGGCTCAGTCGGGCGGCCCGACAGCGGCCATCAACGCCACTCTGAGCGGCGTGTTGGAGGCCGGCCTTAACAGCCCGCACATCGGCCGGGTTTATGGCGGCTTTCACGGCGTGGAGGGAATGCTATCCGGCAAGGTGGTAGACTTAACACCCCAGCTATCCGACCCTGAGGCACTGCGCCACCTCGCCCTGACACCGGGCATGGCTTTGCGCTCCTGCCGCTATAAAATGCCCGACCCCAAAAAGGACGATGCCCCCTATGCCACCCTGCTCGAGCTGTTTAAAAAGCTGGATATCGGCTACTTCTTTTACATCGGGGGCAACGACTCTATGGACACCGCCCTTAAGCTGCACCATCGCTGTGCACAGGAGGGGCTGGATGTCAAGGTCATCGGCGTACCCAAAACCATCGACAACGATCTGCCCGAAACCGACCACACCCCCGGCTTTGGCAGCGCCGTTAAGTATGTGTGCACCTCCATTGTCGAGGTGGCCCGGGACGCCTCGGTTTATCCGGCCCAGTCGGTGATGGTGGTGGAGATTATGGGTCGGGACGCCGGTTGGCTCACGGCCAGTAGCGGCCTTGCCCAGCGGGCGGGCGGCGCACCCCACCTAATCTATATACCCGAGCGCGCCTTTGATCCCGACCGATTCCTAAGTGACCTCCGAGAGCTGATGACCCGGGAGCGCCATGTGATTGTGGCCGTATCCGAGGGGATTCGGGATGCGGCGGGGGACTATGTCCATGCCGACCTGCCCGGCGTGGAGCGATCGGTAGACTCCTTTGGCCATGTGCAGCTGTCGGGCGCGGGGCGGTATCTTGAGCATCTGATTAAAACCCAAATAGGCTGCAAGGTACGCAGCATCGAGCTGTCGGTGCTCCAGCGGTCGGCCGGCCACTGCCTGTCGGCCACCGACATTGCCGAGGCTGCCGAGGTGGGCCGTCAGGCGGTGGCGCTGGCCCTTGCGGGAGAAAGCGGCAAAATGGCCGCCATCCGCCGGCTGTCAGACAGCCCCTACCGCTCGGATGTGGTGGCGGTGCCGCTCGAGAAGGCCGCCGGGCTTGTAAAGGCCTTCCCCAGCGACTGGCTGTCCGAGGACAATCGCACCCTCTCTCAGGAGGCGGTCGACTATTTCCTGCCCCTGATTGCCGGCGAAATGCAGACCCCCTTTGCGGAGGGCCTGCCCTGCCACTTTACCTTCGCCGAAAACTTTGTAAAGCTCTAATTTTTACCCGCAGACCGGCGGTTTCAAAGCAAGGATATCCCTGCCCTTATGGAGGGCCTGCGCTGTCCTTGGTTTTGCCAAAACTCCAGCCCACCCGCGCCCTTGCCATGGGGCGGGTGGGTTTTTTCGTTCTTTTGCCACTGTCCTTCTATTGACAGCGCCCTGCGGGCAGACTATAATGCAGATGGCAATTATTTTGATGCTCAAAATAATTGATATGCCAAATAAATTGCAACAGGAGGCCCCCTATGGCTGTTAAAATTCTTGTGGATAGCACCTGTGACCTGCCCCTTTCGGCTTTGGAGAGAATGGGCCTATATATGGAGCCCCTCACCGTCCATTTTGAGGGAGAGGAACTGCGGGATACCTACGACATCGACCACGCCGACTTTTTTGCCCGGCTGCGGGCGGCCAAAAAGCTGCCCACCACCAGTCAGGTGCCTGTGGGCCGGTTTATGGACCGCTACACCGAGCTTTTAGGCGACGACCCCAACGCCGAGCTGGTGGTGCTCACCCTATCGAAAAACCTCAGCGCCACCTTCCAGTCGGCCTGTATGGCCAAGGAAGCCCTGGATAACGACCCCCGCATCCATGTGGTGGACCAGGGCGGCACTTCCCTGTCGGCGGTGCCTGCGGTGCTCACGGCGGTGCGTATGCGGGACGCCGGACACACCGCCAGCCAAATCTCCGACTTTCTTACCCAAAAGCGCAACAACCTGCGCATTTTCGCCATGGTAGACTCGCTACACCATCTGCACAAGGGCGGCCGGCTGGGCGCCGCCAGCACGGTGGCCGGCAGCCTGCTGGGCATCAAGCCCATTTTGAATATCCGCGACGGTGTGATCGAGGTGGCAGCCAAGGCCCGAGGCCAGCAAAATGCTATAAAACAGATTATGGAACTGATTGCCGCCACCGGCGTAGACCACTCGCTGCCCTTTGTTTTTGGACATATCGACGCCCGACCCGCCATGGAGGCTTTGATGGACGCCGCCATCCCCGCCTTTGGCATCACCGATTACACCGAGGTGAACATCGGGGCGGTTATCGGCACCCATGTGGGCCCCGGCTGCTTTGGCGTAGGCTACTACGACACGGTGGAAAACCCCGATGTGCCCATTAAGGCCGAACACAACTAAGACTGTTTACCTTTTCCCCGCTGCCATAAAACAAGAAATCCACCCTAAATAGGGTGGATTTTTTATGTAGAACATCAGTTGCCAAACAGCGCCACCATAAGCCGTATGGTCTGGGGGAACACCACCACAGCGGCCAGCAGCCGCACAATTTGCATGCAGGCCACCTTGGGGGCGTCTCCGCCCAGCTCTAAGGCCATAAGAGCCATGTCGCTGGGTCCCGCCGGCGAGGTGGAGAACAATGCGGTGGTATAGTCCATTTTGGTGTATTTGGCGATGATAAAGCTCAAAATGAGGTTCGTGGCGTAAAAGCCTGTAATCATCAAAGCGGCCGGCAATAGAATATCGGGCATTTGCAGCACATCGGCCATGCCCACGCCCTTGCCGATGATAAGTCCGGCCAGCATCTGCACATACTTGCGGTGCTCGGGCGGTATGCCGGCCCGGTCGGTTTTAACATTGTAAACAGCCACCGCTACCATGGAAAAAGCCAGCGTGCCGGCCGGCAGGCCGCTAAAGTAGCCGATAGCGCCAAAAAAAAGCGCCAGCACCACCGTCATAGGCAGCGACTTAGGCGGGCAGTCCTCTTCCTCCTCGGCCCCGCAGTCGGCTGCTTCGTGCGAGCCGCCGTAGCGATTGGCCATGGTGCGCAACATCACGGGAAAAACGCCGAGCACCGACACGATGCGCAGCAGGTGCATGATGGTCACCTGAGCCGCATTGCCCCCCATCTCGGCGCTAAGGAGCGAAATTTCGGAAACACCACCGGGAACGGCCGACATGAGTGCCGTAATCAAGTCCATTCGGGTGAACGAGGCAATAAGCAACCCGACTGAGCTGTTATAGATAACCAAACCCACCAGCATCATCGTGGCAGGCAGCAAAATCGTCTTAAACTGGGCGATATCTTTTTTGCGGATGCGCATACCCAGATAGGCTCCCGCAAGGCTCTGGGTAAGAATTTTAAGCTCGTCGGGCGCATAGGCCAAACCGGTAACGATGTTAAACAGCGCAACCGCCGACATACCGCCCACCATGCCTCCCACCGGTATCTTAAAACGCACGGCCAACAATCCGCCTGCCAGAGCTACCGCCACCGTCAGAAAAAACTGTGCGGCTACCGAATCTTGCAACTGACTCAACTCCATCCCGCTAATTTCTGCAAAATAGTACCTAATAGAACCTATTATACTCCGCGTCGGACAGGTATGCAAGGCCTCACGGCGGGCCACACTAGGGGTGATTAGACTTTTTCTGTAAAGGAGATGCCTTATGAATCCCGACCTTTTTCACGGCTGCACCCATCCGGATGGCTTTTTTGAGGGCTGGTATTTTCGCCTGAGCTTTGCAGGACGCTCCATCTGCCTGATACCCGGCGTTTCGGTGGGGTGGGACCCCCACGCCTTTGTGATGGTGGCCGACAGCCATAGCCGCACAAGCCGCCTGCTGCGCTACGAACTGAGCGACTTTTCCTGCGGGATGCGCACGCTTAATATCCGGGTGGAAGAAAGCAGCTTTTCGCTGTGTGCAGCCCGCCTTAACCTGTGTCAGGACAATTTCTCGCTAACCGGTCTTTTATATTTTGACCGGGTGCGCACCTACCCCGGCGGATGCAGCATGGGTCTGGCCGCCCATCTGCCCCGGCTGGAGTGTTACACCCAAATCTGCGCGCTAGACGGCCGGGTAAACGGCCAAATAAACCTCGGAGGAGAGCGCATCGACATTACAGACGGTCGGCTTTATGTAGAGAAAAACTGGGGCCGCTCCTTTCCAAAGCGATACACATGGATGCAGGGCCACCTGGGCAGCGGTGCCGGCTTTAGCTGCTCGGTCGGGCGGGTGCCGGTGGGGCCGGGGACTTTTGAGGGCATGATTGCCTGCGTCTACGACGGTGAGCGCTTTTATGAATTCCACACCCTAAAAGGCGGCCGGCACCGGCTGGAGCTGTGGCAGGACGAAGCCCGCCTCGAGGCTATAAGTGGGCACTATGCCCTTCGGTTGCGGGTCTGGGGCGGCCACCCTCTCACACTGTCCGCCCCGGACGGAGGGGACATGGCCACGGCTGTGCGAGAGCGGCTGGATGCTCGGGCCAAGCTGGTCCTCTACGACCTGCGCTCGGGGGCCTGTCTGCTGCGCCAGAGCACAGAGGGTGTGGGGCTGGAAGTTCGGCTCTAAATCTCCGTTCGTAGTGCCTCACACTTAAAAGCGGTAAACCGCCAACCTGCCCAAATCCCATGTTTACCTTATTTACAAAATATTTCAAAAGAAGTTCCAATCCTTTCACAGCAGCGTTCAAAACTATCCACAAATGCCCGTTATAATAAAGACACAGAGAAGATAAAGGACCGGGGCAACGACGCCCCCAATCAAAAGAAAGGATTGATTGTATGCGCATCATCGACAAAGTCAGCCACTATCTCGAGAAGCTCGAGCTGGGCTACGACCTCGACACCAGCATCCTCATCGACATCGGCAACACTGCCTCCCCCCTCGACCCCGACCTGGGTTACATCCTCGGCGAATAAATCACACTGCGGTTTTCATCCTTCCTAATAGAGTAGATCGAGCACCTAACAGCAGCCCGCCCCCGGTTTCGGCCGGGGGCGGGCTGTTTGTAGATAGGCCTATTGTTTGGGATAGAGAGCGGGCTTGCAGATAATCTCGTGAATACGGGTGTCGTAAAGGGTTTTGGCGTGAGATGGGGTGATGGTCACCGCCGTGTCGGCGCCGCGGCCGCTGCCGCCTATAGCCACCACCGGCTGTCCGTAGGGGATAAGCCCTGCATCGAGGGCCATAATAGACACCTCCACACAGACCTTGAGCCCCTGGCCTAACATACGCAGGGTGTGGGCAACCATCTCCATGGGGTAGACGCCGCCGGCCAGCGCGCTGATGCCCCGCTCGCCCCCGCTGAGCACATGGGAGGTGGTGAGCACCTCCACACCGGCCTGCTTGAGTGCAGCCCGGCGCTCGGGGTCCATTTCGTTCTTGCCCGGCTCTTTAAAGCCGTAGGCGTGGGTAACCGCCACGAGGCTGAGGCCCTCGGTGCCAAGTGCCATCAGCTGCTCGGCCGTGTCGCCCGTATTGGTAGCCACCACGATGTGGGTAACGCCCTGCTCTCGGGCGGCGGCAAGGGCGGCCTTAAGCGTTTCTTTGGTGTTGTGGGGTCCGTGTTTTTCAAAAAGCATGAGCTGTCCTCCTTGCAAAAGGCAGATGGGCTAGCGCAGCAGCGCCTCGGCGATGCGGGTAGCCTCGGCCAAGATGTCGGCATCGGGATTCCAGTTGCATTTGATCTCGGGCTCGACCACCTCTAAACCGGCAGCGGTCAGACGCTCGCGCAGCACCTTGGTGCTCTCGCCGCTCCAGCCGTAGCAGCCAAAGACGGCGGCCTTTTTATTTTTGAACTTGAGCTCGTGTAGGAACTCCAGCCAGCCCGCCACCGAGGAGAGGATGCTGTTGCCAACCGTGGGTGAACCCACAGCAATGGCCTTAGAGCGAAATACCTCGGTCATGATGTCGTTCTTGTCGCCCCGGGCGATATTGAACACCTTGACCCGGGTATCGGGCGAAAGGCGGGCGATTTCGTCGGCGATGCGGTGGGCAATCTTGGTCGTGCCCTCCCACATGGTGTCGTAGGCGATGGTGATTTGGTCGGTCTGATAGGCTTGAGACCATTCATAATATTTGTGCACAATCTGGAGCGGGTCCTCCCGCCAGATGGCGCCATGGCTGGGCGCAATGATGTCGATGGTGAGGTTTAGCGCTAAAATCTCGTCAATCTTCTTCTTCACCAGCGGCGAGAAGGGGTTTAGGATGTTGGCATAGTACTTCATAGCCTCGGCCCAGAGCAGGCAGGGGTCGGCCTTGTCGTTAAACAGCTCCTCCACCGCAAAGTGCTGGCCAAAAGCGTCGTTGGAAAAGAGGATGTTATCGCCGGTCATATAGGTGGCCATGCTGTCCGGCCAGTGGAGCATGGGCATCTCCACAAACACCAGCTGCTTGCCGTTACCGATATCCAGCGTGTCGCCGGTTTTGACCACCTTAAAGTTCCACTCGGGGTGATGGAACTGGCCCACCAGCGACTTGACCGCATTGGCGGTGCAGTAAATGGGGGTATTGGGAATGCGGGCCATCAGCGCAGGCAGCGCTCCACTGTGGTCCACTTCGCCATGGTTGGCAATGATATAGTCGATGCTCTCAAGATCGATCTCCGAGGCGAGATTGTCCACAAACTCGGCGGCATGAGGTGTCCACACCGTGTCGATCAGCACGGTTTTCTCCTCTTTAATCAGATAGGCGTTCTGGCTGGAGCCGTTGGAGACCGAATAGTCGTCTCCGTGGAATGTCTCAAGCTCCCAGTCTATTTTGCCCACCCAGTACACATTGTTTTTGATGTTTCTTTTCATGTTGCACCTCCGTTTTACTTGTGTCCAGTGTTTTATGGTCCCGTTTAATATTATAGTGTTGGCGCCCCGGATATAAACGCATCTTAGACGCCTTAGGGTTATAATACCATAGAAAACGCCTATGTAAATGCATGAAATGCCACGACTTTTGTGTATTTTAAAAAAGACGGCAGATTGGAGCACAAATTTCATTTTATTGCACAGTTCTTTGATAAAGGATGCAGAATAACTAAGTGATATCCTCCAAAAATCTTACGCTTTTCGTATAATAAAATATACTTAATAAGACCTGCCCCAAACTTGACGGATAAGCCCCATATGGTAAAATAGAAAGAGTAAACTTGTGCGCCGCTGTGAATACGGCGGCCCGCCGCCCAAAGGAGGCACCTCTGTGGATTTTGGCAATCGCTATCTGGCCGAGCTGTTTAGCATCGGCAACATAACCGTCTATCTCACCGACACCCTGTTGGCCACCTGGGTGGTCATGGCGGTGCTCATCGGCTTTGCGCTGGTGGTGCGCCTTCGGCTTTCCCGATTTACCGACCGGCCCACCTGCAAGCTGCAAAATGTGGTGGAGCTGATGGTGGAGACACTGGACAAACTCGGCCGAGACACCATGGGCCCCGAGCTGATGGAATGGGGCGGAATGTTCTTTGGGCTATTTGGGTTTGTACTTATCTCAAACTACATTGGGATGTTTGGCCTGCGCCCCCCCACCGCCGACCTTGCCACAACCGCAGCGCTGGCGCTAACCGTTTTTGTTGTTATCCACTTCATGGGTATCAAGCGGCGCAAGGGGCGCTACTTTAAAAGCCTGATCTCCCCCAATCCCATCTTTTTGCCCATCAACCTCATCAGCGATATTTCCACACCCGTGTCGCTATGCTTTAGGCTGTTTGGCAACGTTTTGGGCGGCTACATCATTATGGGTATGGTTTATAACCTACTGCCCAGAATTCTTACCCTCATCGTGCCCGACCCGCTCCACCTCTACTTCGACCTGATGGTGGGCGCACTTCAGGCCTATATCTTCACCGTGCTGGGCATGACCTTTTTGCAGCAAAAGGCCGACCCCGAAGACTAAGGCCCAATTTGATCTATCCATTCTATCCTTACTTTAGGAGGTTAAATATATTATGGATCCAAAAGCATTTGTGTTAGGCATGTCGGCCCTGTCGGCCGGCGTGTGCACCCTGTCCGGCCTGGGCTCCGGCCTGGGACAGGGCTATGCCGCCGGCAAAGCCGCCGAAGCGGTCGCCCGTCAACCCGAGGCTCGGGGTTCAATCCTGAGTACCATGCTCATCGGCGGAGCGCTGGCCGAAACCTGCTCGATTTACGGTCTGATTATTGCGCTTATCCTGCTGATGGCCAACCCGCTATTGGCGCTGATTTAGGCCATGGTTAGGTTGACAACAGCCCTGCTTAGCACAGGGCAGGCTTTGCCCGAAGGCAGCATTTTGCGGCTGGACGGTCAATTTATTATCGAGCTTGCCATTCAGTGGTTTAATATCATGGTGCTGCTGCTGGTGCTTTACCGGCTGCTCTATAAGCCTGTTCGCAAGTTTATGGACGACCGGGATGCCCGCATAGCCGCCGATATGGAAAGCGCTGTCGCCGCCCGGGAAGAGGCCATGCAGCTTAAGGACGAATATGTCAAAAAGCTTGAAGGCATAGAGATCGAGCGGGAGGAAATTCTATCCCGCAGCCGGGAAATTGGCCAAAAGCGAGCCGATGCCATTATTAGCGAAGCCCGTCAGGAGGCCGCCAGCATCCACCGCCGGGGTATGGAGGAGCTGCGCATGGAGCAGGAAAACCAGCGGGACGACATGAAGCGGGCCATCATTGATATTGCCACCCGCATGGCCGGTATGTTCGTCCAGTTTTCGGTGGACCAGGCAACCCAGGACAGCTATGTGGAAAAAGCCCTGGCTCAGCTTGAGGAAGAAGAGCTATGGATCGAATGATTGATACCTATGCCGAGGCCCTGCTGACGCTGGCCGCCCAGAACGACTGTGTGGAGCTGGCGTTTCAGGAAGCCTCCCGCTATTTGGCCCGGGACCCCGACAACCCCGCGGAGTCCGAGGAGGCCGAAGGTATTTTGTCCGAATTTCTAACCTTTTTAGACGAAAAGGGTCAGCACGAACAAACCGAGGAGATTCTCCGGCGGTTTACCGAGCTGGCTCTGGTTGACATGGGCGCCATTGATGTGGAGGTGCTCAGCGCCGCTGCGCTTAGTCGCGACCAACTGGAGGCCCTTCAGCGTCGGCTGATTATGCGGGCCAAAAAACAGGTGCGCATCTCCCACCGGGTGGACCCCTCCCTCATTGCCGGCCTGCGCATCACCGCCGGCGATATGGTGATGGACACCTCGGTGCGGCGCCAGCTCAGCGATATACGCGAAAAGCTATATAAAGGAGGGGTGTTTTACCCATGGATGCGATGAGACCCTCCGATGTAAAATCCATCATCCTAAACGAACTTGAATATATGCACCTTGCTCCCAAGGTCTACGAGGCCGGACGGGTTCTGGAGGTGGGCGACGGCATTGCCCGCGTAGGCGGTCTGCCCAGCGTGATGAGTGGTGAGCTGCTATCCTTTGAGAGCGGCGTTAAGGGCATTGCCCTAAACCTTGAGAAGGACGAAATCGGCGTTGTGCTGCTGGGCGACGACAACCAAACCAAACAGGGCGACACGGTTGTGCGCACCCGCTCGATTACCACCGTGCCCGTGGGCGACGGTATGCTGGGTCGGGTGGTCAACAGCTTAGGCCAGCCCATAGACCAAAAGGGCAATATCTATACCAAGGATGTGCGTCCCATCGAGCGCGAAGCCCCGGGCGTTATGGACCGCGACCCGGTGGATACCCCACTGCTCACCGGCATCAAGGCCATCGACGCCATGGTGCCCATCGGCCGCGGTCAGCGCCAGCTCATCATCGGCGACCGGCAGGTGGGTAAAACAGCCATCGCCCTCGATACCATCATCAATCAGCGGGGCAAGGATGTGCTCTGTGTCTATGTGGCTATCGGGCAAAAGGCTTCTACGGTGGCCAGCATTGTTAAAACCCTCACCGACTACCACGCCATGTCCTACACAACCGTGGTATCGGCCAGCGCCGCCGAGCCGGCGGCCCTTCAGTATATCGCTCCTTACAGCGGCTGCACCATTGCCGAGGCTTGGATGGAACAGGGCCGAGATGTGCTGGTGGTGTTCGACGACCTGTCTAAACATGCGGTAGCCTACCGCACCCTCAGCCTGCTGCTGCGCCGTCCCCCCGGCCGTGAGGCCTACCCGGGGGATGTGTTCTATCTGCACAGCCGCCTGCTAGAGCGGGCCGGCAAACTGAGCGAACGGCTTGGCGGAGGCTCCATCACGGCGCTTCCCATTATCGAAACCCAGGCCGGCGACATGGCAGGCTATATCGCCACCAATGTCATCTCCATTACCGACGGCCAAATCTACCTGGAAAGCGACGCCTTTAACGCAGGCATCCGGCCGGCTATTAACCCCGGCCTGTCGGTGAGCCGTGTGGGCGGTGCTGCCCAAACCAAGGCCATGAAAAAGATTGCCGGTCCTTTGCGCACCGAGCTGGCCCAGTATCGGGAGCTGGCCTCCTTTGCCCAATTCGGCTCCGACCTCGACCAGGCCACGCTGCAGCGGCTGCGCAAGGGCGAGCGCATTGTGGAAATACTCAAGCAGCCCCAATATCATCCCTTCCCCCTCGAGCATCAGCTCATCAGCCTTATTGCCACCACCGAAGGTTATCTCGACCGGCTGGAGGTGGACGAAATCGGGGTCTTCGAAACCGATCTTATCACCTACTTTAGAACCCGTCGCCCCGAGCTCATGAAGGCCCTGCGGGAGCCCGAGCCGCCCGATGAGGCCACCATGGAGCGCATTCGGGAGGCCATCGAGCAGCTATTTGAGCAGTACGAGTCGCCCCACGGCTCCAAACACTAACGCCCTAGATATAAGGAGGTGTCCGCATGGCCACCATGCAGGAAATACAAAGCCGCATAGAGAGCGTGCGCGTCACCGGACAGATTGCTCAGGCCATGAAGCTGGTGGCCAACGCCAAAATTACCCGCTGCCGCACCCTATGGCAGGGCAGCCGCCCCTTTTTTGAGGAGAGCCAGGCCATATTTAAAGAGGCCGTACGAGCTGTGGGCGGCACCTCGCCCCTGCTTAACCCGGCCGGTGGTCCCACGCTCTATATCGTCATCGGCAGCGACCGAGGGCTATGCGGCGGCTACAATGTGGGTGTCTCTCGGCTGGCTTATAATCTGGCCCAGGAGAACCCCGAGGGTGCACAGCTGTTTGCACTGGGTATGCGTGTGCGCGACTACTTTGCCCGCCGCAGCATTCCCATTGCCCAAAGCTTTCCGGGTATGTCCGAAAATCCATTCTATGCCGACGGCATGGAGCTGGCCGAGCAGGCTCTGGCCCTTTACACCGAGGGCAAGGTGGCCCGCATTGTGCTGGTATATACCCGGTTTGTCTCTCTGCTCTCCCACCGGCCCACGGCGCTGAGCTTGCTGCCCTTAGAGGATGCACCCGAGTCGGGCGGGCCCTCTGTGGCCACCGAACCCGATGCCGAGGCCCTTATCCGGGAGCTGCTGCCCGACTATTTGGCCGGCTGCATCTTTGGGGCGCTGGCCGAAAGCGCTCTGTGTGAGCAGAGCGCCCGTATGACCAGTATGGACGCCGCCGTGCGCAACTGCGATGAGCTGATTGGCCAGCTGCGGCTTCGCTATAACCAGGCTCGGCAGGACGCCATTACCCTTGAGCTCAACGAGATTGTCGGCGGGGCCGAGGCCCTGGCCGCTAGGAGGTAACCGTGAGAAGAATTATCGGAACAGTAGAGCAGGTGGTAGGCGCGGTGGTGGATGTGTGCTTTCGCGAGGGAGAGGTTCCCAGCCTCTACAACGCCGTGCTGCTGCAAACCGAAGAAGCATATATCACCGCCGAGGTGGTTCAGCACCTGGGCGGCGGAAGGGTCCGCTGCATCGCCATGAAATCCACCGATGGCATGGTGCGGGGTGCCCAAGCCCTAGACACCGGCTCCCCCATTTCGGTGCCGGTGGGTGAGGAGGTGCTCGGACGCATCTTCAATGTCCTAGGCGAGACCATCGACTACGGCCCCGACCTGGATACCAGCGAGCACTGGTCTATTCATCGTCCGGCGCCGGCCTTTTATGACCAGTCCGAAACCGCCGAGGTGCTTGAAACCGGCATCAAAGCCATCGACCTGCTCTGCCCCTACGCCAAGGGCGGCAAGGTGGGTCTGTTTGGCGGCGCCGGAGTGGGCAAAACCGTGCTGATTATGGAGCTTATCCGCAACATTGCCACCGAGCACGGCGGCTATTCGGTGTTTGCCGGCGTGGGCGAGCGCACCCGGGAAGGCAACGACCTTTACAGGGAGATGCAGGAGTCGGGCGTGCTGGACAAAACCGCGCTGGTGTTCGGCCAGATGAACGAGCCCCCCGGCGCCCGTATGCGGGTGGCCCTGAGTGGTCTGACCATGGCCGAATACTTTAGAGATGTTAAGGGGCAGGATGTGCTGCTCTTTATCGACAACATTTTCCGCTTTGTGCAGGCGGGCAGCGAGGTGAGTGCGCTATTGGGCCGTATGCCGGGAGCCGTGGGCTACCAGCCCACCCTGGGCAGCGAGATGGGCCAGCTTCAGGAGCGCATCACCTCCACCACATCGGGCTCCATCACCTCGATTCAGGCCGTCTATGTGCCGGCCGACGACCTGACCGACCCGGCGCCCGCCACCACCTTTGCCCATCTGGACGCCACTACGGTGCTCTCTAGGGCCATTGTGGAGCAGGGTATCTACCCGGCCATAGATCCGCTCGATTCCACTTCCCGGGTGCTCAGCCCCTACATCGTGGGCAGCCGCCACTACAATGTGGCCCGCGAAGTGCAAAGCGTACTACAGCGCTACAACGAGCTTCAGGACATCATTGCCATTTTAGGTATCGACGAGCTTTCTGAAAACGACAAGCGCATTGTGGCCCGTGCCCGGCGCATCCAGCGGTTTTTGTCTCAGCCCTTCTTTATGGGCGAGAACTTTACCGGCATCCCCGGCGCCTATGTGTCGGTGGCCGACACCGTGGCCAGCTTTGAGGAGATTCTTCGGGGTCGGCATGACAATCTGCCCGAGCACTTCTTCCTAAACGCCGGTAGCATCGACGATGTGCTGCGCCGCCAGCGGGAGGCCACCTAATGGACGGCCGGCTGTCTCTTTCGGTGCATATTCCGTCCCGGTCGGTGCTCACCCGCCAAGCCGACCTGGTGGTGGTGCGCTGTGTGGAGGGCGACAAGGGCATTCTGCCCGGCCACGAGCGCTTTGTGGGCCGCCTTGTGCCCGGTATGCTGCGGGTTTACGCCGACGGCCAGCTTGAGGAGAGCCTGTTTGTGCTGGGCGGTACGCTGCGGGTGGCCGACAACAAGGTTGTGGTGCTCACCCCCCTGGCCGGTGGCCGGGAGGAGGTCGAGGCCGAGCTTGCACGCATGGAGGAGGAGCTGGCTCAGCGCCGCCAAGACGAGGAGCGCAGCGACGCCAACATCCATCGGGCCGAGGTGGCTTTGCGCAACGCGTTGGTTCAGATGGATGTGAGCGCTTACAGCGTGCTACGCCGGAGTATAGGCGATGAATCTTAATAATAAAAAACCCGACCATCGCCCAAAAAAAGAGGGGCAGGGCCCCAGCCCGGCCGAGGTGCCTAATTTAGGGCTGACCATGGGCCTGAGCATTGTGGGCAGCTTTTATGTGGGCCGCCGGCTGGATCTTTGGCTGGGCACCTCGCCCTGGCTGCTCATTTTGTTTATTCTATTAGGGGTGGCCGCCGCCTTTAAGTCTCTATTTGATTTTGCAAAGAAGTGAGGTGCCAGCTATGGACGAGCATACCGCCCAACTTTATAAAACGGCCCGAGAGCTCAGGATGGCCATGCTGGTCGTGCTGGCAGTACAAGCTCTTGTGGGACTTCTGGTTATTCTGACGTTATGGGCCTTCGACCGGCCGCTGCCCTATCTGCTGGGGCTGGCGGCGGGTGGCGGCATCTCGGCTTTCAGGCTGCGGCTGCTGCAACGAAGCCTTGTAAAGACGCTGGATATGGACAGCGCCACCGCCCAAAACATGACTCGGCTGCAATTTGCACTGCGCTACTTTTTAACCGCAGCACTGGTGGCGGTGGTGGTATTTTTGCGTAGCTATGTCAGTCTGATTGGCACCTTGGTGGGCATTTTGTCCCTTCAGTTTGCCGTTTATCTGGTGGGCTACATGGAGCGCCGCCGGGAGAGCCAGCGCTTTGCCGAGCAAGGCTATCCGCCCCCTCTGCCCGACGACGAGGACCAAGAAGAGGATGACTTTGACTTTCTCTAAGCGCAACGCCCCCAAGCCCATTTATATTAAGAAGCAAAAAACCCCCTGCTTTTAGCAGGGGGTTTTGCGCGTTCTATATCAGTTCGATAATGGCCATCTCGGCGGCGTCGCCGCGGCGGGGGCCAATTCGCACAATGCGGGTGTAGCCACCATTGCGATCCTTATACTTAGGGGCAATATCGTCTATGGTGCGCTTGGCAACCGTTTCCTTGGTGATGAACGCATACACCTGGCGCTTGGCGTGCAGATCCTCACGCTTGGCCGTGGTGATCATTTTCTCGGCGGCCGAACGCACTTCCTTGGCCCTGGTCACGGTGGTCTCAATTCTGCCATGTTCGAGCAGATAGGTCACCATGCCACGCAGCATAGCCCTGCGGTGGGCGGTGTCGCGTCCGAGCTTTCTCGAGCCTGCCATGTTGTTCACTCCTTACCTGTGCATCTGTTGGTATCATTAAATCTGGCCGGTCTTGTTAGCGGTGGTTATTCCTCTTCCTTGCTCAGCTCAAAGCCAAGGGAATTAAGCTTGGTGACAACCTCTTCAAGGCTCTTTTTGCCCAGGTTGCGCACCTTCATCATCTCCTCGGCCGTTTTGCTGGCCAAATCGCCCACCGTGTTAATACCGGCGCGCTTAAGGCAGTTAAAGGCCCTAACCGACAGGTCAAGCTCTTCAATGGTCATCTCAAGTGCCTTCTCTCTGCCGTCCTCCTCCTTTTTCTCGAGGATTTCGGTTCCGGAGACATTTTCGGACAAATCCACAAAGTGGCTGAGTTGTCTATTGAGGATCTTGGCAGCGAGGCTAACCGCTTCCTTGGCAGTGATGGTACCGTCCGTCCAAACCTCAAGGGTGAGCTTGTCGTAGTCGGTAATCTGCTCTACGCGGGTATCCTCCACCCAGTAGTTCACTTTGAGCACCGGGGTGAATGTGCTGTCGACAGGGATGGTGCCAATGGGTGCCTTTTCCAGCTCCAGCTGCTTGTTGCGCTCGGCCGAAACATAGCCCTGGCCACGCCGTATGGCGATGTCCATGCCGAGGCGCCCGTTTTCGTCGAGGGTGGCAATGTGCATATCGGGGTCTATAATTTCTACCTCGCTGTCGCACTGAATCATGCCAGCGGTAACCTCGCACTGGCCGGCGGCGTCGATGCGCAGCATCTTAACCTCGTCCGAGTGGAGCTTGCATTTTAGACCCTTGAGATTGAGGATGATTTCGGTGACATCCTCCTTCACACCTTCGATGGTGGAAAATTCGTGGAGGACGCCATCGATTTTAACAGAGATGACCGCCACGCCCGATAGCGAGGAAAGCAGGACCCGCCTTAGGCTGTTGCCAAGTGTGGTTCCGAAGCCACGGTCAATGGGCTCGGCCACAAATCTACCGTGGCGGCCGTCGGGCGAGAGCTCGATGCTCTCAATCTTGGGTTCGATTATTTTGACCATGTGTTATATAACCCTCCGTTTCCGGCAGCTAATCTGCCAACCAATACGCGTCCCCTGCTGATGCTAAATTGGGCACGGACTAGTTCTTGGAGTAGAGCTCGACGATGAGATGCTCTTCCACATCGAAGTCGACCTCGTCGCGGTTGGGCAGAGCAATCACACGGCCGGTGAGATTTTCGCGGTCCACATCGAGCCAGGCAGGCACAGGACGCGAGCCGTGAGCCTCGGTGATGGCTTTAATTTTATCGCTGCCTTTAAGCTGCTCGTGAGCGGCAACAACATCGCCCGGACGCAGCAGGTAGGAAGGAATGTTCACCCGGCGGCCGTTTACGGTAAAGTGGCGATGAAGCACCAGCTGGCGGGCCTCCTTGCGGGAAGAGGCAAAGCCCAAACGGTAAACCACATTGTCCAGGCGGCTTTCGAGAATGCGCAGCAGGTTTTCGCCGGTGACGCCCGGCTGGCGGGCGGCCATGTCGAAATACTGGGCGAACTGGCCCTCGAGCACACCATAGTAGCGGCGGGCCGACTGCTTGGCGCGCAACTGGGTGCCGTATTCCGAGGCCTTTTTGCGGCCCTTGCCGTGCTGGCCGGGCAGGCTCTGGCGGCGGGTTACGGCGCACTTGTCGGTGTAGCAGCGCTCGCCCTTAAGAAAGAGCTTTTTGCCCTCGCGGCGGCAAAGCCGGCAGGAGGGGCCTGTATATCTTGCCATAGTATTGATTACACCTCCGATAATGGGTTAGACGCGACGGCGCTTGGGCGGGCGGCAACCGTTATGGGGGATGGGGGTAACATCTTTAATCATGTTGACCTCCAGCCCGGCGGCCTGAAGGGCACGGATAGCAGCCTCGCGGCCGGAACCGGGACCCTTAACATATACCTCCACCGACTTAAGACCGTGCTCCATGGCAGCCTTGGCGGCCGTTTCGGCGGCAGTCTGGGCGGCAAAGGGGGTGCTCTTTTTAGAGCCGCGGAAGCCCAGTCCGCCCGAGGAAGCCCAAGAAATGGCGTTACCCTGGGTATCGGTTATGGTGACAATGGTGTTATTAAAGGTCGAACGAATGTGCACGGCACCGCGCTCGATGTTCTTGCGCTCACGGCGGCGCAGACGCGTGGTCGCGCCTCTTTTTTGCTTAGCCACTCAGGGATTCCCTCCTTACTTTCTCTTATTTGCTATGGTTTTTTTGGCGCCCTTGCGTCCCCGGGCGTTGGTTTTGGTGCGCTGGCCACGCACTGGCAAACCCTTGCGGTGACGAATGCCACGGTAGCAGCCAATCTCAACCAGACGCTTGATGTCCATGGCGGTGCTGCGGCGCATATCGCCCTCTACATGCAGGTTTTTATCGATATAGTCACGCAGCTTACCCACATCGTCTTCGGTGAGGTCACGCACGCGGATATCGGGATCCACGCCGGTTTCGGCGATAATTTTTTGGGCAGTGGTGTTGCCAATGCCGTAAATATAGGTAAGGCCAATCACTACGCGTTTATCGCGGGGCAGGTCTACACCAGAAATTCGTGCCATTTACTCTCTTCACCTCCAGTAAAGTGTTTAGCCTTGGCGTTGTTTATGCTTGGGATTGTTACAGATTACCATCACGCGGCCCTTGCGTTTAATGACCTTGCATTTTTCGCATATGGGCTTAACAGAAGGTCTAACTTTCACGAGAATGTCCTCCTTTAGGGTAAATCCTATTTCGACCGCCAGGTAATCCGGCCCTTGGTGAGGTCGTAGGGGGAGATTTCCACCGTAACCTTATCACCGGGCAGGATACGGATAAAGTTAATCCGCAGCTTACCTGATATGTGGGCCAACAGCTGGTGGCCATTGGGCAGTTCCACCATAAACTGGGCGTTGGGCAGGGTTTCTTTTACAATGCCCTCTACCTCAATTACATCATCTTTAGCCAATGGGTTCGCTCCCCTCTTCATACAACATGTCGTGCGCTTGCTCCGTAAAGGATCTCAGCGCGGCTCTAAGCTGCTTGTCGGTCAAAACCGTACCCGGATCGATCACGGCATTGGTTTTGCGCAGATGTTTAAGGCGCTTTTTCTTCGGGCTGCTTAGCGCCCGCGCCTTGCCGTCGGCTATATAGGCAAAGTCGCCCTCTATCCGCAGAACCATAAAAAATCGGTTCTTGTCGTGTCCGGCTATGCTTTTGACCACACTTCCCACGGTCATTCGATCGCCTCCTCGGGCGGCAGGGTTAAAATAACCGGTCCGCTCTCGGTGATGGCCACCGTGTGTTCGTAGTGGGCGGTGAGCTGTCCGCTCGCATTGACCACCGTCCATCCATCGCGCAGCACCCGAACCTGGTGGGTGCCCATGGCAATCATGGGTTCGATGGCCAGCGTCATTCCGGGCAGCAGCCGAATGCCTCTTCCCGGTTGGCCAAAGTTGGGCACCTCGGGGGATTCGTGGAGCTTGCGGCCAATGCCGTGCCCCACATACTGGCGCACCACATGGTAGCCTCGGCTCTCGGCGTAGGACTGCACCGCATGGCCGATATCCCCCATCCGGTTGCCCGGCCGGGCGGCCTCGATGGCCCGCTCGAGTGCGATGCGGGTGGCCTCCATAAGGGCGGCGGCCTCCTCGGACACGGTGCCCACGGCAAAAGTCCAGGCGTTGTCGCCATGGAACCCGTTCAGCTCGGCGCCACCGTCGATGCTGACGATGTCGCCCTCCTTGAGCACCCGCTTGCCCGGTATGCCGTGGATAAGCTCCTCGTTAACCGAGACGCAGGCGCTGCCTTTAAAGCCACCGTAGCCCAAAAAGTTGGGCCGCGCCCCATGCTGTACAATGTAGTCGTGGATGACGGCATCGATCTCGGCGGTGGTGACCCCGGGGGCCACAGCTCTGCCGCCGGCCCACAGGGCCCCTGCTGCTATTTGGCAGGCCTGCTTCATGGCGGCCAGCTCCTTGGGGTTTTTAAGGGAGATCATTGAGAAGCCCCAAGGTATTGCAGCAGTGCCCGGGTTACAGCGGCCACACTGCCGGTGGAGTCGAAGCCCCGCACCAAGCCCATTTGCTCAAAGTAGGCCTTGATAGGTTCGGTCTGCTCGTGGTAGACCCGCAGGCGCTCTTTGACGGTCTCCTCCCGATCGTCGGCCCGGACAGACAGCGCATTACCGCACACATCGCAAATGCCCTCGGTCTTAGGCGGCATGCCCACCACATGATAGGTGGCGCCGCAGTTATCGCAAACCCGCCGGCCGGTGAGCCGGCTGATGATGGCGCTGTCGTCCACCTCGAGGGAGAGCACATGATCGGGGGTGATGCCCATGGCGGTCAGTGCCTCGGCCTGCGGCAGCGTGCGGGGAAAGCCGTCTAGGATGTAGCCGCCTGCACAGTCGGGGGCGCTCAGGCGCTCTTTGACCATGGACAGAATAAGCTCGTCGGGCACCAGCTGACCGGCATCCATAAAGCTTTTGGCCTTTTGGCCCAGCTCGGTGCCGTTTTTAACCGATTCCCGAAGGATGTTGCCGGTGCCGATAATAGGCAGACCGAGCGCCTCGCTTATCGCAGCGGCGTGGGTGCCCTTTCCAGCCCCGGGGGGGCCTATAAAAATTAGCTTCATCTTAATGCCCTCCTTACTCAAGGAAGCCCTTGTAGTGGCGCATCATCATCATGCTCTCGAGGGACTTGACGGTATCGAGTGCCACGCCTACCACAATGATCAGCGAGGTGCCGCCCAGCGATATGTTGAGCCGGCCACCGCTTATCACCGAGACCAAAATGGGCGCAACGGCGATGATCGAGAGGAACACGCCGCCCATCACAGTGGTGCGGGAGACAACGCGCTGCAAAAACTCTGCGGTGGGCCGTCCCGGCCGGATGCCGGGCACGGTGCCCGAGTTCTTGCGGAGATTATTGGCAATCTCGATGGGGTTATACTGAATGGTTACATAGAAGTAGTTAAACGCCATAATCAGCAAAAAGTACAAAACCGCATAGGTGATCCGGTTGGTACCAAAAGCGCTGAGTAGCGAATAGATCCAGCCCGAGTCGGCGGTGATGCCTGCGAAATCCCGGATGCTGGTGGGAAGGGACAAAATGGTCGAGGCGAAGATAACCGGCAGCACACCACTCATGGTGATTTTAATGGGCATAAAGGTAGACTGACCACCATACATCTTGCGGCCCACAACCTTTTTTGCATACTGCACCGGAATGCGGCGCTCGGCATTGGTCATAATCACCACGAAGGCAATGGCCACCACGGCCAACACCAACATGACCGGCAGCATAATAAGGTCCAGCATGAACCGGCCCTCGGTGAGGGGGTTTAGCGCCAGCCGCATGGTGTTGATGGCCGACACAAGAACGCTGCCGCCCCTAGATACAATACCCGCAAACAAAAGCAGCGAAATACCGTTGCCAATGCCCTTTTCGTCAATGCGCTCGCCGAGGTAGACCACCATCATCGAGCCGCCGGCAAAGGCGAAGATAATCACAATGCGGGAGAAAAGATGCTCCCAACCCGAGGTAAACAGCATGGCCCCCTGATTTTTAAGCAGAGCCGAGTAGGCCCAGGACTGCAGGAAGGACAGCGCCACCACGGTGTAGCGGGTATATTTTTTGATGAGCTTTTGGCCCTCCTCGCCGCCCTCTTTCTGAAGGTTCTCCAGATAGGGGATGGCGATGGTGAGCAGCTGCATAACAATAGAGGCGGTGATATAGGGCGAGATGGACAGCGCGAACAGTGTGCACTGCCCAAAGGCCCCGCCGGACAGGGTGTTGAGATAGCCGAGAATGTTGCCCGACTGCCCCACCATAGCCTGCAATGCTGCGGGGTTTAGAAAGGGGACCGGGATGACCGAGCCAATTCTGTAAATGGCCAAAATCAGCAGCGAGTAAATCATCTTCTTGCGCAGGTCCTCAATCTTCCACGCGTTGCGTACCGACTCGAGCATTAAATCACCTCTGCCTTTCCGCCCGCCTTCTCTATCTTTTCTTTGGCCGAGGCCGAAAAAGCCGTCGCTTGGACGGTGAGCGCCTTGCTCAGCTCGCCACGCCCGAGAATTTTGATGCCGTCTTTGGCATTTTTAATAATGCCCATGCCCAGGATGGTCTCCTCGCACACAACCGCACCTTCCTCAAAGCGCTCTAATTCGGCGACATTGATGGTGGCATAGTTGGTGGCGAAGATGTTGTTAAAGCCGCGCTTGGGAATGCGGCGCTGAAGGGGCATCTGGCCGCCCTCGAAGCCGGGGCGCACGCCGCCGCCCGAACGGGCATTTTGGCCTTTATGGCCTTTGCCTGCTGTTTTGCCGTTGCCCGAACCGGGGCCGCGGCCTTTTCTAAACGATTTCTTTACCGACCCCTTGGCCGGCGAAAGCTCATGCAGTTTCATTTGCCTGCACCTCCTTTTTAAGCCTCGGTAACCTTGATAAGATAGGAGATCGTTGCGATTTTGCCTTGGGTGGCAGGGTTATCGGGCTGGGATACCTCATCGCCGATTCTGCGAAGGCCTAAGGAATGAGCGGTGGCAATGTGGTTCTTTTTGCGGCCATTAAGGCTTTTTACCAGCTTAATTTTAAGCGACATAGCTTCCACCCTCCTAACCTATTATTTGTTCCACCGACCGGCTGCGAACCGCAGCCACCTGATCGGCAGTGCGCAAAGAGCGCAGACCCTCGATGGTAGCGGTAACTACATTGATGGGGTTGCGGCTGCGCTGGCTCTTGGTGCGGATGTCGCGGATGCCGGCTACCTCGAGCACGGCACGCACAGGGCCGCCGGCAATCACGCCGGTACCCTCGGGGGCGGGCATCATAAGCACCCGGGCAGCGCCAAACTTACCAATGACCTCGTGGGGAATGGTGGTGCCCCTTATGGACACCTCGATCATATTCTTCTTGGCGTCCTCGATGCCCTTGCGGATGGCGTCGGGCACTTCGCCCGCCTTGCCTATGCCAAAGCCTACACGGCCATTGCCGTCGCCCACAACCATGAGGGCGGAAAACTTGAAGATGCGGCCGCCCTTAACGGTTTTGGCAACGCGGTTAATGGCCACAACTCTCTCCTGAATATCCAGTGTGCTAGCGTCTATACGAGACAAACGACTTCTCCCTCCCTCTGTTAAAACTCAAGGCCGCCCTCGCGGGCACCCTCGGCAAGCTCCTGTATGCGTCCGTGATAGATATAGCCGCCGCGGTCGAACACCACCGAGGTGATGCCCTTTTCCTTAGCGATGGCCGCAATGTTAAGACCCACCTTGCGGGCGGCCTCCTTGTTGCCGGTCGAACCTTCAAAGTCCTTGTCCAGCGTGGAGGCGGCAGCCAGTGTATGGCCGGCCACATCGTCGATAATCTGAGCGTAAATGTGTTTGCCGGAGCGGAAAACACACAGTCGCGGACACTCGGGAGTACCGCTGAGCTTCCTGCGGAGGCGCCCGTGCCGTTTCTGCCTTGCTTTGCTTCTAGAAGGCTTAATAACCATGCTGTTTCACTCCTCCTTTTAAGATTTGCTCTTGCCGGCCTTGCCCTCTTTACGGACAATAACCTCGCCGGCATAGCGGATGCCCTTGCCCTTATAAGGCTCGGGGGGACGCTTTTCGCGGATTTCGGCGGCCACCTGGCCCACCCGCTGCTTGTCGATACCCGTAACCACAATGCGGTTGGGGGCGGGAGCATCTATGGTGATGCCGGGCTCCTCGGGATAGATGACCTGATGCGAGAAGCCAAGGGTCATCACAAGGTTGTTGCCCTGCTTAGCCACACGGTAACCCACGCCGTGCACCTCGAGATCCTTTTTAAAGCCCTCGGATACGCCGATAATCATGTTGGCAATCAGCGTGCGGGTAAGACCGTGAAGGCTGCGCATCTCCTGAGCATCGCTCGGGCGGGTCACCTCGATGACGCCGTCTTCGATCTTGATGGTCATCTTGGGATGAAATGTTTGCGTAAGCTCGCCGTTTTTACCCTTTACGGTCAGGGTGTGGCCGTTTTGCTCTACGGTCACGCCGGCGGGGATAACAATTGGGTTTCTTCCTATACGAGACATGCCGTGCGCCCCCTTACCAGATGAAGGCGAGCACTTCGCCGCCAACGCCGTTTTTCTTTGCCTGTTTGTCGGTCATCACACCTTTAGAGGTGGAGATGATGGCGGTGCCCAGACCCTTGAGAACCTTGGGCATATCCTCGCAGCTGGTATAGATGCGAAGACCGGGCTTGGAAACCCGCCGCAGACCGTTGATAACCGGCATCTTGCCGCTGCCGTACTTAAGGGTGATTTTAATCATGCCCTGCTTGTTATCCTCGGTCACTGTAAAGCTTTTAATATAGCCCTCGTCCAGCAGAATCTGGGCAATGGCCTTTTTAACATTGGACGCCGGGATCTCTACCGTATCGTGCTTGGCCGCGCTGGCGTTGCGGATGCGGGTGAGCATGTCGGCTATGGAATCTGTAACATTCATGCGTCTACCTCCTTTGAGTCGTTACCAGCTGGCCTTGCGGACACCGGGGATATGGCCCTTGTACGCAAGCTCCCTAAAGCAGATGCGGCATACGCCGTATTTGCGCAGGTAGGCATGGGGCCGGCCGCAAATTTTGCAGCGGTTGTATGCCCGGGTGGAGAACTTAGGCGTCCTTTTTTGTCTTACCTTGAGCGATGTTTTGGCCACTTAAACTCTCCTCCTTTATCGTGCGAAGGGCGCGCCGAGCAACGAGAGCAGCTCGCGCGATTCTTCGTCGGTTTTAGCGGTGGTCACAAAGTTGATGTCCATGCCACGCACTTTGTCCACCTTGTCGTAGTCAATTTCGGGGAACATCAGCTGCTCCCGCAGGCCAAAGCTATAGTTGCCGCGGCCGTCGAAGCCGTTGGGGTTGATGCCATGGAAGTCGCGCACCCGAGGCAGCGCCACATTAAAGAGGCGGTCTACAAACTCGTACATCCGGTCGCCCCGCAGGGTTACCTTCACGCCGACAATCATGCCCTCGCGCAGCTTAAAGTTGGCCACCGAGCGGCGGGCCGCACAGGGTACGGCTTTTTGTCCGGTAATCAGGCCGAGGTCGGTGATGATGGCCTCAACCACTTTGGCATTGTCCTTAGCGTCGCCGCAGGCTACATTGAGCACAACCTTCTCGAGCTTGGGGATCTGCATGACGCTGGTATATCCGAACTTTTTTTGCAGTTCGCCGGCTATTTCGTTTTTATAGCGTTCTTTAAGTCTAGCCATGTATTATCCTCCTCCCTCCTAGATGGTTGCGCCACACTTTTTGCAGACGCGCACTTTTTTGCCCTCTACAAAGCTGTGGCCGATACGGGTGGGTTTGTCGCACTTGGGGCAGACCAGCTGGGCTTTGGCCGCATAAAAAGCGCCCTCTACCTCGATGATACCGCCCTGCTCGCCCATTTTACGGGGCTTTACATGCTTTTTAACGATGTTAACACCCTCGACGATGATTTTGCCCTCCTTAGGGGAGGCCGCCAGCACCTTGCCGCGCTTGCCCTTGTTCTTGCCGGAGAGCAGCTGGACGGTGTCGCCCTGTTTAACATGCAATTTGCTCATAATTCTGCGCTCCTTTACAGTACTTCGGGAGCCAGCGAAAGGATTTTGGTATACTCCTTGTCGCGCAGCTCACGGGCCACCGGGCCAAAGATGCGGGTGCCGCGAGGGTTTTTGTCCTCGCGGAGAATGACCGCGGCGTTCTCGTCAAAGCGGATATAGCTGCCATCGCTGCGGCGCACGCCCTTGGCGCTGCGCACAATAACGGCCCTTACGATCTCGCCCTTTTTAATGGCGGCACCGGGGGCGGCTTTTTTAACCGAGGCAACAATCACATCGCCAATGTTGGCGTATCTTCTTCTGGTACCACCCAGCACACGAATGCACATAATCTCCTTGGCGCCCGAGTTGTCGGCCACCTTAAGGCGGGATTGCATTTGAATCACTGTGGGTTTCCTCCTTTCGGTTCTAACCAGCCTGCCGGGGCTTTATAGCCGCTAACTGCAACCATTTATGCAGCCGCTCAGACTGGTGGTGGGGCCAAAATTATTTGGCCTGCTCGATGATCTCTACCACACGCCACGTTTTGTCCTTAGACAGGGGGCGGGTCTCCATGATGAGCACCTTGTCGCCGATGTTGCAGGCGTTTTGCTCGTCGTGGGCTTTATACTTGGTGGTGCGCTTGATGATCTTTTTGTATAGCGGATGCCGCACATTGTCTACCACCGCCACAACCACGGTTTTATCCATCTTATCGCTGACCACCTGGCCTGTGCGGGTTTTGCGCTTATTTCTTTCGCTCATGCTCCTTACCTCCTCTAGGCCTTCTTGCCGAGCTGGCGTTCGCGCTGAATGGTCTTTATGCGGGCGATGTCCTTTTTAACAGCGACCAGACGCAGCGGATTGTCCAGCTGGTTGATGGCGTGTTGGAACCTCAGGTTAAAAAGCTCGGCCTTGAGATCCTGGAGCTTCTCATCGAGCTCGGCGGCCGAAAGCGCGCGAATTTCACTGGCTTTCATTATACCTGCACCTCCTCGCCCTTGTGCACAAACTTGCACTTAACGGGCAGCTTGTGCGCGGCCAGACGCATGGCCTCGCGGGCCAGCTCCTCGGATACGCCGCCAATTTCGAACATGACGCGGCCGGGTTTTACCACAGCCACCCAGTATTCGGGCGAGCCTTTACCCGATCCCATGCGGGTCTCGGCCGGCTTTTGGGTGATGGGCTTGTCGGGGAAAATTTTGATCCACACCTGACCGCCACGACGGATATAACGGGTCATGGCAATACGGGCGGCCTCGATCTGGGCCGAGCTGATCCAGGCGGGCTCAAGGCTTACAAGGCCGTAGTCGCCATAGGTCACCTTGTTGCCACGGGTGGCCTTGCCGGTTAGACGGCCGCGGTGCACCCTGCGGTATTTAACTCTTTTTGGCAGCAGCATGACTATCTCGAACCCCTCTCTCTGGAATCTCGGCGGTCGCCACTCGGCCGACCGCTCCGGCCACCCCGGTTGTCCCGGTTGTCCCGGCGATCGCGGCGGTCACGGCGATCACGGCGCTCACGCTCTTCACGCTCGGCGCTGCGGGCGTCGCCAAGAACCTCGCCGGCATAAATCCAAACCTTTACGCCAATTTTGCCGTAGGTGGTATCGGCCTCGGCAAAGCCGTAGTCGATGTCGGCACGCAAGGTTTGCAGCGGAATGGTGCCCTCGTGGTAGCGTTCGGTGCGGGCGATTTCGGCGCCGCCCAGACGGCCGGACACCTGAACCTTAATGCCCCGGGCACCCAGACGCATGGCCCGCTGAATGGCCTGCTTCATGGCCCGCCTAAAGCTCACACGGTTTTTAAGCTGTGCGGCAATACTTTCGGCCACAAGCTGGGCGTTTTTGTCCACATTTTTAACTTCGATAACATTGATGAACACATTGCGCTTTTGCTCTTTGCCCTTGTTGACCATGGCCTCGCAAGCCAGGCGCAGCTTTTCAATCTCGCTGCCGCCGCGGCCAATCACAATGCCGGGTCGGGCGCAGTGCACATGAATGCGCACACGGCTGGCGTCCCGCTCGATTTCGATTCTGGGCACACCGGCCTCGTACAGGGTCTCTTTAATATACTTACGAAGCTGATAATCTTCTACTAAGATGTCGCCAAAAACTTCGTCCTTGGCAAACCAGCGGGAGTCCCAATCCTTTATGATACCCACACGCAAACCGTGGGGATTAACTTTTTGTCCCATCGTTTACCTCCTCGCTCATTCTTTCTCTCTCAGCACTATGGTGACATGGGAGGAGCGCTTCAGAATGCGGAAGGCTCTGCCCTGGGCGCGGGGGCGCACCCTTTTCATAGTGGGGCCGGGGGTTACAAAGCACTCGGCCACATAGAGATGATTGACATCCATGTTGTGGTTGTTTTCGGCGTTGGCAATCGCGCTTTTAAGCAGCTTAGCCACCGGCTCGCTGGCAGCGCGAGGGGTATGGCGCAGTGTGGCAAGGGCAAGCTCGGTAGGCTGGTTGCGAATGAGATCCAGCAGCACCTGAACCTTCCTTGGGGACATACGCAGGCCCCTTAAATAAGCTCTGGCTTCCATATTTGGTTTCTCTCTCCTTTCGCAGCCTACCTGCCGGTGTTGGACTTCTTAGAGCCGGCATGGCCGCGGAAAGTCCGAGTGGGGGCGAACTCGCCCAGCTTGTGGCCCACCATGTCCTCGGTCACATAGACCGGCACATGCTTGCGGCCATCGTGTACGGCAAAGGTGTGGCCCACAAAGTCGGGGAAGATGGTGGAGGAGCGGCTCCAGGTTTTGAGCACGCGCTTCTCTCCGGTTTCGTTCATTTTGCGAACCCTTTCAAGCAGAACGGGCTGCACGAATGGTCCTTTTTTTACGCTTCTACCCATTGTTTTAAGCCCTCCTTACTTGTCATTGCGGCGGCGAACAATATACTTGTCGCTCTTCTTTTTGCGGTCGCGGGTTTTGTAGCCAAGCGTCGGCTTGCCCCAGGGGGTAACCGGGCTGGGACGGCCGATGGGAGCTTTGCCCTCGCCACCGCCGTGGGGGTGGTCGACAGGGTTCATGGCCGAGCCGCGTACGGTGGGACGATAGCCCAAGTGGCGGCGCCGTCCGGCCTTGCCCCAGGTTTGGTTCTCGAAGTCGGTGTTGCCCACCTGGCCTACGGTAGCCATGCAGCGGATAAGCACCCGCCGAATTTCGCCGCTGGGCAGGCGCAGCAGGGCGTAGTCGCCCTCCTTGGCCATGAGCTGGGCCTGCATACCGGCGGCTCGGGCCAACTGGCCACCCTTGCCGGGATGAAGCTCAACATTGTGCACAAAGGTGCCCACCGGTATGGCCGACAGAGGCAGGGCGTTGCCGGGCTTGATGTCGGCATCCACGCTGCTTATGACCGTGTCACCCACCGACAGGCCCACCGGCGCCAAGATGTAGCGCTTTTCGCCGTCCTCATACTGCACGAGGTTGATAAAGGCGTTGCGGTTGGGGTCGTACTCGGTGGTGAGCACGGTGGCCGGCATGTCCATCTTGTCGCGCTTAAAGTCGATGATACGGTATTTGCGACGATTGCCGCCGCCCCTATGGCGAACCATAATTTTACCGGTGTTGTTGCGGCCGGAATGTTTCTTTAGGGGTTTTAGCAGACTTTTTTCGGGCTCTACCTTGGACAGGCCACTATAATCGACCACGCTCATCTGGCGTCGGGCCGCCGTGGTAGGCGCGTATTTCTTTATAGCCATCGGGTAAAATTCACTCTCCTTGTTCGATGATAAGGCCCTTTAGACCATGCTCTCGAAGAACTCGATGCCCTTGGCGTCGGGGTCGAGCGTTACAATGGCCTTTTTCCAGTTGGGGCGATAGCCCACGGTGCGGCCCATCCTCTTCTTCTTGCCGAGGACATTCATGGTGTTGACCTTGAGTACCTTGGTGCCGGGAAACAGGGTTTCCACGGCCTTGGCAATCTCGACCTTGTTGGCTCTTTTGTCCACAACGAATGTGTATTTACCCATATGCACATTGGCCATAGAGGCCTCGGTGATAACCGGGCGCAGAATGATATCCTGAGCTGCCTTCATTATGCGTACACCTCCTCGATCTGCTCGATGGCCTCGCGGGTGAGAATGCACTTCTCGCATACCATGAGGTCATAGGTGTTTAAAGAGCCGGTGATGGCGGTGTTAACGCCGGGGATGTTGGCGGCACTTTTCACCAGCTTGTCGTTCTTCTCGGCGGTGACGATAAGCGCCTTGCCCGTAACGCCCAGGGCCGACAGCATCTCGATGACAGCCTTGGTGCGATAGGCCTCCAGCTCGATGGCGTCTACCACAATCAGCTTGCCCTCGGCAACCTTAGAGGAGAGCACGCTTTTAAAGGCCAGACGGCGCATCTTCTTGTTTAGGCTAAAACCGTAGTCCCGGGGCTTGGGGCCCAGGGCAACACCGCCATGACGCCACTGGGGCGCACGGATGGAGCCCTGCCGGGCGTGACCGGTGCCCTTTTGACGCCAGGGTTTGCGGCCACCGCCGCGCACCTCTGCACGGGTAAGGGTAGACTGGGTGCCCTGACGGCAGTTGGCAAGGTGGTTGCGTACAACGGCATGCACCAGGTCGGGCCGGGGAGCGATGCCGAATACCAGGTCGGAGAGTTCAATCTCGCCTGTGGCCTCACCGGCCATATTGTAAACGGTAAGTTTAGGCATTTATTGTTCCTCCTTCCTTATTTGTCCGACTTCTTAACCGAGTCGGTTATAACCACCGTGCCGCCTTTGGGGCCGGGAATGGCGCCGCGGATGGCAATCAGGTTGTTTTCTGCGTCTACCTTAACAATGTCAAGGTTTTGCACGGTTACGCGCTCGCTGCCCATATGGCCGGCCATGGGTTTGCCCTTCATGACCCGTCCGGGGCTGGAGTTGGCGCCGAGCGATCCGGCATGGCGCTCAACCGGGCCGGTGCCGTGGCTGCCTTTTAGGGTGCGGAAGTGATGGCGCTTAACCACACCGGCATAGCCCTTGCCCTTGCTGGTACCCACCACATCGACCTTGTCGCCAGGGGTAAAGGTGTCGGCCTTGATAATGTCGCCAACATTCAGCGCACTGTCGTCCTCAAGACGGAACTCGCGCAGAACGCGTTTTTGGGCCACATCGGCCTTTTGAAAGTGGCCTTTCATGGGCTTTGTGATCCGCTTGTCGCTGATGGTGCCAAAGCCGATCTGCACGGCATTGTAGCCGTCGTTTTCGGCTGTCTTCTTCTGCACCACGACACAGGGACCGGCCTCGACCACGGTAACCGGAATAACCTTGCCATTCTCGTCAAACAGCTGGGTCATGCCGACTTTTTTTCCTATGATACATTTTTGCATGGGAATGTCTTCCTCCTTCGGTTATTGGTTGACGGCAGTCCGTCAACTTGACCTTTTAGCGCGCTCTATGGCAGCGCTCTTACCTTTACAGCTTAATTTCAATCTCGACACCGGCGGGTAGCTCGAGTCTGGTGAGCTCCTCCACCGTTTTGGGCGAGGGACTAAGCACATCGATCAGCCGCTTGTGCACCCGAGCCTCAAACTGCTCCCGGCTGTCCTTGTGCTTGTGGGGAGAGCGCAGAATGGTGATGATGCGGCGCTGGGTGGGCAGGGGAATGGGTCCCGAAACCTGCGCGCCGGTGCGCTGAGCCGCCTCGACGATCCGCGCGGCCGATGTATCCACCAAGCGGCTGTCGTAGCTTTTTAGCCTAATCCTTATCTGATTCTTTTTGACTGCCAAAATATCGCCTCCTGTTTTTCATGTGTTGGATTGCGATTTTATTATTGAACACGGTTCCGGGTGTTTCGCAAGGCCCCATACAAAAACCGGTTAAACTGTCGCCAGTCTAGCCGGGGATCCAAGCGCAAAACGCCCATGTTAAGCCGCAAATGGCACACGGCTCAATAATAATCCGCCCGGTTTTAAATCGGACATACTCCGCGGAAAAACCCGCCAAGGGCGGCAACCTCCCGCTTCATCGCATATCTTTTGCAGTCACGCTTGGCTATCATACCACAGCCAAGGACCCATTGCAAGGGCTTTTTGCAATTTTTATGCGGTTTTTCGGCTTTTATACTATACTGGAAAAAGTCTGTCCAACCTTTGACAGATTGCGGGCATTCGTGCTACTATTTTGCCATAGCTGGCACTCGGGTGCCCCATACCCTATATAAAGGAGCGATGCGCTCTGCTGCCCGCCGATTATACGCTTATCCGAGCCATTCAGCAATTTTCCAGCCCCTTTTTCGATGCTTTGTTTGTGGCCGTGTCCGAGCTGGGCGCCACCGGTTTTGTGGTGTTGCTTAGCCTTTTGTGTTATTTTTGCGTGGACAAGGACCTAGGTCGCCGCCTGAGCTTTACGGGTCTGCTCAGCTTTGCCCTAGGCGGCTTTATAAAAGATGCTCTGCGCTTTAGGCGCCCCATCGGTCTGCCGGGTGTGCGTTCTATCAATCCCGACAGCGTAGCCGTAGACTACACGCCGGACGGCTACCCCTATTCTTATAGTATGCCCAGCGGACACGCCCAAACCTCGGCCACCACCTGGGGCGTGCTGAGCTTTTATTATCGGCGCTGGCCCATTTATCTAACCGGGGTGGTTCTATCGCTGACCGTGGCTCTCTCCCGGGTTTACCTGGGTCTGCACAACCCCAGCGATGTGGCAGCCGGCCTGCTGCTGGGTCTGCTCATTGCGGCCATAAGCGCCCTGGCCGCCCACTATTTGTGGGATGCAAAGATGCTTTATGCCGCCGTCTGTCTGCTGATGCTGGCTTCCTTTCGCCTTGCGCCCCCCTCGGCCGATACGGTCAAGGCCGTGGCCGCCCTGTGCGGGCTTACGGCCGGATGCTATGTGGACGACCTTTGGGTAAAGTTTCGCATAAGCGCACGAGCCGGCCGGAACCTTATGGCTCTTGCAGGGGTGGTCGCAGTAGAGATTGCGCTGGGCCTTGTGCTGCGCCGGCTGCTGCCCGCGGGGCTGCCCTACGACTTTGCACGCTACTTTATACTGCTCTTTGTGGCCAGCGGCCCCTACCCCGCTCTGGTGATGTTTTTGCGCTACCGTGAAAGGGAGTAAAGCTTGAAGCTTTACTCCCCTTTTTTATGATTAAAGGTGCACCATGTGGCTTTAGGCGGGGGTTAAGCCAGCGAGAGAAGCTGCTCGCCCACACAGTAGCTGTAGCGCAGCGCCTCGGCCATCAGCGGCTGAGGCAGCTGGTTTGTAAAGCGAAAACACTCTAAGGCAAAGTCGCCGGTGTAGCCTATATCCCGCAGCGTACTTATAATGGGCTGCCAGTCCACACTGCCCGAATAGGGTGGCATATGGACATCCCGGTCACCTTTGTTGTCGTGCACATGAATGGACTTGAGCCGCCCGCCTATCTGCCGCAGGCACCAGCTCTGGTCGTGCCCCGATATATGGGCATGCCCCATATCCCAGCAGATGCCCACATTGCCAAAGCGCTCGCTAAGATGATCCACCAGCCCGGTCAGCTCCTCGAGGGCGGCCCCAAAGCGCCGCTGCACCCGCTCCACCTTGCCCGTGGGGTCGGTGGCGGTCTGGCGCAGGTCGGGCAGGTTCTCTATGGCGATGCCGACGCCCACCTGCTCGGCCAGCTCTAAATGTCGGCTAAAATACGCTATGTTCCCATCAAGGCCTCTACTTAGGCGGCCGTCGGCAAAGTTGGTGCCCGGGTGGAGGGTCACCCATTTGACCCCCATCACCGCCGAGGCGATAATGGCTCGCCGCACCATCTCCTCCTTGTAATCCCGGTCGTCTATATCGGGGCTTAGCACATTGTAAAAGGGCGCATGAGACTGTCCGGCCACCATACCTAAGCTGTCCATCTGCTCTTTTGTTTTGTGGGCCCAGTCTTTCCAGTCGTCCCGGGTCAGCTCGGTCTGTCGGTAAATACTGTCGGCCAGATGGATATCCACCCCTCTAAAGCCGGCCGCATACAGCAGCTCTATACCCTCATTGATGGGAATGCGGCTGCCGTCCTGCCGGGTCATACAGGCGCTGGTGGTGTTTGAGAGACGCATGGTGCTCTCCCCCTTTAAGACTTATGACAACATACCGCCCCCTCTGCACACAGTGGGGGCGGTATTGGCTTTGTTTATAGCTTACTTAATAATCTCGCCGTAAACCTCGCCCGACAAACCGGCGGCATTGGCCTCGTCGGTGTCGATATGCATGGCGGTGGCGAAGGACGAACTTACCCGCAATACCACATCGCCAAAGGTGAGGGAGCGGGCAGCGCTCTCCACCTTAACGCTGACAATCTGCTTATCTTCAAGGCCCATGGCGGCGGCATCCTCGGGGGTCATGTGGATGTGGCGCTTGGCGGCAATCACGCCCTCCTTAAGCTCCACCTCGCCCTTGGGACCCACCAGCTTGATGGAACCGCTGCCGGCAATATCGCCCGACTCGCGCACCGGAGCCTCGCAACCTAGGGTGCGGGCATCGGTCAGCGAGACTTCTACCTGGGTGGCTTTGCGGCAGGGGCCGAGAATAATCACATTTTTTAGGGTGTTCTTGGGGCCAACCAAATCCACCCGCTCCTCGCAGGCATACTGACCGGGCTGTGAGAGATCTTTTTTGTGGGTGAGTGTGGCACCCGGACCAAACAGCGTGGCAAGATCCTCCTCGGTTACATGGAGATGGCGGGCACTGGTTTCTACTAGCACTTTGTTTATCAAGTAAATGCCTCCTATAATCGACAATAATAAGACTATCTTTTTCTCATTATAGTCGAGGCGGGCGGCCCTTGTCAACATATGGGATTAGGCAAAGCTGTACAGCCGCACAAAATGTGTTATACTGGGATAAACCATCCAAAGGAGGCCCGCCATGACTGCTTTTGACACCTTGAAAAACCAGCTTTTAAATTGCCGGCGCTGCGGCCTCTGTGAAATTCGCACCCACACTGTATTCGGCGAGGGTCCGCCCGACGCCCGGGTCATGCTGATTGGCGAGGCCCCCGGCGCCACCGAGGACGAGCTGGGCCGCCCCTTTGTGGGACGCTCGGGCAAACTCTTAGACCTGCTGCTCTCCACCGTCGATTTAAGCCGGGAGCGCAATGTGTTCATCGCCAACATGGTCAAATGCCGACCGCCCCAAAACCGCGACCCCTCGGCCGAGGAGATGGCCCAGTGCATGGAGCTCTTAGAGCAGCAGATTGCGCTGATTAACCCGGCCATCATCGTGTGCGTGGGACGGGTGGCTGCGCAGGCGCTTATGTTTGCCGATTTTAAGGTCACCCAGCAGCACGGGCAGTTCTTCGAGCTGCAAGGCCGCCTGATGATGGGCACCTTCCACCCTGCGGCGCTGCTGCGCAACCCCCGTCAAAAGCCCGACGCCTTTGGCGATTTTCTGCGCCTGCGCAGCAAGATCCGCCAGGTCTGTCCCGAGGTTTATAACTGACCCTGCCGACCAATTTACCGCCTTTCCGCCTTGGAAGGGCGGTTTTTCGCGTCCTGCTTGGTGGCAATCCCTCCTGTCGTCACATAACATGGGGTAGAAAGTTTGAAGGAGGAATTATGGTGAGCGAGCCGAAAATTTTAAGATTCTTTCTCGGCACCCATTCGCCGGTTGGATTTGTGTCGCGGTTTGATCAAATAACAAACCCCCATCTTCTAAATACGCTCTATGTGCTTAAGGGCGGCCCGGGCAGCGGAAAGTCTACACTGCTAAAAAAGGTCGGCCAGGCGGCCCAAAATCGCGAAGATATCGGGGAGATCGAATACATACACTGTGCCTCTGACCTTAAGAGCCTGGATGCCGTGGTGCTGCCCGATTTGGGCCTTGCGCTGGCCGACGGCACACCCCCCCATGTCATCGAGCCCAAGTATCCGGGGCTTTTTGAGCGTCTTGTGGCGCTGGGCGACTGCTACGACACCGAGAAGCTAACCCCACTTCGGGAGAAGATTATCGCCACCGCCGAGCAGTCGGCTATGCTGCACCGTCAGGCCGACCGCTTTATGGCCGCCGCGGCCGCACTGCTCAGCGACAACGCCCGCACAGCTGAGCGCTTTACCGATATGGACAAAGTGCGCAAAACCGCCGCCCGCATTGCCGCCCGCAGCCTAAAGCCCCGCCACCGGGAGGGCAGCGAGCGGGTTCGGTTTTTGTCTGCGCTTACCGACCAGGGTTACCACACCCTGCAGGATACCGGCCCGGCGCTGGCCGACAGCATCACCCTGCTTGAGGACGACTACGCCGTGTCGGCCCCGGCTCTGCTTAAAGAACTGCGGCAGGCCGCACTGGAGGCGGGCTACGACATTATAAGCTGCTACAGCCCCCTGGCCCCCATGGAGCGCCTTGAGCATCTGTTTATCCCCGAGCTGTCGCTGGGCTTTATGACTCATAATCGCCTGATGGCCCCCGATGTAAATCCCGACCGCATTATCAACGCCCGCCGTTTTACCGACACCGAGGGCCTTAGAGCCTATAAAAAGCGCATGGCCTTTTGCCGCAAAGCCGCCATTCAGATGCTTGGCCATGCCGAGGATTCGGTGCGTCAGGCCAGAGAGCTGCACCACCATTTGGAGGCGCTTTATCGCCCCGCTATGGATTATGAGCATCTCGACTCCCTGACCGCCCCCATCCTAAAGGCGGTTGCGGGGGAGGCATAATCCCCCCGGCGCTTTAAACCCGGGCCGACCTCTCTGTGAAAAGAACCGGCCCGGGGCTTCACTATAAGCTAAAACCTCCCCCGCAGCTGCGAGGGAGGTTTTTATTAAGGCGGCGTTGGCTCTTAAGGGGGTATCGGCCGCTACCATTATCCCGGCGCTTGCCGTCCGGTCCCATACAGAGAAGGCGCTATCAAGGGGCGGCTGCATACAAGGCGTTAAAGAATGATGCAGATAAGGCCCGAGCAACCCTCGTTGACCACCCGTTCGATGGTCTCCTGGAGTTTGAGGCGGGCATCGGGAGGCATACGGTAGAGCTTGCCCCGCACCCCTTCGCTCACCAGCTCCTGCAGGCTCTTGCCAAAGATGTTGCTATTCCAAATCTTGATGGGGTCGGTTTCGAACTCCTCCATAAGATAGCTTACAAGGTCCTCGCTCTGCTGCTCGCTGCCCACAATGGGCGACACCTCGGTACTGATGTCGGCCCGCATCATGTGGATGGAGGGGGCGCTGGCCCGCAGCCGCACACCATAGCGGCCGCCCTGTTTGACAATCTCGGGGGTCTCGAGAGACATCTCCCGGGTGGTGGGCATAACGATGCCGTAGCCGGTGGCGCTTACCTCCTCAAGGGCCCCTCGATACTTCTCGTACTCGTTTTTGGTGGCCACCAGATCCATGAGCAGCGGGATGAGCTCGCTCTCGCTCTGGATGGCCATTCCGGTGGCCTCGCAGAGCACCCGGAAAAACAGCTCGCTCTTAACGGCGATTTGCATACGGGCTTTACCGGTGCCAAAATCCACCTTTTGCATGCCCACATAGTCCACATGCTCGCAGTCGCTGATGGCCCCCATTTGGCGAGGCAGCTCGCTGATGCGATTTACTTCAAACAGCCCTTCTCTTATGGCGCCATAGAGGGCATTTTTAAGCCAGTGACCTCCGGGCAGCGTCACAATCCAGCCGGGCAGCTCCACCGCCACCTCCCGCACGGGGAACTGGTAGAGAACCTGGGCCAAAATCATGCGGATGTCCTCTTCCTCCAGATCGGGGCAGGAAAGGGCGATCACCGGCACCTCGTACCGGGCGGCCAGCTCCTCCCTTAGGTCCTGAGCCTCGGTACTGCGGGGCTCCACACAGTTTAGCAGCACCACAAAGGGCTTGCCAATCTCTTGCAGCTCGGCGATAACCCGCTCCTCAGCCTCCTGATACTCGGCTCTGGGAATATCCGAGATGCTGCCGTCGGTGGTAACCACCAGCCCGATGGTGGAATGGTCGTTAATCACCTTGCGGGTGCCTATTTCGGCGGCCATGTTAAAGGGTATGGGCCGTTCGAACCAGGGGGTTACCACCATGCGGGGCTGATCTTCCTCAATATAGCCAAGGCTGCTGGGCACAATGTAGCCCACGCAGTCCACCATGCGCACCCTGAGAACTGCGCTCTCGTCCATATGGATTTCCACGGCTTCCTCGGGCACGAACTTGGGCTCGGTGGTCATAATGGTGCGTCCGGCTGCCGACTGGGGTAGCTCATCCACCGCCCGCTCCCGCCGGGGGCCGTCGGGGATGTTGGGCAGCACAAGGGTTTCCATAAAGCGCTTGATGAATGTAGACTTGCCGGTGCGCACCGGCCCTACCACACCGATATAGATGTCGCCGTCGGTGCGGGCTCCAATTTCCGAGTAGATGTTGCGATCTTCCATGCCTTCATTGCCCCCTTTCCTTTATACGGTTGGTATGATAAGCGCCCGGCGGGCACTGAGTGTATCCGAGCTGAGCTCGTTGTCCTCAAGGATGCGGCCCTGAGCCACATGGTAGCGCTTGGCAATGTCCCACACGCTCTCGCCGGGCTGAGCGTAGTAGATGCGTATGCCCACCGCCGGGTCGGCCTCAAAGGGCCGGTCGTCGGTCAGGGCGATGTCGGTGAGAACCTCCATGGTGGCCCCATCCGAGGCGGCGCCCACCACCCAGATGTCGCATTCCAGCTCCATTTCTCCAATGCCCGACAGACTGCCCTCGGGTAGGGTGACCCCCACCTCGGGGGTAAAATCGGGCCCCACCCGCTGGGGCAGCGGCAGGGTAAAGTCGGTTTGGCGCTCTCTGAAGTCCACCCCGTCGGCTGTCTGGCCCAAAATGCCGATGCGAAGCATACCGGTAACCTGGCTACCCTCGGCGGTGGTCTGGCAGCTTACTTTTTGGGGCCGGGCCCACAGGCAGTTTATCTGCTCCAGGTCCTCCCCCACATTCAGCGTGGCCTTATAGGGCTTGCGCTCCTGGGCTACATAGCCGCTGCCCGCCACAGGCACAGGCTTTTTCTTGCCCTCGCAGGGATAGCGGGTGGAGTAGCAGTCGGTAGCCAACTGCAGCGCCATATTCTCGCACAAATGCACAAAGGCCAGCATATGCACTTCCACGGTGAACACACTCTCTCCCGCCATATCCTCGCCTAACTCCACATCCACGCCGCACACCCGCAGCGCTGCGGTGCAGCTGGCGCCCTCCCGGGCGGCCGGGGCGTCGGCAATTTGGCTTAAGGGCAGCAGATATTCGGCCACATCGGTGTGGCGGCCGGTCTCGTCGGTGGTGTAGCAGATGCGCAGGGCAATCTCCCCTTTTAGCACCACCCGTCCGTCCAGCGCCCGACACTCGCTTATGGTGGCGCTGCCGGTGGCCCGCAGCACCGCCGTGGGGGCAGGGGTGTTCTGGGGCAGGTCAAGATCCTCGGTCTGGCGCAGCGGAAGGCAGAGACGCCCCACAACACGGCAGGCCTCCATCTCCTTTAGTTTAAGCTGAATGCCCTCGCCTTCGGCGGCCACTACGGCCTCCTCTTCCTTTTGGGCCCATACCTTAACTCCAATGGCAATGGCTCCCCGCACATCCAGCCGCCTTGGGCCCACCGCCCGGCAGTTTATGTAGCTCAGGTCGGCCACGGCGGTTACCATGGAACCCTCGTCGGCGGACTTTAGGTCCATGCTGTGGGAAAAAGGCAGCTTGTATTCGGTGCGGCGCACACCTCCCTCGGCGCTTTGGTAGAGCACAGTAAGGCCCACCGTGCCATCTAGGGTGAGCCGCTGCCCATGGTGGGATAAGCTGGACTGCACCACATCGGCCTCGCAGCAGAGTATGCGCACCATATCGGGGCAGTAGTCGGGCAGCATAACATCGCATTCTATGGCTTGCTCGGCGGTGGTGCTGTATACGAGCTCACTTATCCCAATGGGCCCTTTTGTAACACTCAGGTTCATTCGGATCTCCTCCCATCGTTTCTATGTCCAATATATTCCTCGTCCCTTATGTTTATGCGGACAAACCGAAGAATATAAAGGGCCGCGGCCCCGCCTTTTAGGACGGTTCCGCGGCCTTTTTTGGCCCGGCTGAATGGCGCTGTATCAGTCGGTATTGCCTATTTTAAACAACATACGCAACAAGGGCGTCAGCACGCGCGGACACCGCACCACCACGACTTTCACGATTGTGAATCCCCCTCATCCTAATAATAACGCCAGCAAGCTGTTATGCCGCAGCCTATGAGCAGGATGGCCGCGATGAAAATGATCAGGCGAAATGAGCAGATAAAGGTGAGGAATACCCCCAGGCCAAAGGCAAGCGCCAGTGCCCCCCAGAGGCCGCCCCCGTTTCGATATCGCAGGCCTCCACCCCCTCTCACAGCCACTCGGCTATCCTACTGGCAGTATACGCAAAAGGCACTGTGGGGGTTACAATGCGGCCAAAATCCGGCCATCCGGCCAAAAAAACCGCCCAAAGGCGGTTTTTATAAAGCGCAGAGCGCACAGCGATAGGGTTTGGGTCTGGCCTCGGTCAGCGGGGCGTCTCCTGCGCCGGCAGCACAATAAGCAGGCAGCCCTCGACCACCGAGAAAGCGGCGGTATCCCCTACAAAGCGGTTGCTCACCCCTAGGGGAAAGCTCACCTCAAGGGTGGCGTCACACAGAGGGTAATAGAGCCCCTCGGTGGACACGCCCCGGGCGGGGCCGCCCACAGCCAAAGCCGATACATAGCGCCCGGGCCATCCGGTTAGCTCCATGCGCCCGGCATGGAGCAAGGCCGCCCGGTCGCCGCAGCCGGTGGCCACCCCGGCGGCTCCCCGCTCGGCCAAGTAGATAAGCCCCTGCAGGTTACCCAAGGTGTGGTCGAGCCGACCGCCTAAGGCGTTTAGCAAAAAAAAGTCGGTAAAGCCCCGCTCAAGGCCTATTTTAATGGCTGCCATGGAGTCGGTATCGTCCTTTTCGGCCTTAAGGCGAACCACCGCAATGCCCTCGGGCAACGGGCCGGTATAGGAGTCGAAATCCCCTACAATAAGATGGGGGATCAGCCCTAAGGCCTTAGCGGTATGTAACCCACCGTCGCAGGCGATGATAAAGTCGTCGGGCTCCAGGGCGGGGCGCTCCCCCTGTCCGGGCCCGGCGCACACAATAACACAGCGTGCCATAGTTTGGCCTCATTTCTCCCAGCTTTTTATCCGCCGGGCCTCTTCCAAAAGCGCAAGGTAACTATCGTAGCGGCTTTGTGCAATCCGGCCGTCTTCCACCGCCGCCCGCACGGCGCAGTCGGGCTCTCGCTCGTGGGCGCAGTCGTCAAAGCGGCACTGGCCCACAAAGGGTCTAAACTCCCTAAAGCAAAGGGGCAGCTCCTCCTTGGTGATGCGCTCGAGCTTCTCTATCTCTATGGCCGAAAATCCGGGGGTGTCGGCCACCAGACCGCCCAATACCGAAAACAGTTCCACATGGCGTGTGGTGTGGCGGCCCCGGCCTAGGCTCTTGCTGATTTCGCCGGTGGGCAGATTGAGCTCGGGGCGCAGACGGTTAAGCAGGCTGGATTTGCCCACGCCGGTGTTGCCGCACAGGGCGGTCAGCTTGCCCGCAAGGGCTTGGGCAAAGCGCTGCCGCAGCGCCTCGTCCATGTACTGGCCGTCGCAGAGGATAACCGGGTAGCCGGCTTGGGTATAAAGATTGGCGATGGCCGAGCCGTCTCCAAGGTCGGTTTTGGTAATGACCATGGTCACCGGGATGCTCCGGTACTCGGCCAAGGTGATCAGCTTGTCGATGACCCGGTAGTTGGGTCCGGGCTGGGCGGCAGCCACCACCACCATCAACTGGTCTAAATTGGCCACCGGCGGGCGTATTAGCACATTTTTGCGGGGGGCAATATCCACCAGGTAGCCCTCCCCCGGGCCGGTGATTTCCACGGTGGCTTTGTCGCCCACACAGGGCGAGACGCCCGACAGCCGAAACAGCCCCCGTGCCCGGGTGCTAAAAAGGCCCTCGGGGGTATCCACCGTGTAAAAGCCGCCGGTCAGCCTTACAACCGTGCCAATCGCCTCTTTATTCTGCATTAAACGCCTCCTTTGTGTTCTGCTTATATTCTATTAAAACTGCGGTGCATTGTTTTCTTTAAGGGTGGCCTGCTCGGTGGTAAAGTCTATCTCCCAAAGCTGATAAAGCCGCCCGTTGAGCATAACCATCACGCTGATGGCCTTGCTGCCCTCAAAGCTGGGCGTCCAGTAGGGCACCTCCGAGGGGGTGAGCTTATCAAGCCGCACAATCTCGCCACCCACCAGACAGCTCATCTCCACCTGCTCGGTGATATGGTCAGGCAGGGCGATGTTTAGGGTGATGGTTTTAACCTGATTGTCCCCATAGGAGACATTGAGATGAATCAGCCCGCCGGCCACCATGCTGGAGTCGTCGCTGGGGTCTTGGGCCACCACCGTGTTAAAGGGCTGGTCGGTGTAGACATAGGTGACATTGCCCACATTAAAGCCCATTTCTTTAACCAGCTTTTTAGCGTCGTCCAGCGAGAGACCCACCAGACTGGGCACCGGCAGGGGCTTGGAGTCCTCCCGGCCCATGCTCACATGAATTTCCACCTCCACATTGCCCTCCACCGGGCTGCCCCAGCCCGGGTTGGTGGCCGCTACGCTGCCGGCCTCGTAGATGGGGGAAAATACCTCCACCGTGCGGTACTTGAGCTTGAGCTCGTCGAACACCCGATAGGCCTCCTCAACCGGCTTGCCCACCACATTGGGCACATTGACCACCAGCGGCCCTCGGGATACTTTAACCCGGACGCGGGCCCCCTCTTTAACCGTGCGGCCGGCCTTGGGGTTTTGGTCGTAAATTTGGCCCTCCTTATAATTATAGGAGTAGTCGGTGGCCTCTACCTCAAAGGTAAAGCTGTAGTTGGGGTCGTTCTTCAGCTCCTCGTAGTTTAGCCCAATAAGCTCGGGCATGGTGACATTGGGAACCTGCTTAAAGGGGTTGTTAAGATAGACCATCACCGCAATAAATACGCCGGCCACCAGCACAAAGGCCGCCGTGATGCCGCCGAGGACGGGAATAACCGACATAGGTTTTTTCTCCCGGGCGGGGGGTGGCGGGGTCATGCCTTCCTCTCTGAGCAGGCCCTTTTTCTGCTTTTTGCGGGGCTTTTGCGCGCCCTTCTTTTTAGACTGCGCCTTCATAAGCGACCTCTTAAAATCATTTTTATCGGTGGTAGACAGATATTTATAGGCAAAGCTGATGGAGGGGTCCCGCTTAAAGGCGGCGATGTCGTCGGCCATCTCCCGGGCCGACTGATAGCGCCGGTCGGGCTCTTTGGCCATGGCCCGCTGCACAATCTGCTCGAGTCCCTCGGGGATGTCCGGAGCGGCCTCCCGCACGCCGGGCGGGGTGAGCTCGATGTGCATAAGAGCCACCGACACCGGGGTATCCCCCTCGAAGGGCAACCGCCCGGTGAGCATCTCATAAAGCAGCACTCCGGCCGAGTAGATGTCGGTTCGGTTGTCGGTGCTGCCCCCCCGGGCTTGCTCGGGGGAGATATAGTGCACCGAGCCTATGGCCCGGTCGGTGATGGTTTTGGCCTCGCTGCGGGCAAAGCGCGCAATGCCAAAGTCGGTGATTTTAAGGCTGCCGTCCTCAAGCAGCATGACATTTTGGGGCTTTACATCCCGGTGGACAATGCCCCGGCTGTGGGCGTGCTCGAGCGCAGCCATAATCTGCTCGATAAAGTGCAGCGCCTCTTTATAAGGCAGCCGCCCGCGGGAATCCATATATTCTTTAAGGGTAATGCCATCCACAAATTCCATAACAATGCATTGGAGCTTGTCGGAAAAGCACACATCATAAACCTTGATGATGTTGGGGTGCGAGAGCAGCGCAATGGCCTTAGATTCGTTTTTAAAGCGCCGCAAAAACTCCTCGTTCTCGCTAAACTCCTCTCGGAGGATTTTAACGGCCACGGTTTTGCCGTCGGTGACATCGGTGGCTCTGTAAACATTGGCCATGCCACCCACGCCGATAAGTTCTAATATCTCATAGCGCCCTTCTATGCGCTTTCCCAGGTTGCTGTTCAAGCCTCCACCTCCCCGGCCGGCCCGATAAAGACCGCCGTAATATTGTCGCCGCCGCCCCCGGCATTGGCCGCCGCAATCAGCTCTTCTACCGAGCCTGTGGCCGCCCCCGCCTGGGCCAGCGCCTCCAGCGCATCGGGGGGGACAAAGTTGTAAAGCCCGTCGGTGCAAAGCAGCAGCAAATCGCCGGGCAAAAGTGTCAGCATGGTGCACTCGGGCTCGATGCTGGGGCCTACTCCCAACGCCCGGGTTATGTAGTGGCGTTGGGGATGGTGCCGGCTCTCGCTAAGGGTGATATCCCCACGGTCGAGAAGCATCTGCACCATGGTGTGGTCGGTGGTCAGCTGAGATAGTGTGCCCTCCCGCAGCAAATAGGCCCGGCTATCCCCCGCATGGAGAATATAGGCCTGCCAACCGATAACCAGCGCTGCTACCAAGGTGGTACCCATGCCCTGCAGATGTTCCTGGCTCTCGCCCAGCTCAAAAATAGCGTAGCTGGCCGCTTTAGCCGCCGCTTCTAAGGCGCTCTTTATCCAGATGTCCCGGGCGCTGCCCGTAGTAAGGGTGGCAAAGTCCCGCAAAATGGCCTCGACCATAGCGTCGCAAGCCATGCGGCTGGCCACCTCGCCTCCCTGCTGTCCGCCCATACCGTCGCAGACAACGGCAAAACCGCCCCCCGCAACAGGTCCCGTGGCAAAACAGTCCTGATTGGCGAGGCGCTTAAGGCCCCGGTGGGTTGCGCCTGTGATGAGCAAGCCGGTCGTCCTCCTTTGGGTGGGCCGGTCAGTCTCGGCCCTGTTCCCGCCTGCTGCGCCGCCTAAGCTGCCCGCAGGCGGCGTCGATGTCGCCCCCGAGCTCCCGGCGCACCGTGGCGGTAAGCTGATTTTTGTTCAGTATAGCACAAAACTGTTGGATGCGCACCCTGTCCGAACGGGAAAAACCGCCCTCCTCCACCCGATTGATGGGGATGAGGTTGACATGGCAGCCCCGCCCCCCTAACAGCCGGCAGAGGGCATGGGCATGAGCCGCATCGTCGTTGACCCCTGCGATGAGGGCATATTCATAGGAGATGCGCCGCCCGGTGGCTTCGAAGTAATCATCGCAGGCAGCCAGCAGCTCGGCGATGGGATATTTGCGGTTGATGGGCATAAGGGCGCCGCGGGTCTCATCGTCGGCGGCGTGGAGCGAGACCGATAGGGTCAGCCCCAGCTTGTGCCGTGCCAGCTCCCGAATGCCCGGCACCACCCCGCAGGTGGAAAGGCTGACATGCCTAAGGCTCATGCCAAATCCGTCGGGGTGGCTGAGCAGCCGCAAAAAGGCCAGCACATTGTCTAAGTTATCCAGCGGCTCGCCCATGCCCATGAGCACGATGGACTGCACCGGTTTGCCCGTAAAAGCCTCGGCAGCATAGACCTGTGCAAGCATCTCGCCGGGGGTGAGGTTGCGGGCCAGTCCGCTCAAAGTGGAGGCGCAAAAGGCGCATCCCATGCGGCAGCCCACCTGGGTGGAGATGCACAGCGAATTTCCGTGGCGGTGCACCATAAACACCGTTTCTACCGTCTCGCCGTCTTTTAGTTCCAACAGCAGCTTGACCGTACCGTCGCCGGCCTGTTGGTGGCGCAGCACCTCAAGTTTGCCCACATGGGCCATCCCAGCCAGCTTTTGGCGCAGCGCTGCAGGAAGATTTGTCATTTCATCCAAAGATGTGGCCCGCTTTTTGTGCAGCCAGTCGAATATCTGGCCGGCCCGGTAGCCGGGCTGACCCAATTCGGCCATCAGGCTCTCCAGCCCGGATTTATCAAGGTCTAACAGATTCATCAGGCCGCTCGCCCTTTCTTTTCATGGCCGCGATAAAAAAGCCGTCGCCCCCCTCGCGGTCGGTGGGCAGCAGCGTGCACAGGGATTGACCCCGCATGCAGTTATCCGGGACAAAGTGGGGGTTGGCCGCCAAAAAGCGGGCTGCCACATCCTCATTTTCGCCGGGGTTTAAAGTGCAGGTGGTATACAGCAGCCGCCCGCCGGGCTTTACATAGCGCGCTGCGGTGCTAAGCAACCTAAACTGAAGGTCGGGCAACTGGGCAAAGCTCTCGGGCGGGTTGTATTTTAGCTCGGGCTTGCGCCGGATAACCCCTATCCCCGAACAGGGAAGGTCGCAGAGCACCCTATCAAACAGCCCAAGCTCGGGGTTATAAATCAGGCCGTCCTGCTGCACAGCCCGCACAGTTTTAAGCCCGAGGCGCTCGGCCCCCGAAGCAATCAGCCCCACCCGATGGGGGTGAATGTCGCAGCTTAGCACCTCGCCGGTGTCCCCCATCTCGATGGCCAGTGCAAAGCTCTTGCCGCCGGGGGCGGCGCAGAGGTCGAGGATGCGCTCGCCGGGCTGGGGGGCCAAAGTGAGCGCCGCCTGTTGGCTCGAGAGGTCCTGCACAAAAAACAGCCCCTCATCGTAGGCCGAAGTGGCCGCTGCATCGCCACTGCGCACCATCACACAGCCCGAAATGGGGCCCTGCTCAGCCTCTATGCCCTCGGCGGACAGGCGCTCTAACAAAGCCCCGTCGGTGTTTTTAAGGCGGTTTACCCGCAAAAACACCGGGGCACGCCCCAGCGCTGTCTGCAAAATGGCCCGGGCGGTGTCCGGGCCATACCAGTCCATCAAGGCGGCCGCCAGCTCCGGATTACAGGAGGTTTCTATGGCGAGGCGCTCGGCATCGTTCCCCTCGATGGGAGGGATGCGGCTGCCCGCCCGGATAAAACTGCGCAGCACGGCGTTAACCAGCCCCGCCGAGCGGTGCTGGCCCATGCTGCGGCAGAGGGCCACCGCCTGACTGACCGCCGCCGAGGCCGGCACCTGGTCCATGTAGAGCAGCTGAGCCAGCGCCGTTTGCAAAATGGCCCGCACCGCCGGCGACAGCTTGTGAGGGCAAAAGGCCGCAATGCAGTGGTCGAGGGTGATGCGCCGCTCGAGGGTGAGATAAAACAGCGCCGTGGCAAAGCCGGCGTCCCGGCTGTCGAGACCGCTTTGGCGCAGGGCGCCATCTAAAGCCAGCGTAGAATAGGCGCCCTGACGCTCCACCCGCACCAGCGCCTCGGCGGCGACCTGACGGCCGGTGGGGGCAGCCTTAGCCTGTTGTGCCGCCACGACTTAGCGCCGCCGCCGGCCGCCGAAGCGGCTGGTGTAGTAAATAAGCTGGGTAAGCGACTGGAGCAGCGCCGCCACATAGGTGAGGGCAGCGGCACTGAGCACCTTTTTGGCTCCGATAAGCTCCTCGCCGTAGAGGATGTCCATGCTCTCAAGATGGGCGATGGCCCGGCGGCTGGCGTTATATTCCACCGGCAGCGTAATCAGCTGGAACAGCACCAGCAGACTGAAGGCCGCTATACCCACACTCACCAGCCCGGGCAACGCAAGAATCAGTCCCAGCAAGATAAGGGGCACCGAGAGCTGGCTGCCGATGCGGGTGACGGGAATGATGGCGTTGCGCAGGTTGAGGGGCGCATAGCCGGCGGCATGCTGAATGGCGTGGCCCACCTCGTGGGCGGCAACGCCCAAAGCGGCCACCGAGGTCTGTCCGTAGGTGGCGCTGGACAGCCGCACCACCTTGGTGCGGGGGTCGTAGTGGTCGCTCAGCGTGCCGGCCACCTGTTCGACCTGTACAAAGCCAAGACCGCTGTGGTCGAGGATGCGGCGGGCTGCCTGCGCACCGGTGAGCCCCCGGGCGCCGTGCACCCGGCTGTACCGGCTAAAGGTGGACTGAATATGCATCTGGGCCGCCATGCAGATGAGCAAAGCGGGCATCATAAATATCAGATAGTCAATGTTGTAAAACACAGGTCTTGCCTCCTTTGGGTAAGTGGGTGCAGCGGCGCCGCAGCAGGGGCTTATCGAATAAAGTCCCCAGCCTTAAGCCGGCGGCCCTGCATCATCTGGCTGCCGGTGAGGGCTGCCTTGCCGGGCAGCTGAACCTTGGTAAGCTCCACCGCGCCGTCGGCGGTGGCCACCACAAGCCTCTTGCTGTCAAGAATTTCGCCCGGCTGCCCCTGACCCCGGGCGGGAAGGGCGGCATGGATTTTAAGCCGCTCGCCGCCAAAGTCCGTGCTGGCCCCCGGCCAAGGGGTCACGCCCCGAATGCGGTTTAGCACAGCCTCGGCCGGCTGGTTAAAGTCGATCTGTCCGTCGGCCTTGGTGAGTTTGGGGGCATAGCTGGCCTCATTGTGGTCTTGGGGGGTGCGGGGCGCCTCCCCCCGGGCGATGAGGTCCAGCGTCTCCTTTAGGCAGTCGGCCCCTAAGTGGGACAGCGCCGTCCAAAGCTCACCACCGGTTATTTGGGGTGTAATGGGCATGGTGCGGCTAAGGATGATGTCCCCGGTGTCCAGCCCGGCGTCCATATAGATGGTGGTCACGCCGGTCTCTTTCTCGCCATTGATCATGGCCCACTGTATGGGGGCGGCGCCCCGGTACTTGGGCAGCAGCGAGCCGTGAACATTCACGCAGCCCAGCGGCGGTATCTCAAGGATTTGGGCGGGCAAAATCTGCCCATAAGCCACCACCACAATCAAATCGGGGTTAAGGTCGGCTATTTGGGCCGCAACTTGGGGCGATTTAAGGCTATTAGGCTGAAAAACAGGCAGCTCTCGCCCTAACGCCTCTATCTTGACCGGCGGCGGCGTGAGCTTGTACCCACGACCGGCCGGGCGGTCGGGCTGGCAGAACACCCCCACCACCTCATAGCTGTCGGCGCAGGTTTTAAGGCTGGGCACTGCAAAATCGGGGGTGCCCATAAACACAATGCGCATGGTGCTCTCCTATCGGTCGGGGGGCTCGTAGCCCTCGGGCAGTGTATAGTCCTCATCGTCATCGTCCTCCCACTCGGAGGGGTCGATCATGCGGGTGACCAAATCTTTAAACAGCACGCCGTTTAGATGGTCGATCTCGTGGCAGAAGCAGCGGGCCACTATGCCCTCGCCCTCGACCTCGAAGAAGTTGCCAAAGCGGTCCTGCGCACGCACTTTGGCCCAGACAGGGCGGCAGACCATGCCGTATTTGCCCGGGGAGGACAGGCAGCCCTCGGGCCCCTCCTCCTCTCCCTCCTGCTCGATGATCTCGGGGTTGATCAGCTCGAGCATACGCTCGCCGTCGTCCACAATGACAACCCGGCGCAGCACCCCCACCTGCGGGGCGGCCAGTCCGACCCCATCTGCCTCGATGAGCGTCTCCTTCATATCGTCGATAAGCTGGTGCAACCGGTCGTCAAAGCGGTCGACCACCCGGCTTTTTTTGCGCAGGGTGGGGTCGCTATCATTTAGTATGGTCCGTGTGGCCATAGATTTAACCTCCTATTGTATGGGCGGGCTTAAATTATCGCAATAAAGCGGGAAATTTCAGTTTTCATTATACCATCTATAAATGGGTTTTTGGTATATAAACGGTGAATTTTAGCGCTAATTCCCATCGGCAAAGGGATCGATCACGCAGAGCACGCCACCGTGCTGCCGGCTGGCGTAAAAGTCGGTGTAAAGGCCGGTAAGCAGCCGCCTGAGCTGCTCGCCTCGGCGGCATTTTAAGAGCAGACGGCTGCGCCAGCGCCCGGCCACCTTGGGCACCGCAAAGGGCGCCGGGCCAAGCAGCCGCAGCGGCAGGTCGGGGTAGTCCTTGGCGGCGGTGGCGGCCAACCGGTCGGCAAATGCCTGGGCAGCCCGCTCCACCGCCTGCTGATCCTCCCCCATAAAGGCGATGCGCACAAAATCGCAAAAAGGCGGATAAAGCCCCACCTTGCGAAAGAGAATTTCGTCTCTGAAAAAGGCCGGATAGTCCTGGGCGGCGGCCAGCGGGATAATGCGGTTTTCGGGGGTGTAGGTCTGGATGATGGCCCGGCCCGGCAACTCGCCACGGCCGCAGCGCCCCACCACTTGGGTAATCAGCGCAAAGCTGCGCTCGTAACTGCGAAAGTCGTCCGAATAAAAGGACTGGTCGGCCAACAGCACCCCCACAAGCGTGACCCGGGGGAAGTTGAGGCCCTTGGCCACCATTTGGGTGCCCACCATGATGTCGTACTTGCCATCGGCAAAGTCGGCAAAGGCCCGCTGGTGGGCATAGCGCGAGCCGGTGGTATCGGCATCTACCCGCAGAATGCGGGCCTCGGGAAAGAGGGCGGACAGCTCCTCCTCCACCCGCTGGGTGCCTACGCCGGTGTAGCGCACCAGCCCGCTGCCGCAGCTATCGCAGGCGCCCTCGGCCGAGCGCTGATAGCCGCAGTAGTGGCAGATGAGCCGCCGGCCCACAGCGTGGTAGGTCAGGGCCACTTCGCAGTGGGGGCACTTTGCGGCCTGACCACAGTTTGAGCATTTAACCAGTGTGTGGTAGCCCCGGCGGTTGAGCAGCAAGATAGACTGCTCGCCCCGGTCAAGGTTGTAGCTTAGCTCCTCGGCCAGCTCCTGCGTGATACAGCTGCTCTCGCCGGCTAAGGGGGCTTCTTTTAGGTCTACGGTGCGCACCTCGGGCAGCGGGGCCTCGTTGTAGCGCTCGGTGAGCGTAATCAGGGCCATGCGCCCGGTTTTGGCGGCCTGGTAGCTTTCCACCGAAGGGGTGGCCGAGCCAAGCAGCAGCAGCGCCCCATGGTGGCGGCAGCGCAGGGCGGCCACCTCCTTGGCGTGGTAGCGGGGGGCGCTCTCTGAGTGGTAGGTGTGCTCCTGCTCCTCGTCGACAATAATAAGGCCGATATTCTCTAAGGGAGAAAACACCGCCGAGCGGGTGCCCACAAGGATTTTAACCTCCCCCGCCCGGATGCGCCGATAAGCTTCTACCCGCTCGCCCATCGAAAGACCGCTGTGAATAACAGCCGTGTCGGCCCCAAAGCAGCCGCTGAACAAAGCGGCCGCCTGGGGTGTGAGCGAAATTTCAGGCACCAGCACCATGGCCTGCCGGCCCTGCTCGATGACCTTGCGGATAAGGTGGAGATAAACCGAGGTTTTGCCGCTGCCGGTAACCCCGTGGAGCAAAGCGGTTTGGGCCCCCTGCCCTAACAGAGCCGACAGCTCGTCCGCCGCATGGGCCTGAGCCGGCGAGAGGACGGGCAGCGGCAGCCGTTTGGCATGGGGCAAGGGGAGCTCCGGGGGCTGATAGGGCCGTCGGCTAAGAGCAATAAGCCCCTGCTGCTCCAGCCGGGTGACCACCGAGCGCCCAGCCCCGCCCAGGGCCATAAGTTCGCTTAGGAACATCTCGCCTTGGCTTTCCAGCAGGTCGAGCAAGGCCTGCTGCTTGGGCGTGGGCGGCCGCTCGGGCTGCTCGCCGGTCAGTGCCACCCAGGTGTCGGTGCGGCCCTTGCTGCGGCGGCGGGTGTCCTCGATAAGCTCACACAGTCCGGCCCGCTCAAGGCGGCCGAGGGCACCGGCGGCGTCGGCCGCCGTGCTCTGCTCAAGCAAAGCGGCCACCACAGCCTCTCCCCGCCGCCGAGTGAGCAGACTTAGAACCTCCTGCATCTCGGCGTCCATGGGGGGCAGCGGCTCGGGCAGCGGGCGCACAAGCCGGGCCACCCGGCTTAAGGAAATGCCCACCCCGGGCGGAATAAGCACCGACAGTCCCTCGAAATAGCGGCAGTAGGTCTGGCGCTTAAGGTAATTTAGCAGCATGAGCCCCTCGGCGTTGATAACCGGCTCGGGGTCGGCCTGCACCGCAATGGACTTTAGCGCCGCCGAGCGATTTCCCTCTGCGAGGGCCACCACCAATCCCACCCGCAGACGGTCGCCTTGGCCAAAAGGAACCAGCACCCGGCATCCGGGGCGCAGGCTGTGGCGCAAAGCCTCGGGCACCAGATAGTCGTATTCTTTATCAAAATGCGGGGTGGTTTTCTCTACCACCACCCGGGCTATGTCCACGGCCGGTCCTCCCTTCTGCTCTCCCCAAAAGGAAGAAAGCCGCCAAAAGGCGGCTGCGGGGTTAGCTTAGTTTAATCTTCTTTTCGGCAAACTCCTCCACCGCCAGCTTAACGGGCTTTTCGTCGATGATTTCGCCCTCGGCTTCGGCTATGTCGGCAATTTCTCGGGCCCGTTTGGCCACGGCCACCACAAATTCATAATAATCGCCGGTGCGGTTGCCCAGTATCTCGCTCATAGATGGTTTAAGCATGACCGTGCAGCACCTCCTCTACAAATTTTTTCATGTGGGGCGCGCGCACTCGCGAGGCCTCGATAACGGCCCTAAGCTGGGCGCGGGCCCGCTCGATTTGGTCGTTGACAATAATAAAATCGTAGTACTGGCTCATGGCGATTTCGCCCTTGGCAAAGGCCATGCGCCGGGCTACCTCCTCGGCCCCCTCGGTGCCCCGACCCGCAAGCCGGTCCCAGAGCGCCTCGAGGGAGGGGGGCATTACAAAGATGAACACGGCCGCCGGAAAGCTGCGCCGAAGCTGCATGGCACCCTGCACATCAATTTCCAGCAGCACATCCCGGCCCTGCTGCAGCGTCTGTTCCACGGCACGGCGGGGGGTGCCGTAGTAGTTCTGGTTATAGCGGGCATATTCCAGCAGGTCGCCCGCATCCACCATGCGCTCGAACTCGGCCTGAGACACAAAGTGGTAGCTTTTGCCCTGCTCCTCGCCGGGACGGGGGGAACGGGTGGTCAGCGAGACCGAAAAGGTCATGCCCAGCTCCTCGATCAGAGGGGCAATCAGCGTGCCCTTGCCCACCCCCGACGGCCCTGAATAAACGATGAGCAGCCCTTCTTTATTCGTCATCGGCCTCGTCCTGTTCGGTGGTGATGCGGTTGGCCACCGTCTCGGGCTGCACGGCCGACAAAATCACATGGTCGGAATCGGTGACAATCACCGCCCGCGTGCGTCGGCCATAAGTGGCGTCGATCAGGCTGCCCCGATCTCGGGCATCCTGAATGATGCGCTTGATGGGGGCCGATTCGGGGCTTACAATGGCCACCAGCCTACTGGCCGACACCATGTTGCCAAACCCTATGTTGATAAGCTTCATTGCCATTCCTCCGCTTTGCCCGGCTGGGGCCATATCAGGTTGATGAACTATTATAGCCTGCCCGGCACACGGCCGTCAAGCTTAGGGGTTATTCTATATTTTGTATTTGCTCGCGGATTTTTTCAATATCGCTCTTCATGGCCACCACCACCCGAGAAATGGCCACATCCTGTATCTTGGAGCCAATGGTGTTGACCTCCCGATTGAGCTCCTGGGTGAGAAAATCGAGCTTGCGCCCCACCGGTCCGCCCTCGGCCAAAATGGCCCGGTACTGGTCCAGATGGCTACGCAGCCGCACGGTCTCCTCCCCCACATCGGTGCGCTCGGCAAACAAAGCGGCCTCGGTCAGCAGCCGACCCTCGTCCACACCCCGGTCGGCCAGCAGTTCGCTGAGCTTTTGGTAGAGCCGGGCCCGATGCTCCTCGGTGAGCTGGGGGGCGGCGTTCTCGATGACGGCGATATTGCGCTCCACCGCCTCAAGGCGGCTTAACAGGTCGGCCCGCAAGCTTTCGCCCTCTCGGCGGCGCATGGCCAAAAAGCCGTCAAGGGCCTCGTCCAGCACCACCGACACATCGGCCCAGAGGGCCTCCTCGTCCTCGCCGGCCTTTTCCACCGCAAAAATCTCGGGAAAGCGGGTCAGCTGATCGAGGGTGACATCTCCCTCGATATTCGCTATGTCCCTCAGCCGGCGCAAAGCCTCGGTATAGGCTGTGGCCGCCCCCTCGTTAAGGCGCACCGTAAGCCCCTCGGCCGTGAGGTTTTGAATGCTAAGGCCCACCTCCACCTTGCCACGGCCCACCTGATTTTGCACCCGCCGCTTAAGGCTGTCCTCCAAAAAGGCGTAGCTGCGGGCGGTGCGGCATGAAAATTCAAAGTAGCGGTGGTTTACGCCCTTAATCTCCACCGATATGTCCCGGCCACCCATCTGGCGCTGGGCCCGACCATAACCTGTCATACTCGATATCATGATTACTCTCCTAAACTTCCGCTGCAACCGCCGGGGCAGTGGCTAAAAAATTCTTCAATCTGTCGGGGGCCGGGGGCGTAACCCAGCGGGGTCAGCCTGCCTAGCATGTCCGGCGGCATTTTGGCAGACAGGTCAAATTCGCCGCAGCCCATCTGTTCTCCGGCCGATATGCCCGCCCGCACCACCGCATCGAGCAGCGCCGTGTCGGGCGCCGATGCATAGAGCACGCCGATGCTGGCTGCATGGGGGTCAATTTCAAACAGCCCAAAGGCCGCCTGATTGCCGAGGCTTAGCTCCACACCAAAGGGAAAGGCGGGCAGGTCAAGTCCGGCCTGCTCAAACAGCCCCTCCAATCGCTGGCGGTCGCGCACCGGCTCGATACAGAGCATCATAGACCATCACCGCCCCTTTTGGTGTAGGGTTTGGCACCGGGTTTGCCACCCTTTGAATAAGGCTTGGTGCCAGGCTTGCCATCCTTTGAATAAGGCTTGGTGCCGGGCTTGCCATCTTTTGAATAAGGCTTGGCACCGGGTTTGCCATCCTTTGAATAGGGTTTGGCTCCGGGCTTCTTGGATTTGTCATCCTTGGCCCAGGGCTTCTCCCCTCGGGCGGCACCCCGGGGCGGACGACCCTGCTCCCGGGCTTTTTGGGCCTGTATCGACTCGATGTTGGGGGTTTTAACGGCCGCCCGCAGCGCACCCACCTCCCGGGGCTCCAGCTCTCGCCATGTGCCGGGCTTGAGCATGCCTAACCGAATGGGCCCCACCGAAATGCGTCGCAGCCGGGCCACCTCTAAGCCCACGCCCTCGCACATACGGCGGATTTGGCGGTTTTTGCCCTCGTGGATGGTGATGCGCAGTACGGTGCGCCCCGGTTCCCGGGTGAGCACATCCACCTGTGCGGGGGCGGTGGTGCCGTCCTCGCCCAAATCCACACCGGTGGACAGGTGGATAAGCTGATCCTCGGTAACCGGGCCGGGGATGGTAACCCGATAGGTCTTGTTGACCTGCCGGGACGGGTGCATGATGAGGTTGGCAAACTCCCCGTCGTTGGTAAACAGCAAGAGGCCCTCGCTGTCTCGGTCCAGCCGCCCAATGGGATAGACCCGGGTGCCCACATCGGCCACCAGGTCAGCCACGCAGCGGCGACCCAACTCGTCGGTGAGGGTGGACACATAGCCCCGAGGCTTGTTGAGGGCGATATAGCGGCGGCGCTGATTGCGGTCCGTTTCGACGCGAACGCCGTCTATTGCGATGATATCCTTGCGGGGGTTTACATCCTGACCGATGGTCGCCTTGCGGCCATTTACGGTGACCCGCCCGGCCCGGATATAGTCCTCGGCCTTGCGGCGGGAGAGCACCCCCTCGCTGGAGAGCAGTTTGTGTATGCGCATAGTTTTGTCCTTTCGCGCCCTTGGCGCTTTTATGGGGTCATGGGTTATTCGCCAAAAAGGCGCTCGAAAAGGGTGGGCTGATAAGGCGGCGCCGATACCGAGTGGGCGGCCAGCAGCGGGCTTTCGGCCACCAGCTCGCCGGCGTGGTAGACAGCGGCCCGGCCCAGTACATGGCCGGCCGGTACCGGTGCATAGACAAAGGGTGGCGCCTCGATAATCAGGCGGCAGGCGTCGGCCTGGCCCTTGGGCAGGGTGGCTGCCAGCGGCCCCTCTAATACAAGCTCAAGGCTGCTGAGCGTCCCACCCACCACCGGCAGGCGAATACCCTTGGCCTCGCCAGCAAAGTCTACCCGTTCAAGGGTGTCGAAATAGCGCTCGTAGGCTCGTTGGTGGGCGTTAAAGTCGTCCGGGCAGTTTAGGGTGACGCAGATAAGGGTGACCCCGTCCTTATGGGCGGCCGACACCAAGCAGCGCCCGGCGGCCTTGGTAAAGCCGGTTTTAACCCCGATGGCATAGGGATAGCGCCAGAGCAGCCGGTTGTGGTTGAGCAGAAGCTGGCGCACCGGGGGCGAGCCAAACTCCACCGCCACATTCTTGGCGCTGGCCATCTCTCTAAAGTCGGGGTTCTTCAGCGCCTCGGCGGCCAGCTTGGCCATGTCCCGAGCCGAGGCCTGATGTCCCTCCTCGCTGAGACCCGAGGGATTGGTAAAGTTTGAGGCCGTCATGCCGATGCGCCTTGCCCGGTCGTTCATCAGCACGGCAAAGCTGTCCTTGTCGCCGGCTATGGCGGTGGCGGCAGCCCCGGCCGCATCGTTGCCCGAATGAAGCATCATGCCATAGGCCAAAGTGCGCAGGGTCACCATATCGCCCGGCTTGAGCCCCATGGAGGAGCCCTCTACCCGCAGGGCGGCCGCATCCACCTCAAAGGGGCTGTCCAAATCGGGCTGCTCAAGGGTGAGCAACACCGTGAGGATTTTGGTGGTGCTGGCCATGGGCAGGGGCAGGTCGGCCTCCTTTTCAAAGAGCACCCGCCCCGACTCGGGCTCCATCACAATGGCCCCCTTGGCCGCCGACAGCGCCGCTGTGGGCAGCGTAAGCAGAGGCAGCAGCAACACAAGAGCAAGTAGCCTGCGCACGAAACATCCCGCCTTTACACATAGGTTTACCTAAAAATTATGTGCACAGGCGACCTAACATGACAGACTTAGGGCTCCACCGGGTCGGCGGCGATGGCGGATGCGGGAGGCTGGCCGGCCTTTTTGCCCTTGCCACCGAGGTCAAGGCCGGCAAAAGCCAGGCCCACCTTGTCAATCAGCCCGGGCACCATGTCCACCGCCCGGTCGAGGGTGTTGTGCGGCGCAGCAATGTTAAGCAGCTCCACTCGGCCCTGGGTGATAACCAAAAAGGCCAGCGGGGTGATGGTGGTGGCTCCACCGCTGCCCCCGCCAAAGGGGCTGCCGCCCTTGGTGGTCGGAATATCTCCGCCGCCGGCGCCAAAGCCAAAGGTCACTTTGGACACCGGGATAATCACAGTGCCCTCGGGGGTGGTGATGGGCTTGCCCACCACGGTGTCTACATCCACTAGCTTTTTTAGGTTTTCCAAGCTGGTGTTTAAAATCTCGGTGATGTTGTGGGGCTGTTTGGGTGTGGTTGTATCCATGGGAACCTCCAATTGTGCATCGCACGGTTTTTTACGCAGAGTGTAAAGCCTTGGGGCTTTGCGGCAGTTCAGGTGGCGGGCACGGTCCGGGCCAGCTGTGGAGGACGGGCCAGTTTGAAAATAAAGGGGAATGCCTTTACAATGAGTACCAGCCCCGTCCAGAGCACCCGGCCGGGGCGCAGCTTAAGGGTGACATCCAGTTGGTAGCGCAACCCCTCCCCAAGAAAGTCGGGCACTACGGTGAGGGCGTCGATCTCTACCCGGCGAAAGATGCTGCGCAGCAGCGCCTCGCCATAGGCCACCACCCCGCAGAGTCGCCCGTAGTTTAGGGCCGCTGCCGCCGCATCGGAGCCGCCCACCGCCAGATGAAAGCTGAGATGGCGCAACTGAACCGCTCGGATGAGCCGCCGCACCGGTGGCCAGAGTCCGAGCGCAAGGTCCAAAAGCTCCTCAATTGAAACATCCAGCTTTCGGGCGGCCTTTTTGGGGGCCTTTGGGGCTGTTTCGGGGGCTTCCTTTACGGTCTTCTCGGCCACCTTTTGTGCGTCGGGCAGACGGCGGCTAAAAAACAGATAGCCCACGGTCAGCCTAAATTCCCCCTCCCCCGCCTCAATGCGCAGGCGCACCGGGGCGGCGAGCAGCAACACAATCAGTCCGATTAAGATAAGAGGCCAGCTAGGCAGGGCCGATCCCCCCTTTCGGTGGTGGCGATTAGAGCTCTAAATCCATCTGGTCGGGGTCCTGAGGCATATGGGCGTCGGCCGTGTCCTCGTCGGGCATGGGCTGGGCCGAAAAGCTGTGGGGGTCGGGCAGCTCGGACAGGTCAGATATGCCAAAAGTGCGCAAAAACAGTGGCGTGGTGCCAAAGGCAATGGGGCGGCCGGGAATATCCAGCCTGTCCACCTCCTCGATGAAGCCCTTTTGGGTGAGGTTTGCCACGATGGAGGAGCTGTCCACCCCCCGCACCTGCTCGATAAAGGCCCTTGTCACCGGCTGATTATAGGCGATAATGGCCAGCACCTCGAGCGAAGCCTGGGTGAGGGGGGCTGCCCGCCGGGTGTCCAGCGCCGCCGAAATAATCGGGGCCAGCTCCCGCCGGGTGGCAAGCTGGTATTGGCCCCCTAAATAGAGTATTTCAAAGGGCATATCGAGGTCGCTCAGCCAGTCGCTCAGGGTGAGCAGCAGCTTGTCCACATCCTCTAAGGTGATGTCCAGCGCCTCGGCCAGCCTGTCCCCACCGATGGGATCCCCCGATGCAAATAGGATGGCCAGAATTTTCCGCTGTAACTCATTCATACTGCCGCAGGGCCCCCTCGTTTAGGATAATATGTTGGTCGTCCTCGCTCAGGCGCACCCGCCCGGCCTTGATAAGCTCTAACAGGGCGATAAAGGTGGCCACCCGCTCACTGCGCTCCCCGCCGTCAAATACCTCATTGTAGTCCATCCTGCGGTGGCGGCGCAACCGGCGCAGCAGATAGCGTATGCGGGCCGACACGGGCACCACACGCCGGCCCACAATGCCCCTAAAGCGCTCGGGAGGCGGCGGCATACGCTGCTGGCGGCGACCGGTGGCCAGCAGATAGGCCCTGGCTAGCTCGGTGGCATCGTGGCGATGGGCGTAGGGCCGCTGGGGCTGAGGCTGCTCGGGCCGCACAAAGTGAGGCAGGGGCGTCTGCATCTCCCGCAAAGCGGCGGCCACCTGCCGGCAGACCTGATACTCAATCAGCTCGCCCGTAAGCTCGCTGCGCAGACGCTCGGCCTCCTCCTCGTGGCGGGGCAGCAACGCCAGGGTTTTGATATGCACCAGCCGGGCGGCCATCTCTAAAAATTCGCTGGCCACCTCCAGCTCGTCCCCCGAAAGGTCCTCGATAAGCGCCATATACTGGGCGAGCAGCTGGGATATCTCGATGTCAAAAATATCCATTTTATGCTTGGATATAAGAAAAAGCAGCGCATCGAGGGGGCCCTCGAAGTCCCCCATTCGAAAAGATAATCTCTCCATAGCTTTTAAAACCCAAACAGCGGCTCGATAAAGCCGGTAAGGGTAAACAGCAAAGACACAATATGACCGCTTAGCAGGCCAATCAACCCGTCGAGCAGACCGAACACCACCGCCGCCACCATAATAAGCGACAGGGTCTGCTGGCGATACAACAGCCAGTTGTGTACCCGGCGGGGCACAAATTGGGCCAAAACATGCCAGCCGTCCAGCGGGGGGACGGGCAGCAGGTTAAACACGGCCAGCGAACAGTTTATGTAGACCATGGCCTCGATCATGAGCAGCGGCCCGGCCAGTGCCCGGCTCACAGCCGGGGTGGCGTAAAGCGTGGTGCCATAAAAGCCTATCTTGGTTAGGCACAGCAGCACAAAGGCCAGCAATATGTTGGACGCCGGCCCCGCTATCGAGGTGACCAGCTCACCGGCCCGGCGATTTTTAAAGTTGCGAGGATCTACCGGCACGGGCTTTGCAAAGCCAAAGCCCGCAATCAGAATGAGTAGCGAACCCCGTGGGTCCAGATGGGCCAGCGGGTTTAGGGTGAGGCGGCCGCTGTCTTTGGCCGTGCTGTCCCCCATTTTATAGGCGGCCCAGGCGTGGGCAAACTCGTGGACGGGCAGCGCAGTCATCAGCACCACCATACGAGCTAACAAATTCATCATATAGGCGGGACTGATCATTTGACCCACAGTATCGGCTCCTTCCTGCCGCCAGAGGGGCGCGGCCGCGCACCATAAGCGCAAAAATCCGTATCTGTTATTATACCTGTATCGCCGCCTTTTGACAAGAACAAGCCCTGCCCCGTTCTATAGCCAGAGAGGTTTTTTTGTAAAAGAACTTGCTTTTATCGGCTTAGGGTGATAGAATAGTCCTGTTTCACCGGCGGACATGACGGTAATATTATGATAAGGAGGTGCAGCAGTATGGCAAAATGCGATTTTTGCGACAAGAGCGTCCAGTTTGGCATCAAGGTTTCCCACTCGCACCGCAGATCCAATCGGGCGTGGAAGCCGAATGTTAAGAGGGTTAAAGCCGTGGTCAAGGGCACGCCCTGTCACGTTTACGCCTGCACCCGTTGCCTGCGCTCGGGCAAAGTAACCCGCGCTTCATAAAAGCCTAACAGAACAGCGCACTCATTTAAAAATTTTACGGCGTACGGCATGGTCGGTTTTGGCTATGCCGTTTTGCTGTTTGTTCGGTTCGGCCGGCAGATAGGATGCCCGCCAAGGTGTTATTGCCTTGCACAGCCCACCAAGCACAAGAGACGGACCATCGGTTTTACGCCGATGGCCCGTCTTTTTTTATGCATGGCAGGGTGTTTATAAGCCCCCGCTTAAAAACTGGCGCTCGCTTTCGTGGCGCTGGGGTCGGTCGAGCAGCTCGCTCAGCAGCTCGGCGGGAGTAAGCTCGCCGCCCAGCATCCGGTAAATCTGTCGGGTAATGGGCATTTCTACCCCATAGCGCTGGGCCAGCGCATGGGCGCAGTGGGTGGCGTTGACCCCTTCCACCGACTGACCCACCTGCTCCATGGCCCGCTCGAGGCTGTAGCCCTGACCGAGCAGAATGCCGCAGCGCCGGTTGCGCGAGTGCATACTGGTGCAGGTGACAATCAGGTCGCCAATGCCCGACAGGCCGCTGAATGTTTCGGCCCGGGCACCCATGGCCACGCCGAGCCGGGCAATCTCGGTAATGCCCCGGGTCATGAGGGCGGCCTTGGCGTTGTCCCCAAGGCCCATGCCGTCGGCCACGCCCGAAGCCAGCGCAATCACATTTTTTAGCCCGCCGCCCAGCTCCACGCCCCGCACATCCTCGGAGGAGTAGATGCGCACATGCGAGCCGGCAAACAAATCCTGTATGGCGTCGGCCGGCTCGGGCTGAGCACAGGCCGCCACAATGGCCGTTATCTGCCCGCGGGAGACCTCCTCGGCGTGAGAAGGCCCGGACAAAGCCACCACCGGCACGCCGGGATGCTCCTCCTCAATAACCTCGCTCATCAGCTTAAGGCTGCCCATCTCAAAGCCCTTGGCCGAGCAGACAATAAAGGCCCCATCTTTAAGCCGGCTGCGGGTTTGAGCCGCCGCCGAGCGCACGCCCACCGTGGGGGTGGCAATAAACACCATATCGGCCTTGGGCATATGGGTGGTATCGTCCACCACCCGCAGCCCGTCCGGGAACATCACGCCGGGCAAAAACAGCCGATTCTCTCGCTCTTCGCTGAGCTGCGCCTGAAAGTCGGCCTCCCAACCCCAGAGATAGACCTTGTGGCCGCAGCCGGCAATGGCCACCGCAAGGGCGGTGCCAAAACTGCCCGAGCCCATAACAAATACGGTTTTCATCGAGTTTTATCCTCCTCGTCCTCCCTGTGAAGAATCTTTTTGCGCAGGAGCTTGTTTTCGGTGCCGCTAAGAAGGCGCTTTATGTTGCCCCGGTGCAGATAAATGACCCCCGCAGCCAGCAATGCCGATAGCAGCACCTCTATTCCGTCCAGCCGGCCCTGCTGCCGGCGCACCAGTGCCAGCACCACCGGCAGGGCGGCCGCCCCGCTCACCGAGGCCAGCGACACATAGCCGGTAAGGGGCACAATGGGCACAAACACCGCCACCAAAATGCCGAATATCACCGGGTCGAGCGCCAGCAGCACACCCAACGCCGAAGCGATGGCCTTGCCCCCTTTAAAGCCGAAAAATATCGGGAACACATGGCCGGTCATAACGCTGTAGGCGCCCAAAAAGTCGCCGTAGCCCGGCACCTCAAGCCACCCAAAGATCAAACGGCCCAGCAGCACGGCCACTGCTCCCTTGGCAAAGTCGCCTATCAGCGTGGCCGCGGCGGGCAAGGCACCAAAAACCCGCATCATGTTGGTAAATCCGGCGTTTCCGCTGCCGTGGGTGCGCACATCGTCCTTTAGAATATATTTTGAGATAATCACCGCAAAGTTCAGGCTGCCCAAAAGATAGCAGCCCAGGGCGGTGAGGCCAATGGCCAACAAACTGCGCTCCATGCCTTCCTCCTAGTCCCCCCGCTCCCGAACGATCAGGCGGATGGGGGTGCCATCCAGCCCAAAGGTCTCGCGGATTTGATTTTCGATATAGCGCTGGTAGGAGAAGTGAAACAGATCGGTCCGATTGACAAAGGTGACAAAGGTGGGCGGCCGGGTGGATGCCTGGGTGATGTAGTAGATTTTAAGACGCCGGCCCTTATCCGAAGGGGGCTGCACCCGGGCCGTGGCGTAGGAGAGCATATCGTTGAGAGCGCCGGTGGTGATGCGCCGGGCGTTTTGCTCGTTTACGGCGTTAATCAGCTCAAAAAGTTTGTCGAGCCGCTGGCCGGTTTTGGCTGAGATAAACACAAAGGGCGCATAGCTCATAAAAGAAAAATCCTGCTGCAGCTGCTCGGTCATGCGCTGCATGGTCTTGTGGTCTTTTTCCACCGCGTCCCATTTATTTAGGGCAATCACCGTGGCCTTGCCCTGCTCGTGGGCGTAGCCGGCAATTTTGGAGTCCTGCTCGGTATAGCCCACCTGCGCATCAATCATCAGCACGCACACATCGCTGCGGTCGATGGCCATTTGGGCCCGGATGACGCTGTAGCGCTCGATGTCCTCATCTACCCGGGCCTGACGGCGCAAGCCGGCCGTGTCGATAAACACATAGCGGCCGAATTCATTTTCGATATAGGTGTCGGTGGCGTCCCGGGTGGTGCCGGCAATGTCCGACACAATCATCCGCTCCTCGCCCGAGATCATGTTCACCAGGCTGGATTTGCCCACATTGGGCTTGCCGATAACCGCCACCCGAATTTCGCCCTCCTCGCCCTCGCCGTAGCGGCTGAAGTCGATTTGGTCAAACAGCACATCCAGCAGGTCGCCGGTGCCATGTCCGTGCACGGCCGACACCGGGTGCGGGTCGCCCAGCCCAAGGTTGTAAAACTCGTAGAGCTCGGCGGGGGGATCGCCAATTTGGTCCACCTTGTTGACGCAGAGCACAATGGGCTTGCCGCTTTTTTGCAGCATGGTGGCCACCTCGAGGTCGTTGGCGGTGACGCCGGCCCGCAGGTCGGTCACCAGCAAAATAACCGCCGCACTGTCGATGGCCAGCTGAGCCTGACGGCGCATCTGGCTTAGGATGATGTCGTCGCTGTAAGGCTCTATGCCACCGGTGTCCACCAGCATGGCCTCCTGCCCGAGCCACTCCACGGGGGCGTAGATGCGGTCTCGGGTCACACCGGGGCTGTCGTGCACAATGGCAATGCGGCTGCCGGTAAGCTTGTTAAACAGCGTGGACTTGCCCACATTGGGCCGGCCCACAATGGCAATGATGGGTTTGGTCATGGGGCACCTCCTCTAGTTTGTAGAAAGCCGACCCAGCAGCAGCTCGGCCAGTGCGCCGCCCTCGGTGGGGCAGCAGATAAAGGGTCGGCCGCAGGCGAGTTCCAGCTCCTCGGGGCGCATATCGTCAAGGAACAAATCGCCCTCTCGGCGGAGCATGGCGTCGGGAAAGACCACCCGGTCGCCCAAGTTACGGCCTTTGGTGGCGCTTAGAATGTCCCGCCCGGTCACAAGGCCGGCCACACTCACATGGCCGCCAAAAAAGTGGTTCTTCACGGCGATGACTTCAGCCTCGAGGTCGGGAAGCACGGCCTTGGCCCGAGCTACAAGCTCGGTGAGCAGCGGCGCTGCCGCCTCGCCGGTGAGCAGGGTCAGCCGGGGCGGCTTGCTGCCGGGCTCGGTGTCCTCCAAGGTGCGCACAAACTCGTCCTTAAACAGGGCACTCATGCCCACGCCGTTTTCCAACTGGGCAAAGTCGCCGTAATAGTCGCAGTCGGGCATGGGGTATCCAGCCAGCAGAAAGAACTCGTCCGAGGGGTAGGCAAAGCGCTGGCCCTCGTGGTCTAAGATGCTGTGGGTCAGCTCGATGACAGCGGCGGCCTCGGCCTTGGTAAAGGGCCGCAGCGAGGGCAGGCCCTCCCGGTGGGCCGTCAGCCCCACCGGTACACAGGCCACCGAGGCCAAAACCGGCCGATAGTCCCTGAGAGCCTCAAGGGAAAAGCGCAGGGCCTCGCCATCGTTGATGCCGGGCACCAGCACCAACTGGACATTCATGGGGATGCCGGCCTCATAAAACCGCTTCATATAGCTCAGCACGGCCCCGGCGTTTTTGTTGCCCATCATGGCTGCGCGCAGCTTAGGGTCCATGGTGTGCACCGAGATGTTCATGGGGGCGATGCGCATCTCGATGATGCGCCGGACCTCCCGCTCGGTGAGGTTGGTCAGCGTGATATAGTTGCCGAACAAAAAGGACAGCCGCTCGTCATCGTCCTTAAAATAAAGGCTCTCTCGCAAGCCGGGGGGGTTTTGGTCGATAAAGCAGAAGATGCAGCGGTTGCGGCAGCGCTGCTGCTCGTCCATCAGATAGCTCTCAAAGCCCAGCCCCAGGTCGGTGTATTCGCCTTTTTTAATGCGGGTGGTCCGGGGCGACTCGCCCGGGAGGCAGGTGACCAGCTCGACCTCTTGCTCGGTGCTGTAAAACTGATAATCCAGCACATCTCTCACAGTATGCCCATTGAGGCTCAAAAGCCGCTCTCCGGCTTTAATGCCTGCCCGCCCCGCCGGCGAACGGGGGTCGACCGAGCTTATAATAACCGCCACGGCCCCGCCTCCTATCTTTAAAGTTCTTTAATGATTGTAGCACAAAGCTGCGCCAAATACGAGGGGCGGAAAACCCACTTCCGCCCACACGAAAAGGGGGGTAGCCAAGGCCACCCCCGCAAACTTTTAAGTTTATTCCTCGTCCGCGACCGTGATAACCTGCCTGCCCTTATAAAAGCCGCAGCTGGAGCAGACCCGATGGGGCGTTTTAAGCGCGCCACACTGGATGCATCTGGAAAGCGCGGGCGCGGTCAGCTTGTAGCTGTTGGCCCTTCTTTTGTCTCGCCTTGCGCGAGAGACCTTTTTCTTTGGTACCGCCATGAAAGCACCTCCTTAATTTTCATCGCCTAAATTGAGGTTTTTTAGGGCGGCCCATCGGGGGTCGCCATCCGGCCTGTCGCCGCTTTGCTGCCTGTGCCCACAGTCCTCGCTGTTCAGGCTGGCCCCACATTCGGGGCAGAGGCCCTTGCAGTCGGGGTGGCAGAGTGTACGCCTTGGCAGACTGGTCAAAACATCGTCCACGCAGAGAGTCGCCATGTCGAGCTGGCCATCTGGACAGAAAATGGCCTCGCTGTCCTCCTCGGGTTTTAGAAGTGTGAGCACATGAGAAAAGTTCATCTCAAAATCTCGCTCTACCCAGGCAAGGCAGCGGTCACAACTGAGCAGCAGCGTGAACCGGGCGTTGTAATCCAGTGTCAGCACATCGGCCCTTTTCGAGATGGCGCCCTGAACACCCACCGGTGTTATAAAGCGCTGGCCCCGGCCTAGGTCGACAAAGCCAAAGTCGATCTCTCCCGCAATGGGTAGCCGGCCGCCCGGACTGGCGGATACCGTCTCAAGTTGAATGCGCATGAGCAGCTCCTCCTTAGGGCGGACACAAGGTCTGACAAAAACACCGCGGGACAGGATGATCCGCGGCCGGCGTTACCTATGCATTATATATGCCCATAGGGCTTTTGTCAACGCCTTTATAAAACAAAAAAGCCGCCTTAAAGCCGCTCTTCGCGGGTCATGCGGTCACAACCCGCGAAGAGAAAAGCCAAAAGGGGCTGTTATGCAAAATCTATAGCGTAGCGCATGGTGGCCTCGGAGAGCTCGGAGGCGTCGCAGGAGACGGTAAAGGTGATGTTGACATCGGATTTGCTAAAGTGCAAAACCAGCTTGGACAGCATTTTTTCAAAGGCAGGAATGTCCCGACCGGCTATTTTAAAAACACCGTCTACAAACAGGTGGGTGATATCGTAGTTGCCTGCCAGCAGGCCCGATATAAAGCCGAAAAATTCGTCGTAGCCGTCTATGCCGTATTCGTCGGCCACCACAAGACGGGCCTTGTGATTGAGGCTGTAGGTGAGGTTTAGGTCCTTTTCAATGCACACCACATTGCCCTTGCTGATCGCTACGGCCTCGTTGACCCGCTCGACCAATGCTTTGGTTTTGCCGGTACCCTTTTTCCCGACGATTAATTTGATCATGTCAAACGCCTCCTTGCTATATTATGGAGTTGCCTCCGCGTTACCTGTTAAATCAGTCCGCCGAACAGACGGCGCATATGGGCCTTATAGTCCTCCACGCCGGGCTGGTCGAAGGGATTAATCCCCGCCATCAGCGCACCCACGGCGCAGGACATCTGGAAAAACATCACCAGCCACCCAAAGACCTCGGCGTCCCGCCCCGGCGCCGATATGTGCAGCACCGGCACACCGGCCTCGCTGTGGGCCCGGGCTACGGCTTCCACCGCCAGGCGGCATAGGTCATCGAGGGGTTGTCCCACCAGCGCATTTAGCCCGTCAAAGCCGCCTCCGGGGGCCACCCGACAGTCATAGCGGGCGCGGCTTAGGGTCAGCATGGTCTCGAATACAATGGGGTTGCCCTGCTGGACAAACTGGCCCAGCGCATGAAGGTCGGCGGTATAGGCCGCCGGAAGGGGCAAAATGCCGCCGCCGTTTTTGCCCTCGCTCTCGGCAAACAGCTGCTGAAGCCAGTTGCCAAAGGCACCCAAGGCCGGCGAGAACATGGCCATAACCTCCACCGGACGGCCCTGATCCGCCAGCAGCTGGCGCAAAGCGGCGTAGCGGGCGGGCAGCGTGAGCGCCCCTTCGGGGTCAAGATAGGCCTGGCGGGCGGCCTTGGCCCCCTTAAGCGCCCCCCGAATATCAAGCCCGCACAGGGCCATGGGCACCAGCCCGGCCGGCGAGAGGGTCGAGTAGCGCCCCCCCACATCCTCGGGTATGGCAAAGCGGGTGTAGCCCTTATGCCGGGTGTAGTCGCTTAGGGGCCCGTCGCCGCAGATGCAGAGGATGCGCCGGGCGGCATCGGGGCCATAGCGGGTGAAAAGGTGATGCTCAAGCGCCCGAAAAGTCAGCGAGGGTTCCACGGTGGTGCCCGACTTGCTCACAAGGCAGATTCCCAGCCGCCGCTCGGCCGAGAGGGTAAGCAGGTCACACAGCGTGTCTCCGTCTATATGATCGCCCGAAAACAGCACCTGCGGGCGGGTTTTGGTAAGCTGATTATAATAAGGCGAGGCCACAAAATCAAGGGCGGCTTGTGCCCCCAGAGAGGATCCCCCAACACCCACCACCACCACCAGGTCGCAGAGGGCGCTTATGCGCCGGGCTTCGGCCTCGATCTCATCCAAAAGTGACTCGGGCTGGTCAGGCAGGCAGAGCCAGCCCAGCATATCAGACCCGGTGCAGTCTCTCCGTCGCAAACCGCCCAGCGCCGTTATGGCCCGCTTACTTAGCGGATGGGGCAGCCCCCCGGGGGGCAGAAGAGCAAAATCCGTGTGCAATCCTATCGCCATAGATGCCTCTCTCCCCTTGTGTTACCTTCATTTTACATGAAAAGCCCCCCAAAGGCAATATAAAGCTTGGCGGTTTTGCCCGATTGGCTAGCCTATGTTACAGGCCTCCTTTATTAGAATGCCCATGGCCGACAAAAAGGTCATTTCCCCAAGCTCCTCGGCGGTCACAAGCGGGTAGGTGGCAATCTCCTCGCCGTCTAAGCTCAGCCGCACCCGGCCCACATGGCGCCCGGCCTCCACCGGGGCGGTCAGCAGGTCGGCTATTTCCACCTCCTGTGTCACATCCTTCCCTCGGCCCTTGGGCACAAGCAGCGTGGGAGGCGCCTCGGGCGTGATGGCCACTTTGGGGGCCACCCCGCCGGTGACCTTAACCGGCTGCGCCCCGCCGGGGATGCCGGGGGTCTCCACAAGCTCGTAGTTGGCAAAGCCGTAGTCCAAAAGCCCCCGCGCCGCCGAAAAGCGCTGGTCGCCGGTGTCCGAACCCAGCACCACGGCAATCAGATGCATATCGTCCCGCAGAGCCGTGGCCGACAAACAGTGCCCCGCCCCACTGGTGGTGCCGGTTTTAAGCCCTGTGGCCCCCGCATAAAAACGCACCAGCTTGTTGGTGTTTACAAGCAGAGTTTCGCCTCCCCGCAGCTCATCCATCCAGATGGTGGTGTATCGAAACACATCGGGGTAGCGCAGCAGCTCGGCCGACATACGGGCGATATCCCGGGCGGTGGTCTCGTGGCCGGGGGCGTCCAGCCCGGTGGCATTGGCAAAGTGGGTTCGGGTCATGCCCAGCTCGCTGGCCCGCTGATTCATCATGGCCACAAAGCCCTCGTGGCTGCCCGCCACATGCTCGCCCAGCGCCACCGAAGCGTCGTTGGCGCTCACGGTGGCCACCGCCCGCATCAGCTCGTCTACGGTCATCTGCTCGCCCGGTTCAAACCAGATTTGGCTGCCCCCCATAGAGGCGGCGGTGGGCGAACAGGTTACAACATCCTCATAGCTTATTTTGCCCGCTTCTACGGCCTCTACCACCAGCAACATGGTCATGATCTTGGTGATGGAGGCCGGGGGCATGGGCAGGTCGGGCTCCTTTTCAAACAGCACACGCCCGCTAGAAAGCTCTACCAAAATGGCGCTTTTGGCCGGCAGCTCGGCCGCCCCCCCCACCGCCGCTGCGGCGGGCAGGTCAATTTCGGCCTCTACCTCGGCCAAAGTGGGGATATAGTCGCTGTCCGCCATGGCCACGCCCGATAGCAGACAGGCCGCCAACACCGATAGAAAAAGTCTCTTTATCATGCTCCTACGCTCCATTCTCCGCGCTGCAAAAGCCCTGGGCCCGCGCGGCAGGCCCGGCGGACAGACCGCCGCATTTGGTACAAGTCTATGCGCACATTCTGCCTTAAATGCAGCCGCTTTGGGGATTGTGCCGCGGCCACTTTTTCTCTATAATAGTAAAGTAACACCTGCTTTCAGTAGCGGTATAAAGATTTATAAAAGAGGAGCCGGTGGATTGCGCATTCGTTTTTTTACTTTGGGCTGCAAGGTTAATCAGTACGAAACCCAGCTTCTTCGGCAGATGTTCGAAAAGGCGGGCTATGAACCCGTGGAACAGGGAAAGGCCGATGTACTGGTTGTGAACACCTGTACCGTAACGGCGGCCGCCGATAAAAAGGCCGGCCAGTTGCTGCGTCGGCTGCGCCGGGAGCATCCCGGGGCCGTCATTGCCCTGACCGGTTGCCTGCCCCAAGCCCTTGAGGATCAAGATGCCCTGCCCCATGAGGCCGATGTGATAACCGGGGCCAAAAATCGTGCCGACCTGCCCGGGGCGGTTAGCCGCTTTTTGCTTACCGGCCAGCGGGTAGTGGATATTGCCCCCCATCAGCCCGGCGATACCTTTGAACCCATGACGGCCACCGGCTTTGCCGACCACACCCGGGCCTTTATTAAAATTCAGGACGGCTGCGACAAGCACTGCACCTATTGCATCATTCCCACAGCCCGGGGGCACCTGCGCAGCAAGCCTCCGGCCGACATTGCCGCCGAAGCCGAGGGTTTGGTGGCCGCCGGCTTTAAGGAGCTGGTGGTGGTGGGCATCAACCTCGCCCTTTACGGGGCCGATTTGGGGCTGCGCCTGCCCGACGGTCTGGCCGCCGCCTGCGGGCCGGGCAGAAGGGTGCGCATCGGTTCGGTGGATCCGGTGCTGCTCACAGTGGCCGACCTCGAGGTTATGGCGAGGCTGCCCGGACTTTGTCCCCATCTTCATCTCTCGCTCCAATCGGGCTGCGACAGCACCCTTGAGCGCATGAAGCGGGGCTATACCACGGCCCAGTACCGGGAGATGGCCCAGGCCGCCCGGGCGCTTTTTCCCGGTCTTGGCCTTACCACCGACCTGATTGTGGGCTTTCCCGGCGAAACGCAGGAGGAATTTGATAAAACGCTTGCCTTTGTGCAGTCGCTTGGACTGTCCGACGCCCATATTTTTGAGTATTCTCCCCGGCCGGGCACCCCGGCGGCGGACATGCCCCATCGGGTCCCCCACGCCACAGCCAAAGCCCGCGCCCGGCAGCTTTCCGAGGTGGTGGCCCAAAGCCGCGCGGCCTTTTTGGAATCCCAAATCGGCAGTGTGGCCGAGGTGCTGCTCGAGACCGAAGGCCGCTGGGGATACAGCGCCAACTACACGCCGGTATCGCTGTCCTGCGGGCGGGAGGGACAGCTTGCCCGGGTGCGCATCACCGGTGCGGACAGGGTTCGGTGCTATGGCGAGTTGGCCGAGCCCTAGACCCGAGACTTGATTTATGCCCAATAAAGCCTTAAACCATGGATTATAAAGCCAGGAGGGTGCTGCTATGTCGGTTATGCGTGTGTTTGTGGAAAAAAAGGAACCTGTGGCGGTGGAGGCCGCCACGCTGCTCAGCGAGCTAAAATCGGCCCTTGGACTGCCCGGTCTTACTGGGCTGCGTTTGTTTAACCGCTACGATGTTGAGGGGCTTTCCCACGAGGATTTTGCCCAGGCCTGCAAGACCATTTTGGCCCAGCCTCAGTTGGAGGTGGCCTACGATGCGCTGCCCGAGGACCTTTCGGGGCCGTTGGTCGCCATCGAGCTGCTGCCCGGCCAGTTTGACCAGCGGGCCGACAGCGCCGCACAATGTATCCAAATGATGACCTTGGGCGAGCGCCCCTATGTGGCCACGGCCCGCATCTATGCTTTTGAGGGAACTTTGTCCCACGAGGAGCTCGCTCAGATAAAGCACTATCTCATCAACCCGGTGGAGAGCCGGGAAGCCAGCCTCTCGCTGCCGGACAGCCTGAAGGACAATCCCCCCACCCCGCCCGAAACCCCCATTGTAACCGGCTTTATCCACCTGGACGATGCCGGTCTTGAGGCTCTGCGGGAAAGCTGGGGCCTTGCCATGGACTACGACGACCTGCGCTTTTGCCAAAGCTACTTCAGGCAGGAGAGCCGCGACCCCACCGAGACCGAACTTAAGATGCTGGACACCTATTGGTCCGACCACTGCCGCCACACCACCTTTAACACCCATCTCACCCAGATAGAGATTGAGCCCGAGCATATCCGTGCGGTCTACGAGGATTATCTCGGTGCCCGGGCCGGGCTCTACCCCAATGGCGAGCGCCCGGTGACCTTGATGGACATGGGCACCGTGGTGGCCAAACTGCGCAAAAAGGCCGGGCTTATGCCAAATCTTGACCAGTCTGAGGAGATTAACGCCTGCTCGGTAAAAATTAAAGTGGATGTGGACGGTGCTGAGGAGGACTACCTGCTCATGTTCAAGAACGAAACCCACAACCACCCCACCGAAATGGAGCCCTTTGGCGGTGCTTCCACCTGCTTGGGCGGAGCCATACGCGACCCGCTGTCCGGCCGCGGCTATGTTTATCAGGCCATGCGCCTGTCTGGCAGCGGCGATCCCCGCACCCCCGTGGCCGATACCTTGCCCGGCAAGCTACCCCAGCGCAAGCTGATGACCACCGCCGCCGCCGGCTACTCGAGCTATGGCAATCAGGTGGGCCTGTCGGCCGGGCATCTCTCCGAGGTGCACCACCCCGGTTTTGTGGCCAAGCGCCTGGAGGCGGGTGCCGTGGTGGCGGCCGCTCCGGCGGGCAATGTGCGCCGTCATCGCCCCAAACCCGGCGATGTAGTGCTGCTGGTGGGCGGCCAAACCGGCCGGGACGGCTGCGGTGGCGCCACCGGCTCGTCCAAGTCCCACTCGGAGGAGAGCCTTATCCAGAGCGGTGCCGAAGTACAAAAAGGCAATGCCCTAGAGGGCCGCAAAATGCAGCGGCTGTTTAGAAATCCCGAAGCCGCCCGGCTCATCCGGCGCTGCAACGACTTTGGCGCCGGCGGGGTCAGTGTGGCCATTGGCGAATTGGCCGACAGTCTCTTTATCAATTTGGACAAAGTGCCCACAAAATATCCCGGCCTTACGGGAACCGAGCTGGCCATCAGCGAATCTCAGGAGCGCATGGCCGTGGTTGTGGCCAAAGAGGACGCCCAGCGCTTTATCGAGCTGGCCGACAGCGAAAACCTTGATGCCACCGTAGTAGCCGAGGTCACCGACACCGGGCGGCTGGTGATGGTGTGGCGGGGCGAGACCTTGGTGGATTTGCGCCGGGACTTTTTAGACAGCGCCGGCGCTCCCAAAACCGCCCGGGCCGCCATTCCCGACCACCGTCCGCCCGAAGTGCTGGCCTGCTCGGCCCTGGGCTTTACCCAAGGCCTCAAGGCGCTGGCCGGCGACCTCAATGTCTGCTCGCAAAAGGGCATGGTGGAGATGTTCGACGCCACGGCCGGCGCTGCCACCGTGCTACTGCCCTTTGGCGGAGCCTACCAGAACACACCCACGCAGGTTATGGCGGCCAAAATTCCGCTGATAGAGGGCACTACCGACACCGCCTCGGTGATGGCCTATGGCTACGACCCCACCATCGCCGAGCAGTCGCCTTTCTACGGCGGCTACTATGCCGTGGTGCAGTCCATAGCCAAGCTCATTGCGGCGGGTGGCAGCCGCCGCCGGGCCTATCTCTCCTTTCAGGAGTATTTTGAAAGGCTGGGAGAGGACCCTGTGCGCTGGGGCAAGCCGGTGGGGGCGCTGCTGGGCGCCTACAAGGCTCAGATGGCGCTGGGCGTGGCGGCCATCGGCGGCAAGGATTCCATGAGCGGCAGCTTTGAGGATTTGGATGTGCCTCCCAGTCTGATTTCCTTTGCCATCAGCACCGCAAAGGCCTCGGCCATCATCTCCCCCGAGTTTAAAGCCCCCGGCCACTATCTGTACCTGGCCAGCCCCGAGCTGGACGCCCATGGTCTGCCTCTGGACCAAAGCCTCTGCCAGACCTTTGATGCGGTGGAGGCCGCCATTGCCTCGGGCAAGGTGGTGTCGGCCTGGGCCATCGGCTTTGGCGGCATGGCCGAGGGCCTGATGAAGATGGCCTTTGGCAACCGCATTGGCGCCCGCATCGAGGCGGGGGATGCGCTGTTTGACAAGCTCTGCGGCGGCATTTTGTTAGAGAGCACCCAGCCGCTTGCGGAGTTTGAGTATATTGGACACACCGATGCCGACTACGCCCTGACCTACGCCGGCCAGCGGGCCGACCTTACCGAGATTGAGGCCCTGTGGGAGAGCACGCTGCTGCCCTTCTTCCCCCTAAAGGCCGAGACCGAAACAGCAGCGGTGCCCACCTTCCACCATCAGGCGGCCCAGCATCGGGGCCCGGCGGTGCGGGTAGCCCGGCCCCGGGTGCTCATCCCGGTCTTTGCCGGAAGCAGCGGCGAGTATGACCTAACCCGAGCCTTTAGCGCCGCGGGTGCCGAGTGCCAGACCCTTGTGGTGCGCAACCGCTCGGCCGAGGATCTTATGTGGTCTATGGACAACTTTGTGCAGCAGTTGGCAAACAGCAACATCTTGGCCATTCCCAGCGGCATGGCCGGCGGCGATGAGCCTGCGGGCGGCGCCAAACTCATCACGGCATTTTTAAGCCAGCCCCGCATTGCTGACGCGGTGATGGAACTGCTCAAAAACCGCGATGGTCTGATTTTAGGCATCGCAGGCGGTTTTCAGGCGCTCATTAAGACGGGACTGGTGCCCTATGGCGAAATTCGCCCCATGGAGAGCGACGGGCCCAGCCTGGCCCAAAACCGCATCGGGCGGCATCAGGCCAAGATGGTCTATACCCGGGTGGCTTCCAACCTGTCCCCCTGGCTGATGCACCACAAGCCCGGCGATGTGCACCTGCTGCCCATCTCCTATGGGGAGGGGCGCCTCATCGCCTCGGACAGCCTTGTGGCTCAGATGGCCGGCAGCGGCCAGATTGCCACCCAGTATGCCGACGCCCTCGGCCGCCCCGGCATGGATACGGCGGTCAATCCGGGCGGCTCGGACTGGGCTATCGAGGGCATTACCTCTCCCTGCGGCCGGGTGCTGGGCAAGATGGCCAACTCGGAGCGATGCGGTGAGCATATACACAAAAATGTGCCCGGCGACCCCTATCAGCAGATATTCAGGGGCGCTGTGGACTACTTCTCGCTATAATATCAATAAAAAAAGGCCGCCCCCGTCGGTTGACGGGGGCGGCCTTTTTGCCTAAACCACCATGGATTAAACTTTTAAGAGCGGCGCCTTTGCTTGCCGGCCAGCGGCAGCTCGATCCAAAAGCAGCTGCCGCCCTGTTTTCGGGCGGTTACCCCAAAGCCGGCTCCGTGGGCCGACATAATCTCCCGGACAATGGAGAGCCCCAGCCCGGTGCCCGCCTTGGCGGTTTTGTGAAAGCTGCTGCGGTAATAACGCTGCCAGATCAGCGGCATCTCCTCCTTGGGGACGCCGGGGCCGCTGTCGAGCACCTCCACCCGGGCGGCGCCCACCATCCGGCGCAGCTTGATTTCCACCAGACCGTCCTCGCCGGTGTAGGTCACGGCGTTGGTCACCAGATTATACAGCGCCTGGTCAATGCGGTCGGGGTCGGCCCACACCATGCAGGGCCCCTGGGCCTCCACCTCAAAGCGGTAGTCGGGGTAGCTCATGCTAAAGCGCTCGGCCAGCTGCCGAAGGGCCTCGGCCAGGTCGTAGGCCCTGCGCTCAAGGTCGGCCCCTAAGATCTCCTCCCGGGAGATGGCCACCAAATCGCTCACCAGCCGCCCTAAGCGGTCGGCTTCGCTGATGATAATGCCCAGCTGCTCCTCGCGCTTTTGGGCATTGTCGCCGGTGAGGTCCCGAATCATCTCGGCATAGGCCTTAATCATGGTGAGCGGCGTGCGCAGGTCGTGGGAGACATTGGCCACCAATTCCCGCCGCAGCGCCTCCACCCGGCCCAGTTCCACGGCCGCACCGTTAAGGGTGTCGGCCAACTCGTCAATTTCGGCAAAGGTGCCCCCCTCAAAGGTAGAGGCGTAGTCGCCGGTGGCCAACTGCTGGGCCGAGGCCGTAAGCCGCACAATGGGCTGGGAGATGCGCCGGCTCAAAACCAGCGCAATAAGCCCGGCCAGCACCAGCAGCACCCCGGTAATGTACAGCAGCTGGCTGCTTAGAATGTCGGCTGTGGCCCATGTGGGCTCGATGCTACCATAAATAAACAGCACAGCCGGCGCCCCGCCCATGGACACCGCCCTAACCACAAACAGCGACTCGCTGGCCATATAGGGGTGGGGCAGGGTTTCGGTGTGCTCGGTCAGGGTGCCGGCCCGGGCTCTTTGAAGATAGTAGCTCACCCGGCTCTCTAAGGCCGCAGATTTGAGCACATTGCCCCGCACCATGTTTTCGGCCTCGATGAGCATACGCCCGTCGGGACGGCTTAGCACAATGGTAAGGTCGTTGTCGGTGGCGATGGTGTAGATGGTCTCCAGCCGGGTGGGGCTGTCCAGCACATCGGACACCTGCCGGGTGGCAGCAAGGATTTGTCGGCGCTTCATGGCCTTGTAGTAGCTGCCAAAAAACACCGTTTGCATCAGCCAGAGCAGCCCCAAAATCATCACCGTGAGCAGCATAAAGGACTTCCAAACGCCACGGGCGATGCTGGGGTTGTTTTTGGCGCTTTTTTTAGGCTCAGCCAACCCGCTCACCCGGCTCGAACTTATAGCCCATACCCCGCAGCGTGACTATATAGCCCCGGTAGGGTCCCAGATTGCTGCGCAGCATCTTGATGTGGGTGTCCAGGGTGCGGTCGTCGCCGGTGTAGGAGTAGCCCCAGATATCCCGCAACATACGCTCGCGGGAGAGGGCAATGCCCCGGTTGGTCACCATGTAAAAGAGCAGCTCGTATTCTTTGGGGGTCAGCTGCATCTCCTTGCCGTCCACCAGCACCCGACGACCCAAAGTGTCCACGGTGAGGCCGCCAAACTGCAGGCTCTCTCTAACCTGCTCGGGGGCCACACGGCCCATAATGGCACCCACCCGGGCCATGAGCTCCTTGCAGGAAAAGGGCTTGACCACATAGTCATCTATGCCTAATTCAAAGCCAAACAGCTTGTCGTATTCCTCGCCCCGTGCCGAAAGCATAATCACCGGCACATTGCTGTTTTTGCGAATTTCTCGCACGGCCATGTAACCGTCCAGGCGGGGCATCATGATGTCCATAATAATCAGGTCAAAGTTCACTTCCCGGCAGAGCTCTACCGCCTCCATGCCGTCCTGAGCCTCGCTGACTTTATAGCCTTCAAATTCGGCGTATTCTCGCACTACAAAGCGTATTTTTTCCTCGTCGTCCACAATGAGAATATGTTTCATCTATATTCCTCCATGCCTGTTGTGACCTCAGTACTATGTTATCACATAAAGCGTCGGTGTGGGGGCGGTTTTTCGCACCCTTTTATGAATTTTGGGTGAGAGATGAAAAACCCACAGCCCCCACGCAGCCCGGCCTAAAGCGCCGATAGCCGGCGGGCCATCACCTCGGGGTTTACGCAGTGTATCATGGCGGTTCGCTCGGACACCCGACCCTCGCGCACCAGCTGGACGATAGCGCCATCCATGCTCACCATGCCCTCGGCTGCCGAGGACTGCACCACCGCATCGATTTGGTGGGTCTTGGCGTCCCGAATCAGGCTGCGCACGGCGCTGTTGACCAACAGCAGCTCAAAGGCGGGCACCAAGCCCCCCTGGGTATCGGGCAGAAGCTGCTGGCAGACTACCGCCTGCAGCACCATGGACAGCTGGATGCGTATCTGCTGCTGCTGGGCGGGAGGAAAGGCATCGATCACCCGGTCGATGGTGTTGACTGCCCCGAGGGTGTGCAGCGTGGACACCACCAGATGCCCGGTTTCGGCGGCGGTCATGGCGATGGAGATGGTCTCGAAGTCCCGCATCTCGCCGAGCAAAATCACATCGGGAGCCTGCCGCAAAGAGGCGCGCAGCGCACCGGCATAGCTCTGGGAATCTACGGTGATCTCCCGCTGGCTCACCACGCTTTGGCGGTGGCGGTGCAGGTACTCGATGGGGTCCTCTAAGGTGATGATATGGGCATGCCGAGTGCGGTTTATACGGTCCACAAGGCAGGCTTGGGTGGTACTTTTGCCGCTGCCCGCCGTACCCGACACCAGCACCAGCCCCCGGGTGAGGGTGGCCAGATTCATGACGGCAGGGGGAATGCCAATGCTGTCGGGGTCGGGCAGGTTAAAGCGCACCACCCGGATGACGGCCGCCAAACTGCCCCGCTGCTTATAGGCGCTCACTCTAAAGCGGGAGAGGCCGGGCAGGGCAAAGGAAAAGTCGTCGTCTCCGGTATCAAGAAGGCGATCGGGCGAGCGGGGCCCGGCCATGGCATAGATACCCAAAACCAGCGTGCGGTTGCGCTCCTGGGTGGAGGGCTGCTCCTCTATCGGCAGGACCTTGCCCTGTATTTTGATGCTGGGCGGCAGCCCCGCAATAAGCAGGAGGTCGGAGGCCCCTTGCTCCACGGCGGCAACCAGCATATCCTTAAGCTCCATGGGTTAATCCTCCTTGATTTGGAAATCGGCATCCGGCCCGGCCCACACGGCAAGACCCTCGCCGGGCTCGGGCTCGGTTGGGGTGGCTATGAGCTGCCAGCCCGTTCGGGTCAGGCGGGCGGTGTGGTCGGCGGCGTCGTAGTCCACCCGGCAGGTCACCGCAAGCTGCCGGGCCTCTCCGGCTGGCAGGCTAAAGGTGAGGGTGGCCCGGTTGCCCCTGCGCTCAAAGCCGTCCCAAAGAATACCGGCGTGAGACAGCTCGGTAAAAAAGCCATCAGCGGTGTGGGCTGTTTCCAGCGCCTGTGTCAGCGCCCGGTGAATGTCGCCCAATCGCTCCTCGGCGGCGGCGTCGGCGGCATAGAAGGCCCGGGAAGCCTCGGCCTGACGGCGAGCAAGATTGTAGTCAAGCCGGGCGGACAGCAGTGACAGCGTGGCAAATACCGCCATAGACAGCGCCACAAAGGTGACCATAAGGGTGGGCACACCAAGGCTGGGCCCCACACGGCGGCGGGTCATGATACCGCCTCCTCAAAGTGCTTGACCGTCAGGCTGTAAAGCTCCCGGCTCGTGGCGTCGGCCACCCGAATATAGGCCGCATTGAGGCGGGGGTGGGCTTGGCTCTCTATCAGCAGCGTGTAGCCCTCGGGATCGGGGGTGGGGCGTGTGTTCCAGTCGGCGCCGTAGTAGACATAGAGCCGGTCGCCCTGCACACTGCCCGACAGCAGCTCGGCAAGCGCATCGAGCTCACCGCCGGTGGCTTTGTAGCCTTCGGCGGCGCTGTCGGCCACTATAAGGGCCCGGCTCAGCGCCTCGCTTTGGCGGCTTAGGCGGTGCGCTCTGGCAAACAGCTCGATACAGACGGCGGCCGTCACGGCCAGCAGCCCGATGGCCAGCACAAGCTCCATCAAAAACAGCGCCGAGCGCGAGCGGGGCGCCCTCATGGCCCATCCTCCCCAACAGCGGTGCGGGGGGCGATGAGCAGTTGGGATCGCCGGCCCTGCCCGTCGGTGCAGACAAGGCGCACAAGGCCGTTGTCCAAAGCCTCCATCTCAAGGTCGGCCACCGCAATAAGGGCCTGACCCGCATCGACTCCGGCCCGGCTGTCCGGCCCCACAAGCAGCTCCCGCAGTTGGCCATCCCAGTGGTAGATATAGGTGGTGTAAACCACCCCGTTGTGGTCCTGACTGAGGCAGAGAGCGGGGCGGCCCTCGATCTCGCCGAGACTCAGGCTGTGCGCCACATCGTTTTGGCGGATTTTACCCGCAATGTAGCCCAGAGCCGTGCGGCTTTCAAAGGCGGCGTCCATGCGCTCCAAAGCACCGGTATAAGACCGGGCCCCGATGATGATAACCAGCGCCGAGTCTATGACAAACAGGCTAAACAGCGCCAACACAAACAGCAGGTCGGCCACACGGCTGCCCGATGTGGAGCGTGGTTGCATAACGGGGCCTCCTTTCGGGGTAGGTTAAAAATGGCGAAGCTGCACCCACATCTCGGGGGGCAGATTGTCCGCAAGATAAACATAGTGGACGATATAGCGCTGCTCGTCTATCAGCAGGCCGTAATGGGTGCGCAGATAGCCAAGGCCGGGTGGATAGCGCCCCTCGATGGCATAGCAGGCCGCCACGGCACGGCTGAGGGCCGCCTGACTGCGGCGCAGGCTCTCCTGTTCGGTATGGGCGTCCAACCGGCCCATGCTCAAACTAAACAGCAGCACCGCCGCCGCCAGCAGTCCCAGAGGCAGCAGGCCGGTTAGCACGGCTCTTATAGAGCGGATGGGTGTGCGCTTAAATCGGGTCCTCATAGGCGCGGCCTCCTAAAGCCCCATGGACGACAAAATACCCAGCAGCGGCAGCATGACCGAGAGCAAAATGGCCCCCACCACCAGCGAGAGCAGCCCCACCAGGCTGGGCTCGATGATGCCCACGGCCCGGTCGATTCGGCCCGCCACCCGCTGCTCGCAGCGGTGGGCGATGTGGCGCATCACCCGGTCGAGGTTGCCGGTGCGAAAGCCCAAAGGCAGCAGCATGGCAAGGCTTTGGTCAAACAGCTCGGCGGCAATCAGCGCCTCGGAAAAGCCCACCCCGTCGCCAAGGGCTTGCCGGCAGCGGCCTACCTTGGCCCGAATCTCGGGGCTGTCCATCAACCGCTCCAGCGCATCCAAAGCCTGCTCGGGAGCAAGGCCGCTCTGGAGCATCAGACTCATGGCCGAGGCAAAGCGCCCGGCATCCACAAGGGCTGCGGTGTGCCGGCCCCCAAGCAGCAGCCTGCGCACCGCAGCAACCACAGGATGGTCGCCACGGCCAAAGCGCAGCAGAGCGATAAATCCCACAAAAAGGCCCAGCAGACCCATAAACAGCAGGCTGTGGCGGCTCATAAAGGCGCCCATCTCCATGGCCATGCGGGGAAAAGGGGCCATCTCGCCGCCCAGTTGGGCAAAAACCCGGCCAAAAATGGGCAGCACCCGAGTCAGGATGATTGCCACCACCACCACCATCATACCCACCATGATAAGAGGGTAAGTCAGGGCGCTGCGCAGGTTGCTATCCAGGCTCTCCTCGCTGGCGTAATACGCCCCGAGGGAGGACAGCACCTCGTCCATCTTGCCGGTCTGCTCGCCCAGCGCCACCATGCCCACCGCATAGGCCGGAAAGGCGCCCAAAGCCTCCATGGCGGCCGACAGCGGTAGCGCCTGCCGGTCCATAAGCCGGCTTAGTTGCTCGAGCAAATCTCGGTCGGGGCCGTGGGCCGCCTCGGTGAGGATATGGACCCCCTCCCCCACCGGGATACCCGCCTGATAAAACAGGGCAATCTCGGTAAAGAGCAGGCTGACTTCTTGGGCAGTAAGGGGTTTAATTTGGGCCGGCATACAATCACCTCGAAGGCGTCATTTTGTCCGCCGCCCTGCCGGACGGCTGCGCTTTGTGGGGCTTATTGTCAAATTATCTGGTTGAAAATATCATACCTTTCAGCCCGTCAAAATGCAACCCTTGCAGCCGGCATCATGCAAGCTTTAACCCGCCTTCTGCCGATAGAAATACCTCTTGCACAATGCCCGCTGCCCGGGCTTTATAAGGCTATACTTGCTGCAAAAATGCACCAACCCCCGCCTCTTGGCGGGGGCCGGTGACTCTGGAGGGTTTATTTCGCCATCATAAAGCGGTCGCGGGCTTTGTAGGAGGTGTGGAGCACCTCGTGGCAGATCTCGCTGCCCGGTTCGCCCAAGAAGTCTTTATAGAGCATCTCAATCATGGGGTTCTTGTGCGACTTGCGCACAGCCTTGTTGCGGTCGGCCTGGTAGAGGGCTGCAGCCCGCAGGTCCTTAAGGGGCACAAAGCTGCGTACTGCCGCCGACTGAACCGGCTGGCCGCCGCCGTTGATGCAGCCGCCGGGGCAGCCCATGACCTCGATGAACGTGTAGCTCTTTTCGCCGGACTTGACCGCCTCGAGCAGCTTCGACGCCGCGCCGGTCGAGCTCGCGACCGCGACCTTGAGCTCGAGACCGTCCAGGTTGTACGTCGCTTCCTTGACGCCCTTCATGCCGCGCACGTCCAGGAACTCGAGCTTTTCGAGCTTCTTGCCGGTGATGACCTCGTAGGCGGTGCGAAGCGCCGCCTCCATGACGCCGCCCGTCGCGCCGAATATGACGCCTGCGCCGGTGGATTCGCCCAGTACGCGGTCGAAGTCGCTGTCAGGCAGCCGCGTAAAGTCAATGTTGGCCTGCTTGATCATCTTGGCCAGCTCGCGCGTGGTCAGCACCGCGTCCACGTTGGTGGAGCCCACCACGGTGCGCACCTGGCTCTGGATGAGGTTGCGCAGTATTTTCTCGGGCTCATACGATGCGAACAGGTATTTCACGGGGTCCGATACCTTGTATTCCACAAAGAATTCCACGTTGACGATGTTGTAATCGCCGGTGATCATCTTGCTCTCGTCCTCCACCAGCGTATAGCCCTCCGGAGACGACTGGCTGGTGCGGTACCCCAGCTCGATCTTCTGATAGACGTTGACGTCCACCTTGTGCACCTGCTGGATGCCGAACGGCAGCTTGAAATGTATGCCGGCATCCGTAACCTCCGTCACCTTTCCAAACGTGGTGACCACCGCCTGCTGCTTGTCGTCCACCGTATACCAGCAGGTGGCGCCGATCGCGAGCACCAGCACGGCCGCAAGGCCAAGCAGCACGTACCGCGGCAGCTTTTTCAGGAAATTGCCGTTTGGCCGCGCGGTATAGACGGCAGTCGGCCCGTCTCCCGGCGGGGGTGTGGACCCCTTAAAAAATGAAAACATACAAAATTCTCCTTATTCAAAAATATTTGGCCGGTATGTTTTGGCGGTGGTTCAGTCGATGCGCGGGGATTTCGGCAGCGCGCGCAGCATACGCTGGGCGTCGTCCTTCAGCTGGGCCGAGCGCCAGGCCGTGAGCATGATGCGCAGTACCTCCTGCACGCGCGATTTCGCGCCCGGAACCGGCTCGCGGTAATTCGGCAGGCTGCGTTCCAGCAGGGGACCGATTTCGTCCCAGGCGGGGAAGCCGTTGGTTTCCACCGCGCAGGACAGCACCACAAACGCGTTGTAGAGCTCCGTATCGTCGATGGTGTCGTCCTGCTCGTCGTCCAGCGCGCCGTTGACATAGCTCAAAAGCTGGCAAATCTGGTCGATGGACAGCGCGTTTTTTAAGGCGTTGATGATCAGAATGCGGCTGAGCTGGCGGCGGGTGTACTTGCGCTGCTTCGGCGCGGAAACAAAGCCGCGGCGCACCCAGTTTTGCACGATGTACGGTTCAAGCCCCGTCAGTTGCGTGACCTGCGAAAGCACGAGTCCGCCCGTCAGGAACATGGCGGAAAGCGTTTCTTCCGCTGACTCGGGTCTTTCGGCGTCGATTTGCAGTACCGTACCGGGAAGTGTCCAGTTCATAAATTCTCATCTCCTTTTAATGTGGTGAGAAAAATATAACATATAATCAAAAGATTGTCAATAGGTGTTTTTAGATTTTACAAATATTTTTTTAAAATCCGTAACCTTATGGGACAATTTGCTTCCTTATAAGATAGAAGAAGAACAAAACCTGCGCCGCAAACGGGGCGGGTGAAAGAAAGGGGCAGGAAATATGAAACGGAAATGGATGGCGTTGGTGCTTTGCGGTCTGCTCATTATCGGTACTGCGGCGTGCGCCGGCGCGGGTGCAGACAGCGAGACGGCATCGGCGACGGCAACCATGGACACGTACGCCGCCGATGAAGGCGGCTATACCGCGTATGCCGACGGAGAAAGCGCGTCAACTGCGCTGGCAGCGGGTAACGCCACGGCGGTGGTGGACGACGAGGCGCTCGCTTCCGCCGATGGGCGAAAGATCATCCGTACCGCGAGCCTGACGGTGGAAACGAAGGCGTATGACGAGGCGGTCGGGCTTTTGCGCGAAGCCGTTTCCGGAACCGAGGGCTATATCGAGTACACGTCCTCCTATTCCGGCGGCGGCACGCGCAGCGCGGAGTACCGGTGCCGCATCCCGGTGGACCGGTACGCAGAATTCTTCGAGAAGATTGAGGGCGTCGGCAGCGTGGTGCGCACGGAGGAAGGCGCGGACGATGCGACCAACCAGTACGTGGACATTGAGGCGCGGCTGAACAGTCTGCGCACGCAGGAGACGCGGCTGCTCGCTTTGATGGAGGAATCCGGCAGCCTTCAGGAGCTGCTCGCGGTGCAGGAAAAACTCATGGAAGTGCAGTATGAGATCGAAAGCTACACCGGGCAGATGAAGGCGCTCGAAAACAGCATTGATTACGCGACCATCACCGTTTACCTCGAGGAGGTTCGGACGTATACGCCGGTGGAGCCCACTTTTGGGGACCGTGCGGCCCAGGCGTTTACAAATATGCTCAACGGTATTGTGGACGGTGCGCAGGGCTTTGTGATTCTGCTGATTTACGCGCTGCCCGTGCTGGTGATCGGCGCAGTGGCCGCGGTGGTCATCGTGGTGTGCGTGCGGCGCAGTAAGCGCCGACGGCGCCCGCCGTATCCGCCTGTCCCGCCGCAGGAAAATCGGCGGCAATGACCCGGCCTGTGCAGGGTGAAAAGTGGGCTGTCCCTTCGGGGACGGCCTTCTTTTTTTGGAGAAGCCCCCTTGACATAACAATTATTGTTATGGTATACTTCAATCATAACAATAATTGTTATGGAGGGCGTTATGAAAGAAACGATGGAAAACGGCAGGCGGACCATTTACCTGCAAACGGAAAAAGAACTGCGCACGTACATGCACCCGCTGCGGCAGCGGATCCTGCGGCTGCTGGATCTGCACCCCGAGGGTCTCACCGCCAAACAGATTGCCGACAGCCTTGCCATTGCGCCGTCGAGCGCAGGGCATCATCTGGCGGAACTCGAGAAAATCGGGCTCGTGGGACTCGACCGCACCGAGCAGATCCACGGGTTCACCGCGAAGTTTTACAAGGCGGAGCCAGTCGACGTCACGTTTAGCGAAGCGGAACCAGCGGCCCGCACGCTGCGCGACGTAATGATCCGCGCCATTGTGGAGCGGGCGCTGGAGGAGTGGCTGACGTCGGCTGCGGCGCGCGAGGCGCGCGGGGAGGCGCCGGACAAAACGGCGGGCGATATTTTCGACGGCGTCGTCTACCTCACACGGGAAGAAGCAGCAGCGCTGCACAAAAAAATTGTGGACTTTTTTGCATCGTATGGCACGCCGCGACCCGGTACCATCCCGTATACCTACGCCCTGATCGCCAACGCGGGGAGGGAAAAACCGTGCTGAAGACGGGCGGTGTGCGCGCCGGCCTGGCTGTAACGGCGGTGGATTCCATGGCGCGCGGCGTGTTGACGCCGGTGCTCAGCCTCGTACTGCTGGGCCGAGGCGTCCAGCTGGCGCAGCTGCCGTTGGCCATCGCGGTATATTCCGGCGTTGCGGTGGCGCTGGAGGTGCCCAGCGGCGCGCTGGCTGACCGAATCGGCCGCAAGGGCGTGTTTCTTGCCGCGCAGGCGGTCTATGTGCTGGCTGTGGGGCTTTTGCTGTTCGGAACCGGTTGGCCAGTGGTCAGCGCCGCCATGATTGCATACGGCGTCGCGCACGCGCTTGCGAGCGGCAGTTTGGATGCACTTTTGGTGGATACTGCGCTGCTTGTGCAGGGGGAGGCGGGGCTGCCTGCCATTACCGCCCGGCAGGGCGCCGTTAAATCGGCGGGGCTTGCGTTTGGGGCACTGGCTGGCGGCCTGCTCCATGGTGCTGGCGGCATCGGAACCGCTCTGTCGGCGTCCCTGTTGCTCACCGTGCTGACGTTGTTCGGCGGCGCGTGCCTGACCCGGGAGATCGGCGGGNNCAGCGCCCCAAGCTGCGCGACCAGATGCGCACGGTCCGCGCAGCCTGCCGGGCGAACCGGTGCCTGCCGGTGCTGCTCGTCGCGACCGCGGTTTCCGGCGTGTTGATGATGCTGGTGGAAACGTACTGGCAGCCGCAGTTTACCGGGCTTCTGCGGAACGATGCGCTTTTGTGGCTGCTTGGGGTACTTGGCTTCGGGTATTTCTTGGCGTCCATTTTTGGCAGCCTTGCCGCGGAGAAAATGACGAAGCGGTACCATGTCCATCAAATTTTTCTGCTCGGCAACCTGCTCGCGGGATTGTGCGCGTTGGCCCTCGGGGCGGTCACCGCGCCGGCGCTGTTCGGCGTGCTGTACCTGTTGCTGTATTTCCTGCTGGGTGCTGCCGATACGGCGCAGGACGTGATCATCCACCGCGCCACGCCCTCGGCGGTACGCGCCACGGTGCTGAGCGCACAGGGGCTGACGCTGCAGCTCGGCGCGCTTGCGGCGAGCGGCGCTGCCGGGCTGGTGGCTGGCCGGTTTTCGGTTTCGGTGCTCTGGCAGGCCGGCGCGCTGTTGTTTTTGGTCGGATTTGCCGGGATTGCCTACATACTCCGGAAGGCCACCCATTGAGGGGTGGCCTTCCTTTTGCCTGCCTCAGGACTGGAGCAGCGCCTCCAGCGTTGCCGTGACCACACACAGCTGCTTCGGGTCACACGGCCGCAGCAGATTTTCCGCATGGGAGAAAGCGGCGGTGTCACCGTTTTTGTGTGAAATGCATGTTTATTGATAGGCGTACTTCAACACGGTGTATTGTTTGACACCCATACCCCAACCGCGACGTCCATTTTAGACGCCGCGGTTTTCTTTGCCCTTGACAACCGGCTTTTCGGCACGTATACTGAAAACAAAAGGTTATGGGTGATAGGGAGGCCGTGGTTATGGTGCAGTGCAGCCAGTGTGGGACAATTTATGACGATCGTGCGGCGTGCTGCCCGCATTGCGGGGCCAACGCGCCGGTTTATGTTCAGCCTCAGGGATATGGTCAATCGCAGGGGTATAACCAGCCTCCGCAGTACGGCCAACCGCAGGGGTATGGTCAGCCTGCGCAGGGATATGGCCAGCCTCCCACCCCGCCGCAGGGGCAGCCGGGGAATTCCGTCCCGCAGGGCCAGAATATGCCGCCGGTTTACACGAAGCCACCGGTTTCTGGCTATCCGCCCCAGCCGCCGACGACGCCGTACTATGGGCAGCCTCCGGTTGTGCCGCCGCCATACAACGGCATGGCGATCGCCGGATTCGTCCTTTCGTGCGTCTCGATGGTGTTCTGCTGCTTCCCGATTACATCGATTGTGGGCATAGTGCTGTCCATCATCAGTATGCCGCAGATCAATCAGCGCGGTCAGCGCGGCAAGGGGCTTGCCATTGCAGGCCTGATCCTGAACGCCCTGGTCATTGTTTTCTGGTTGCTGATGCTGATCCTTTCGGCTGCGGATTTCTGGTATTATTTTTGAACCGTTTCTTTGAAAACCAAATGCCAAAGCAAAGAAAAAAGACCGTTCCGATCGGAACGGTCTTTTAATCATGCGATGTTGGAAGTTACGCGCCCGCGTTGAGTTTCTTATCGAGAGCGGACTTCTTTCTGGCAGCCGTATTCTTGTGCAGAATACCCTTCGCAGCCGCCTGGTCGATCTTCTTGACAGCGACCTTGACAGCCTCCGCCTTGTCAGCCGCATTGGACTCGATCGCCGCATTGGCCTTCTTGAGCTCGGTCTTGAGCTGAGAGTTGATCATCTTGTTCTGCAGGGTCTTTGCAGCAGCGACCTTTACGCGCTTCTTAGCCGATTTGATGTTAGGCACAGTAGACACCTCCTCGATAACAGGATTATAGTACGGCGAAACCGCCTGAACCGTATTGGTGGGCATAGATTCGCCTTAAACTCCAATAACGCAGAAATAATCATACCACATCACCCCCGAAAATGCAAGCGTTTTTTCCGGATTTTTCGCAAAACGCGTCCGCTTGCCCCCAAAACCGGAAAAACCACAAGATACGGTGCCGGTACGCCGTTTTTTTATGGATTTTTTTACCGTAAGGCTGTATAATGAAAGCGTGAAACGCGCGCTGCACGTCGGCCGGTAAGGCGGTTTGTGCGGCAGGAAAGACCGTCCTGAATGGTGCGGTGATTTTTTGGGAGGTGTTTGGATGTCCAAATTCTTTACAGCCAACAAGATTTTTGAAAACGTCACGCAGATTGGCGGACTTGGCGGCGAGCTGTGCTACCTCATTGAGGGCGGCGAACGGGCGATGCTCATCGACGGTCTCGCAGGCGTTGGCAGCCTGCGCGCCTTTGTCCGCGAGCTGACCGACCTGCCCATCGAGCTCGTGCTGACGCACGGCCACGTGGACCATGCGGGTGCATCGTTTGAGTACGGCGCCTGCCGCGTCCATCCGGCGGATGTGGAGCTGCTCTATGAACACGGCGACCCTGCGCGCCGGTACGATTTCGTGATGCGCGGCCGCCCAGCCGATGCGTTCCAGCCCAAGCTTGAAGACGTTGTGCCGCGCTGCGCGGTGCGCACGCTGCCCGTGTACGACGGCGATGTCTTTGATCTGGGCGGCGTGCAGCTCGAGGCCATCGCGGTGCCGGGCCACACGAAAGGCACGCTTGTGTTTCTCGACCGCGCGCGTCGCGTCGTGTATTCCGGCGACGCGTGCAACCCCAACACGCTGCTTGCGCTGCCCTGCTCCACGACGATCGAAACGTATAAGCAGAGTCTCCTTCATTTCCAGACGTTCTCTGGTGCGTTCGACGTGTTGTACGGTGGGCACGGCACAGGCGCGGTGCCAAAATGCATCGTTGGGGAAGCGCTCGAGCTGTGCGATGAAATCATGGCCGGCACGGACGACCAGTTCCCCATGGCGTACATCGGCCGCGATTTTCTCTATGCGCGCCGTTTTACCGGCGATTTCAAGCGTCGCGACAACAAGCTCGCCAACATTGCATACACCAGGGACAATATTTTCAACAAATAGGCGCGATTGGCTGCGGTACGCGGTTCAGGCAGACACCGGAGGCGTTGGAAAAGCGCGCAAAACGAGGCCCACCTCGAGAACAGCTTTGCCGCGCGGTTCGGCCTTCAGAGAAGAGCGGATCGCGGCTGCAGTGCGGCGTCTGGACGGCAAGGCGTCGGTGCACGTCGCCCGCCTCCTCTCAACCCCCATTGTATTGTGCTGCGCGCAGGGCGGAGATTCCCGTTCCTGCGGTGTTTCAAGTGCGGCGGAAAGGATGTGATCTTTGTGATAAACAGACAGATCGAAGTCAAAGCAGAACATTTTACACCCGTGCATACGCATGTGGAGGATGCGGAGGTAAACGGCACGCCGGCGTTGCGGGTCGTCAAAACGGACAAAATTCCCGTACCGGACGAAAATACGTACGCCAAGCTGAAGGATCTCAGCTTCCACAACGGGTGCATAGAGATCAAAATGCTCAGCCGTCTTTTGCCGGATGCGCCCGCGCATGCAAGAGGCTTCATCGGCATTGTGTTCCGGGCCAACGACGCGGATTCCGAGTTTGAATCCTTTTATGTGCGGCCGACCAACGGCAGACAGTGCGAAGACCCGGTGAGAAAAGCGCATGGCTGCCAGTATTTTTCCTATCCGGGCTATATCTTCAGCTATTTTCGGGAGTTCGGCATCACCGCATTTGAGGCGCCTGTCGATGTCGCGCTGGATGAATGGATCACGTTAAAAGCCGTGATCGAGGAAGACCACGCGGCCTTTTACTTAAATGGCGCCGAGCAGCCCGTTCTGGTGGTGGAGCATATGAAGCACGGGCCGGACGCGCGCGGTTCTGTGGGCATCTTTGTGGATATTGGGACCGAAGCGTTTGTTTCGGCGCTGCAGGTGACTTGCACCGACTCGTAACGGGAAGCGACCGCACGGACCCGGCGACGCGCAGGCACAGCGCCGGGCCGTATGATTCGAAAATCCATTGTATTGTGCTGCGCGTTGTGCTGCGCGCAACCGGCCCGGGCTACTGTCCCACGGGCGCCGGCGAGCGCGGCGGAAAGGTAAGGTATCAACATGAAAGTTCTTTTGGTCAACGGCAGTCCGCGCAAAAACGGCTGCACCTTCACGGCGCTTTCCGAGGTGGAAAAGGCGCTGAACGCGGCGGGCGTGGAAACGGAAATGATCCACATCGGCGCAAAGGCGATGCAGGGCTGTATCGCGTGCAACCGGTGCAATGGGCTTGGCCGCTGTGTGTTCGACGATCTCGTCAATGAGACGGCGCCGAAATTTGAGGCGGCGGATGGTCTCGTCGTCGGCTCACCGGTCTACTACGCTTCGGCCAACGGCAGCCTGATCGCTTTTTTGGACCGCCTGTTTTACAGCACGCCGTTTGACAAGACGATGAAGGTGGGCGCGGCGGTCGTCAGCTGCCGACGCGGCGGCGCAAGCGCCAGCTTCGACGAGTTGAACAAGTATTTCACAATTTCCGGCATGCCGGTCGTCTCCAGCCAGTATTGGAACAGCGTGCACGGCAATACGCCCGAGGAGGTTCGGCAGGACCTTGAGGGCATGCAGGTGATGCGCACGCTCGGGCGCAACATGGCGTTTCTGCTGGGGAGCATTGCGCTCGGCAAGGCGCAGATCGGCCTGCCCGAACAGGAGCCGCGTGTGGCCACCAATTTTATCCGGTAACGCTCAAAGCCGGCGCAGAAAAGCGGTTTTGGCGTGCCGGTCAAAGCCGCAGTTTTCGTAGAACCGCAGCGTGCTCTCCTGTTTGGAGCCGGTCAGCAGCATGACCTTATAGCAGTTGTTTTCGGCGGCGATGGCGCAGGCGCGGTTTATAAGCGCGGAGGCGTAGTGCTTCCCGCGGTGCGCGCGATGCGTCACGACGTTTTCGATCAGCGCGTAGGGGCGCAGGTTGTGCGTCAGGTTTTCCACCAGGACGAGCGTAACCGTGGAAACCACGGCGCCGCCCGTTTCACCCACCAGAATGTGGTAGTGGGGGTCTGCGGCGAAGCGGGACAGCTTTTCGCGCCACAACGCCAGATTTTGCGGATCTTCGGGCGGCGTTTGCACGAGATGATACAGGTACAGGTCGCACAGCGCCTCGGCGTCTGCGGGGGCGGCTTTTCGAATGCGAAAATCCATCGGGGATGCACTCCTTTCTGTGTTTGGATATAGCATAGCATGCGCGCGCCGGTGAATCAAGGGCGCTGTCCCATTTGATAAAGAATTGACAAATGCGGGCGAAACCCCTTGATTTATCTGCGGGAATCCTCTATAATAATATAAAAATACGCACGGCAACGCTGTGCAGAGTCTAACGCTGAAAGGTAAGGGTGAATCAGAGTATGAATAAAATCACCGTCATCGGAAGCGGCAGCGTCGGCGCAACCATTGGTTACACGCTGACTGTTATGGGCCTGGCTTCTGAAATTGTCATGATTGACATCAACAACAACAAGGCGCTGGGTGAAGCGCTCGACATTCGTCAGGGCACGCCGTTCTGCAGTCCGTGCGCCATCTATGCGGGCAGCTATGCGGACAGCAAGGATTCCGACATCGTCATCATTACCTCCGGCGTTGCGAGAAAGCCGGGCCAGTCGAGACTCGACCTTGCGCAGACAAACGTCAACGTCATCAAGAGCATTATTCCCGAAATCACGCGCTACGCGCCCGATGCGATTTATCTCATCGTCAGCAACCCGGTCGACATCCTCACCTACACGTTCTGCAAATGTTCCGGTCTGCCGGAGTCCCACATCATCGGCTCCGGTACCATTCTCGATACCGCCCGCCTGCGTGCGCGTCTGGCGGAGTACTACTCCATCAACCAGCTGAACGTCCACGCGTATGTGCTCGGTGAGCACGGCGACAGCTCGTTTGTCCCGTGGTCGCTCGCGAACATCTCGAACATCCCGGTCAAGGACTACCACAATTCGATTGCCACGGCCGACCACATCATGCCGGTGCTCGACTATGCCGAGGTCGAGAAGTACGTGCGCAAGTCCGGTGGCCGCGTCATCGAGCGTAAGGGCGCGACGTTCTATGCGGTTTCCGTTTCGGTTTGCCACATCGTCAAGTGCATCCTCACCGGCATTGACACCACGATGACCGTCTCCACGATGCTCAACGGCGAGTACGGCATCGACGACGTGTGCCTCAGCCTCGTGAATATCGTCGGCCATAAGGGCGCCGAGAGCAAGATCCTTCTGCCGCTGACTGACGCGGAGCAGGAATCCCTGAGAAAGAGCGCCGCATGCCTCAAGGAAATCATCCATCAGGTCAATATCTGATCGGACGGCGCAGACAAAGCCTGAAAAAGGCGCAGACGGAGCGAATCCGTCTGCGCCTTTTCGATTGCCGCGCGGGCGCCTGCTTTGGGCGCGCCGGTTGCGGTGCATATACTATAGTGGGCGGCGCAGAACCGTTTGCGCCGCAGGAAAGGACGTGCAATATCCATGGATCAGAAGTACAGGAAAATTTCCTTTGAGGAAGCCGAGGCCATTTTGGAGAACGAGCCGAACCGACTGCTTTTCGATGTGCGGGAGGAGGAAGAGTATAATCTCGGGCACGCGAAGGGCGCGCGCCTCTTCCCGGTGGGAAGCATCACGCGGGAAACGGCCGCCGCGCAGATTCCGAATGTCGATACGCCGGTGCTTGTCTATTGCCGCAGCGGCCAGCGCAGCCGGTTGGCGGCGGAAAAGCTCCTCGCTTTCGGCTATCGCCGCGTCTACGACCTCGGCAGTCTCGCCGGCTGGCCGTACGGCATCGAGTGGTGAGCGTGGCTCAGAAGCAGCGCGATTTCCGCGTTTTCCGGCAGTCCTTGCCGGCTTTTTCGCGGTCGCACAGGTAGCAGATCTCGTTTTCCAGCGGCGCCCCGGAGAAAAACGCGTCGAGATTCTTGATGGTTTCCTCGGCGATGTTGTGCAGCGCCTCCTCGGTCAGGAACGCCTGGTGGGAGGTGAGGATGACGTTCGGGCGCGAGACGAGCAGCGCGAGCGTATCGTCCTGAATCATCGTGTCGGAGCGGTCCTCGTAGAAGAGGTTGGCTTCCTCTTCGTACACGTCGAGGCCCGCGCCGCGCACAATGCCGCTGTTGAGCGCATCGAGCAGCGCTTCGCTGTCAATCAGCGCGCCGCGCGAGGTGTTGAGGATGAAGACGCCCTTCTTCATCTTGGAGAAAGCGTCGCGGCCCAGAATGTGGTGGGAATCCGGCGTGAGCGGGCAGTGCAGTGAAATGACGTCGCTTTCGCGCAAAAGCGTTTCGAGCGGCACGTATTCGAGGCCGCTGTCCTTGGCCGGGAATTTGTCGTAAGCGAGCACGCGCATCCCGAAGCCCCGGCAAATGTCGACGAATGCCCGGCCGATTTTGCCGGTGCCGATCACGCCGACGGTTTTGCCGTACAGGTCGGTGCCCGTCAGGCCGACGATGCTGAAGTTGAATTCGCGCGTGCGGTTGTAGGCCTTGTGCAGGCGGCGGTTCACCGTGAGCAGCAGACCCATCGTGTGCTCGGCGACCGCGTGCGGCGAATAGGCCGGCACGCGCACGATGTGCAGCTTTTCGAACGCGGCCTTCACATCCACGTTGCTGTAGCCGGCGCAGCGCATTGCGATGAGCCGCACGCCGTTGTTGTACAGACGCTCGATGGCGAGCGCGTTCACGCGGTCGTTGACGAAAGCGCACACCGCATCGAACCCGTCGGTGAATTTGGCTGTGTGGTGGTTGAGTTTTTCCTCGAAGTAGGTGATTTCGTAGTTTGTACCGAGCGCATCAAACCAGGTGCGGTCGTACGGCTTGGTGTCAAAAAAGGCGATTTTTTTCATGGATGCAAACCTCCAGCATGATTTTCTGTCTGTAGTCTGTGCCGGATAAACCGCGCTATTCCGCGCAGACTACAGAAGAAGCTTCCGGGCGGAAGCCCGGAGCGTCGGAACAGCAAAAGGAGGTATCCGGTTTTGGAATATGTACGTGCGTTTGTGGTTGGCGGCCTGATCTGCGTGCTCGGCCAGCTTCTGATTGATCTGACGAAGCTGACGCCGGCGCGCATCATGGTGCTTTATGTGACGGGCGGTGTGCTGCTCGGCGCGCTGGGCTGGTACGCGCCGCTTGTCCATTACGCCGGCTGCGGCGCTACCGTGCCGCTCTCGGGCTTTGGGTATCTGCTGGCGGAGGGCGTGCGCCAGGCCGTGGAGGAAAAAGGCCTGCTCGGGGTGTTCACCGGCGGCGTCACAGCTGCGGCCGCCGGCATTGCCGCGGCGGTGTTTTTCGGCTATCTCGCCGCGCTCTTTGCAAAGCCGGGGGATAAATCCTAAAAGACGCGCCGCGCGAAGGCCGGCTGCCCCACAGGCGGGCGGCCGGCTTTTTTGCGCGCGGGGCAAAACATAAAAAATCCCCGCACCGTCTGGCCGTGCGGGGAAAGGAAACGGATTACTGAATGGAGCCCTCCAGGTATTCCTCGAGTTCCGCGTCCTGCTTCTTTTTGTCAAAATAGGAGAAAACGGCGAAAGCCGCAGCGATGATGGCAACGGCCGCCGTGATGCAGCCGATGATGGTGAGCACTTTACTCAAGCTTTTCATAAACTGAAACCGTCCTTTCTGCCTGTCGATTCACTTCCGTGTTTTGCCCTGCTGCACAGCGCATGGATTTACCTCTATCATACCCAAGTTTTTGTGAAAAGTCAAATCTTTTTCAAACATTGCAAGGGTTTTCTTGACAGTCCGCCAAAAAGCATATATCATATAGTTCTGAGGCCTTGCCGCGCGCTGGAAGCGCACGGCTTTGAGGAGAGTATAATGGGGGAAAAAAGCATGGCAAAGGCAACCATACGCGACGTGGCGCAGCAGGCCGGTGTATCGCAATCCACGGTGTCGCGCGTACTGAACAAAACGGGATACGTGAGCGATGAAACGAGGATGCGCGTCCAGCGTGCGGTTGAACTGCTCGATTATTCGCCGAGCGCCATTGCCGTGGGTTTGTCCAAATCGCGGTCGCGCATCATCGGCGTCATTGTACCGCAGATTTTTGCGTCGTTTTTCAGTGAACTGTTTTACATAGCGGACCGCATTGCCGAGCAGTATGACTACCGCTTGCTGCTGTGCAATTCGGATGCGAACGCCGAGCGCGAGCGTCGCCTGATCGACGACCTGCTTTCGTATCAGATTGCCGCGCTGTTCATCACGCCGGTGGATGGCCGGGACGGCAACAACGCCGAGTACCTGAACAGCATCCGCCGCAGCGGGACGCCGGTCGTCTGCGTGGACCGCGAGCTGCCGGGCATTCAGTGCGACGGCGTATACATCGACAATTTTGGCGCCTGCTATGAGGCTACGCGCGAGGTCCTCGCGCATGGCTGGCGCAACATCGCCTATATGGCGGATCCGCCCGTCTACGCGCCGGGCCGCCAGCGATTGCGGGCGTTCGAGGCGGCCTGCCGGGAATTTGGCGTGGTCGTGCCCGAGGAAAACCGCATGCTTGTGCCGATCGAGGCGTGGGAAAAGCGGGAGTCGTTCCTGCGCGAAATCGTCAGCCGAAAAAACCCGCCTAAAGCGATCATCAATTTCTCGAAGGGCTGGGATGCGTCGATGATGCGCATCATCGCGTCGGCCGGCCTGCGGGTGCCGGAGGATATCTTTCTCACCGGGCTGGATGACGACGGCGCCCTGCAGGCGTACGGCTACTACGTCAACTATACGCCCGGCACGCTTGTGATCGCGACGTCTGCGGCCAACCTGCTTATGGAACGCACGCTTTGCGAGGGCAAGCTGCCCGAGCCGACGCGCGAAACGATTGAGACGCACCTGCATTCCGTGCTGCGTTCGGGCATCGAGCTGCCGCCGCCGGATGTTTCGCCTGCGCCCTGAAAAATCACGAAACAGGTGTAAAGAAGGAAACGATGAAATTTATCAAACCAAATTTTTACGACCGGTTCCGCTGCACGGCGGCTGCATGCAGCGATACGTGCTGCGCGGGCTGGGAGATCGACATTGACCCCGATACGAAAGCGTATTATGAGGAGCTCGAGGGTGCGTTTGGCGAACGCCTGCGCGAGCAGATTGAGGAACTGCCGGACGGCATGGCCTGCTTTCGCCTCACCGACGAGGAGCGCTGCCCGTTTTTGACGGACGACAACCTGTGCGAGGTGATCCAGACGCTGGGCGAAGACGGCCTGTGCGAGATCTGCCGCGAGCACCCGCGGTTTTACGAGCAGCTCGGCGACCGCATGGAGATGGGCGTCGGCCTGTGCTGTGAGGAGGCGTGCCGTCTGCTTTTTGAGCAAACGGAGCCGATTACATTCATCACGACAACCGTGGGCGAGCTTTCGGACGCGGAAACGGTGCCGGACAGCGGGATGCGGATTTTCCGCCTGCGCGACGAGGCCTTCCACCTTGTGCAGGACCGCTCGCTGCCTTTGCGCGTCCGCATGCATCGGCTGATCGACTTCGGCGTGCGCGTGCACCGCGAGCTGCTGAAAAAGCCTGCGCCGGCGGATGCTGTGCCGGGCGCGGCGGGGAATACCCGCAGCGCGCTTTTGCAGGTGATGGAGGCGCTCGAGCCGTACGACGATGCGTGGCCGGATTACGTCCGCCTGCTCGACGACGCTTCGCTGGAGGTCAATCTCGACGAGGTGGATGGCGGCTATGAGAACCTGCTCGTCTATTTCCTGTACCGCCACTTCACACGCGGCGTGCTGGAGGGGAACCTTTCGGCGCGCGTCAATTTCTGCGCCGTCAGCGTCTGGTTCATCGGGCTGATGAATGCGCGTTGCCTGCGCGATACCGGCGCGTTTACGCCGTGGGATCGCATCGTCTGCACGAAGGACTATTCAAAGCAGGTGGAATACAGCGCCGAAAACATGCAGGATATGCTGCGCGCGCTGCATGAGTCGCCCGCGTTTTCTGCGGAAAACCTGAAGCGGCTTTTTGGCTAAAACAAAACGGGGGATCCCGGCTGCGGAACAGCCCGGGGTCCCCCGTCGTCAGTCTTTATTATTTCGATTTGAAAAGCGCGTTCATGACATAGATCGAGAGGATGATGATGGCGATCACCAGAAAGACGCCGAACATGCCCTTGCCCATGTACTGCAGACTGTCGAGAAATGCGTTGACATCCAGATTCAGCATACCAATGGCTCCTTTCTCAATGGATGAGGTTCAAGATGATGCCGCCTGCAATGACCGAGGCGATCTGACCGGAGACGTTCGCGCCGACGGCGTGCATCAGCAGGAAGTTCTGCGGGTCTTCCTTCTGGCCCATCTTCTGGATGATGCGGGCCGACATCGGGAAGGCGGAAATGCCTGCCGCGCCGATCATCGGGTTGACCTTTTTGCGCACGAACAGGTTCATGACCTTGGCGAACAGGACGCCGCCCACGGTGTCAAACACAAAGGCGATGAGGCCGAGGCCGAGAATCAACAGCGTGTCGAGCTTCAGGAATTCGGCCGCCGTCATGTGCGCCGTAATCGAAATGCCCAGAAGCAGCGTGATGAGGTTTGCCAGCACGTTCTGCGCCGTGTCGGAAAGGCTGCTGAGCACACCACATTCGCGCAGCAGGTTGCCGAACATCAGGAAGCCGACGAGCGCTGCCGAACGGTAGGAAATGATGCCGACCACCGCGGTGATGATGATCGGGAACAGGATTTTCGTCTGTTTCGAAACGGTGCCGGGCTTGTACTCCATGCGGATGCGGCGCTCTTTCTTCGTCGTGAGCAGACGGATGACCGGCGGCTGCACGATCGGGACCAGCGCCATGTACGAGTAGGCCGCGACGGTGATCGCGCCGATGTAAGCCGAGTCCAGCGTGTTTGCCACGAAAATGGAAGTCGGGCCGTCCGCCGCGCCGATGATGGAAATGGAAGCGGCGTCGTGCAAGTCAAAGCCGAAGAGGCGGGCCATGCTCAGCGTGAAGAAAATACCGAACTGCGCCGCCGCGCCGAACAGGAAGAGCTTCGGGTTTGTGAGCAACGGCTCAAAGTCAATCATCGCGCCGATGCCGATGAACAGCAGGAGCGGAAACAGTTCGTTGCCGATGCCGGCGTCAAACAGCAGGCTGATCACGCCGATTTCGTCGCCTTGCATGAAGGCCTGCGTGACCACGCCCGAGAGCGGCAGGTTGACGAGGATCGTGCCGAAGCCGATCGGGAGCAGCAGCGTAGGCTCCATTTTTTTGGCGATCGCGAGCCAGATCAGAAGGCCGCCGATGCACCACATGACGGCGTGTTGCCAGGTGATGTTGAACACATTGGAGAACAGGTAATCCAGAAAGTCCATGGGGTTCAGCCCTTTCAGTAGAATTCCGGCGTGCGGGGGTCTTTTTCGCAAATGAAAAAAGACCTCTATCATGTCCGGTGCATGATAAAAGTCTCGCAAATTAAAATGCAGACGGGCGAAAGACCGCCGTGCTGTCGCCTGCATTACAGAAGTATCTGCATGCTACTCCCTTTTACATCCAATAGTTTACGAGAATATGAACGATTTGTCAAGGAAAGATTTCGGAGGAATAGGAAGATGCAACTCGAAGCCATTCGAAACGAATTGGAAAGACGCAGTGAAGCGCAGTACCGTGCGTTTTCGCTGTCGCTCACGCCGGGATCCGCGCTGCCGCTGCTGGGCGTTCGCCTGCCTGTGCTGCGCGCGATGGCGGCGCAGATCGCCAAGGACGACGCGCGCGGCTTTCTTGAAGCGTGCGATTTTTCGAGCGTTGAAATGACGATGCTGTACGCCTTTGTGCTCGGTCGCCTGCGCGGCGAAATCGATGAGGCGCTCCGCTGGTTCGCGCGTGCCGTCCCGCACATCGACAACTGGGCGAATTGCGACACGCTGTGCCAGTCGTTCAAGCAGGCCGCGAAATATCCCGCCGAAACGTGGGCGTTTCTGATGACGCTTAGGAACAGGGAAGAGCCCTTTGTGCTGCGTGTGCTTGTCGTCACGATGATGAGCCACTTCCTCACGGATGCGTACATCGACCGCGTGCTGGAGCTCCTGAACGAAATACATTGCGAAGCGTATTACTATAAGATGGGTGCAGCCTGGGCGGTGGCGACCGCGATGGCGAAATACCGCGAAAAGACGTTTGCGTTTCTGGAGACGACCGTGCTCGACGACTGGACGTACAACAAGGCGATTCAGAAAATGCTCGAATCTCGCCGCGTGTCCCCTGCGGATAAAACCCGCCTGCGCGCGATGAAGCGCGGCAAAATTGCAGAATAAAAAAGATTCGGACGGCGATCGCCGTCCGAATGCTTTTTACCGATATTTCTGTTCGAGCGCGAGCAACGCTTCCTTAACCGGCAGGCCAGCGGCGAAGCCGACGAGCGCACCGCCGGCGCCGATCACGCGGTGACAGGGCGTGAAGATCAGAATCGGGTTTTTGTTGTTCGCGCTGCCCACGGCTCGCGCGGCCTTCGGGTTGCCGATCGCCGCGGCGATCGCGCCGTAGCTGCGCGTTTCGCCGTAGGGGATTTTCCGCAGCGCCGCCCAGACGGCCTGCTGAAACGCGGTGCCCTGCGGGTTCAGCGGCACGGAAAACGTCCGGCGTGTGCCCGCGAAATATTCCAAAAGCTCGCGCTTCGCCTGCTGAAGCAGCGGCGTTTCCCCCTCGGGGCCGTCGAGCGGCCGGTTTGTCACGCGGGTAAGGGCGCCGTCCGTCTCTTCCATCCACAGCGTGCCGACCGGTGTTTCCAAGCGGCTCTGCACGGCTTACGGCAGACGGTGACCCGCACCGCGATAGATCTCGTACCAGTCTTCGCGGGAGAGGTCGACCTCGGCGGCCTTCGCGCATTCCGCGATGCGTTTCGGATTGATCGAGCCGATAACGGCCTGCATTTTGGCCGGATGGCGCAGGATCCATGCGAGGGAAATTGTCGTCGAGGACACACCGTAGCGCGCGCCGACGTCCTCGAGTACCCGGTTAAGCTCGCCGAATTTCTCGTTGCCGAGGAAAACACCCTCCATGAAGCCGTACTGGAACGGCGACCAGGTCTGCACCGTGATATCGTGCAGGCGGCAGTAGTTGAGCACGCCGTTGTCGCGGTCGAGGTTGCGGTCGTCGCCGATGTTGATGTTCATCGGCTGCTCAATCATCGAGGCGTTCGTCACGCTGAGTTGCAGCTGGTCTGCGGCAATCGGCTGGCGGACGTACTTCTGCAACAGCGCCATCGTGCCCGGGTCCTGATTCGAGACACCAAAGTGGCGCACCTTGCCGGCGGCCTCAAGTGTATCAAACGCCTCGGCAACCTCCTCGGGTTCCATCAGCGCGTCGGGGCGGTGCAGAAGCAGCACGTCGAGGTAATCGGTGTTCAGACGCTTCAAGATGCCGTCTACGGATTCCAGAATGTGTTTTTTCGAGAAATCATACATCTTGCCGGGCACAATGCCGCACTTGGACTGGAGGATCAGCTTATCGCGCGAAACGCCGCTTTCACGCACGAGGTCGGCGAAGACCTCCTCCGAACGGCCGCCCGCGTAGATGTCCGCGTGGTCGAAGAAGTTGAGGCCCAGGTCGAGCGCGGTGCGGAAGTATTCCGCCGCCTGCTTCCGGTCTGCATCTGCCAGACGCATGCAGCCGAGGGCAAGCACGGGCACGGTGAGGCCGGTTTTACCGAGTGAAATCGTTTTCATACCAATACAATCCTTCCTTTTGAAGATTTATAAGGTTATTATAGGGCAAAACACGCTGTGCGGCAAGGAAAAAAGAAAATTTTGCAAACCGCTTGCTTTGCGGAAACCACTGCGCTACAATGGAAAAAACTTTTCCAAGGAGAGGATGTTGTAACCATGCGTTTTGGCGTATGCGCGCCGGTTTCTGAAGCGGCGCGGCTGAAAAAAATTGGATTTGACTATCTGGAAGTGAGCGCTTCCTCGCTCGCCGCGATGACGGAAGCGGAGTTTGCCGCCTTTTGCGCGGAAAACAGGGCGGCGCCGATTCATGCCGAGGCGGCAAATTGCCTGTTTCCAGGCGAGCTGCGCCTGACGGGCAACACGGTGGATTTTGGGGCGGTGCAGGCGTACATTGACCGCGTGATGAAGCGGCTTGGGACGGCCGGCATTTCGATCGCCGTATTTGGCAGCGGCGGCAGCCGCCGTGTACCTGAGGGATTTTCACGCGAGCGCGCGCAGGCGCAGCTCGTGCAGACGGCCCAATATCTCGGTGAAACAGGCGCGAAGTACGGTGTCACGGTGGTGCTTGAGCCGCTGCGCCGCGCGGAGACGAACATTCTCAACACACAGCCGGAAGGGCTGGCGTTTGTCCGCGCGGTTGACCGCCCGCATTTTCAGCTGCTCTGCGATTACTACCACTTGCTCGTGGAAGGCGGTACCATGAAGATGGTGGAGGACTGCGGTGCTGCGTTGCGTCATGTCCACATTTCCAACCCCGAGGGCCGCGTCGCAATGAAACCGACGGATAAGGCGGACTACAGGGCGTTCTTCAATGCGCTGCGCCGCGCGGGCTACGATGGCCGCGTCAGCTTTGAAGGCGGCGTTTCGGATTACGAAACCGAGCTTCCGGCCGCGCTTGAGGTCCTAAAAAATGCATAAACCGGACGATTTTTAGGAGAATCCGCCTTGCGCATGATAAATTTTATGCTATAATCAATATATAGTGTAAATCGATTGCGAGTTTAAGGGGCAGGAGGATTCGCTATGCAGAAAGTAGCGCGCTTGAGGTTTCAGATTGCGGTTTGCGATAGCAGCTGCACCGACCGGCAGGAGATTGCCCGCATGGCGCAGGAGATTCTTGCAGGCGAAGACATTGCCTGTGAAATTTCCAGCTACGAACAAGCCAGCGTGCTGCTCGGCGCGATGCAGGGCGGAAAGTCGTTTCACCTACTTTTGCTTGAACCGGTAATGGACGGCATGGGCGGTGTGGACCTTGCCGCCGCGCTGCGCGGGCAGGGGGACGATACGCCGGTGGTCTTCATTTCCGCCGACCGCGAAATGGCCCTGCGAGGCTATGAGGTCGGGACGCTGCGGTATCTCGAAAAGCCCGTGGATTCGGAAAAGCTGCGCGAAGCGCTGTTGGCTGGATACCGTGTCCGGCTTGCAAAAAGGGAGATTCTGCTGCCGGGGCCGAACGGGCAAACCCGCGTGTCGCCGGCGGATCTGGTTTACGCCGAAACCGCGTTGCGCAGCGTGCTGCTGGTTTTCCAAAACAGCCAGTGGGAGAGCAGCGTGAAAATTTCACGTCTGGCGGCCATGCTTCCAGCCAGAGATTTCGTGTTCTGCCACCGCACAATTCTCGTGAATCTGGCCTATGTGCGCATGCTGCGCCACTGTGAATTGGAACTGCTGAACGGGAAAAAACTGCCGGTCAGCAAATACCGGCAAACCGAACTGCGCGAAAAACTGCAGCGTTACCTCGAACGGCGATCCAATGGGCTCGCCTGAAGCATTTGGATATTCATACGGCTGGCGCCGCGCACCGTTTTATCGGTTGCTGCGGCGCCTTTTTTGCGGGTTGAAATGCATTCAAAGGCCGGTTTGCCTGCATGGATTTCACGCAATAGATTGCGGGAAAAATCGCGGCCTGTGTGTAGGATCGCAAGAATAACTTGCAAATAAAAGGACTATTCGCGCAAAAAAAATGTCCGTTCGCGTCTGATTTCTTGATTTTTGCATGAGGGTACAATAATATTGTACTGTTAATGGTATACCATTATTCTACATTTATGGCGGTATTTGGACTGTATATAACGGTATGGATGTGGAACGGTAGATTTCCATTATTTTGTGTGGCGTGCAGCGCCATACGGTGTGTGTTTCATCCCGGGAGTCGCAAAGGGGGTAGGATCATGAAGTTGAAGGATCAGCTGATTTTACGCGAGGTGGCCGGGCAATATGTGATTGTGCCGGTCGGCAAACGTGTGCAGGAGATTACAAGCATCGTGTACATCTCGTCCTCTGCGGCATATCTGTGGGACTACATGAAAGATCACGAGTTCACAAAAGAGGACCTTGTCGCCCGCATTATGGAGCGCTATGTCGACGTTTCGGAGGAGAAAGCCGCCGCCGACATCGACCGGTTCCTCAAAACCCTTTCAGACAACAACATTCTGGACGACGGTGTGGTTCGCGGCAGTTCAACTGTGCGGATATCCAAAAAGATGCTCGACAAGCTGTGGCCGAAAGGCGGGCTGTCCCGGAAAAAGCAGGCGTAGGAGGCGGTCATGGACACAGCGTTTGAACCGGCCTGCCGGCGGATGGAATGGCTGGACCCGTTTTACAAGCAGGTCTGGGAAAAGGCGTTCGCCGAAGGCATCCCCATCTCCGTCACGCTGGAGTTGACGCCCCGCTGCAACTTCAACTGCAAGATGTGCTACGTTCACCTGAAGCCGGATGAAATCCCCCGGCATGGGGAGGAGCTGACGGCGCGGGAGTGGCTGCGCATCGCGGAGGAAGCGAAGGCGGCCGGTGCGACCTGGCTGTGCATCACCNNCCGGAGTTCCCTGAAATCTGGCGGAAGCTTTCCGAAATGGGGTTCTTTTTGACCCTGCAAACCAATGCGTCGATGATCGCCGGGGACATGGCGGCGCTTCTGGAGCAATACCCGCCCCGGCAGGTCAAGGTGACGCTGTANNGGCACCGACGACGACGTGTACCGCGCGGTGTGCGGTGTGGAGAACGGCTTTACCCGTGTCAACGACGGCATCCACACGCTGATGAGCCTCGGCATTCCGGTGTCGCTCGTCAGCACGATCATTCGGCAAAATGAGGCCGACGCGCAGCACATGGCGTTTTATGCCTACCTGCACCGTCTGCCGTGGGCGTCCACCATCGGCGTGCGCGCCTCGCTGCGCGGGGCGGATACCGACGTGACGCCGCTGCGGCTGGAGGAAAAGCTTGAGGCGTCGAAGCGCCGACAGATCGAGGGGTTCGTGCAGTCGGGCAAGTTCATCGATATAAAAACACCGAGATT
>DBQC01000015.1:34922-35312 GCA_002305075.1 Ruminococcaceae bacterium UBA1404 | reverse complement strand
TTCGCTGGCCATGGTGGAGCCCACATACACGCCGTGGCGCCAGTTTTTGGCCTCGTAGACCAGCGGGGCGGTTTTGGCCCGGCGGCCGCCAAACAGCATGGCCGAAACGGGCACACCCTCGGGAGCGTCGGCCAGCGGTGAGAGGATGGGGCAGTTCTCGATGGGGGCGGTAAAGCGGCTGTTGGGATGGGCGGCCGGGCGGCCCATGTCGGGCGACCAGGGGTTGCCCTGCCAGTCGAGCAGATTGGCGGGCGGGGTTTCGGTCAGCCCCTCCCACCAGACGGTATTGTCGTCGGTGCAGAGCGCCACATTGGTAAAGATGGTGTTTTTAGACACACTGGCCAGCGCATTGGGGTTGGTTTTGGCGTTGGTGCCGGGGGCCACGCCGAA
>DBQC01000015.1:0-34901 GCA_002305075.1 Ruminococcaceae bacterium UBA1404 | reverse complement strand
CCAGGCGATGTCGTCGCCGATGCAGGTGATTTTATAGCCCCGCTTCTCATAAACTTCGGGGGGGATAAGCATGGCTAAGTTGGTTTTGCCGCAGGCAGAGGGGAAGGCCCCGGTGATGTAGGTGACCTTGCCATCCGGCCGCTCTACGCCCACAATAAGCATATGCTCGGCCATCCAGCCCNNGGTCTTGCCGCAGGCGGAGGGGAAAGCGGCGGCAAGATAGCGGACCTCGCCCTGGGGATTCTGCAGGCCCAGGATGAGCATATGCTCGGCCATCCAGCCCTCGTTGAGGGCCTGATAGGAGGCAATGCGCAGCGCAAAGCACTTTTTGCCCATAAGGGCGTTGCCGCCATAACCCGAGTTGATGCTCCAGACGGCGTTGTCCTCGGGGAAGTGGCAGATATAGCGTTTCTCGGGATCCAGGTCGGCCTTGGCGTGCAGGCAGCGCACCCAGTCGTTGGAGTCGCCGAGTTCTTCAAACACACGGCTGCCCACCCGGGCCATAATGGCCATGGACACCGTGACATAAATGCTGTCGGTAATCTCTACGCCCGCCTTGGAATAAGGCGAACCATAGGGGCCCATCAAAAAGGGCACCACATACATAGTGCGGCCTACCATGCAGCCGTCGTAAAGGGTGCGCAGGGTGGCGTAAGCCTCGTCCTTTTCAATCCAGTTGTTGTTGGGGCCGGCATCGGCCTGATGGCGGGTGCAGATAAAGGTGCGGTGCTCCACACGGGCCACATCTTCAGGATGGCTGCGGTGCAGATAGCATCCCGGGTGCTTCTCGGGGTTGAGAGCGATCAGCTCGCCGGTGGCAAGCGCTTCCTGTCTAAGTTCATCAAGCTGGGCCTCGCTGCCGTCGATCCACACCACTTTATCCGGCCTGCATAGGGCCACACACTCGTCCACCCAATCCAGTACGGTCTTGTTGGAGGTCATCACCTTTTATCCCCTTTCAGAAATACGCTGTGAATTGTTGCGCCAGTTCCCCAAAAATCGGGCCTATCGGGGCACGCACATATATTATTATACCGCTTAACTTAGCTAAAGACAACCTTAAGGCCGCCAGTATGTCTATTTTGCGTCATTCTTGGAGACCTTGCCGAAAAAACTCGACGCTGTTTAGAAAAAGGAGACAGGGCAACCAAGCTTTTGCGCAGAACTTAAGGCTGAGCTACATACCATCTTATGAAATTGACGCCCTTTCGTTCCGAATCCCCCCAAAAAGGAGGGACTTATCGCAAAATGGGATAGATTAGGCTCCACAGGCATTTAAGGCGGTCCATCTCGCCGATGACCGTGCCGTTGACGCACAGGGCCATCATAATCTCCACCAGGCAGGGCGTCTGGTCGGGAAAGGCGTCCCGCTTAATCAGGCCGGCGTTGCGCAGGTTGCGAAAGGTCTCCTCCAGCGCCTCTTTAAGGTCCATAAGCTGTCGCTGACGCATCTCCATCACCGCCGGCGAGGCTTCGGCCAGCTTGCCCACACCGCTCCAAAAGTCGTCGCCCTCTTCCTGCTGGTTCAAAATGCGCATAAAAAAGTCGTTAAGATCCACCAGCGTGGTGGCCGGTTCGGGCTTTTTATAGTTTTCCATCTGCTGGGCCAGCACGGCCTCGGCCAAATCCTCTTTGCGTCGGAAATGGTAGGTGAGATTACCCACCGAAATGCCCACCGCATCGGCAATGGCACGCATAGAAACGGCGTTGTAGCCATTGGCGGCAAACTGGGTTCTGGCCGCCTCCAAAATTTGCTGTTTTATGTCCTTTCTCACGGGCATACCCCCTTATTCTCCTATTTCAGCACGGATGTGCTAAAAAGTCAATAGGGTGTGTGAAGATTTTGTCTAATCGGCGTTTCGTGCCCGTTGCAAGGTTGCGCCGGACGGCAGTTTGTGGTAAAGTAGCCCCATAAAACCTAAAAGGTGTGAACCCATGAAAACCGTCATCAAACCTTTTGAGGCGCTCGGCCTCGGGGAGCTTTACAGCCTGCTTAAATTGCGCAGCGAGGTATTTGTGGTGGAGCAAACCTGCCCCTACCTCGACCCCGACGGCAACGACCCCCAGGGCCACCATATGCTGGTGTATAACTCTGCCCAAACTCTCATCGGCTGCCTGCGCATTCTGCCAAAGGGCACCGTTCACCCCGAATACGCCTCTATCGGGCGGGTGGTGGTGGCGCCGTCCCACCGGGGACAGGGTCTGTCCCGTCCCATGCTCAAACAGGCCATCAATTATGCCGCTGCACAGTTTGGTGCGTGCGAAATCTTTATCCAGGCACAGGCCCATTTAACCGGGCTCTACGGCTCGGTGGGCTTTGAGCCGGTGTCCGAGGTTTACCCCGAGGACGGCATACCCCATGTGGACATGCTGCTAAGGCTGCCATGAGCCAGTCGGCCGCAGCTTTGGTGGGCGCCTTTGTGCGTGCCTACCACATGGAAAGCCTGGAGGGGGCCGAGGATGCGGCCATTTTTCGCGATAATCTGGCCCGAGGGCTGCTGGGCGAGGAATACGAGGCGCTGGCTGGGGGCATCCTGCTCACAGCCGGTCTTATGCGGCCTTTGGACGGCACCGACCGGGCCGATGCCCTCGACCGGCTGGTGCGCCGTCGATTGGGTCCTGTCTATTTGAGCCGGGCTGTTTTTGCCGAGCATATGCTGGAAAATGCCGCTTTGCTGGGCACCCGCCAATATCTCATTTTTGGCGCAGGGCTTGGCAGCTTCGCCCACCGCCTGCCCCACTGGGCAAAGGATTTGCTGGTGGTGGAGATTGACCAGCCCCTTGCGGTTATGGATAAGCGCCGCCGGGTGGCCGAGTTAGGGCTGGATGCCCCGGCCGGCTTGCGCTATGCCGCCGCCGATATACGCTCTCACATATGGCCGGCGGTGGTGGCAGCCTGTCCCGGCTTTGAGCCGGACGCCCGCAGCTTTGTCAGCCTGACCGGCCTGACCTTCGATATGGGCGAGGGCGAGCTAAACGACTTTTTTGCCCGGCTAAGCCCGCTGCTGGCTCCGGGCAGCGCCGTGGCGCTCGATTATCCCACCCGCCCCGAGGCCGCCCCCCAAGAACCGGGCAGCCCCCTTTACCGCTTTAGCTACGACGGTCTTACCCGGCTGTTGGAGCGCCACGGTCTGTTGATTTACGACCATCTGGAGCCCCGTGCGCTGGCCCGGCAGCACTTTGCCCATTATAACGCCGCCTTTCCCGACCGGCCCTTTGCGCCACCCGGGGGCATGGGCTTTTGTTTGGCAGTGCGGCGATAAGCGGCAAATAAAGGGGCGCATGGTCACAATTTGCTCATATTTGTTCGCTATACTTAACTTTAATTCTAAGCAAAGCTTAATACAGGCGTCCTGCCGCTTTAATACGAGGTGAGGCCATGAAGTTTGTACGCAATCTCCAGCATAAGTTTGCCCGCACCGGGGGCATTCCCAATTTGATGCTCTATGTTACCTGCACCATGATGGTGGTCTATCTGCTGCCGCTTTTTACGGGCAACAGCGTGGTGCGGCTGCTTTCTTTATCCCGGCCGGCGGTGCTCAGCGGACAGATTTGGCGGCTGATCACCTTTGTTTTTATCCCCGAGGGCAGCGCCTCGGTGCTCTCCATGCTGCTCAGCCTGTATTTTCTCTACTGGGTGGGCAACGCCTTAGAGCAATATTGGGGCAGCGGCTCGTTTACCTTTTATTATCTCTGCGGCATGGTGGGCGCCGTTGCGGCGGCCATGATCACCGGCTACGGCACCGCCACCTATCTGCATCTGTCGCTCTTTTTGGCCTTTGCCTACCTCTTTCCCGAGATGGAAGTGCTGCTGATGTTTTTGTTCCCCATCAAGGTTAAATACCTGGGCTATTTTGCCTGGGCCATGTATGCCCTTAGCTTCTTAGCGGCCAACTGGGCCGGACGGGCAGCCATGCTGGCCTCTATTGTGAACTTTCTGCTCTTTTTTGGCGACGATTTTTTAGGCTGGCTTAAAAACCAAATGCGCTACGGCCGGCAGCGCCGGCAGTGGCGGGCCGCCCAGCGCAAATATCAGGACCGCCACGGCAGATAACATTCTATAAAATCCCGCTAAAAAGCCGGCCCCAGTTGGGGTCGGCTTTTTAGGTTTCTTAAATTATAGCTCTATCTTGCCATAAAGCGGCTTGTCGGCCGCCTCCTGCGGGGGCACCTCCCGGGTGGAGGACTCCACATAGGGTGCCGGCTTTTCCCGGCGGCCGCCACGGCGGTCGCGTCCACCTCGGCGCTCGCCACGCTCGGGCTTGTCGGACTTGGGCCGGTCGGACTTGGGCCGGTCGGACTTGGAGGTGCGGCGCTGTCCGCCGGTGCGCTCGGATGATTGGCCTGTGTGGCGCTTGGAGCTGATGACCACTCGGCGGTTGGGCTCCTCGCCCACCGAGGCTGAAGTGGCACCCTTAACCTCGCTGACGGCCGAGTGAATAATCCGGCGCTCGTAGGCGTTCATGGGCTCGAGGGTGTGGCTGCGCCCGGTGCGCACCACCCGCTCGGCCAGACGGCGGGCCAAAGCCGACAGGGTGTCCTGACGGGCCTCCCGGTAGCCGCCGGTGTCGATAACCACCCGGGCATAGTTGCCCTCGCCCCGATTGGCGGCCAGGCTGGTTAAGTATTGCAGCGCGTTTAGGGTCTCTCCGCGGCGGCCGATTACCGCCGAACTGTCCTCCCCCTCCACACGGATGTGGATGGCACCGTCCTGGATGCCGGGGGTCAGGGTGAGGCCGTTAAGCCCCATGGCTGCAATAACCTCGGTGAGATACTCCTGGGCCTTTTCCACCTTTATGGGATCGACTTCTTTGGCGGGGGCATCCGGTTGCTGGCGGGGCTTTTTGGCCGGCCGGCGGCGGGATGTGCCCTCGGGCTGGCTCTCGGCCTTGGGTGTGGGTTTAGATTCGGCCTTGGGGGCCTGTTTGGGCTCGGTCTTGGGGGTGGGCTTAGATTCGATCTTGGGGGCCGATTCGGTTTTGGGGGTGGGTTGTTTGGTTTGGGCGGGGCGCTCGGCCTTAGGGGCGGGCGGGGGATCGGGTAGCACCACATAGGCCCGCACCCGGGCCGGGGTCTGCTTTAGGCCAAAAAAGCTTTTTTTGGGCAGCTCGAGCACCTCAAACTGCACATCGGCCTCCTGTGGTCCCAGCTGCTCGAGGGCGCGCTCTCTGGCCTCCTCTACGCCGCGGCCAATTCCAATGGCTTCCTTAATCACGGATATGCCTCCTTAAAGGCGGCGGGGGCAACCTGCGGCCCCACATCGCCCATATTGTCGCTTACTTTAGGTCCTCGTCGGTGACCTCAATATACTCCTCGCCATAGCGCTCGGCATCCCGCTTTCTGGCCTCGGCCAGCTTGATGCGGTTAATCTCCTTCTGGCTCATGCCGGCAAAGCGGTCCTCCTTGGCGGGCTCATCTTCGTCGTCCTCGTCAAAGTCGCCTGTGAGGTCGGCCTCGGTAATGGCCTGTCCTCTGGCCTTCTTGGCCTCGATACGGGCCTGGCGGGCGGCCTCCCGCTCGGCGGCGGCCTGCTCCTCGTTCTTTCGAATCATCTCGGCGGGGTTGAGCACAATGCCCAAAACAAATGTTTGTATCACGGTGATAAAGTTGTTAATCAGCCAGTAGAGCCCCACGCCTGCGGGCACCACAAAGGACATATAGGCGCTCATCACCGGCATCATAAGCAGCGTGGAGTTGGCCGAGTTGGCGGCGGCCGAATTGGCAGCGGTGGCCTTGCTCTGCTTGGCAGACTGCCAGCTGGCCAGCGCCGAGGACAGCGCCGACAGCACCGGAATGCTCCAGAGAATGCCAGGCTGTTTAAAGTTGGGGGTATCGCCCAGGAACATACCTAAAAAGCTAAAGTCAAATTCGGCAATGGCATCGGCCACCGACTGGCCAAACTGGGCCACAAAGGCCTGGGAGTCGATGGAGATGGCCTTAAGGGCGTTAATTTCGCCGGTGTAGTCCCGGTAGGAAATGCCGGCCTGGTCCAGAATACTGCCGGCCAGCGCCGCAGCCGAGGCGGCGGTCTCTCCGTCAAAGTGGAGGATGTGGGTAAGCGGGCCGTAGACCACGCCAATCAGGCCGAACAAGATGGGGAATTGCAGCAGCAAGGGCAGGCAGGAGGACATGGGATTATAGTTCTCCCGCTCATAGAGCTTGCTCATTTCCTCGTTGAGCTTCTGGCGGTTTTTGCCGTACTTTTTTTGGAGTTCCTGGCTCTTTTTGCTGATTTGGGCTGTTTTAACCATGTTCTTTTGCTGGCTGATGGCCATAGGCAGCATGGCCAGCTTAATCAGCACGGTAAAAACAATCAGCGTAAGGCCGTAGTTGCCAATCATATCATAGAGAACCGACATGAGCCACCCCAGTGGCACGGCAATAAAGTTAAAGAAGCTTATCATGTAAACACATCCTCCGTTTAAGGAAAGGTAAGACGCGGGCTATAAGCCGCCCTAGCGGGGGCGTCGAAGCGTAAAGATTTGGGGCACCGGGTCGTAGCCGGCCTTGGCAAAGGGATTGCAACGCAAAATACGCCATCCGGCCAGCAGGCCGCCCCGCAGGGCCCCATAGCGCTCGATGGCCTCTAGGGCATAGGCCGAGCAGGTGGGGATATACTTGCAGCTGGGGGGGCGATAGGCCGAAATGGTTTTTTGGTAAAATCGTATCAGTGCTTTAAGAAGGGTTTTCATGGCTTTATAAAATAGGGGGCCAGATGCTTTTGCATGGCGCGGTGCACCTCCTGCATGGAGCAGAGGGTGGTGCGCCCCCGGGCCACAAAAACAAAATCGTACCCCGGCTGCACCCGGTGCTCGGTAAGGCGCCAGGCCTCCCGGATGATGCGCCGGGCTCGGTTGCGCTGGTGAGCCTTGCCGATTTTTTTGGTGGTGGTAATGCCCACCCGATGAATGCCCAGCCTGTTTTTGGCCGCATAGGTCACCAGCACCGGAGAAACCCCCACCGCCTTTTTGCGGTAGAGCCGCTGAAACTGATAATTTTTGTTTAGGCTGATGGCACGCATGAAAACTCCCCCGTGACTTTGGGCCCCATACTAAAAAGAAAGGCCACGCGCAAGATGCGGTGGCCGCCCTAAGTTATTAGTCGTTAGTCCTAAGTTAAAGTAGAGCGGCGGCGGCGGGGCTATATCCCGCCCTAAAGCGTCTACTGCTACCTATGCTACCTGCTAACAACTGCGTATGGCCCATAAAACCCGACTAATGGGTGAGGCGGGCTCTGCCTTTGGCGCGGCGGCGAGCCAGCACCTTGCGGCCGCTGCGTGTTTTCATGCGCTTCATAAATCCATGCTCGCGCTTGCGCTGGCGTTTTTTGGGCTGATAGGTTCTAAGCAATGCCTAAACCCCCTTTCAGGACTATCCTTGACAGAAACCTATTATAGCCTACCGCTCTTGGATATGTCAAGAAAATTCGGCGATGCAGCGCCCTTTGGCGGCCCGGGGTCCGTTGGGGCTTGCGTGGGGCGGTCGGGTGCTTTACAATGGATGGGTGCACAGGGGACAAAACCGGGACCATTTGGGGGCATACTCTACCCAAGGGCACCCGAGCCAACACCTGCGCCAAGGATGGAGGAGCCCATGGACAAGTATAAAAAGCTGGCCGGCAACACGCTGATTTTTGCCATTGGCAGCTTTTCTTCCAAACTTTTGGTGTTTTTTCTCACCTTTCTTTATACCTGGCTGCTGCCGCCCGGCGACTATGGCGAAGCCGACCTGATTACCCAGGCGGCCAATTTAATCTCGCCCATTGCCATGCTGGCGGTCAACGAGGCGGTCATCCGCTTTGTGATGGACAAAACCGTAAGCCGCAAGGCCGTATTCACCGCCGGACTGGCCACCACCTTAGGCGGCGCTGCCATTCTTATGGCCTGTTTGCCGCTGGTGGGGCTCATGCCTATTTTGTCCCCGCATCTGCCGCTTATTTTTGCTTTTGTGCTGTCGAATAACCTGCGCAGCCTCTGTGCGGCCTTTTGCCGGGGCTCGGGCTATGTGCGGCTTTACGCCGTAGACGGCGTGATTGCCACCATCACCACCGTGTTTTTTAATATTTTGTTTTTGGCGGTGTTCAAAATGGGCTTTACCGGTCTGGTGGCCGGTACGGTGGCGGCCAATATGCTTTCGGTGGCCTTTTATTTTGTCACGGCCCGGCTGCACCGCTTTATGGCTCCCCGGATGCTGCGCCGGGATGTTTTTCGCAGTATGTACCGCTACTGTGTGCCCCTTATTCCCACCACGCTGTTTTGGTGGATTACCAATGTGTCCGACCGGTATCTCATCGAGCTTTATCTGGGCCGGGAGCTCACTGGGCTTTATGCCTTGGCCAGTAAGATTCCGGCGCTGCTCACGCTGGCTTCGGCCATCTTCTATCAGGCCTGGCTCTTGTCGGCCGTCAGCGAATACGACCAGCCCGAGGAGCATGGCCGCTTTTACTCCCGGGTGACCCAAACCTATTTTTCGCTGATTTTTCTGGCCGGCGCCGGCCTGATGCTCATCACCCGGCCGGTGATGTTTCTTTTATCGCTCACCAACGCCGCCTACGCCTCGGCCTATACCTATGTACCCTTTTTGATTTTGAGCGAGGTCTTCTCCACCTTTGTCACCTTCTTCGGGGCTTTTTACGCCGCCGCCAAAAAGAACCTCATGGTGCCGGTGACCATTTTTATCGGTGCGGCGGTCAACATTGTGCTTAATATCTGGCTGATTCCCACCCACGGCCCCCAGGGGGCGGCCTTTGCCACCTTTGTCAGCTATCTGCTGGTGTTTTTGGTGCGGCTGGTGGATGTGCGGCGGTTTGTGCAGCTCAAAATCAGCTATGGGGCGGTGGCGGCGTCGCTGCTGCTGCTGGGCGCTCAGGGCTATTTTGTCTACCGCAGCGATGTTGTGGGCTACACAGCGCAGCTGGCGCTTGTGCTGCTGATGCTGCTTGCGAATTTGCGGCATCTTTTGCCGCTGATTCGGTCCATCCTAAGCCGGGCGAGGGCGCTGCTGACCCGTCAGCCGGCAGATTAATATAAGGAGTGTTTGCGCTGGAGCAGCTGTTAACCCTACTATTTGTGTCCATGCTGCCCGTGGTGGAGCTGCGGGGAGGCATCCCCATAGGCGTGGCCATGGGACTGGATTTTTGGACGGTCTTTGTGGTTTGCGTCATCGGCAATTTGCTGCCGGTGCCCATTTTAATTCCCTTTGCCGGACGGGTGCTGCGCTGGTGCGCCACCTGGCCCAAGGTGGGCTTTATTTTTGAGCGCATTATCGACATCGGCTACAACAAAATTGGCAAGATCAATCCGCACTATCTGTTTTGGGGGCTGTTTGTCTTTGTGGCCGTACCGCTACCGGGCACCGGCGCTTGGGGCGGCAGTCTTGTGGCCACGCTGATGGGCCTGCGCCTGCGCAGCAGCTTTCCGGCCATTGCGCTGGGGGTAGTGGCCGGCGGCATTGTAATCGGCCTGCTAAGCTACGGCGTGGCCGGTCTGTTCGGTGCGCTGGTGATGTAGCTTCTATGATAAGCAAAACCCCGCTCTCGACAGAGGGCGGGGTTTTTATCTTGTGCGGGTCTTTGGCCCGATTTGGTGGCAAAACCCGGGCGTCTTAGGGCTTTTGTGCTCAAAATGCGCCTGTGCTGCATAAGATGGGTCGAGTGCGCCGGGTCTATCCCGGCCGGGCGGCTCATAAAAATGGATTGGTGGTGGTTTGATGAACCTCAACAGCCTGACCCCCGAGCAGCGCGAGCGTCTGCTTAAAGCCGCCGGCGGGCAACTGGGTATGTCCCCTGAGGCGCTAAAGAACCAGCTGGAGTCCGGGCAGCTGGACGCTTTGCTAAGTCGGCTGAGCCCCGAGCAGTCGGGCCAGATTGGAGCGCTGCTTAAAAATCCCGCAGCCGTATCGCAGCTTTTGCAAAACCCGCAAGTGGCCGAGCTGCTTAAAAAATTCATGAAGGGAATCTAAGCCCATGGATGACCTGTCCGCCATGCTCAGCCAGTTCCTTTCCAGTGCCGAGGGTCAGGCGCAGATGAGCGCCCTGGCTTCGGCGCTTGGCGGCGGCACGCCTCCGGCAGCCCCGGCAAAAAGCCCGGCTGCACCGCAAAGCAGCGGGAGCACCGGCGGCCTTCAGGCGGACATTGCAGCCCTGCTGGCCTCTTTGGGTGCATCGTCGGCTCCGGCTGCGCCGCCTCAGCCTCAGCCCCAGACGCAGCCCGACCTCTCGGCGCTGCTGTCGGCCTTGGGGAGCGCAGGCTCGACCCCTCCAGCCCCCGCTGCGCCGCCGCCCTCGTCAGGCATCGACATTGCGGCCTTGCTCTCCTCTCTATCGGGGTCGGCACCGCCCGCCCCATCGCCCCCCCAGAGCGGTCTTGATATGGGTGCTTTGGGGCAGCTTCTGTCCTCGCTGAACAGCCCGCAGGGGCCGTCGGCCTCGGGGGGGCTCAACCTCGGCGCGCTGGCCGGAATGCTGGGGCAGGGTCAGTCGGGCGGTCAATCGGCCCCCACCGGCTTTGATATGCGGGCGCTGATAGGGCTTCAGCAGGCTTTTCGGAGCTTTTCGGACGACCGCAATGTCATGCTGCTTAAATCTCTGCGGGGCAGTCTTTCGCCCGAACGCCAAAAGCGGGCCGACGATGCCGTACGCATTCTCCAGCTCATCAAGCTACTGCCGCTGGTCAAGGAGACCGGCCTGTTTGGCGATATGAGCTGGCTGACCGGAGGTGACCGCACATGAGTGCACAGCAGGGTTTTTCGGGCAGCACGGGTTATACGGAGGCCGAGCTGCTGCGTATGCAGCGGGACGCCATACGCCGGGTGCGGGAGATGCAGAGTCGTGCCCGGGACTTTGAGCAGGCCAGACGGGCCGCCGCCGGCGAGGGTCTTATCCCCCGGCCCACCCTGACGGGCAATCCCATCGGCCGGGGCACCGCAGCACCGCCGGCTGCCGAGGTGGTGCAGCCCTCAGCTGCGCCGCCCGAGACCACACCGACCGCCGCCCAACCGCCCCACCCGCCCGAGGCAGCACAGCAGCTGTACCGGGGCGGACCGGCCTACCGTGGGCCTCGCCATGCGGGTCAGCCCGAAGGGGCAGCCGCCACCACAGGCGGGCTTTTGGGCAGCCTCGGCGGGCTTTCGGGGCTGTTTAGCGGCCAGGGCATTGCGGGCATCGGGCAAAACTTAAGCGGCTTTATCAACGGCCTGTCCGACCCGGTCAAGCAGGCACTAAACTCGCTCGGGCTGGACAACGAGCGCCTGCTGATTATTCTGATTATGCTGCTGGTGTTCACGCAGGACGAATACGACAACATCCTGCTGCTGGCACTGGGGTATCTGCTTTTTTAGTGGGGGCAGCGCCTGTATAGCAGCAGAGGCGGGCCAAAGGCCCGCCTCTTATATCTACGATATATTTTAACGCTTTATATTTTAACGCTTTAACTCTCGATGGCCGGATAGGTGGTTACCTCCACCCAGTCTATCACCACGGGGTTGATGGGCAGGTAGTTGCGCTGGGCAGGGTCGGCGTTTTCGGCGTCCTTAACCGGCACGGCGGCAATGGCGTCCACCACATCCATACCCTCCACCACATGGCCAAACACCGTGTGGCGACGGTCGAGCCAAGGGGTGCCCCCCTGCTCTATATAGCGGTTTACGATTCTATCGTTAAACCACCAGACCTCGGGGTCCATCATCTGCTCGATGAGCGAGTCGTCCACATGGGTGGCCTGCACAATAAAAAACTGGCTGCCGTTGGTGCCCGGCGCGCCGGCGTTGGCCATGGACAGCGCCCCTCTAAAGTGGTAGAGGTTGGGGGAAAATTCGTCGGCAAAGCCGCCGCCCCAAATGCTGTCGCCCCCGGTGCTATACAGCCTTTCATCCACGGTGGCGTCCTTGGTCAGCGGGTCGCCGCTCTGAATCATCATCTCGTAAATCACCCGATGAAACAGCATACCGTCAAAGTAGCCTTCCCGGGCGTGGGAAAGAAAGTTTTCCACGGCAAGCGGGGCTTCTTCGGGGAAAAAGCGCAGGGTGATGTCCCCCATGCTGGTGTGAAGAATGGCCATGTCCTCGCCGGGGGTGGGATCCTCAAGCTGCTTAAAGACAATGCTGTCAAAATCGATGCTGTTCTCCTCGGCGGGCTCCTCTTCGGGGGGCTCCGAATCGCCCTGCAGGCCCTTGCTGCAGCCGGCCAAAAGCGCCATGGTCAGCATCAGGCAGGCTATGCGCCACAGCCATGTCTTGTTCATAAAAAAGCCTCCTTTAGGATGGGCAGTTCGCTTTTATTAACACAGCATAGCACAAAGCTATGGCTTTTTCAATCGCAGGATCTGGCATAATGTGCGTCTTGACTTGATGGGTATTTAGGGCTAAAATAAACATGAACTTACAAATAACAGAATTTTAGAATTGAGGTTGGCGTATGGAGCACGGCGATTTTGGCCCGGATATCCTCACTTTGATTGACGAGGAGGGCGCAGAGCACGAATTTGAGGTCCTTGACCGTCTTGAGGAAGGTGACCAGCAGTATTTGGCACTGGTTCCGACGGTTGATCCCGAGGACGCACTGGACGAAGCCGACGAGCTGGTGGTGCTCAAGGTAGTGGAAGACGGCGGCGAGGAGTATTTGGAACCCATTGACGATGAGGACGAATTTAGCCGCATTGCCGATATCTTTATGGCCCGTCTTGAGGAAGACTATGAATTTATCGACGAGGACGCCAACTGATCACAATAGACACACCCCCTGCTGTGCGCGAGGGAACTGCCAATTATTAATCCAACACATTTTTAAAGGGAGCGCCCGCTCCGACCGCAGATTGCAGACCTCCCGCCCCCCGGGCGGACGAAGGGAGCATGACGCCAAGGGCACGCACCCACCTGTCAGTGAGACGGGTTAAAAATGGGCAGGGAAGACGGCATGGCGGGGACTTTTTTACCCTTTTTTAAGAGGTGACAACATTGATGGCTGATTTTACCCTTCGCTCCCGTGCGGTCTGGGGGGACGGGGTGGACAGGCTGGCCCATGCCCATGTGGCGGTGGCCGGTCTGGGCGGCGTGGGCTGTATGGCGGCCGAGGCCCTCTGTCGGGCGGGGGTGGGGCATCTGACCCTGATTGATGACGATGTCTACGAGACAACCAACCTAAACCGCCAGCTTTTTGCCACCCATGGCAGCCTCGGCCAGCCCAAGGCGCAGGTGGCGGCTGAGCGGATGGCCGACATCAATCCCCACTGCCGGATCAATGCGGTACAGCGGCGCATCACAGCCGAGAGCCTGCCCGATTTGCTATCCGCCCCCCCCGACATTGTGGCCGACGCCATCGACACGGTGACCAGCAAGCTGGCGCTGGCCGAGTATTGCTTGGGCCGGGGCATTGGGCTGATCAGCTGCATGGGGGCGGGCAACCGCAGCAACCCCACCGCCGTCCGGGTGGGGGACATCGCCGACACGGCGGGCAGCGGCTGCGCCCTTTCTAAGGTGATGCGCAAAGAGCTGCGGGCTCGGGGCATTGGCAGCCTGCCGGTGGTGTATTCGGTGGAGCAACCCGTATCGGCGGTGGTACCGGGCTCTGTTCCCGGTCGACACAGCCCCGGCAGCACACCCATGGTGCCCCCCGCCGCCGGGCTTGCGCTGGCTTATTATATTGTGACGCAGATTATGGGGTAGGGCCTCTGGCCGCTGGCAAACACCGGCCCGGCCCCCCGCATCGCAACCTTAGGTTGGTTGGCAAACATTAGGGATTCCAAAGGGGCTTAGTCCCTTTGGCGGGGTCTTAGGGGCGGCGCCCCTAAGGTCTTAGATGCGGAGCCAAGCGCAGGAGGGGAGCCTAAACAGTCCGGGGGACTGTTAGGGCGTGGGGAACCCTCGCCGGGGGCGGGCGGGTAGCCCGACTTAAAGCTAATATAACGCTGCCACTTGAGGTTTGGGGCTGCCGTGCACGACAAACATCGGCGGGGTTATCCGTTCGCTGCGCTCACTCAACGCGAAAATGGGGGTCCTGCCCCTACCCATCTCCTCCGTATCACAGCTTCAAGTTGGCTGCCAAACATCAAGGCTTGCCAAGGCGCTTTAAGACCTTGGGGCGCCGCCCCAAACCCCGCAAGGTTTTTGAAAAAACCTTGACTAAAACTTTAGTTTAAACAAATGAACCTTGGATGATTGGCAAACACCGGGGCATTTACCCCCCTCCCAACCTAAAAACGCATGGTCCATATGGACCATGCGTTTTGTTTTATGCTTAGTTCGGGTTGATGGAGTAGTTGGGGGCTTCTTTGGTGATATAAATGTCGTGGGGGTGGCTTTCTTTAAGACCGGGGCCGGTTATGCGGATAAAGCGGGCGTTTTTGTGCAGGTCCTCGATGGTCTTGCAGCCCACATAGCCCATGCCGGCCATCACGCCGCCCACCAGCTGGAAAATAGTGTCGGACAGCGGGCCTTTAAAGGGCACCCGACCCTCCACGCCCTCGGGCACCAGCTTTTTGGCGTCCTGCTGGAAGTAGCGGTCCTTGGAGCCTTTGTCCATGGCCGCCAGGCTGCCCATGCCCCGATACACCTTAAAGCTGCGGCCCTGATAAATCTCGGTCTCGCCGGGGGCCTCGGCGCAGCCGGCCAGAATAGAGCCCAGCATGACGGTGCTGGCTCCGGCGGCCAGGGCCTTTACAATGTCGCCCGAGTATTTGATGCCGCCATCCGAGATGACGGGAATGCCGTACCGGGCCGCCACCACAGCCGCATCATAGACAGCGGTAATCTGGGGCACGCCGATGCCGGCCACCACCCGGGTGGTACAGATAGAACCCGGGCCGATGCCTACCTTGACGCAGTCGGCTCCGGCCTTGATGAGGGCCTCGGTGCCCTCGCCGGTGGCCACATTCCCGGCTATGACCACCGCATGGGGGAAGGCGCTCTTCAGTCGGCCCACCGCCTCGATGATGCCGATGTGGTGCCCGTGGGCCGAGTCGAGCACCAGCACATCCACCTCGGCGTCGAGCAGCGCCTGAGCCCGCTCGAGCATATCGCCGGTGGCGCCGATGGCCGCACCGCAAACCAGCCGGTCGTTTTTATCCCGGGCCGATTTGGGGTACTGAACGGCCTTTTCTATGTCCTTGATGGTGATAAGACCCCGCAGCATCCCCTCGTCGTCCACCAGCGGCAGCTTTTCAATCTTGTGCTGGCGCAAAATCTCCTGAGCCTCGGGCAGCGTGGTTCCCACCTTGCCGGTGATGAGGTTGTCCTTGGTCATCACCTCGCTGACCTTGACATTGTAGTCGGTCATAAAACGCAGGTCCCGGTTGGTGATAATGCCCACCAGCCGCCCGGTATCGTCGCAGATGGGCACACCCGAGATTTTATACTTGCTCATGAGCTTGTCGGCGTCGTAGACATAGTGGTCGGGCGAAAGGAAAAATGGGTTGGTAATGACGCCGTTTTCACTGCGTTTAACCTTGTCTACCTCGCTGGCCTGCTCCTCGATGGACATATTCTTGTGAATGATGCCGATGGCTCCCTCCCGGGCCATGGCGATGGCCATGGGGGCGGTGGTTACCGTGTCCATGGCGGCCGAGAGCAGCGGCGTGTTGAGCATGACCTCGCCGGCCAGCCTTGTAGAGAGGTCCACCTCCTTGGGCAGCACCTCCGAAAAGGCGGGCAGCAGCAGCACATCGTCAAAGGTCAGCCCTTCTTTAATAAACTTGCTGGGCACATCCTGTCCTGTCATCTTTTTCCTCCTTCACCCTGTTGCGCTGGGGCCGATATCTTTGCGGTTATTCTAACACGCTGGCCCCCGCCATTGCAAGCCTGCTCAAACTTTTGCCAGCAAAACCGGCTACGCATGTCCGGCGAAATTCTCGAATAGACTTAAACCAGCACCAAGGAGAGGAGGGCGCCTTTATGGACTACTTCTGTCATCCCACATCGGTGGTGGATGCAGGGGCCACCGTGGGCAAAAACACCCACATCTGGCATTTTAGCCACCTGTCGGCCGGGGCCGTGGTGGGGGAGGACTGCTCAATCGGCCAGGGCTGCTTTATCGCCGACAATGCGGTGCTGGGCCGGGGGGTGCGGCTGCAAAATCATGTGTCGGTCTACAGCGGGGTCTGTCTTGAGGACGGCGTGTTTGTAGGGCCGGGGGCGGTGTTTACCAATGTGCGCACCCCGCGGGCCTTTGTCTCCCGCAAGGACAGCTTTATCCCCACCACTGTCAAGGCCGGAGCCAGCATCGGAGGCGGGGCGGTTATCCTCTGCGGCATCACCGTGGGGCGCTATGCGCTGGTGGGGGCGGGCGCCGTGGTCACCCGCAGCCTGCCCGACTATGCCGTGGCGGTGGGGAACCCTGCCCGCATCTGCGCCCGGGCCTGCCGCTGTGGGGCGGTGGTGCGCACATTGACGCTGCGCCGCTGCCCCGAGTGCCAAAGAGAGCTGCCGCCGGTTGACTTTACTTTGGACGACACACCCCACCAAAGGGGGGATTCGCCCTGCGCTATGCGCTAATCGGCTGCGGACGCATTGCCCCCCGGCATCTTAAGGCGGCCATAGGCTGTCCTATGCGGCCGGTGGCCCTCTGCGACATCCGCCCCGAAAAAGCGGCGGCCTTAGCCCGGCAGATGGGCTGCGAGGGCCTGCCCGTCTACACCGACTATCAAACCATGCTAGACGAGACCCGCCCCGAGTTGGTAGCGGTGGCCACCCCCAGCCACAGCCACGCTGCCATAGGGATGGAGGTGCTCCGACGAGGCATGGCGCTCATTGTGGAAAAACCCATGGCGCTCAGCTCGCAGGACGCCCGGCGGCTCTGTGAGATGAGCCGAAAGACCGGCGTGCCCGTGGCCGTCTGCCACCAGAACCGGTTTAACCCGGCGGTAGAGGCGCTCGATGATGCCCTTTCGGCCGGGGCGCTGGGCCGGATTTATTATGGGGCGGCCGCCCTGCGCTGGCAGCGGGGGGCCGACTACTATGCACAGGCCGACTGGCGGGGGCGCTGGACCACCGACGGCGGCGTGCTGATGAATCAGGGCATTCACGCCGCCGAGCTGCTTGTTCATCTGCTGGGCCGTCCGGCCAAAATAGGCGGCCTGATTGCCCGCCACGGCCGCCCATTAGAGGCCGAGGACTGGGCCGGAGCGCTCATCACCTTTGAGAGCGGAGCCACAGCCATGCTGGAGTGCACCGGGCTGATGGAGCCGCAAAACTTAGAGGAAACGCTGCTGCTGTCGGGCAGCAAGGGGGTGGCCCGGCTGGGCGGGGTGGCCCTAAACCGCATAGAGCTGCCGGGGCAGGCGGCGGCAGGCAGCCCGGTGGCCGATGTTTACGGCGAGGGTCACGGGCGGCTTTACCGGGATATGCTCAGGGCCATGCGGGAGAGCGGACAGCCCAAAGTTCCCGCCGAGCAGGGCCGGCTGGCCGTGGAGCTGGTGCTGGCCGTTTACCGCTCGGCGCTTATGGGCGGCGCCGCCGTGGATTTTATGGCCGCGGACTTTAGCACCGAGCAGATGGCGGGATACGGCTTCGGTTAAACAATGAACCCCTAAATGGTTGGCAAGCACCGGGGGATTCCAAAGGGGCTCAGTCCCTTGACAATCCCGGGTGATTGCCAGCCAACCAAAGGTTGTGATACGGGGGAAAGGTTTGGAAGGGGGGGGTGAGCCCCACTTCCATTTAGATAACCCCGCCGCAGCGGACGCATTTTGCACAGTAAAATGCGCAGGGAGGGCCATTGGGCCCGACCTCACCCCAAACTCATCCCCATTTAAGGAGGATACACAATGGAACTGCGTGGCATACAGGCGGCCCATGCCGCCTTGGCACAGGAGATTGAAGCGGCAGTGCGCCGGGTGTTTGCCCACGGGCGCTTTATCGCAGGGCCCGAGGTGGCCGAGTTCGAAGCGGCCCTAGGCGCCTACACCGGCGTGGCGCACTGCCTAAGCTGCGGCAACGGCACCGACGCCCTCTGCCTCATCATGGCGGCGCTGGACATCGGCCCCGGCGATGCGGTATTCCTGCCCGGATACACCTTTTTCGCCACCGCCGAAGCCGTAATGCAGGCCGGTGCCGCCCCGGTATTGGTGGATGTGCGGGCCTGCGACGGCAACATCGACCCCACGGCCCTGTCCTCGGCCATCGAGCACTGCACCGCCGGGCGTCCCCGGGCAGTCATCGGGGTGGATTTGTTCGGTCGTGCGGCCGACTGGCCGGCCCTCGAGCAGATTGCGGCCCGCCACGGTCTCCTGCTCATCGAGGACGCGGCCCAGTCGGTAGGGGGGTGGCTCGAAGGGCGGGCCTGCGGCAGCTTCGGGCGGGCGGCGGCGGTCAGCTTTTTCCCCTCCAAGCCCTTGGGTGGCGTGGGTGACGGCGGCGCCGTGCTCACAAACGACTCAGAGCTTGCCCAAAAAGTGGCGCTGCTTAAAAACCACGGTCGGCAGGGGGGTCCCTACCGCCACATCGCCGTGGGGGGCAACTCCCGGCTGGACAGTCTGCAGGCGGCGGTGCTGATGACAAAGCTTGCGCATCTGGCTGCCTGGATAGAAGCCTGCGACCATGCGGCCGCCCGCTATGCCGCACTGCTGCCCGGCTGGATAACGCCGCTGCGGGGCTGCGGGGTAACGAACAGCCGGTCGGCCTGGGCTCAATATATGGTGGCCCTGCCCCATGAGGAGGCCCGTCTGGCCGCCGAAGCTGCGCTGCGTGCCCGGGATATTCCCTATGCCCGGTACTATCCTCTGCCGCTGCACCGCCAGCCGGTACTTGCGCATCTTGAGGCCGAGCTGCCCATATGTGACCGGCTCAGCCAGACCACGCTGGCTTTGCCCATGCACCCCTTTATCACGACCGAGCAGCAGGCCGAGGTAACCCAGGCGCTTTGGGCTGCGGGGCGGCCTTGAGGGGGAGGAGATGCGGGGGCTCGCCGTCCTTACACATCTCCCCCATATCGAAAGGTTAGGTTGGGGGCAAGCACTGGGGATTGTCAAGGGGCAATGCTCCTTGACCGGGGTTTTAGGGGCAAGGTCGGGACCAAGCCCCTCCCTGCGCATTTTGCCATGCAAAATGCGTCCGCTGCTGCGGGGTTATTCAAATGGAAGGGTGGCTCGCCGCCCCCCTTCCAAACCTTTCCCCCGTATCGCAAGGCAAAGTTGATTGGCAAACATTTGGGGACTGTGTCGCTTTGGCGTGGGCAACCCTCGCAAGGGGCGGGCGGGCAGCCTGACTTAACCCTTGCACAGCGCTACTTCTTAGGTGTTGGGGAACGATGCGGCAAAAATAGCCGGTGATAGTTGTCAAATCCTGACGGCTCTGCTATAATGTTGGAATTAAAGAGCCTTAATCTGCCTCGGCTTTGGCCGTGGAGCGTCAAAATGGAGATGGCCGCTATGACCAACTTATTTTTCCGTAAAACGACCACCCTTTTCGTCCTTGTCCTCTGCCTGTGCGCTTTGGTGCTGCCTTCGGCCGCAGCGGGCTGGCGCAGCTATCCGGCTGTGGGTGCCTCGGGCGACGGGCTGTTTACCTTTGTGCGGGGCGATAACAGCCTTGTCCTTGGCAGCGAGGGCCATGTGGCCGACTTTAAGGGGCTCTACATTGCCGGCCATGCGCTGGCTGGCGAGCTGTATGGCGTGTCGGGCGAGGCCTGCACCCTCACGGTGCGGGGAGACTACCTCTCGGCCTTTGAGCCGGGGGAGTACAATGTGCGCATTCTCTTTAGCGACGGCGAGACCAACGCCCGGCTGGAGATTGCCGACCCCGTGGTTGCCCCCGAACAACCCGCCCCCGAGCCGGCCGAACAATCCGAGCCGGCCATGCTGGAGGGCGGTGCCGAAGCCGGCGTGCTAAACCCCACCTTTACCGGCATGAACACGATGCTGCTGGGCCTTTTGACCCTTGGCGGCGGCGGAGCGGCTCTGTTCGGGCTGGGACGCAAATGGATGGCGCAAAACGACGATTAACACCTCTAATTAAAAAGCGCTGCGTGATTTACGCAGCGCTTTTATTTTTTATTCATTTTTAGCTATTCGTCCTGCTGCTCGGCCTCGGCGTTTAGCCGCTCGGCCCGCACCCGGGCGATGCGGCGCTCATCCATCTCCACCACGGTAAACTGCACGCCGTCCAATATCACGGTGGGGTGTTCGTCCGCAGCGGGGATGTGGCTCATCAGGCTGAGGATGTGGCCACCCAGCGTTTCAAAGTCGATTTCGTCCTCGTGGTAGGGCAGACCGAACAGGTCGGCCACCGCCTCATAGGGGGTTAGACCGTCCAGCATATATACACCGGGAGACAGCTCCTCAATCTCCTCGGGCTCGTCGTCGTATTCGTCCTGTATGTTGCCCACAATGGCCTCTAACAGGTCCTCCATGGTCACAATGCCACTCATGCCGCCATATTCGTCCACCACCACCGCCATGTGCAGCTTGCGGCTCTTAAAGGTCTCCAGCAGGCTCTTGCAGCTGGTGCTCTCGAACACAAACAGCGGGTCCTCCCGGGTAAAGTCCTTGAGCACAAAGGGCTCGTCGGGGTCGCGGATGACCAGCTCGAGCAGGTCCTTAACATAGAGCACGCCCTTGACGCTGTCGAGATCCCGTTCGTAGACCGGCAGCCGAGAGTAGCCGGTGCTGATGGCCAGCGCCATAATCTCGTCGAGGGTGGCTCGCTCCTCAATGGCCTCCACCTCGGTGCGGGGGGTCATAATCTCCACCACGGTGGTGTCGTCAAACTCAAAGACCTTGTTGAGCATATCGGCGTCGCTCTCGGGGATATTGCCGTCCTCGCTGCCCACATCGATCATCATGCGGATTTCTTCCTCGGTGATGGCGTCGGGCTTGTCGTCGGGGTCGATGCCAAGCAGCCGCAACACGGCGTTGGTGCTGCCCGAAAGCAGCGCCACAAAGGGACGGGCCGCCGCATACATACCCGCCAGCGGACGGGCCACCATGAGGCTGATGCGCTCGTAGTTGTGCATGGCAATGCGCTTGGGCACCAGCTCGCCAAAAACCAGCGTGACATAGGACAGCAACAGCGTGACCACCGTAAGGGCGGCAACCCGCACCGGAGCCGCTCCAAGGGCGACCATAAGGGGCGTGTTTTCAAGGTAGTGCATGATATAGCCCACAAAGGTGTCGGCCGCCACAGCCGAGGCCAAAAAGCCCGACAGCGTGACGCCCACCTGTATGGTGGCCAGAAATCTTGAGGGCTCGGATATAAGCCGCATAAGAATCTGGGCCTTTTTGTCCCCGTCCTGGGCCTGACGCCTGAGCTTATTGTCATTAAGCGAGACAATGGCCAGCTCGCTCATGGCGAAAAAGGCGTTGATAGCAATGAGTGCCGCAAGCAGACCCATGTATAACAGGGGGTTTGAATCAGATGGCATAATAGGCTCCTTTTATTGATTGCGCAGGGGTTTTTGGCCCGGCTGCGCTTGATAACATCATACCGTATTTATTTGGTAAAGTAAACCGAATATCGCCTGGGTTTTGGTCGGTTTTTGCCCATTTAGGCCGCCTTGACCCGGAGGGCAACGCTATTTTAGCCCCGCACACGCCCTTAGAAGGGCGGGGTGGGCAGGGCGCAGGATTAGGGGAGGGCGGACTGCACGGATGGCTCCGCCAGTGCTTGCCTGCATACCCTGCCTTGCGATGCGGGGGAGATGTGTGAAGAGGGGGTGGCGAGCCCCCATCTTCGCGTCGAGTGAGCAGAGCGAACGGATAACCCCGCCGATGTTTGTCGTGCACGGCAGCCCCAAACCTCAAGTGGCAGCGTTATATTAGCTTTAAGTCGGGCTGCCCGCCCAACCGGGGAACCCCCGGCGAGGGTTCCCCACGCCCAAACAGTCCCCCGGACTGTTTGGGCTCCCCTCCTGCGCTTGCTAACGCTTATGACCTTAGGGGCGCTGCCCCTAAGAGCCCGCCAAAGGGACTAAGCCCCTTTGGAATCCCTAATGTTTGCCAACCATTCAGGATTCATTTGTTTAAACTCAAGTTTTTAGTCAAGGTTTTTTCAAAAACCTTGCGGGGTTTGGGGCGGTGCCCCAAGGTCCTGCGCTACTCGCTTCCCTCAATCAGTGCGGGCAGCTTGTGGTAGACGGTGGCGGCAGTTTGATAGAAAAACTGGTCGTGGGCTTCGTCGGGCACAATGGCAGCCATCAGCTCGATATAGCGCTCAAGGTTTACAAGGGGCCAGTCGGTGCCCCACATCACCTTCTCGTAGTTATCCAAAAATCCAAGCCAGGTGCGCAGATAGTCCACATAGCCCCGGTAGCGCTCCATAAAGGCGTCGGGGTCGGGCAGACCCACCGCCAAACCGGACAAATCGGCGTAGACATTGGGTTTGTTTTTGCATACCTCGGCGGCGTCCATGGCCCAGGGATTGCCAAAGTGGCACATCACAAACTGCACCCGGGGGAACATGGCGGCCGCATCGTCCACGGTGAGCGGATGCGCAAACCGCAGCCGACCGGCGGGGTTGGCCGTATCGCCGGTGTGTACCGCCACCGGCAAATTAAGCTCCTCGGCCAGCTCGAGGATGGGAAAGTAGCTGGGGTCGCTGATGGGGGCGTGGTTGTAGCCGGGATAGAGCTTAAAGCCGAGGGCATAGGGGCTTTTGGCCACCCTTCTAAAGTCGGCCAGGGTCTGCTCAATCAGATGAGGGGCCAGCCCCTCGGGGTTTACGCCCATGCAAAAGCCAAAGTTTTTGGGGTAGGTGTAATCAAAGGGGTCGGCGGGGCCTTCGAGGTCAAACAGCCCGGCTTTAACGGCCTGATTGCAGCCGCCCCGGCTGCTGCCCATCACCACCGCACCGCGGATGTTAAGGCGGCTAAATTCGGCGGTGAGATGCGCCACGCTGGGCTGGTGGCCCGAACCGGCACAAAGCCGGGCCATGCCCTCGTGGCTGAACAGGTGAATATGGGCATCGATGATGCGCTCTATCATAAGGGGTGCTCCTTTTTGCATGAAAAATGCGTAAAATATATAGCAATGCGCCAAGGCTTAAGCTATACTATTTTCGTGGAATGCTCCTATTATAGCCGCCGGCCCGGCCAATTGCAATGGTGGCCGGGGGAGGAAGGGACAAAGCGATGGATTATATGAAAAAAGCGGACCTGCTGTCCGCCTATCTCACCGAGACCGAAAACGGCTTTAACCGGGAAGATATGGAAGATGCCGTGCTGTTTACGCTGTCCGATGAGCGGGGAGCCGGCTTTGGGGTGACGCTGCCGGCCGAGGGTCCGGCCCGGGTGGTGACCGTGCTGGGTCGGCTGGACGGCCCTCTGCCCGGCGAGAGCGAGGCTATTGTGCTGCACAGCCTCAACCGCCTCAACGAGCATTTAACCTTTGGCAAAATTCATCTGCGAGAGGACGGAATGCTCTACTTCTGGGCGCCCTACTACGAGACCGGGCCCTTTGACCCGTCGGCGGTGCTGCACATTCTGGCGGCCATAGCCCGTCAGGGAGCCACGGCCGGACAGACCTTTTTCGAGCTGATGCGCACTTTGTTGGGAGGGCCGGAGGTATGATAAAGCATCTTGAACAGGCCATGGACAGCCATCTTTCGGGCATGGACAAGCAAGTGGACGAGGGCTGCGTTTGCTACACCGGCGCCGTGGAAATCGAGGGTGCGGCGGTGGGGGTATCCCTCATGTTTTTTGGCGAAACGCTCTGCCGCTTTTTGGTGCAGCTGTCCGAGGTACCCGAAGCCCACAGCCTCGAGGCTCTGCGGCTGTGCGGGCGCATCAACGAGCAGGCTCTTTATAAAGCCACCCTTGAGCAGGGGCTGTTTGCGCTGACTTTGGATGTTATTTTGTCGGACGACAGCCAGCCCGAGCGGCTGATGGAGGCCCTTTATATGCTGCTCGACGGCGCCCGGCTCTATCACATCGCCGAGCTTAAAAGCTTTTTGGGCCATCTTTCGAGCACCTTGCCGCCCCCCACCACCGAGGTTTAGGCCCCAAAGACGGGGTTTTGGGCAATCTGCACCGAACAAATGGACGACTTTCAACACTTTCAACAGTCCGATTGTTGAAAACCCAAAACAGAGGTAGGATTTTCCCCCTACCTCTGTTTTTGATTTTAAGGCCTTTTTGTGTTGTTGTTTTCACTTGGGTCGAGGTACTTATGGATTGAGCTCCATGCAGAGCCGGGCAATGTTTTCTACATCCTCAAAGCGCGAAATACCGCCACACAGCGCCCGCAGCCTGGCGGCACCCTTCAAGCCGTGCATATAATAGCCGGCCTGTCGCCGGGCCTCCCGCAGGGCGATGTCTTCACCCTTGTCGGCCATCATCAGCCTTATTTGCTCAATCATCAGCGCCATCTTTTGGGCCGTGTCCGGCTCGGTGACCGGACGCCCGCCAAGCAAATCGGCAATCTGCCTAAAAATCCAGGGCCGCCCGCAGGCCGCCCGACCCACCATCACAAGGTCCACGCCGGTGTGGTCGTACATTCTCTTGGCGTCCTCGGCGGTGGCGATGTCGCCGTTTCCGATAACCGGAATGCTCAGCGCCTCTTTAACCCGGGCGATGATGTCCCAATCGGCGGGGGGCGTGTACATTTGCGCCCGGGTGCGCCCGTGGATGGTGAGTGCCGCCGCTCCGCTCTGCTCCATAAGCCGGGCGAAGTCCAAAGCGTTGACGCTCTTGTCGTCCCAGCCCTTGCGGATTTTTACGGTGACCGGAATGTCCACCGCCGCCACCACGGCCTTAACCATGGCGGCTGCCAGCTCGGGCTGGCGCATGAGGGCCGCACCCCCGCCCTGCCCCGCAACCTTGGGCGCCGGACAGCCCATGTTGATGTCGATGATGTCGGGGCGGTAGTCAAGAGCCCGCCGGGCGGCCTCGGCCATATCCTCGGGGCGGTTGCCAAACAGCTGCACGGCCATGGGCCGCTGCTCATCGGGTACCACCAGCAGCTCATTAGAACGCCTGTTCCCCATGCCCACCGCCTTGGCGCTGACCATTTCGCCAATCATATAGCTGGCCCCAAAGCGCTTGCAGAGCGTGCGCATGGCATGGTCGGATACGCCGGCCATAGGAGCCAGCGCAGCGGTTTTTTGCAGCGTTACGCCGCCAATTTGCAAAGTGGGGTGCATAGGGAGCCTCGCTTCCTGTAAAAGGGCCCAACCGGGCTTTGGTGGCGATAATTATAGCCCCCGGCCGCCTGGTTGTCAATGCGGCGGGGAGGGTATAAAGCTTTGCATTTAACGGGGGGCTTGTTGTGCACGGCGGCCCAAAGCCAAAGCGGCTGTGTTGTGTAAGGCTTAAGACCTTAGGGGCGCTGCCCCTAAAACCCCGCCAAAGGGACTGAGCCCCTTTGGAATCCCCCAGTGTTTGCCAGTCTACCCTGCCTTGCGATGCGGGGGAAAGGTTTGGAAGGGGGGCGGTGAGCCCCCACTTCCATTTGAATAACCCCGCCGCAGCGGACGCATTTTGCCTTGCAAAATGCGCAGGGAGGGCCATTGGGCCCGACCTCGCCCCTAAAACCCCGCCAAAGGGACTAAGCCCCTTTGGAATCCTCCAGTGTTTGCCAACCATCCAGGGTTCATTTGTTTAGACTAAAGTTTTTAGTCAAGGTTTTTTCAAAAACCTTGCGGGGTTTGGGGCGGTGCCCCAAGGTCTTAAAGCCCAGCCGGCTTATTGCCCGGCGGTTTCGCCTTTTAGGCGGGCCAGCGGCACGCTGCGGGTAATCAGCACCATAAGCAGCAGCGTAACCACCAGCTCGCCGGCCATGTAGCCGCCGTTGTAGGTGAGCGAATAAAGCCAAACCGGCTGCCCCTCGGGGGCGTAGACGCCCCAGATGACCATGCCCGAAAGAAAGTGGGCCAAAAACCTCAGCAGCACAGCCAGTGTGCTGCCCATAACCACCTTTTTGCGTCCGAAGGGTCTGCCCAGCGGCTCGGCCAGTCCCAGCACGCCAAAGGCGAGAACATAATCGAGAAAAATCACCAGCAAAAAGCTGTACAGCGCCGGGGTGGGCGGGGGATAAAATCCGGTGAGCATCTGGATGGCGATATAAGCGCCCGAGGCCATCATTCCCCATTTGGGGCCGTACATAAGCCCGTAGAGCAAAATGGGAACCATGCTCCCCATGGTGACCGACCCTCCGTAGGGGGCTCTGAACAGGGTGAACATGGATAGTACCGTCGCAAGGGCGGCGGCAATGGCTCCCTGGGCAAGCTTGCGGGTCTGCATACACAAAACCTCCAATAAAAATTTGCCGCAGGGTAAACCGGCGGCAAAAGCTTTTTGTTGTATGCTTTCCTACGCTGGCATTACCCAGATCAGGTGTAAGGGTTAAAGGCTTTACAGCCTTAGTCTCAGCCGGCGTATCAGCCAGCACCCCTATAGATGATAGTGCCCGGACACAGGGCGTTCGGCATTGGTGTCCAAAAACAGTATAAACCCTGCCGTGGGATTTGACAAGGGCGCAAATCCCACGGGCAAGGCTTTGCCCTAACTAACCGATGAGGGTCAGCTTGGCGGGATTGAGGGGATGGGGATCTTTGGGCTGTCCGTCGGGGTAGCCCACAGCCACGCAGAGGCCAAACTCGTAGCCCTCGGGGAACTCAAGGCGCATACGCAGCTCTTCGGCCCGGTCTCCCAGAAAGGCGCCTCGGGGCATACCCAAAATAACGCTGCCCAGACCCATTCCGGTGGCGGCTATGGCGAGGTTTTGGGCCACAATACCGCAGTCGAACTTGTTGTAGGCGCCCTCGGTGTCGATGGCGATAAAAAAGGCCACCGGCGCATTGTAGAACACCTTGTTGCCCCGGCTGGCATTGCGCTGGGCAATCTCGGGGTTTTGGGCGGCAAAATACTCCACCGTGGCCTTTTCCAGTTCCAAAATCAGGGCCTTGTCCTTCACGGCGATAAGCTGGTAGGGCTGGCGGTTCATGGCGGTGGGCGCGGCCAATGCGGCGTTGGCCAACTGGGCAATCTGCTCGTTAGTCAGCGGTTGGTCGGTAAAAGCCCGCACCGAGCTGCGGCTGAAAATGGCATCTAAAACGGGGTTGGACATAAACATTCCTCCTATTTTCAATAAAATAGACGGCAAAAGCGCCGTGGCTATAACCAAATTATAGCATAGTACCGGCGAAAATGCACGAGGCAGGTCGAGGGGAGGGCGCCGCATTGAAAAGTAAAGTTGGATGGCAAGCACAGGGGCGTTGTTTTGCCCCGTGGCCGGACCTCGCCCTCCCTAATCCTGCTCAGCAATGCTTTCGATGGCCGGGACCAGAGTCTTAAGAAAGCTGTGCTCGCCCAGGGTGTTAATCTTAAACAGCATACCTTGGCTGCCGCCGGTGGACATGGCACTTACAAACAGCCGCTGGCCATCGCCTATCAGCGTAAAGGTCAGGCTCACCCGGTTAGAGCCCATTAAGCTGTACCGCTCGTAGGCTCGCATAGCCATGCGGACATTGCCCATATTGAGGGCGGTGCTCTCCTCGAGGGTGACGCTCAGGCTGCCGTTGCGGACGGTTTTGTCTAAAAAGTCCAGCACCTGGTCAAAGTCGCCCTTTACATAGCGCTCGTATTTGGCCATGGAAAAAACCTCCTGTTCTCATGGGGCCTTAGGGACTGTGCACGCAATTCTCCCGGCGAATACCTCCGGTCAAAAAGCCAATCAGCCGTTGGGAGCAAAGCTGTCTGCCGGCGCGGCTCAAGTCTGCGTTGTATATCGTTTTTCAGCTTATGTTTGCCTTAATATTCTACCACAGCCCGGTAGCCAGCGCTCTATCTTAACAAAAAATTCATGCCAAAAGCGTGCGTTTGGGCAAAAGTTTTCGTATGGTGAAACAAAATTGCACATTTTTCTATTGACATTCCAAAGCAGCTCTGTTATAGTGAGAAAAATCTTTTCAGGAGTTTAACACCATGGCTTCAGTTTTTGTGCACAGCATTATCGTACTAATTAGCATTATTATCCTGGTAGTAGGTAATAGTGCCGATGTGTTGTGCGATGTTGCTGTGAGATAGGCCATCTTATTTTAGAAATAAGAGCCTGCGGCAATAACGCCGCAGGCTCTTTTTATTTCACGGTCACTTTGGTTATATTAATTATTTTGGGAGGAAATCACAATGAAATTCATGCGCAAACTTGCCCTGCTTATGGCGGCGGCCCTCTGTCTGAGTCTGCTGGCCGGCTGCGGCTCCACGCCGGCGCCCTCATCCGGCACATCCGAGCCCGGTGACACCCAAGACACCGGGCCCATCAAAATCGGCTACCTTGGCCCGCTGACCGGCGGTGCTGCCCAGTACGGCATTGCCGTGCAAAACGGTATGATGCTCTATGTAGACGAAATCAACGCCAATGGCGGCGTGATGGGTCGCCAGGTGGAAGTGGTGGCCTACGACGATAAGGGCGACGCCGTAGAGGCGCTTACCGCCTTTAACCGCCTTGTAAGTCAGGATGAGGTTGTGGCCATTGTGGGCGCGGTCACCTCGGGTCCCACCATTGCGGTGGCTCAGGAGTCGGCCAATATGGATAACCCCATTCCCATGATCACCGCCAGCGCCACCGCCGACGAGGTGACCGCCTATGGCGACAATATGTTCCGTTCCTGCTTCCTCGACCCCTTCCAGGGCGAGACCATGGGCCGCTACGCCGCCGAGGTGCTAAAGGCCAAAACCGCCGCTGTCATCTACAACAACAGCAGCGACTACAGCGTGGGGCTGATGGAAAGCTTTAGCCAAACCTGCTCCGACATGGGCGTCGAGATGGTAGCCGTAGAGGCCTATGCCGAGGGCGATGTGGACTTTAGGGCCCAGCTGACCAACATCAACGCCAAAAACCCCGATGTGGTGCTGATTCCCGACTACTACAACGCCGTGGATCTGGTCATTCAGCAGCTCAGAGGCATGGGCAACCAGTCCACCCTGTTGGGCTGCGACGGTTGGGACGGCCTGCTCAATGTGACGGCCAACGCCGACAACCTGTTCGACTGCTATTTCTCCAACCACTACTCGGCCGAGGATCCCATGGCTGCGGCCTTTGTGGAGACCTTTATGGCCCGCCACAATGAGGAGCCCATGAGCTTTTCTGCCACCGCCTACGACGCTGCCCGGGTTCTGTTCGATGCCATGGAGCGCGCCGGCACCACCGAGAGTGCGGCTGTGATTGCCGCCATGAAGGAGACCGACCTGGAGTGCGTCACCGGACATATCACCTTTAACGAGAAAAACAACCCCATCAAAACCTGCTCCATCATCACCATTAAGGATGGCGCTTATAAGCTCGATCGCAACTACTAAACACTATTTATCTGCACCAAACCTCGGGGTCGGATATCCAGCCCCGGGGTTTGGTTGGGAATAAACAGGACGAGGGGGCAGTTCCCCCAAGGAGGGAGGCCGAACGATGATTTTCATCAGCCAGCTCATAAACGGCGTGCATGTGGGCAGTATTTATGCCCTTGTGGCGCTGGGATACAGCATGGTCTACGGTATTATCAAGCTCATCAATTTCGCCCATGGAGATATTATTATGGTAGCCTCCTATGCGGTATGGTACGGAGCTGTTCGGATGGGGCTTCCCACCTGGGCGGCTATTCTACTGAGCATCGTCATCTGCCCGCTGCTCGGTATGCTCATAGAAAAAATAGCCTATAAGCCCCTTCGGGGCTCGGCCCGCATATCGCTGCTGATTACAGCCATCGGCGTGAGCTTTCTTTTGCAAAACCTTGCCCGCATGATCTTTACCGCCACGCCCCAGAGCCTACCGGCGCTGATTCCCGGCAAGCTCTCGGTAGGGCCTTGGACGCTCAGCTATACCACGCTGGTGACCATTGCCGTGGCGGTGGTGATGATGCTCTGCCTGAATTTGCTGGTCAGCCGCACCAAAATGGGCAAGGCCATGCGCGCCGTGTCGGAGGACACCGAGGCAGCCCAGCTTATGGGCATCAATGTCAACCACACCATCTCGTTTACCTTTGCCATCGGTTCGGGGCTGGCGGCCGTGGCGGCTGTGCTCTACTGCTGCTCCTACCCGCAGGTCAGCCCCACCATGGGCAGCCTGCTCGGACTTAAGGCCTTTGTGGCGGCCGTGCTGGGTGGCATTGGCTCCATCCCCGGGGCCATGGTGGGGGGCTTTGTCATCGGCATTGCCGAAAGCCTTACCAAGGGCTATATCCACTCGGGTCTGGCCGATGCGCTGGTCTTTCTCATTCTCATCGTGGTGCTTATTGTGCGGCCAGCCGGACTTATGGGCGTGCACCGGCCCGAAAAGGTTTAGGAGGTGGCTTTTTAGATGAATACCAAAAGAACCGCCTTTTATTACCTGCTCGCCGCTTTGCTCACCGTGGGATTCTACTTTGTGCTAACCGGGCTTATACGGGCCGGCGTTATCGGCAAGTATCATGCCGATATGCTGATTCCCGTGGGGTTTTATATCATGCTGGCCGTCAGCCTCAACCTAACCTGCGGCTTTTTGGGTCAGCTGCCGCTGGGTCACGCCGGGTTTATGGCGGTGGGGGCCTATACCTCGGCCTTGGCCACCCGCTATCTGCCCTTTGAGGGGGCGCTGGGCTTTTGGATAGCGCTGCTGTTGGGCGCTTTGATGGCAGCCGCCTTCGGCGTGGTGGTGGGGCTGCCGGCGCTGCGCCTGTCGGGGGACTATCTGGCCATTATCACGCTGGGCTTTGGCGAGATTATCAAGGGCATTTTGCTCAACCTGAACTTTACCGGCGGGGCCAGAGGCTTTAAGGGCATCCCCAAGCAGACCGACCTGACCACCGTGTACATCTGCCTTGTGCTGACGCTTTTTTTCATCCGCACACTGATAAACTCCCGTTTTGGCAGGGCCATCATCTCCATTCGGGAAAACGAAATCGCCGCCGAGAGCTGCGGCATTCACACCACCTTTTATAAAACCATGACCTTTAGCATTGCGGCCTTTTTTGCCGGGCTGGCCGGCGGGCTGTATGCCCACTATATCGGGGTGCTTTATCCCACCACCTTCGGATTTGACACCTCTATCGAGATTTTGGTCATGGTGGTGTTGGGTGGCATGGGTTCCATCACCGGTTCGGTGATTTCGGCCGCCACGCTGCGGCTGCTGCCCGAGATGCTCAGAGCCTTCCTCGACTACCGCATGGTCATCTACTCGCTGCTGCTTATTGTGGTGATGATTTTCCGTCCCACCGGCCTCATGGGCCGCTATGAATTCAGACTAAGCAAAATTTTTGCGCCAAAGGGGGATAAGAGCCATGTTTGACGATACCAAGCTGTATCCCCTGCCCAGCGGCGGCTATCTCACCGCCCGAGACCTGGATAAACCGCCCATTTTGGACATTCGCTATTTGGGTATAGACTTTGGGGGTCTGCGGGCGCTTACCGACTTTAACCTCATTGTAGGCCGCAGCGAAATTACCGGCCTGATTGGGCCCAACGGCGCCGGCAAAACCACGGTATTTAACCTGATTACCAATGTCTATCAGCCCACCCGGGGCAGCATCATCCTCGACGGGGTGGACACCAAGGGTATGAGCACCCATCAGGTGAGCCGCTTAGGGGTGGCCCGCACCTTTCAGAACATTCGTTTGTTTAAGGATATTTCGGTGATAGACAATGTTAAAATCGGCCTGCACCACGAAACCCGCTACCAGATGCCCGAGGCGCTGCTGCGGCTGCCCGGCTACTTTAAGCGCGAAAAGGTGGCCGACCAGCGGGCGCTGGAGCTGCTGAGCATCTTCGACATGGAGTCGCTGGCCTATAAGCCGGCGGGCAGCCTGTCCTATGGGGCTCAGCGGCGGCTCGAGATTGTAAGGGCGCTGGCCACCAACCCCAGCGTGCTGCTGCTCGACGAGCCGGCCGCCGGCATGAACCCCTCCGAGACCGGCGAGCTGATGGAGAACATCTTACACATACGCAACACCTTTAACATCGCCATTGTGCTGATTGAGCACGACATGAGCCTTGTGATGGGCGTGTGCGAGGGTATTGCGGTGCTCAACTACGGCAAGATTATCGCCAAGGGCACCCCCGAGGAAATCCGCCAAAATCCCGAGGTTATCGAGGCCTATTTGGGCAAGGGGGTGCGAGAATAATGCTAAAGGTAGAGGATTTAAGCGTCTTTTACGGCCAGATTCAGGCGCTCAAGTCGATAAGCTTTGAGGTAAAACAGGGCGAGGTGGTCACGCTAATTGGGGCCAACGGCGCCGGCAAGAGCACCGTGCTCAAAACCATATCGGGCCTGCTGCGGGGCCGAAACGGCAGCAGCATAACCTTTATGGGGCAGGACATCAGCCGCATGGAGCCCCACCGCATTGTGGAGCGGGGTCTCTCTCATGTGCCCGAGGGGCGGCGCATCTTTTTGCAGATGAGCGTACTGGAGAATTTGCAGATGGGCGCCTACACCGGCGCAGGTGACATGGAGGCCGACATCGAACAGGTGTTCGAGCGCTTTCCCCGGCTGCGGGAGCGGCAGCGTCAGGTGGCGGGCACCCTGTCGGGGGGAGAGCAGCAGATGCTGGCCATCGGCCGTGCGCTGATGAGCCGCCCTAAGCTTATGATGCTCGACGAGCCTTCCATGGGGCTGGCGCCCATCTTAATCGAACAGATATTCGACATCATCACCGAGCTCAACGCCGCAGGCACCACCATTTTGCTGGTGGAGCAAAACGCCCGCATGGCGCTGTCGGTGGCGCATCGGGGCTATGTGCTGGAGACCGGCCGGGTTGTGCTGGCCGACACAGCCCAGGCGCTGCTAAACAGCGACGCCGTGAAAAAGGCCTACTTAGGGGGGTAGGGTTCGGCCCGTTGGCCGACCTCGCTCCTAAAACCCCGGTCAAGGAACATTGCCCCTTGACAATCCCGGGTGATTGCCAACCAACCTAAAGATGCAATACGGGGTAGATGTGTAAGGGCGGAGTGCTCCCATCTTCGCGTCGAGTGAGCGCAGCGAACGGATAGCCCCGCCGCAGCGGACGCATTTTGCACAGCAAAATGCGCAGGGAGGGCCATTGGGCCCGACCTCGCCCCTAAGGTCTTAAGCGTTAGAAAGCGCAGGAGGGGAGCCCAAACAGTCCAGTGAACTGTTTGGGCGTGGGGAACCCTCGCCGGGGGTTCCCCGATCGGGCGGACAGCCCGGCATAAAGCAAATAATATGCTGCCTCTTGGGCTTTGAGGCAGCCGTGTGCTTTACGCCCGCCGCGCTGATACTTTTCCAATAAAAACCCCCCGCCTTTTGGCGGGTGTTCATAAGGATACTTTGTGAACCGCCTAAAAATGCGAGGTATAAGGCGGACAGTTTCGGCTGTCCGCCTTTTGCTATGCCTTAAATTGCGGCTTGCAGCTCATCATCAAACATCATTTCATCATCCATTCCGTAGAATTCTTCCATGGATGGAATATCAAATTCCTCTTTGACATCGTTCAGCATCCCAATGCCACGGTAGTGAATCCAAATATCCTGAGGAGCGGTACGGGAGTATTTCTCAGCCTTTTCGCTCACTACAACTTTGGCAATGAACATGCGGAGCAGTTCCGGTGTCAGCTCGGTAAGGTCGGTATACTTCTTTGCCTTTTCAATAAACCTGTCTACATTGGTAAGGGAATTTTTGAGCTTATCCACTCTCACTTCGGCCTTTGGCATACGTTCCCGTAAGGCTTTTTGCTCTACGGTGTACTCATCGGACAGGGTTCGGTAATGTTCATCGGGTATACGCCCCAGCACATTGTCCTCATAGAGCCTTTTAAATAGTGCGGTAAGCTCTAAATCCCTTTTTCGCATATCCTCCAGCTCTTTTTGCAGCACGGTAATTTCTTTCCTCGTATCGGCCGTGTTTTTACGGTTGATGTACTCTGCAAACAATGCTTCATCCTGCCTTGCAAAATGGGTGACGCGCTTTAGGTCGTCCAAAATCACCGCCGCGAGCTGGCTTTCCCGGATGTAATGGACGGAGCAGGTTTCCTTGCCATACTGCTTGTAGGTGGAGCAAGCGAAGTTGTTTTTGCTCTCGTCCATGGTGTGGGCACGGTGCAGAATTAAAGGCTTTCCACAATCGGCGCAGAAGACCAGTCCCGAATAAGGGTTGGGGTTCTCCATGTTTTTTCTCGGACGCTTTTTGTGCATTCGCACTTCATGAGCAATGTCCCAAATATCCTGAGTAATAATTGCTTCATGCGTGTTTTCAAACCTCAGCCATTCCGATTCCGGGCGGATAATCTGCTTTTTGTTTTTGTAAGATACGGTGGTGTGCTTCATGCTGACCGTGTGCCCCAGATAAGTTTCATCATTCAAAATACTGACAATGGAGTTACTTCTCCACCGGTAAGGTCTGGTGGTGTCCAAGTTCGTCAATGCCACTCCGGTTTGATTAAAATAGTAGTTGCTCGGATTTGCCACCTGCTCTTCGGTGAGCTGCCTTGCGATTTGCTTGGGGCCTCTACCCTCGGCGCACAGCTTGAAAATGTGCCTAACCACCTCGGCGGCTTCTGGATCGGGAACAATCTTTTTGGGATTGCTCTCGTCTTTTTTGTACCCATAGGGCGGCCTTGTTCCAACCCGTTCTCCGCGCTCAGCCTGTGCTCTCTTCACCGACCGAATCTTTTTACTGCAGTCTTTTGCGTAAAAATCATTGAATAAGTTCCGGAACGGAGCAAAATCGTTGTCCCCATAGAGCGTGTCCACCGCATCATTGATCGCAATGAAACGGACATTGTGGTTGGGAAAGGTGTGCTCCATGAGAAAGCCTGTTTGCAGATAATCCCTGCCGAGACGGCTCATGTCTTTGACAATCAGGGTTTCCACCTGTCCGCTTTCAATCAGCCCTATAATCTCATTCCACGAAGGACGATTAAAGTTTGTTCCGCTGAAACCGTCATCGAACAGAAAACGAATATTCTCGAAGCCCTTTTCCTCTGCGTACTTGGTGAGAATCAACCGCTGATTCTGGATGCTGTTGCTTTCGCCTTCCCGGTCATCCTCCTGGCTCAGT